>NZ_CAMEFG010000004.1 GCF_945915435.1 uncultured Paracoccus sp. | reverse complement strand
TGGAAATCGGGGCCGAGGATTACATGTTCAGTTCAAAGCTGAACAACCAGCCCGCCGCCGCGCTTGGCATCCAGCTTTCGGCCACCGGCAACGCCATGAACACCTCGGCGCTGGTGCGTGAAAAGATGGACGAGTTGTCGCAGTTCTTCCCCGAAGGCGTCAGCTACGTCATCCCCTATGACACCACCCCCTTCGTGGCGGCCTCGATCGAAAAGGTGCTGCATACGCTGGCCGAGGCGATCCTGCTGGTCTTTCTGGTGATGTTCCTGTTCCTGCAAAACTTCCGCTATACGCTGATCCCGATCATCGTGGTGCCCATCGCGCTGCTGGGAACGGTGGGGGTGATGCTGGCCGCCGGATTCTCGATCAACGTGTTGACCATGTTCGCGATGGTGCTGGCGATCGGCATCCTGGTGGACGACGCCATCGTCGTGATCGAAAACGTCGAGCGGATCATGGCGCAGGAAGGGCTGCCACCGAAAGAGGCCACGCAAAAGGCGATGGGCCAGATCGCCGGGGCCATCGTCGGCATCACGCTGGTTCTGGCCGCCGTTTTCGTGCCGATGGCCTTCTTCCCCGGATCGTCGGGCATCATCTATCGCCAGTTCGCGCTGACGATGGTCGTGTCGATCCTGTTCTCGGCCTTCCTTGCGCTGACGCTGACACCCGCGCTTTGCGCAAGCTTCCTCAAGCCCATCAAGGGCCATCACGAGAAGAAAGGCTTCTTCGGCTGGTTCAACCGCAAGTTCGACGCGCTGACGGACCGCTATGGGCGCGCCGTCGGGCTGGTGGTGCGCCGCGTCACGCTGATGATGCTGCTTTACGCCGCCATCGTGGCGGGGACCTTCATGGGCTTTGCCAACCTGCCCGGCGGCTTCCTGCCGAACGAGGACCAGGGCTTCATCATCGCCGACGTCCAGGCGCCGCCGACCGCAAGCTCCCGCCGCACGAACGAGACGCTGGAAACCGCGACCAACCTGTTCCGCGAAAGCGAGGCGGTCGAGAACGTCGTGGGCATCCAGGGCTTCAGCTTCTCGGGCCAGGGGCCGAACGCGGGGCTGATGTTCATCACCTTCAAGGACTGGGCCGAACGCGACGTGACCGCGCAGGCCATTGCCGACGACGCCAACATGAAGATGTTCGGCTACAAGGACGCGCAGTTCTTCGCCCTGTCGCCGCCGCCGATCCCCGGTTTCGGCACTGCGGGCGGCTTTTCCTTCCGCTTGCAGGACCGTGGCGGGCTTGGCCAGGACGCCTTGCAGGCCGCGGCCGAGCAGTTGATGGCCAGCGCCCAGGAAGGCGGCCGCGTCACCGGGCTGCGGACCGAGGGGCTGCCGCCCGCCGCACAGGTCTATGTCACCATCGACCGCGAAAAGGCCAATGTCTTCGGGGTGGCCTTTGCCGATATCTCGACGACGATCTCGCAATACCTGGGATCGGCCTATATCAACGACTTCCCCAACGCGGGAAAGATGCAGCGGGTGACGATGCAGGCGCAGGACGGATCGCGCATGCAGGCCGAGGATATCCTGGACCTGACCGTGCGCAATGCGCAGGGGGGGATGGTGCCCTTCTCGTCCTTTGCCACGGTGCATTGGGAACAGGGGCCGTCGCTGGTCGTGGGCTATAACGGCTATCCCGCCGTGCGCATCGCCGGACAGGCGGTTCCGGGCGTCAGTTCCGGCGACGCGATGGCCGAGATGGAGCGGCTGGCCGGGGCGCTGCCCGAGGGCTTCGGCTTTGAATGGACCGGCCAGTCGCTGGAAGAGCTTCAGTCCGGCAACCAGTCCACCATGCTGTTCGCGATGAGCGTGCTGTTCATCTTCCTGCTGCTGTCGGGGCTTTACGAAAGCTGGTCGATCCCGCTTTCCGTGATGCTGGTCGTGCCCCTGGGCATCCTTGGCTGCGTGCTGGCGGTGATGCTGCGCGACATGCCCAACGACATCTATTTCAAGGTGGGGCTGATCGCGATCATGGGGCTGTCGGCGAAGAACGCGATCCTGATCGTGGAATTCGCCAAGGACCTGCGCGAGGAAGGCCAGACCCTGATCGAGGCTGCCGTCAACGCTGCCCGCCTGCGCTTCCGCCCGATCCTGATGACCTCGCTGGCCTTCACGCTTGGCGTGGTGCCGCTGGCCATCGCGACGGGTCCCTCGGCGGCCAGCCAGAACGCCATCGGCACCGGCGTGATCGGGGGCATGGTCGCCGCGACGGTGCTGGCGATCTTCTTCGTGCCGGTCTTCTTCGTCTTCGTCCTGGGGCTGGTCAGCCGGTTGAGGGGTGAACACCGGGCAAAACCCGCAGCCTGACGAAAACCCGCGAACGAAAAGCCAAAAGGCCCCGGCATCCGCCGGGGCCTTTGTTCATGAGCAGCCCTTGCAGGCCGCTCCAACGCCCGTGGCAGCCCGCCCAGGCCGTGCTTGTGGTCCTTGCCGCGTATGGGTGGCCTGCGCCCGTCACAGCGCCGCGTGGCGGCTGCCAGGACTGCCCCATAGCCTTGGCTGCGCCCTGCCCCGGCCCACCGCTTTGCGCCGCCTGCAGCGCGTCCATTGCGCGAATACATGTTGCGGCCAGTTCGGGCTACCACCACCCCAGACGGCGGGCCATCCGGTCGCCCTCGCTGCGCGTGAAGCCCTTGGGCAATTCGCCACGCCGCTCTTTCATCTGCAAGATGAAGCGCAGCCGGTCGCGGCGGTCGCGCAGCGTCGGCTCGGCGGTGATCTGGGCCAGTTCGCTGCGCGTGAACAGGTGCGGGTCCAGGCCCAGGACGCGGGCTTCGGCGATATGACCCTGCGACAATTCCTGCGCCGCGCCACCGCCGGCGGTCAGCAGGAACAAGGTAATGGCAAGGGCGTGACAGGCTTTCATCATCCGATCATGCCAGCGGCCCGCCGAAAAGTCAGCCCCGTGCCGCCAGCCAAGACCTTTTTGCCCTAGCCCGTGGTCACCTCGACCTCTGCCACCGTAGGGTCGACGCGGCGCACCGCCGTGCGAAGCCGGTCGAAAAGGTGGGTGCGGACATAGGTTGCGTGAAACCTGCTGGGCGCCATCAGCACCAGCCGACCGTTCGCCAGGTCAGTCTGGATCAGGGGCGCGAACCAGGCCCCGTAACCCGCGGGGTCCTCGGCCAGCAGCCGGCTTTGGACCTGCGGCCAAAGCCCTTCGCCCGCAGGCGGTTGCGGACGAATGAAGGGAACGACCTTGTCGTCACGCGGCGTTTCCTCGGCGGGTCCGCCAAGACGTTCGACGAAATCGGGACCGATCCGTTCCCATTCGGGCCGAGTGTCCAGCAGGATGCGTGCAATGCCAAGTGAGAACACGGCCACCCTGCCCCGCGCACCGGCCCGGCGTTGCTCCAGCCAGCCAAGCGACCTGAACCGGGCCATCTCGCGCTTGACGGTGCGCTCATCGACGGACCAGAGCCGGGCGATCTCGCGTTGCCCGATGCAGAGTTCGTCCCTTTGCCAGTTGTAACGCGTGGTGATCAGCGCGATCAGTCGCAGAACCAGCCGCTGGCGGTGCTTGTCCCCCGCAAGGCCATGCGCCATCAGCGCCGACAAGAGGTCGTATTTCTTCGACGCCGCCTCGCGCCCGACTGCCCTCAACAGTTGCATCCGCTCTGCCCATTCATCAAGCCCGGCCCGGTTTATCCGGTCGGGTCGCGTCGCTGGCCTATTCTGGCCATTCGGAACGCTTTTCCTTCCACGGTGCCAATTTGCGTTCCGTTTTCCGATTCTGTCAAGCGGGTCCGTGACAAATGCCGGATAACTCTTCTGAACGGAATGAAAAATCCGGTATCAATGGTATTAGGGGACTCATATGGTGTCCCCGATTCGGCCAGGTTATGACACCCTATCTGCGGTTGTCCGGGGCGTTGCGTCACCAAATCGAATCCGCGCACCCACCCCTTACTTCCCCGACCGATTCGCGATTCGGTGCCTGGAACGGTGCGAATCGGCCAGTTTGGAACGTAAATTCCTTGAAAAACGCAATCCGGCGTAAATCGACAGTTGCCAGAAATTTACGATCTGCTAATTCGAAGAATATAATGAGCAGTATGGGACGGCAATATGTTCAATCACACCGATCTGGCGCGCCTTCAGGCCCAGTCACTCAAGATGCAGGGGTGGATCCGGCGCCAAACCTTCAGCCCCCTGGATGAGAAGACGCTGCGCCGCTTTTCGTCATGGGAAGTGTCCGAGCTGATCTTCAAGATGAATCAGTCGACCTTTCGCGGCAAGCTGGCGGCCGAGCCGAACCTTCCCGGCGGGGAAGTCGAAGAGGACGGGCGCCAGCGCTGGTTCTCGCTGGATGAGATCAATGAGCTGCGGCGCCGGATCAAGGTCAACCGCAAGTCGCTGATGCCCCCCCGGCCCGAAGGCAAGCGGGCGATCCGGGCGGCGATCGCGAACTTCAAGGGCGGTGCGGGGAAGTCGACGGTGGCCCTGCACTTTGCCCATGCAGCGGCTCTGGACGGTTATCGGGTGCTGGTCGTCGATTTCGACCCGCAAGCTACGCTGAGCCATTCGATGGGTCTGAACGACGTGGCCGAGGATCACACCGTCTGGGGCATCATGGCGCGCGACCTGGAAAAAGAGACCGACCGGATGAACCAGGCAGGTTCCGGCGCCGAAAGCGGCACCGCCCTGCCCCGCCGCAAACTGCCCGCCTCGATCCGCGACATGGGCCTGTCGCAGTTGCGGACCTCGGATTTCGTCAAGCCCACGGCCTGGTCCACGATAGATATCGTGCCCAGCTGTGCCAACGCGGCCTTTGTCGAATTCGCCAGCGCGCAGTATCGGCATCTCAATCCCGAATGGACCTTCTTCGGTGCGGTGTCACGCTTTCTGGACGGATTGCCGGACGATGCCTATGATCTGATCCTTTTCGATTGTCCGCCCGCGATTGGTTATCAGTCCATGAACGCCGTCTTTGCCGCGGATGTCCTCTATATCCCGTCGGGGCCGGGCTACTGGGAGTATGATTCCACCACCAGCTTTATCGGGCAGTTGTCCGAGGCGCTTGGGGATCTCTCGCATGGTTTCGATGCCTTCCCCACGGGGAAGATCCGTTTGCCCAAGACTTTTGCCGATATTCGTTTCCTGATGACGCGATATGAGCCGTCGAACGAATTGCATGTGGCGATGCTTGGCGCCTTCCAGCAGGTCTTCGGGGAACGGATGGCGACGCATCCCATTGAACTGACGCGCGCGGTCGAGCAATCCGGCCGCTTCCTGTCGTCGGTCTATGAAATCGACTATCGAGAGATGACACGGGGCACCTGGCGCCGGGCGCGCAGCACCTTCGACCGTGCTTATGAAGAGTTTCGCAGCCATCTGGTCGTTGCCTGGCACAAGTTGGAGGATGAGGCATGAGCCGTAAGCGCAGGGTTTTCGAAATCGACATGCCGGATGAGGATGCGGTTGAATCCGTAGAGGGCTTCCCCGTGGGGAAGGGTGGGCGTCGTGGCCCGATGGCTGCCGCAATTTCCGAAACGGCGGAAAGTTCGCGCAGTCGTGCCGAGTTGGAGGCCAGGATCCGGGCCGAAAACGATGCATTGGCGCAAGAACATGTGCGGTTGAAAAAGGCGGGGCTGATCACCGACCTGGTGCCGCTGGATCAGGTGATTACCGAAAAGCTGATCCGGGACCGTGCCGATGGGCCGGATGAGGAACTTTCCGAACTGGTGGCCTCGATCCGCGATATCGGACTGTCCAACCCGATCCGGGTCGAGCCGCGCGATGATGGCCGTTACGAGCTTATTCAGGGTTGGCGTCGGCTGTCGGCCTATCGCAAATTGCTGGAAGAAACGGGCGATACGGAGAAATGGGGCCGGATTCCGGCCGGCATTGCGGCCAAGGGTGAGCAGCTTGAAGGGCTTTATCGGCGCATGGTCGATGAAAACCTGGTGCGAAAGGATATCTCCTTCGCCGAGATGGCGCAGCTTGCACTGGGTTATGCGTCAGACCCTGACACGCAGGAAAACGACCCGGACAAGGCCGTTTCGCTGCTGTTCAGGTCGGCCGGATACCAGAAACGCAGCTATATTCGCGCCTTTATCAAGCTGATTACCGCCATTGGCGATGATCTGCGCTTTGCATCCGACATTCCGCGCGCGCTTGGCCTTGCGCTGGTCGCGCGTTTGGACGAGGTCCAGGGCCTGGCCGCAGCGGTCCGGGCCGAACTTGAGGGTTGGGAAAACCGCTCGGCCCAGGATGAGCTTGAGGTGTTGCGCCGGTTTGCGGCAGGGGCGGCGGCCCGCAAGAAGGGTGACGGAGAGCAATCCGCCACGACGACGCCCACGGGTCGCGCCAAGACCACCTTTCAGGTTCAGCGGCCGCAAGGCATGGCCAAATGCACCGCGTCCAATGGGCGGTTGGAGATCCGTTTGCAGCGGGATTTCTCGGCGATCGAACGGCGACGGCTTGAGGCGGCAGTGCAGGCCATGCTGGAGCAACTCGACTGATCTTCCCTGCGGGGAAGGTCCTTCCCACACCGCTGTCCAGGTGGTCCGCATTATGGCAGTTTAATGCGGATATGATGGGGAGGGACCTGCAAAGGCTGGCTTGAAGCAGCCCGCGCTCAAGACGCATTTAGGCATGTTTCAGGGCTGAAAACAACCTATTCCTTGCCGGACCGCACCGGGCTGTGGCGCTGGAACCTCACCCGGCGGGGCAGGGTTCAGGCTTCGGGAAGGGTGGTCAGGCTGGGGGCGGAATCGATCAGCGGCGCGGCGTCAGGCTCGGCATCCAGCATATCGGCAACGCGGATCAGGCTGGAGACGATGGCCATCTGTTCCCAGCCTTGCAGCTTGCCGAATTCCGAGGCGAATTTTTCCTGCAACCCGTCGGGTGTGCCGCGCAGCGCATCCTGCCCCAGGGGGCTGAGCGACAGCCAACTGCGGCGGCGGTCCAGACTGCATTGGCGGCGTGCGATCAGTCCGCGGGCCTCCAGCTTCTGGATCATGACGGTCATGGTCGCCTGGCTGACGCCAAGGCGCGCGGCAAGGCTGCTTGCCGTCAATTCTGTCCCGTCCAGCTTCTGCAACAGGACCAGTTGCGAGGGCGTCAGCCCCGTCCTGGTCATCAGCGCCCTGGCTTGGGTCTCGGTGCTGCGCAGGATGCGCCGCATCGCCGAAAAGGCCAGTTTCGTATTGCCGTCCATAACCGCATCCATCGTGATCTCTGGTCAACTATCTGTGCTGCCGATCATGCGGAAGCAAGCCCCGCGACATTTAGGGAAAGCTAACGATCACGGGAACCAAATCACGTTTTCGCGCCTGTTATGAACAGAACCCGGCGAAAGAATATCAGTGTGCCGTTCAATTCGCCTGTCGTTGACAGGAAATTGTTTAGCCAATACTAAGTATCACAGCCGGAAAATCTGTCGTGCCGTCAAGCGGCATCGGTTGGCCAGCACGGTCGGCAAGCGTCGCGGCACAAGAAGGAGAGGACCCCTGATGTCAGTAAGATCATCCGCCCGACTGAGGAAATTCCTTGCCAGCGCCGCCCTGGTGGCGCTTGCGACGCCCGCCGTCGCCGGTCCCCTGACCGACCGGATCGAGGCAGGCCAGCCCATCCGCATCGGCTTTGCCAACGAGGCCCCCTTTGCCTATCCCGGCGACAATGGCGAGCCGATGGGCTTCGTCAACGCCTATACCCTGGGGCTGCTGGCCGAGATGGGCCATGAGGATATCGAGGTCGTCGTGACCGATTGGGGCGGGCTGATCCCCGCGCTGAATGCGGGTCGCGTCGATATCGTGACCGGCGGGTTGAACATCATGGGCAGCCGCTGCGAGAACGTCGCCTTTTCCGAACCCTTCCTGATGGCGGGGGATGCCTTCATCGTCCCTGCCGGCAATCCCAAGGGGATCAACACCTATCAGGACCTGATCGACCAGGATGGCGTCTTCGTGACCGGCGCCGGTTACAACCAGGTCGAGATCGCGCGGCGCGAAGGCGTGCCCGACGGCCAGATCATGCAGGTGCCCGGCCCGACCGAGATCCTTGCTGCCTTGCAGGCCGGTCGTGCCGATGCCGGGGGCGTCACCCATTTCACCGCCATCGAAATGACCGAGGACCGCGACGATCTCGAGGTTTCGGACGTCACTCAACTGCCCGAATGGACGCTCAACTGGGCCTCGATCGCCTTCCGCAAGGACGATCAGGACTTCGTCGATGCCTTCAATCAGGCGCAGGAAAGCTATCTGGGCAGCAATGCGATGATGGCCGAGGTCGCGGAATACGGCTATGGGCCGGATAACATCCCGACCGGCCAGACCGCCGAATGGGTCTGCCAGAACCGCTGATGCCAACGCGGGCCTCTGACGCAAGAAGGCCCGCGTCCCTCGTCAACGATCAGGGAAAACCTGCGTGACCTATCCCGAGTTCATTTCCGCCCACGGCCCAAGGCTGCTGGACGGAACGCTGGTAACGATCCAGCAGACCATTCTTGCCGCCCTGCTGGCGGTGCTGATCGCCCTGACGTTCGGAATGATGAAGATCTCGCCCCTGCGGCCCGTGCGCGCGCTGGCGACGGTCTATATCGAGATCTTTCGCGGCACCTCGCTTCTGGTCCAGCTTTACTGGATCTTCTTCGTCCTGCCGCTGTTCGGGCTGACCATCGACAAGTTCACCGCCGGTTTCGTCGCTGTCGGCATGAACCTTGGCGCCTACGGGGCCGAGGTCGTGCGTGGCGCGATCCAATCCGTCCCCCGCGGCCAGTGGGAGGCGGGCGTGGCGCTGAACCTGTCCCCCGCGCGGCGCATGTGGCGCATCATCCTGCCGCAGGCGCTGGTCATCATGCTGCCCGCCTGGGGCAACCTGATGATCGAGGTGCTGAAGGGCACGGCGCTGGTCGCGATGATCTCGGTCGCCGACCTGATGTTCGCGGCGCGCCAGATCAACGGCACGACCTATCTTTCGGCGCAGGTCTTCGGCACGGCGCTGGTGATCTATTACGTCCTGGCGCGCTTTGGCATCACGCCCTTCATGCGCTGGCTGGAACGCTTCGTCGCCCGCCGCATGGGAAGGGTGTGACATGGGCGGCAACTGGAGCTGGGACTTCACCCTGCAAATCCTTCCCCGCCTGATCGAGGCGACGGGCTACACCCTGCTGGCCGCGCTGATCGGTTATCTGATTGCGATGGTTCTTGGCCTTGTGCTGGCGCTGGCGCAGCGCACCCCCTGGCGGGTGCTGACCCTGATCGCGCGGGAATTCGTGGAATTCATCCGCTCGACCCCGCTGATCCTGCAAATCTTCTTCGTCTTTTACGTCGCGCCGCAATTCGGGGTGCGCCTGTCGCCCTGGACCGCGGGGATGATCGCTATCGGGCTGCATTACGCCGCCTATCTGTCCGAGGTCTATCGCGGCGGGCTGGAAAGCGTCGAAAAGGGCCAGTGGGAGGCGGCGACGTCCCTGAACCTCGGCACGGCGCATTGCTATCGCCGCATCATCCTGCCGCAGGCCCTGCCGAACTGCATTCCGGGCATGGGCAACTACCTGGTGGGCATTCTCAAGGATACGCCGATGCTGTCGGTGATCGGGGTGGCCGAACTGATGCATACCGCCAACGCCATCGGCACGGAAACCTATCGCTTCCTTGAACCGTTCACGCTGGTCGGGCTGATCTTTCTTTGCATATCGCTGCCGCTGGCGGAACTGGTCCGGCGGGCCGAAACCCGGCTGCGGCGCAAATTGGGACTTGTGAAATGAAACAGGAACTGACCGGCTATCCGTTGACGCTGGATGGTCCCGACCGTCCGATGATCCGCTTTGCCGATGTCTCGAAAAGCTACGGCGACCTGCAAGTGCTGGACCGGCTGAACCTCGACGTGGCCGAGGGCGAGATGGTGACCATCATCGGCCCTTCGGGTTCGGGCAAGACCACGGTGCTGCGCATGCTGATGACACTGGAAACCATCGACGAGGGCGTGATCTATGTCGATGGCAATCCCCTGACCCATATGCCCAAGGGCGATCTGCTGGTGCCCGCCGACCGCCGCCACCTGCGGCGCGAACGGGCCAACATCGGCATGTGCTTTCAGCATTTCAACCTGTTCCCGCATATGACGGCGCTTGAAAATTGCACCGAAGGCCCGATCCACGTCCTTGGCCTGTCGCGCGATGCCGCCCGCGAAAGGGCCGAGGAACTGCTGGAAATGGTCGGGCTGATCGACAAGCGCGACGAATATCCCGCGCGGCTGTCGGGCGGTCAGAAGCAGCGCGTGGCCATCGCCCGCGCGCTGGCGATGCGGCCCAAGGTGATGCTGTTCGACGAGGTGACATCCGCGCTTGACCCCGAAGTCACCGGCGAGGTGACCGAGGTGATCCGCAAGCTGGTCGGCAAGCACAACCTGACCATGCTGATGGTGACGCATCAGATGGGCTTTGCGCGCGACATCTCGGACCGGATCTGCTTTTTCCACAATGGCCGAATCGAGGAACAAGGCCCGCCGTCGGAACTGTTCGGCAACCCGCAGTCCGAGCGCACGCAGCAATTCCTGTCCGCCGTGAACGAGGCGATCTGAGACCCGTAGGGCAGGGGGCATTGACATGAAAGGGCCGCCGTCCAAGACTGCGGACCCGACGGGTTCCGAGTCGAGGATGATCCGGCCGCCCCCTTCCATTCGTTTTCCCCTGTGCCGCGCCATGACCGATCCGATCCGTTCCTTGCCCCTTCCCCTGCGTCCCGCGCGGGTGCATGAGGCCGAGGGACCCCTGGCCTGGGGTTTTGCCGCCATCACCTGTGCGATGCGTGGCGGCAATCTCATGTGGATCAGGCCCGGCTGGCGGCGGGACGGGTTGCTGCCCCAGGCCCTTGCGCCGATCCTGCCGCCCGAGCGCCTGCTGCTGGCGCGCACCCCCGATGAGACCGCCACCCTTGCCGTCGCGGAAGAGGCGTTGAAGGACGGCGCGCTGGCAAGCGTGGTGGTCGAGATCACGCGGCCCCTGTCCCTGCGCGAAGGCCGCCGCTTGCAGCTTGCCGCCAGCGCGGGGGGAACGACGGGCCTGTGCCTGATCCCGTGGGGCATGGGTTCGGTCGCGGCGGAAACGCGCTGGCATTGCGCGCCCGCCTTTGGTTCGGGGGTGATGCGGTGGGAGATGTTCAAGAACAAATCAGGAACAACAGGGGCGTGGCATCTGCGCTGGAACGAATCGCAGGGCCGGGTCGAGGTGATGTCCCGCGCCTTGCCCGTCGCGGGGCTGGCTGGCCGCGCGGCAAGCCGGTCCGGCGGGGTGCTGCCGCCGGTGGCGGGCAATGCCGCGCCCCTGTCTGAAAGGGCGGGCTGATTGCGGGGCCGGGCCGTGGGTATTTGGGTGATGAAGAAAGGGATTTTCCGCGCGCGGGCGGCGTTCGTGCCGGCGTGAACGTGGTCACAGGATCAGCGCGAGGATCACCACCCATGCCGAGAGGGCGATTCCGCCCACCAGGATATAAGACCCGTTCCAGCCGATGCCCGCCTGTCGCGGCGACACGCGCGACAATGCCGCCGAGATCAGCACCGAGGCCGTGAAGGGCGAGGTCGTGCCGCTGAGCGCCCAGCCTCCGGTGATCGCCGTGACCACCACGGCGGGCGGCACCCCCATCTGGACGGGCGAGGGCAGGAGCGGCACCAGCAGTGACACCGCCAGGATCGGGTTCATCCCCATCTGTCCGGTCAGCGGCATGATCCAGACCATTGCGACCAGGATCAGCAGGGGCGGGACCGACTGCATGTCCAGCCCCTGCGCCGTGACGATGGGCAGCAGCATATAGGCCCCCATGCTGCCGATGAAGCCAGCCATGAAAAGCAGGATGATCTCGCTTCGGTAGCCGGGCAGTTCGCGCGTGACGAATTGCACGATGCGGCTGCCGGTCCAGCCCATGCGGGACATGCCGCGGGGCCGGGGCTGCGTGGCGATCCACAGGACCGCGATGGCCGGGACCGCCAGCATGACGCCGCCGATGATCGAGATGCCGGTGGCAAGGTGCAATGCGGCGACCGTCAGCATCACCACCGCCAGCAGGCCCAGCAGCGGGCGCAGGCGGGTGGACCATCGCTCGGTCTCGGGCGCGCGGGGGGGCGGGGCCTTGGACAGTCGCGGCTTGAAGATCGCATCCAGCCCCCATCCCAGGGACAACAGCAGCGCCGCGCTGACGAGGCAGGGCAGGATGGCGGCGGTCCAGCTTGCGCCCGGCACGATCGCCAGCGTCAGCGCCATCGACAGCCCCAGCGGCGACCAGCACAGGGTCGCCGCGAAGCCGCGCTGGATCGCCACCATCATGCGCCGGATGCGGTTTCTGCGCAGCTCGGCATCGGTTTCCTTCGCGGCGCTTTCGGCGGCCAGCGTGCCCAGAAGCGAGATCGAGCCGTAAAGCAGGATCAGCCCGAAGAGATGCCCGCCCATCGTCAGCGCGATATAGCGCAGGCCGGGCCGCTGGCGCGCGAGGAAGCGGCCGCATTCCAGGATGTCGGGCGAGGTCGTCGCCGCGCTGCGGATCGCGCTTAGCGCAACGAAAAGCGTGATGACCAGCGTGCCGCGCTGTGCGGCCTCGATGCTGCCCTGGATCCAGTCGCTGCGCGTGGCGGCGGCCCAGGCGATCAGAAGCAGGCCGATCAGGACGAAGACCTGGCGCGACGGGGCCACCCGCAGGGCGAAGACCGCCATCGTCGCCGCAGCGAAGCCGATGGAGAGCGCGGCTGCCACGGGCGAGTCGGTATAGGCCAGCGCGACGCCGGACAGCATGGCGGCAAGCGGAAGGAAACCGGCGGGGTCGGTGCGGGTCTGGGGGCTGGACATGGGCAAGGCTTATTCCGCGGCGCCCATCTGGGCAACGGCATTTTCGTGCGCGCTGGCCGTGGGCCACCGGGGCAGGGGGCATGCCGTCGTCATGGCAAGCGCCGCGCCGCCGCCTAACCCGCCTGCCAGTCGCGGATCGCGTCCAGTGGCCACAGCAGCATCAGCACGTTCAGCGCCAGCCCGTCGCGGATGATCCATAGCGTCAGCAGCTCGAACCCAAGCACCAGCGCGACCGAGACCCGGACCGGCAGCACCCGCGCCAGCCAGAAGCCTGCGATCATCGCAAGGATGTCGGCCACCGAATTCACCACGCTGTCGCCGTAATAATCCAGCGAGATGGTGACGGCGCGGTAACGCTCGATGATGCGGTCGGAATTCTCGACGATTTCCCATGCCGCTTCGATCAGCGTGGCGATGGTCAGCCGCCAGCCGAAGGACATCCGCCCCGCGAGCGGCCACAGCAGCCCGTAAAAGAGGATTCCGTGCAGCAGGTGAGAAGGCGTATACCAATCCGCGATATGCTGCGAGTTTTCCGCGCTCATGGTCTGGCCGTGCCATAGCTTGACCTGCCCGCAGGTGCAGATCGGTTCGCGCCCCGCCGCAAGCAGCCACAGCGCCGCGCCCGCAACGATCAGGGCGGTAAGGATATGGGGGATGAAACGCCGCATCGTCTGCCCTGTCCTGTCCGGGCCGTCCTTGCCCGTCCGGCGTGGCATAGCGGTTGGCAAGGCGCAGGGCCAGCCCTGCGGTTCAGGGCGTGTCGCAGCGGCCCATTGCCTGGTCGAAGGGCGCGCCGCTTTCTTCCAGCGTGCCGCCGTCGATCTGGATCGGGCGGAAGGGCGGCGTCTCTTGCGCGCTGGGCTGGACCTGCGTCAGGCGGTAGCAGCCGGTAAAGACCGTTTCGGTCCCGTCCGGGCTGGTCGCCTTCAGGGCGACCGGCACCAGCGAATGGATCGACCCTGCCGCGCCTTCGGTCTGCACCTCGCCGATGCGCAGCTCGACATGTTCGGTTTCGGCATAGCCTTCGCGGAAATCATCCAGCGGCGGCGCGGTGTCCTCTTGGAAATAGCTCCATGCGCGCAGGTATTCCTGCCGGTTGATGGCGTTGTAAAGCGAGACCACCACCCGCTCGGCTGAGGACCGATCGTCGATATAGGCATCGGCCTGCGCCTGGGCCAGGGCCGGTGCCGCGAGGGCGAGGGGAAGGCAGAACGAAAGGGCGAAACGCATGGCGGACCTCGTGTCGGGGTTGTCGTCGCCCGCAAGGTTACCGCGGTATCGCCGCCTTGTCGCGCGTCGTTGCTTGCGGGCGGCGCATGCAGTTCGGCAGGCAAGGCAGGAACATCCCGCATCCTGCGCGGTTGTCCTTTCCGCGCCGCCACACGGTGCGAAGCACAAGGAAAGGAATACGACATGCCGAAGATTGCCGATGCGAGGGTCCTGATCCTTGCCACCGACGGGTTCGAGCAATCCGAACTGGAAGTTCCCCGCGACCGGCTGCGCGAGGCGGGCGCGACGGTCGAACTTGCCTCGCCGGACGGCAACGCCATCCGGGGCTGGCAGGATGGCGACTGGGGCCAGGTGGTCGAGGCCGACCTGGCCCTGTCCTCGGCGGATGCCTCGGATTACGACGCGCTGGTGCTGCCGGGCGGCCAGCTCAACCCCGACAAGCTGCGGACCGAGGCCGGGGCGGTCGATCTGGTGCGGCGCTTCCATGACGGCGGAAAGATCGTCGCCGCCATCTGCCACGGCCCCTGGCTGCTGGTCGAGGCGGATGTGGTCAGGGGGCGCAAGGTGACCTCTTACAAATCCATCCGCACGGATCTGGTGAACGCGGGCGGCGACTGGTCCGACCGCCAGGTGGTGATCGACGGCCCCCTTGTCACCTCGCGCAGCCCCGAAGATCTCGATGCGTTCTGCAATGCCATCGTGGCGGGGCTTGAGGGCGGCGGCGGGCAGGGGTAGCCTTGGCCGGGAAAGGGGATCGCGGATGGATATTCGCCGGGCGATCGAAATCGCGCGTGCTGCGCATGCGGGGCAGACGGACAAGGCGGGCCAGCCCTATATCCTGCATCCGCTGCGGGTCATGGAAGCCTGTCCGGGTGAGGCGCAGCGGATCGTCGCGGTGTTGCATGACGTGGTCGAGGACAGCGACTGGACGCTGGATTCCCTGCGCGCCGCGGGCCTGCCGGAGGATCTGGCCATCGCGCTGGATGCCGTCACCCGCCGCGAGGGCGAGGATTACCTGGATTTTGTGCGCCGTGCCGGACGAAACGGGATTGCCCGCGTGGTGAAGATCGCCGATCTGCGCGACAACCTGGACATGACGCGTATCGCTTCGCCCACCGAGGCCGACCGGCGGCGCATGGCCAGATACCGCCAGGCGCTGGAAATCCTCGGCGCCTTGCCGGATTGAAAGCCCGCGCCGGGTTGAGGCCGGGCCATCGCCCGGTGCTTGCCTTTCCGGTCCCGGTCTGGAATGACCGCCGCCATGAAACTGGATATCGCCGTTGTCGGAGCCGGGATCGGGGGCCTTGCCACGGCATTGCTGGCTGCCGCCGACGGCCACAATATCACGCTGTTCGAGCGTTTCGAGGCGCCGCGCCCGGTCGGCTCGGGGCTGGTGATCCAGCCGGTCGGCCTTGCGGTGCTGGACTTGCTGGGCTTGGGGACGCAGGCGCGGGCGCTGTCCAGCCCGATCCTGCGGATGTATGGCGATGGGGCCGGAACCGGGCGGCGGGTGCTGGATGTCGGCTATCCCACGGGCGCGCCGGGGCGGGCGTTCCATCGCGCCAGCCTGTTCGGGCTGCTGTGGTCGCGGATCGCGGCGGCGGGGATCGGCGTGGTGACCTCGGCCAGCGTTGCCGCCGCGCCGCTGGATCGCGCCCGCCGCCATGTCGCGCTTGAGGATGGCCGGCGCTTCGGTCCCTTCGATCTGGTCGTGGATGCTTCGGGGGCCGGGTCGCGGTTGTCGCCGCTGGCGGCGCGGATCCTGCCCTATGGCGCGATTTGGGGAACCGTGCCCTGGCCCGAGGGCACGGGTTTCGCGCGCGATCACCTGCGCCAGCGCTACCGCCGCGCGGATCGCATGGTGGGCGTGCTGCCGATCGGGCGGTTGCCCGACGACCCCACCCCGATCACGGCGGTCTTCTGGTCGATGCCGACCGCCGGGCTGACCCGCTGGCCCGAAGCCTCGCTGAACGATTGGAAGGCCGAGGCCACGGCGCTGTGGCCCGAGATCGCGCCCTTTCTGGCGACGATCACCCGCAACGACCAGATGACGCCTGCCCGCTATGCGCATGGCACGCTGCGGCGGCCCTATGCGCAGGCGCTGGCCCATATCGGCGATGCCGCCCATCGCGCCAGCCCGCAACTGGGGCAGGGGGCGAACATGGCGCTGCTGGACGCCCTGGCGCTGACCCTTGCCCTGCGCGAGCCGCTGGACGAGGCGCTGCCCGCCTATGCCCGGATGCGGCGCTGGCATATCTTCAGTTACCAGGCATTCAGCGCCCTGCTGACGCCGATGTATCAGTCCGACAGCCGGATCCTGCCCCGCATCCGCGACGGCCTGCTGGCACCGATGGCGACATGGCCGGTGATCCGGCCGATGCTGTCGCGCCTTGTCGCCGGGGACCTGCTGCGCCCTCTGGCGGGCGAGGGGTTTCTGTAAAGGCCCCCGGCCGGCCTACATGCAGCTTTCGAACAGCGCGCGGGTGTTTTCGCGCGTCATTTCCACAGGGTTGCCGCCGCAGCTTGGATCCTCCAGCGCCATTTCTGTCAATTCGTCCAGACGCTGGGACTGGACGCCCAGTTCGGTCAGGTTCCCGGGGATGGCGAGTTCGCTGCGCAACTCCATCACCCGCGCGCGAAAGCCGTCGAAGCCGCCCCTGATGCCAAGGTAATCGGCGGCGCGGGCCAGCCGGTCCTCGATGGCGGGGCGGTTGAAGTCCAGCACCATCGGCATGACCACGGCATTCGTCGTGCCGTGATGCGTGCCATAGACCGCGCCGACCGGGTGGGACAGCGAATGGATCGCGCCCAGCCCCTTCTGGAAGGCGACGGCGCCCATTGCCGCCGCGCTCATCATGTTGGCGCGGGCCTCAAGGTCGTCCGGCGTGGCATAGGCGCGGGGCAGGTATTCGTTGACCAGCCGCAGCCCCTCCAGCGCGATGCCCTGCGACATGGGATGGTAATGGGGGCTGCAATAGGCCTCAAGGCAATGGGCAAAGGCGTCCATGCCGGTGCCCGCGGTGATGAAGCGCGGCATGCCAACGGTCAGTTCCGGGTCGCAGATCGTGACGGCTGGCATCAGTTTCGGGTGGAAGATGATCTTCTTCTTGTGCGTGGCCGAATTGGTCAGCACGCCCGCGCGCCCGACCTCGGACCCCGTGCCCGCCGTCGTCGGCACCGCGATGATCGGTGCGATGGCATCGGCATCGGCGCGGGTCCACCAGTCGCCGATATCCTCAAGGTCCCAGACGGATACGGTCTGTCCCGCCATCAGCGCGATCATCTTGCCCAGATCCAGCGCCGAGCCGCCGCCAAAGCAGATCACCCCGTCATGCCCGCCCGCATTATAGGCGGCGATTCCGGCCTGCATGTTGCCCTCATGCGGGTTGGGATCGACGTCGGAAAAGACGGCGCGGCCAAGGCCCGCCGCGTCAAGGATGTCCAGCGCGGCGGCGGTGATCGGCAGGCCCGCCAGCGCCTTGTCGGTCACCAGCAGCGGCCGCGCGATGCCCGTGGCCTTGCAATGCTGCGCCAGTTCACCGATGCGGCCCGCGCCGAATTTGATCGCGGTCGGATAGGACCAGTTCGCTTGGGGTGTCATTTCTGCACCTTTTTCAGATGGTAGGATTTGGGCCGCGTCACGGCCAGATAGCCAAGGTTCGACAGTGCGGCCCCGCGCCCGGTGTCCTTGCAGCCGGTCCAGCACAGCGCCGGGTCCAGATAGTCGCAACGGTTCATGTAGACCGTGCCGGTTTCAAGCTGGCTGCCGATCTCAGTTGCGGCAACGGCGTTGGCGGTCCAGATCGAGGCGGTCAGCCCATAGTCGCAGTCGTTCATCAGCCGGATGGCCTCGGCGTCGCCCGAGACCGGCATGATGCCGACGACGGGGCCGAAGCTTTCCTCGCGCATCACGCGCATGTCGTGGGTCACATCGACCAGAACCTGCGGCGCCAGATAGGCGCCCCCGTCGTCGGCGGGGAAATGCGCGGGGTCGATCAGGGGCCGCGCGCCTTGGGCCACCGCCTCGGCCACCTGCGCGCGGATCAGATCGGCAAAGCGGCGATGCGCCATCGGTCCCATCGTCGTTTCCGGGTCGTGCGGATTGCCCAGCTTCTGCGCATTGACCCAATCGACGGCCTTGGCCACGAAGGCGTCATACAGGCTTTCGTGGACATAGATCCGCTCGATCCCGCAGCAGCATTGCCCGCTGTTGAACATGGCGCCGTCCATCAGCCCGTCCACCGCCGCGTCCAGATCGGCGTCGGCGCGGACATAGCCGGGGTCCTTGCCGCCCAGTTCCAGCCCGACGCCGGTGAAGGTGCCCGCCGCCGCGCGCTCGATCGCCCGGCCACCGGCGACCGAGCCGGTGAAGTTCACGAAGCCGAAGCTGCGCTCCGCGATCAGTGACTCAGTGGTGCCGTGGTCGAGGACGACATTCTGCATGACATCGGCGGGAACGCCGCCGCGATGCAGCGCATCGGCCAGTCGCTCGCCCGCAAGCAGGGTCTGGCTGGCGTGTTTCAGGATCACGGCATTGCCCGCCACCAGCGCGGGAACGACCGTGTTGACGGCGGTCAGAAAGGGATAGTTCCAGGGCGCGACGACAAGGACCACGCCGACCGGCTCGCGCCGGATCTGGCGGGTGAAGGCGGCGCTGTCCTCGACCACGGTGGGGGCAAGCGCCTCGGGCGCGATGTCCAGCATATGGCCCGCGCGCTCGTTGACGCCGCCGAACTCGCCGCCATAGCGGACCGGGCGGCCCATCTGGTCGGCCAGTTCGGGCACGGCCTGGTCCTTCATGGCACCCAGCGCCTCGATCCCGGCGCGGAGGCGGGCGATGCGCTCGGCCAGCGGCAGGGCTGCCCATGCGGGCTGGGCGGCGCGGGCGCGGGCAACGGCGGCGCGGGCCTGATCCGCGTCCAGTGCCTGCCGTTCGATCAGGGTTTCGCCGTTGACCGGCGAGGTCAGGGTGATGGTCTTGCTCATTCGTTCCTCATGTGCGGGGTCAGGCGCGCTCGAAGCCGCGGGACAGTTCCCAATCGGTGACGGCGCGGTTGAATTCTTCGACCTCCCATCGGGCGGCGTGGGTGTAGTGATCGACGACCCCGTCGCCCATCGCCGCGCGCAGCATGGCCGATCCGTCCAGCGCATCGGCGGCCTCATGCAGGGTCTTGGGCACCTGCCGCGCGTCTTGGGCGGCATAGGCGTCGCCGGTGAATTCGGGTTCCAGTTCCAGCTTGCGCTCGATCCCGTCCAGCCCGGCGGCCAGCAGCGCGGCGCAGGCCAGATAGGGATTCAGGTCCGAGCCGCCGATGCGGCATTCGACGCGCACCCCTTTGGTATGGTCGCCGCAGACGCGGAAGCCCGCCGTGCGGTTGTCTACCGACCAGATCGCATTGGTCGGCGCGAAAAGCCCGGTCACGAAACGCTTGTAGCTGTTGACATAGGGCGCAAGGAAACAGGTCAGCTCGCGCGCATGTTCCAACTGCCCGGCCATATAGTGCCGCATTAGGCCGGACATGCCATGTTCGGCGTCCGGGTCGTGAAAGAGGTTGGCGCCGTCACGAAACAGCGACTGATGCACATGGCTGGACGAGCCTGCATGGCCCTGCGCGATCTTGGCAAGGAAGGTGGCTGACAGCCCATGCTGGCCCGCGATCTCCTTGGTCGCGGCCTTGACCAACACATGCATGTCCGAGGTGTCCAGCGCGTCGGAATATTTCACGTTGATCTCGTGCTGGCCGGCGTTGGCCTCGCCTTTCGAGTTCTCGACGGGGATGCCCGCGCCGTAAAGGCCATTGCGCAACTCGCGCATTACGGGTTCGTCCGCGAAGGTGCCGGTCAGGGCGTAATCGACATTGTGCCGCGCGGTCGGGACAAGGCTGCGATAACCATTGTCGAAATGGTGCTTGAGCGATTGTTCGAACAGGTAGAACTCCAGTTCGGTCGCCATCATCGGCTGGAAACCCATCGCCTGCGCGCGCTGAATCTGGCGGCGCAGCACGCTGCGCGGGGCGTGGGGGACCAGTTCGTGCGTCCTGTGATCGAGAAGGTCGCACATGCACAGCGCCGTTCCCGGCGCCCAGGGCAGGCGGCGCAGGGTCGAAAGGTCCGGCTTCATCACGTAATCGCCGTAACCCGTCGCCCAGCTTGCCGCCGCATAGCCCGGCACGGTGTTCATTTCCAGATCGGTCGCCAGCAGGTAGTTGCAGCAATGCGTCTCGTCGTGGTTTTCAAGGAAATGGGCCGCGTGGAAGCGTTTGCCCATCATGCGGCCCTGCATGTCGGCGAAGGCGACGGTCACGGTGTCGATCTCACCGGCCTGGACCGCCTGTTTCAGGGCATCGAGGGTAAGGTTGGCGGGCATGAATGGCTCCGGTCAGGGGGCGCACCGCCAGCGGGTGCGCCCGGTCGCAGGGATCACGAATAGCGATAGGGCGGGCCTGCCTTTTCCATCGCCTCGTTATATTCCTTGATCTGGGCCACGACGCGGGCCTTGACCTCGGATTCCGCGGCGATCTCGTCCCAGAACTCACGCGCGGCGGCCTCGACGGTGGCCCATTCCTCGGCGGGGATGGTGGTCAGCGTCATCTTGTCGCCACCCACGCGCAACTGCGCCTCGCCCGCCCAATACCAGTGCTGGCGATAATAGTGCGACTGGTCGAAGACGGCCTTCATCGCCTCTTTCAGGTGGTCGGGCACCTCGTCCCAGCGGCCCTGATTGGCGAAGAAATGGCCGATCCATGCGCCCGAGATGCTGTTGGTCAGGAAATGGCCCGTCGCCTCGGCCCAGCCCACGGTGTAATCCTCGGTGATGCCGCACCACGCCACGCCGTCCAGCTCGCCCGTTTGCAGGGCGACCTCGATATCCTCCCACGGCAGGGTGACGGGGACGACGCCGAATTGCGCCAGGAACCGGCCCGCCGTCGGAAAGGTGAAGACGCGCTTGCCTTGCAGGTCGGCCAGGCTGTTGATCGGCTGCTTGGTCGCGAAGTTGCACGGATCCCACGACCCGGCCGAAATGTGCTGGATGCCGTGCTTGGCGTATTCCTCCTTCCAGATCTCATCCAGGCCGTAGTGGTGAAACAGCGCGGGCACATCCAGCGAATAGCGCAGCGCGAAGGGGAAATAGCCGCCGAAAACCGTCACTTCGGTCGGCGAGGCCATGCTGTCGTCATCCGACTGCACCGCGTCGATGGTGCCGTTCTGCATCGCGCGGAACAGTTCGGGCGTGGGCACGATCTGGTCGGCATAGTAAAGTTCGATCTCCATCTCGCCGTTGGCGATGCGGTTGAAGGCATCGACGGCGGGCTTGCAGACATGTTCGCCAAGGGCCACGCCCGCATAGGTCTGCATCCGCCATTTCAGGGGCGCGCCCTGCGCGATGGCGGGGGCGGCAAGGGCGCTGGCCCCGGCTGCGGCGACGCCGCTGGTCAACAGGTTCCGTCTGGTCGTTTTCATCGTCGTTACCTCCTTGTCGGTTGTTATTGTCCGTAGATCGAATGGGGCAGCCACATGGCGATTCCGGGGAAGGCGATGACCAGTCCCAGCGTCAGCAGCATGATCATCACGAAGGGAAAGACCGAGCGGTAGATCACCCCAAGCGTGAAGTCCCGCGGTGCCATCGCGCGCATCAGGAACAGGTTGTAGCCGAAGGGCGGCGTCAGATAGGCGATCTGGCAGGTGATCGTGTAGAGGATGCCATACCATACCAGGTCAAAGCCCAGGGTGCGCGCCATCGTGACATAGATCGGCGCGACGATCACCAGCATCGCGGTGTCGTCCAGGAACATCCCCAGGATCAGGAATGACGCCTGCATGATCAGCAGCACCTGCAAGGGGGTCAGTTGCATCTCGCCCAGGAACAGCCGCTCGATCGCGCGGCCCGCGCCAAGGCCGTCGAAGACCGCCCCGAAGCTGAGCGCGGCCATGATGATCAGCATGAACATGCAGGTGATCGCCAGCGTCTGGCGGGTCGCCACCTCGAACACCTGCCGGGTGAAGCGGCCCTTCACAACCGCCGCGATCACCGCCGAGACCGCGCCGATGACGCTGCTTTCGGTCAGCGAGGTCCAGCCCTTGACGAAGGGGATGATCATCGCGGCGAAGATGACGACCGGCAGGATGCCCGCGCGCAGCAGGCGGAAGCGTTGGGGCCATGTGATGGCCGCGCGTTCCTCGGGCGGCATCGGGGGCGCCAGCGAGGGGTTCAGCGCGGTGCGGATCAGGATATAGACGATGAACAGCGCCGCCATCAGCAGCCCCGGCCCGATCCCCGCCAGCCAGAGCTGGCTGACCGGCTGGCGCGCGATCAGCGAATACAGCACCAGCACGACCGAGGGCGGCAGCAGGATGCCAAGGCTGGACCCCGCCTGGATGACGCCCGAGATCATCGGCTTGTCGTATCGGTGCTTGACCAGTTCGGGCAGGGCGATGGTCGCGCCGATGGCCATGCCTGCCACCGACAGCCCGTTCATGGCCGAGATCATCACCATCAGCAGTACCGTGCCGATGGCCAGCCCGCCCGGCAGCGGCC
Organism: uncultured Paracoccus sp.; assembly: GCF_945915435.1. GTDB lineage: Bacteria > Pseudomonadota > Alphaproteobacteria > Rhodobacterales > Rhodobacteraceae > Paracoccus. The sequence goes on along the minus strand of NZ_CAMEFG010000004.1, from coordinate 91,742 downwards.
CGAACCAGACGTGAAACATCCGATAGAGATCGTCCGCCAGCCGCGATTCCGACATGACATAGCCCATGAAGACGAACATCGGCAGCGTCAGCAGCGCGTTCCAGCGCATCACCTTCATCACCGCCGAAAAGCCCATGTCGGTGCCGCCCGGTCCCCACAGCAGAAGCGCCGCCACCACCGCGACGAAGCCGATGGCGCCAAAGACCCGCTGCCCCGTGATCATCATCAGCAGCATGGTCGAGAACATGAGGATGGCGATCCATTCGTAGCTCATCTGTTGACCTCGCCGGGGAAGGGGTGGGGGATCTCGACGCCGCGCAGGATGGCGATGTCGCGAAGCAGGTGGGCGATGGCTTGCAGGATCATCAGCGCAAAGCTGATCGTGATGACGATCTTGATCGGCCATAACGGCGGCCGCCATGCGCTTGGCGCGCGTTCGTTGATCCGCAGGCTGTAGGCGGTGCTGTCTACCGCCCCCCACAGCATCACGCCCAGATAGAAGAGCAGGCAGAAGATGGTGACGATGTCCCAGATCGCCTGTCGCCTGACCGGCAGGCGGGCATAGAACAGGTCCATCCGCACATTCGCGCCAAGCTGCATCGCATAGGGCGCGCCCAGCAGGTAATAGGCGACCAGCGTGAACTGCGCCATCTCCAGCGTCCACAGCGACGGCACCCGCATCACCTTGCTGAAGGACGACCACAGCAGGATGCCCATGATCACGAACAGCAGATACATGACGACGCGGCCAAGGCGGTAATTCAGCGCCTCGACGCCCCTGACGTAGCATATCGTCCATTTCGGCATCACAGACACTCCTTCACGGCGGCAAGGATCGCCGGGGCCAGCCGGTCGGCCATGTCCCGCTGCGCCTGCGGGGTGGCGATCAGGTCGTTGCGGATTTCCAGCATCGCATGGGCCAGCCCAAGGGGCGTGGCGTGCAAGGCCAGCGTATGCGCCACCCCGTCGGCGGCGCTGTAGGGGTCGTTCAGCCGGCTCAGCAGGCCGGTGTCGCGGGCCAGGATCGCGCGGGCCAGCCGGTCGTCGGCGTCGTGGATGATGCCGAACTCGACCTCGCGTCGGGCGCCGAAATAGACGGGGGTAAAGCTGTGGACGGTGATCAGCGCGGTCGGCCTGCCACCGGCCAGCCTGCGGGCCAGCAGGGAAAACAGTGCCGCGTGAAAGGGGACGTAATGCGCCGCAGTCCGGCCCTGCCGCTGTGTCGCGGTCAGGTGGCGGTTGCCGGGGACATCGTGCGATTCGCTGCGCGTGGGCATTGCGCCCGGCGAATCGGGGGGCCGGTTCAGGTCGTAGATCAGGCGCGAGGCGGTGGCGTGGATCAACACCGCGTCCATCGCGGCGGCCAGTCCCCGCGCCACGCCAAGCGCGCCGGGGTCCCATGCGATATGGGCGTGGCGTAACTCTGCACTCAGCCCAAGCGCATCGTCCGCCCCGCCGAGGTCGTTCGAGGCATGTTCGCAGACGATGACCGCATCACCGCGGCCTTCCACGTTCTCGACCCGGAAAAAGGATGCTTGATCGGACATGCCCACTCCTTCGACGTTCAGGTTGAAACAGCCGGGCCGGTTCTGTCAATTATTTTTCAGGATAGTTTTTTCCTGTTAAGATCGTTACGAACATGCTGCCAACAGGAGGGCTTCCGATTTCACGCGATGCTGACATTTCGGGCACGATCGAGGATCGCCTGTCGCAGCGATTCGGCGCCCTGACCCCGACCGAACGCCTGCTGGCCGGGCACCTGACGCGGAACTTTCCGGTCGCCGGGCTGGCCTCGATGACCTACCTGGCGAAAGAGGCGGGGGTGTCCACGCCCACCGTCCTGCGGCTGGTGCAGAAGCTGGGGTTTCGCGGCTATCCCGAGTTCCAGGCCCAGTTGCGCGACGAGATCGAGGCGCGGCTGGAATCGCCGCTGTCCAAGCACGCGCGCTGGACGGACGGGGTGCCGCAGACCCATATCCTCAACCGTTTCGCCGATGCCGTGCTGGCCAACCTGACGCGGACGCTTGGCCGGATCGACCACGCCGATTTCGACGCCTGCGCCCGGATGCTGGCCGATCCGCAGCGCCGGGTTCTGGTGACGGGCGGTCGGATCACCCATGCGCTGGCGGATTACCTGGTGACGCAACTGGGGATCGTGCGGCCGGGGGTGTCGGCGCTGCCCAGCCAGTCCAGCGCATGGCCCTCGGCCCTGCTGGAAATGCGGCCCGGCGATGTGCTGATCGTGTTCGACATCCGCCGTTACGAAAGCGCGACGCCGCAAATGGCCGAAATGGCGGTCGAGCAGGGCGCCGAGGTCGTGCTGATCACCGATCCCTGGATCAGCCCGATCGCGCCCCACGCCCGTTTCCGATTTGCCGCGCAGATCGAGGTGCCCTCGGCCTGGGACAGCAGTTCCGCGCTGCTGGTGCTGGTCGAAACCCTGCTGGCGGCGGTGCAGGAACTGAACTGGCCGCAGGCGCAGGACCGCATGACCCGGCTTGAGGCGCTTTACGAACGCGCCAGCCTGTTCCGGCGCGGCAAGGGCTGAGCCGCGCCCCTGCGCGTGGCGGTCGGGGCCGTGCGGTGGTCATGGCGACAGGTTCCGCCGATGCCGAATTGGTCGTTTACTCATCTGGACGAGGTGGATACCCTTGAAACATATTGTTCAATTTCTGATTCGGAGAGACCCGTGAGATCCCATACGGCCATCGTTTTCGCAGCATCCGCAGTTCTTCTGACCGCTTGCAGCGGGGGTGGCAGCAGTGGCAACGGCGGTCCGGGTGGCGGTGGTGGTCCGGTGCCCGACAGCTTGGCCGGGATGGTGTCTCACGGCGAAAGGATTGAAGACAGGATTGCGGCTCTGCAGTCGCACACCACCACGATGCCGACTAGCGGAACGGGCACTTATCGCGGCGTAGCAGGCTTTGTGGCAGGTGATGGGTTTGCCAGGCCAGCCATGTCCGAAGCCACTCTGGTTGCACAGGCTGAACTGACAGCAGACTTTGGCGCGAGGAATATATCGGGCGAACTCACCAATTTCCGCGACGATCAGAACCAGCGGATTGAGGGGAGCATGCAGATTCGAAACGGTACCGGCCTGCCCGGCGCCAATACTTACCATAATGCGGATGTGATGGGATCGCTCAACCTTGATGGGACGCCATCCCAAGTCAACGGGCGAATGGACACCCAATTCATTGGCTCGGACGCCGAACTGCTCAGAGGTAACTTCCGGAACCTCACGATTGGGGGTGAGAACTATCGGGGCGGCCTGGTTGCCGAAAGGTAGGGACGACACCGACATGGGCGGGCCGGGCGCGTTTCCCGTCCAGCCCGGTCATGCTGAAAGAGGTCGCGCGCTTGCGTTCCATCAGCCTGCTTGCCTGCCTGTGCCTGTGGTCACCCGCCGCCGGGGCGGAAAGCGTGATCCCTTTGCTTGTCGAGTTCGGAAACACGCGGTCCTTACTGTGGGGCATTCTTGAAGAAAGGCCGCGGGGCGCCGCCACCGCCGCATTTCGCCTGGCTGATCAGCTTGCCCTGAACCCCGACCGCGAAAGCCTGCCCTATCTTGTCGGGACCAGCCTGACCTTCGCGCCGGTGCTGAAATATGACCGCAATGTCAACAACGGCTTCAGGAACGGCACGATCCATATCTGGGGCCTGCCCTTTTCCGTGGAAGAAGCCCGGAAGGCGGTCACCATCGGGGGTGCCGTCTCGGGCGGGGTTTCGCTGGGTCTGGCCAAGGGCACCACGCTGACCCTGGGGGCGCGTTCGGAATATCAGCGCGCCATCGGCAAGAGGTTCGAGGTGTTCGACACCACCGGCTTCCTGAGCCTCGACCACACCACCCAGAACTGGACCTATCTGAACGCCACCTATCTCGTGAACGAGGAAAAGCGCGCGCTTGGCACCGGGAACGTCAAGATCGCCTCGTTCACCGCGGGCAAGCTTTTCGGACAGGGCGGAAGCCACCTGCACGATGTGTCCGGGACCTTCTCGCGTGTCCAGGACAATTCCACCTGGCAGAGCAGGGCGCGCGTGGACTGGACCGGAACCTTCGCAGGCCGCGGGGTGTTCAGGTTCGGCCTTGAGCGCGGGGAAACCATCGACGGCGTTTTGCTGCCCCGAACCATCGTCACGGGGTCTTACGCGAATATCATGCTGGGTGCGCCGACCACCCTGTCGGCCTATTACAGTGAAAGGGTGGGAGGCGATTTCTTCGATCCCACCCGGAAGGACGACATCTACAGGGTCGGGATCACGCGAAAGATCACGGACCGCGTCAGCCTCCACGGGTCCTACGAATACAAGGACTCGACCAATGACAGCTTCGACGAATCGGGCATCGACATCGGCTTCAGCGTGACGGGCTTTTCGTTCTAGCCAGGAACGACCGCGCCCATTGTTCAGGCGTGACCGCTGATGCCGCGCGCGACATGGGTGCCTGCGCGGGTTTCGGTCAGCGCCCCGTCCTGCATCACGACCTGCCCGCGCAGCATGGTCAGCACCGGCCAGCCGGTCAGTTCCATCCCCTCGTAGGGCGTATAATCCGCGCCGTCGTTCAGCATGGCATGGGTCAGGCGATGCTTTACCTCGGGGTCCCAGAGGGCGATATCGGCATCAGCGCCGACCGCGATCGTGCCCTTTTTCGGGTAAAGGCCGTAGATGCGGGCGTGGTTGGTCGCAGTCAGCGCCACGAAGCGGTTGATGTCGATGCGCCCCTTCATCACCCCTTCGGAAAACAGGATCGGCAGCCGCGCGCCCACGCCCGGAATGCCGTTCGGGACCCAGCGGAAACTGGTGCGGCCCTTCGGGGCCAGCTTGCCCTGCGGATCGTCGTAGCGGAACGGGCAATGGTCCGACGAAAACAGGTCGAACACGCCCTGTTGCAGCCCTTCCCAGCAGGCATCCTGGCTTTCGCGGTCGCGCGGCGGGGGCGAGCAGACGTATTTCGCCCCCTCCATGTTCAGCCCTTCCAGATCGTCCTCGGTCAGGGTCAGGTATTGGGTGCAGGTTTCGCCCAGGATCTTCAGGCCCTTCTGCCGGGCGCGGCGGATTTCCTCCATCGCCTCGCGGTTCGAGACGTGGACGACCATCAGCGGCACCTCGGACAGTTCGGCCAGCGAGATCGCGCGATATGTCGCCTCGCGCTCGGCGATGACGGGGCGGGACGTGGCGTGAAAGCGCGGCGCGGTCTTGCCCGCCTGCTCAAGCTGGTCGGTCAGGTAGCGGATGACGTCGTAATTCTCGGCATGGACCATGACGAGGGCGCGGGTCTCGCGCGCGACAGCCATCACCTTAAGCAGCTCCAGATCGCTGAGCGCCAGCCCTTCGTAGGTCATGAAGACCTTGAACGAGGTATAGCCCTCATGCACCAGCGCGGGCAGGTCCTGCCCCAGAACCTGATCGGTCGGGTCCGAGATGATGAGGTGGAAGGACACATCCGTATGGCAATTGCCCTCGGCCTTCGCATGATAGTCCTTCAGGCTTTCGCGCAGGGGCACGCCGCTTTCCTGAAGGCAGAAGGGCAGCACCGTCGTATTGCCGCCAAGCGCGGCGGAACGGGTGGCGCTTTCGAAATCGTCGGCCATCACGATCCCCTCGCCCGAAGGCTGCGAGATATGGACATGGCTGTCGATCCCGCCGGGCAGGACCCATTTGCCGGTCGCGTCGATCACCTGATCCGCCGTGCCGAGGTCGTGGCCAAGCGCGGCGATGCGCCCGTCGCGGATGCCGATATCGCAGTCGAACGTGTCCGAGGCGGTCGAGACGCGGCCGCCCGCGATGATCGTGTCGAAGCGCGTCATGCTGATTTCTCCTTCTTTCCTCGGGGCTTTTGCTCGGCGATTTCGGCAAAGGTGCGGATCATCGCCTCGCCCGTCAGGCGGTTGTGTTCTTGCAGCCGCTCGGCCAGGTCCAGCCGCGCGCGGGCGCGCAGGGCGATCATGATATGTTCGTGTTCCTGGTAAGAGGTGGCCAGCCGCTCGTCGAATTCGTTGACGGCAAAGCGGTAGCGCCAGATCTTCTGTTGCAGCGCCTCGTAGTTCTGCGCCAGCAGCGCGTTGCCGCTGGCCTGCGCCAGAAGCTGGTGGAAGGCATAGTTGAGCCGCGTATAGGCGTTCTGGTCGCGGCGGGCCAGCGCCTCGCCAAGCGCGTGGTGATGCTGCTCAAGCGCGGTCATGGCGGCATCATCGGCGCGCAGGGCGGCAAGGGCGCCGATCAGCCCCTCCAGCGCGCCCTTCAATTCGAAGATCGGGCCGATGGCGGTGACGTCAATGGGGGTGACGACCGCTCCGCGATTGGGGCGCAAGGTCACCAGCCCCTCGGCGGCCATGACCTTCAGCGCCTCGCGCAGCGGCGTGCGCGAGATGCCGAAGCGCGCGCAAAGCTGCGCCTCGGGGATGCGGCGGCCGGCGGCGAATTCGCCCTCCAGCAGGATGTTGCGCAACTGCCCGACGACCAGATCGTGCAGCGTGGCCGCGCTTTCCGGCGTCTCGGTTTCGGTTCCGACGGGTCGCAGCATGATCGGCGGGCCTCCCATTCTTGCCAATGCCCCCGATATGATCACCGGGACGGGACGGCGCGCAATCCGTCATCGTCCCCTGATGCGAACATCTGCCCGTAACCCGCCAGTTTCTGCATCGGCACGCCGGTCTCGCGCAGGCAACCCCACAGGGTGAAGGCCACCGAATCGAGGACCGGGATGCCGGTCTGCCGCTCAAGCTCGGGCGCGATCAGCGGGCCGCGCATGTTCGTGCAGACGATGGCGATGGCGTCGGGGCGGGCCTGCGCCACGTCGAGGCACATCTCGCGGATCTCGTTCTCGCTCACCTCGGCGAAGGAATGGTTGTCGGACCGCCCGCTGTGACGCTCGGCCACGGTCTCGATGCCGATGGCCGCGTAATTGGCGATGATGCGCTGCTGCACGTCCTGCGTGTAAGGCGTCACCAGCCCCAGCCGCTTCACCCCCATCCGGGCCAGCAGCGCGTTGAGGCTGAGAATCGCGCTGGTCGCGGGAATGCCCGTGCGTTCGGTGATCGCGGCGCAAAGCCGTTCGTCGGTGTCGAAACCCAGCCAGCTTGCCGAGGTGCCGTTCCAGGCGATGATCGCGGGCTTGGCATCGGCCAGCAGGTCCGCCGCCGCCAGGATCGGCTCAAGCGAGAACTGATCGTCGGAACTTTCGTCCAGTGCGATCTTGGTCACGCGGAAACGGCCGAAATGCACGGTCACGTCGGGAAACAATGGCCAGGCCATCGCGCTGGTATAGGGTTCCACGACCGTGTTCGAGGAAGGGGTGAGCATCGCAAGCCCGATCTGCCTGTTGTTTTGCATTCATTTTATCCGGGAAAATTCCTGTTCACGCGCAGGATAGGGCAGTTCTCGTTTTGAATGCAAGTCCGAGATGTGGGTTTCGTCTGCCTTTCGAATGGTCGAGGCGCTGGCGTGCATCTTATTAAATTGCTGTTTTGTAGATCATATTTTGAACTCCTTCCTGATGATGCGCGAGTTTTCAGCAGGATCGATCATTCTTTCTTGCAATGAAGATATGAATCCGCAACACTCGATCAAAACGGCTTTTACATCAAAATGAATGCAAAACAGGGAAGGATCGAAACATGAAACTGTCGCATACCCTTGCAGCCGCCGGCATGGCGCTGCTTGCAGGCGCCACCCTGGCCCCCGCCGATACGCCCCTGCGTGTCGCGGGCAATTTTTCGCAAAATGTCAGTCAGGTTGCCATCGAGCGCGCCTTTTTCGACGGTCTGGGCGAGGCGTCGGGCGTCGGCATCTCGATGAACTACAACCCGATGGATGTCGTCGGCGTGAAGGCCCCCGACGCCCTGCGGATGCTGCGCGGCGGATCGTTCGACGTGATGTCGGTGCAGATCGGCATGGCTTCGCGCGACGATCCGTTCTTCGAGGGGATCGACCTGATCGGCGTCGCCCCGGACATGGAGACGCTGCGCAAGGTCGTCGATGCCTATCGCGAGCCTTTCGATCAGCGCCTGCAAGAACGCTTCAACGCCAAGGTGCTGACGCTGTGGCCCTTCGGTCCGCAGGTGTTCTATTGCAACCATCCGCTGGAAAGCGCGGACGACCTGCGCGGGCTGAAGGTGCGGTCCTTCACCCCGTCCATGTCGGCGATGCTGGAAAGCTTCGGCGCGACCCCCGTGACCTTGCAACTGTCCGAGGTCTATCCTGCCCTGCAACGCGGCGTGGCCTCTTGCGGGGTCACTTCGCCCACTTCGGGCAATGCCGCCAACCTGCCCGAGGTGACGACCCATTACCTGCCGATGTCGGTCTCCGGCTCGGTTCAGGGGCATTTCATCAGCCTGGATGCCTGGAACCGTTTCTCGCCCGAGGAACAGGAAAAGCTGACGGCCGAATTCGCAAGGCTGGAAGAACAGATGTGGGATCTGGCCATCAACGCCAGCGCAGTCGCCGACGCCTGCAACACCGGGCAGGACGAATGCAAGGACTACCGCAAGTTCTCATTGCAGATGGTCGAAGTCACCGACGCCGACCGCGAGCGGCTGAAAGAGATCGCCGAAAGCACGGTCCTGCCGATCTGGAAACAGACCTGCAACGCCGTCGATCCCCAATGTTCGGAAATCTGGAACGAAACCGCCGGTGCCGCTGTCGGGCTGCGGATCGATTGACGCGACGGCGCGCCTTTTTGGGGCGCGCCCCTCAACAAGGGTCTTTCCCATGATTTCTGAAAATCCTCTCACGCGCGCGGTCAACCCTCTCGCCCGGTTTCTTGCCCTGATCGCGGGATACATGCTGCTGGGCGTGGCGCTGTTCGTCACGGCCGAGATCCTCGTGCGCCGCTTCTTCAACATCTCGCTGCAGGGCGGGGACGAGCTGGGCGGCTACATGCTGGCGATCCTGGCGGCCTTCGGCTTTTCCCATGCGCTGATCGAGCGCGCCCATACCCGCGTCGAGATCCTGATCGAGCGTGTCGGCCCGCGCATGCAAGCGATGCTGAACGTCTTTTCGGCATGGTGTATCGCGCTGATGGCCGCCTTCATGGCATGGCGCGCCTGGACGACCTTGATGGAAAGCGTCGAATACCGCTCACTTTCCGGCACGCCGCTGATGACGCCCCTGTGGCAACCGCAATCGCTGTGGTTCGCGGGGTTGCTGCTTTTCGCGGGAATCTCGCTGGCGGTGGCGGTCCATGCCACCCTGCTGATGCTGCGCGACCGGCGCAGGCTGAACCGCTTTTACGGCATCAAGACCCTTGAAGAGGTGATCGAAGAAGAAACCGCCACCCCTGAAACCGGCATGGAGGCCTTGGGCAAATGATCGGAGTTTTCGGAACCGCCGTCGGCTTTCTGATGATGCTGGGTCTGATGCTGACCGGGCTGCCGGTGGCAGTAGCGCTGTTTCTGACGGCTTTCGTCGGGGCATGGGCGTTTCTGGGCCTGCCCACGCTGCTCAGCTTCGGCAACCAGATGTGGAGCGGGCAGAACGACTTCATCCTGACCGCCATCCCGCTTTTCGTCTTTCTGGGTGAAATCCTCGTGCGTTCGGGCGTGACGGACGGGCTCTACCGCTGCCTTTCGGACTGGCTGCGGCGACTGCCGGGCGGGCTGCTGCATACCAATATCGGGGCCAGCACCTTCTTTTCCGCTGTCTCCGGCTCGTCGGTGGCGACGGCGGCCACCATCGGCACGGTGGCGATGCCGATCATGCGACAGCGCGGCTATGACGCGCGGCTGACCACGGGCTCCATCGCGGCGGGGGCGACGCTGGGCATCCTGCTGCCGCCCTCGATCAACATGATCATCTACGGCTCGATGACGAACACATCGATCGGACAGCTTTTCGCCGCCGGTGTCGTGCCGGGGCTGCTCTTGGCCGGGCTGTTCATGGCGCTGATCGCGGGGATCTGCATCCTGAAGCCCGAACTCGCCGGGCCGATGCTGCCTGCGCGGTCCTGGCCCGAAAAACTCGCAAGCCTGGTGGATATCATCCCCCCGATCCTGATCTTCCTGATCGTGATGGGGACGATCTATCTGGGTTGGGCGACGCCCACCGAGTCGGCGGCCATCGGTGTCACCTGCGCGCTTGGGGTCGCCATCGGCAAGCGGCGCTTTTCACTGCCGATGATGCATGAATGCATGGTCTCGACCGTGCGCATCTCGGCGATGATCCTGCTGATCATGGTGGCGGCGCATTTCCTGAACTTCGTGATCGGTGTGCTGGGCATTCCGCAGGCGCTGACGGGTTTCGTCGCGGATGTCGGCGCCGGACCTGTTCAGATCATCTTGTTGCTGGTGGTCTTTTACCTGGTCCTGGGCTGCTTCATGGAAACGCTGTCGATGATGATCGCCACGCTTCCCGTGGTCTTTCCGTTGGTCCTGCATCTGGGCATCGACCCGGTCTGGTTCGGCATCTTCCTGGTCGTGATGATGGAGATCGGGCTGATCACGCCCCCTATCGGCATGAACCTTTATGTGGTGCAGGGGGTCCGGGGGCACGGTTCGATCATGGACGTGATCTGGGGTGCGCTGCCCTTCGTGTTGCTGATGCTGGGTTTCGTGGGCCTGCTGATCATCTGGCCGCAGATGGCCCTGTGGCTGCCGCAGAAGCTGTTCTGAACAGGCCGATCACCTGGCCGCCCATGCCGCCGCGCCCTGCAAAACGGGCGCGGTGGTTGCCATTCGGGGCGCCGTTCCGGCCAAGGAAAAAGGGCAGCCTTGCGACTGCCCCCGGTCGGGTTGGCGGGGCACAGGCCCGCGTCGGATAGCTGGCTGGCTGTCTTGCAACCGATATACGCGCCGCCAATGGCCGGGTCAAGGGGCGATGCACAAAAAACCTTATATTATCAAATAGTTGACAAGTTCTCTAGGGTGTCTTCACCCGACTGTTTCGCTCGGGTTGCGCATCCGGCTGCGGGTTTCAGGCGGTCTGCGCTTGTCTCTGCCTGCCGGTTCTGGCAGCCTGCATGCACAATCGGCAAGCAAGGCTGTCCGCACCTCGGACGCCACGACAGCCAGCCCTTCCAGAGCCACAGCTTGAATGACGAGATTCGGAAGGAAGCGGATGAACATTCGCATGACAGAGACCGGGGATGAAACGTATCCGGCGCAGGCGGGCTGCCTGTTTTCCTTCGACGGCCCGCATGGCGCGCTGAAGGGGCAGGGGGGTGCGCGGCCTCTTCCCTCTGGCGGCGCCGACACGCTGGAATCGCGGCTGGCGGGCGCAAGCGGCATGATCGGTGGGGCGCTGCCCTTTTCGGACCGGGACGGGGATTGCCTCTGGCAGGCGGAAACGGTGCAGCCGGGGCCGCTGGCGCTGCAATCGGCGGGGCCCATGCCCGGCTTCGATGAAATACGGCCCGACCCCCCGGTGGACGATTTCGCGGCTGCCGTCGCGCGCGCCTTGCGGATCATGGCGGACGGCGCCGGGCAGCCGGATGCGCTGGCCAAGGTGGTGCTGTCGCGGACGCTGGCCCTGGCCGCCGACGCGCCCATTCCCGCGGAACTGGTGCTGGCGCGGCTGGCGCGGGACCGCAGCGTGACCACATTCGCCACGCGCCTGCCCGATTTGCCCGGACACACCGCCCCCCGGCTGCTGGTCGGCGCGACGCCCGAACTGCTGCTGCGCAAATCCGGGGCGCAGGTGCTGTCGCATCCGCTGGCAGGGTCGGCCCCGCGCAGCACCGATTCCGCCCGCGACCGCGCTGCGGCCGAGGGGCTGCTGCAATCGGACAAGAACCGGCGCGAACATGCGCTGGTGGTGGAATATATCCTCGACACGCTTGCGCCCTTCTGCACGGCCCTGGACTGCCCCGAGGGCACGGCGCTGACCCATACCGGCAGCATGTGGCACCTGGGCACGCGGATCGAGGGGCGGCTGCGCGATGCGGCGCTGCCCTCGATCCTGCTGGCCGCGCGGCTGCATCCGACGCCCGCCGTCTGCGGGTTGCCCGTGCGCCGCGCCCGCGACCTGATCGCCGAACTGGAGCCCGTCCCGCGCGGCTTCTATGCGGGCGCGGTGGGCTGGAACGACGCGCAGGGCGACGGCGCCTGGTTCGTGGCCATCCGCTGCGCCGAGATCTGCGGCGACATGGCGCGGCTGCATGCCGGGGCGGGGATCGTGCCCGGCTCGGACCCGCTGGCCGAGGCGGTCGAGACCGGCGCGAAATTCGGCGCGCTTCTGGACGCGCTCGGCCTGCCACGCGCGGCGGGCATGACCGGCATTTCCCCAGACTGAAGCCCCCAAAACCCAAGGACGACCCGATGGCCCTGCCGACGATCCCCGCCTATGACCCGCCCGCAGCCGCGCTGCCGAAATCCCGCGCCGCATGGGATTTGCAGCCGGACCGCGCGGCGCTGCTGGTCCATGACATGCAGCGTTATTTCTGCCGCCCCTTCGACGCCGGGGGCGAGCCGCTGGCGTCCGTGGTCCCGAATATCGCGCGGATCATTGCGGCGGCGCGGGCGGCGGGGCTGCCCGTCTTCTACACCGCGCAGCGCGGCGGCCAGTTCCGTCCCGACCGGGGCCTGCAGGCCGACCTCTGGGGACCGGGGATGAGCGCGACCCCGGAACACGAGGAAATCCTGCCCGCCCTTGCGCCACAGCCTGGCGATCATGTGCTGGTCAAGCACCGCTACAGCGCGTTTCAACGCTCGAACCTGGCGCATCTGATGCGGGCGCGGGGGCGCGACCAGTTGATCGTGACCGGCATCTATGCCCATATCGGCTGCCTCGCCACCGCCGCCGAAGCCTTTCAGCGCGACATCCAGCCCTTTGCGGTGGCCGATGCACAGGCCGATTTCGGGGCCGAACAGCACGCCCGCGCGATGGACTGGATCGCCGGTTGCTGCGGCGTGGTGATGGACACAGTGCAGGCGCTGGCCGCGCTTGGAGAAGGAGAGCGCGCATGAGGCTGACGGGTTTCCAGGACCGGCTGGCCATCGTCACCGGCGCGGCGGGCGGCATCGGGCAGGCGCTGGTTGCCGCGCTGCATGATGCCGGGGCGATCACCGTCGCCACCGACACGTCCGACGCCATCGCGGCGGGCGGATTTGCCGACAGCGAGCGGGTGATCTGGCAGCCGCTGGACGTGACGCAGGAGGCCGACGCCGTGGTCGCCGGGGCCGAGGCGCGCTTTGGTCCGCTGAGGCTGGGCGTCCATGCGGCGGGGGTGGTCTCGACCCTGCCGCTGCTCGAGGCAGGGGCGCAGGAATGGGACCGGGTGATCGGCATCAATGCGCGCGGCACCTTCAATGTCCTGACCGCATTCGGGCGGGCGATGGCGGCGCATGGCAAGGGCGGCTCGATCGTCACGGTCAGCTCCAACGCCGCCGGGATTCCGCGCATGAACATGGGGGTCTATGCGGCGTCAAAGGCGGCGGCGACGATGCTGACCCGCTGTCTGGGGCTGGAACTGGCCGCGCAGGGCATCCGCTGCAATATCGTCGCGCCCGGCTCGACCCTGACGCCGATGCAGACCGGCATGTGGCAGGACGAGACCGGCGCGGCGCGGGTGATCGCGGGCGACGGCGCCAGCTTCCGCGCCGGTATCCCGCTGGGGAAACTGGCCACGCCCCAGGATATCGCGGCGGCGGCCATGTATCTGCTGTCCGAACAGGCCGGGCATGTGACCATGACCGACCTCTATGTGGATGGCGGCGCGACGCTGCGCGGCTGAACGGCAACCGCCGCACCGGATGCGGCGGTCGGCCTTACCCTTAGAACGGGCTGTCGGGATAGTGGAACTGTTCGGCGTTTTCCGGCGTGATCAACTGGCTGCCGATGATGAAGCGCCCCTTCATCGGCGCGTTCGAGACGAAGTTCAGCGCCGTCATCTCGATGGCCGAGGAAATCAGCGCCGGCGGATAGGTCACGTTCACCGGCAGTTGCGGGTCGCCTTCCATGATGCGGCCGACGATCTCCTTCATGCCGGCGCCGCCGATCACCCACATCTCTTCCGTGCGGTTCGCGGCGGAAATCGCCTCAAGCACGCCGATGGCCATGTCGTCGTCGGCGGCCCATACCGCGTCGATTTCGGGGTATTTCGACAGGTAGTCCTGCATCACGGTAAAGGCGTCGTCGCGGTTCCAGTTGCCGTGTTGCATGTCGAGGATCTCGACGCCCGAGCCTTCAAGCGCGGCCTGGAAAGCCTCGACCCGCTCGTTGTCCAGCGTCGTCGGGATGCCGCGCAGCACGACGATCTTCGCGCCCTCGTCCAGATTGTCGGCGAAATATTCGCCCGCCACGCGGCCAAAGGCGGTGTTGTCGCCCGCGACATAGAGGTCTTCAATGCCGTCCTGCGACAACCCGCGATCCACCACGGTCACGAACTTGCCCGCATCCTTGACGGCGGCGACGGGGGCGGTCAGCGGCTCGGATTCGAAGGGCAGGACCACCAGCGCGTCGATGTTGCGGGTGGCCATCATGTCCTCGATATCGTTGACCTGCCGGGCCGGATCGCTTGCCGTGGACAGCACGAATTCGATATTCGGATAGGTCTCGCCCAGCCGTCTGATCGTATCCTGCGCGTGCCAGTTCAGCCCGCCCATGAACCCATGCGTGGCCGAAGGGATCGACACGCCGATCACGGTCCGGTCATCCTGCGCCACGGCGGCGCTGCCCATGCCCATCGCCGCCACCAGCGCGGCGGCTTTCATCAGGCTTCTGCGTTTCATCATTTCTTCCTCCCTTTACCGCTCCTCGGCGGTGCGTTTCTCTCGTTGCAGGACGACTGCAAGCACGATGATGACCCCCTGGATGGCCCCGTTCAGATAGGGGCTGACCAGATCGGCCAGATTCAGGATATTGTCGATCATGGACAGGATCAGCACGCCGACGACCGTGCCCCAGACCCGCCCGCGCCCGCCCTTCAGCGCGGTGCCGCCGATGATGACGGCGGCAATCGCCTCAAGCTCCCACAAGACCCCCGTGGATCCCGAGGCCGAGCCGAGGCGCGGGACGTAAAGCACCACCGCCAGCCCCACCAGCATCCCCAGCAGCAGATAGGTCATCAGCCTGACCCGCCCCACGTCGATCGCCGAATAGCGCGCCACCCGGTCGTTCGAGCCGATGGCCTCGACATGGCGGCCGAAACGGGAATGGCGCATCATCCATTCGCCAAGCAGCGCGACCACCGCAAAGGCGATGATCGGCCATGTGATCCAGCCGATGCCGCCGTAATAGACCGGGCGGTAAAGCGTGCGCAGCCCGTATTCCAGCGACAACGTGCCGCCGTCGGCCAGCCATGTCACAAGGCTGCGGAAGATGCCCATCGTGCCAAGGGTGACGATGAAAGGCTCGATCCGCGCCTTGGTGACAAGCGCGCCGTTCAGGTATCCCGCGATCAGCCCACCCGTCAGCGCGACCGCCATGCCTATCAGGATCGTGCCCCAGTTCGGCCCCAGATAGGGCAGGACGGTGTTCATCGCGATGATCGCGATCCCCGCAAGGAACGCTGCCATCGAGCCGACCGAGAGGTCCAGCCCGCCCGCCGTGATCACGAAGGTCATGCCCACCGCGATCATGCCGATGAAGGCGGATCGCGCCAGCACATTGGTGATGTTCGCGGGCGCCAGAAAGGCCGGGTTCAGCAGCGCCCCCAATATGATCAGCGCGATCAGGGCGATGATGGGTCCAAGCGTATGCAGGTCCAGATGTTTCATGCGGCCTCTCCGCCCGGTTCGTTGCCGACGCCCATTGCAAGGCGCACGATGTTTTCCTCGGTCATGGTGGGGCCGAGGACTTCCCCGGCCAGCCGCCCCTCGCGCATCACCAGCACGCGATCCGAAAGGCCGATCACCTCGGTCATTTCGCTGCTGATGACGATGACGCTGCGTCCTTCGTCCGCCAGCTTGCGGATGAAGGCGTAGATCTGGCGTTTCGTGCCCACGTCGATGCCCCGCGTCGGCTCGTCTATGATGATGATGCGGGGGTCGGGCAGCATGGTCTTGGCCAAGAGCAGCTTCTGCTGGTTGCCGCCGGACAGCTTTCCCGCAACCATGTCGCGGCGGGGCGCGCGGATGTCGAAATCCTGCGTGGCGCGGTCCAGCGCGGCATCCTCGGCGCGCGTGTCCAGCCGCCAGGTGCCGAAGCGTTCCAGCGTCGCCAGCGTCAGGTTCTGGCGCAGACCCTTTTCCAGCAGAAGCCCGGCTTCCTTGCGGTCCTCGGTCAGATAGGCAAGGCCCGCGGCAAAGGCGTCGCGCAGGTCGCGGATGCGGACCGGCTGGCCGTTCACGCGTATCTTGCCGGTCGCGGCGCGCAGGCCCACCAGCCCCTCGGCCAGTTCGGTGCGCCCCGAGCCGACCAGCCCGGCGATGCCCAGAACCTCGCCCCGGCGCAGGGTCAGGCTGACATCGCGCACCCGGCCCGGCACGGACAGGCCCCGGACCTCAAGCGCCGGTTCGCTGCCGGGGTTGCCCTTGGGGGGATAGAAATCCTGCAATTCGCGGCCCACCATCGCGGTGGCCATGCCGTCCTCGGTCAACTCGCCGCGCAGGGCATGACGCACGACGCGGCCATCGCGCAGGACGGTGATGCGGTCGGCCAGATGCGCCACCTCGTCCAGCCGGTGCGAGCAATAGAGGATCGCCACCCCCTCGGCCCGCAGCCGGTCGATCTGTTCGTAAAGCGTGCCGACCTCGCGATGGGTCAGCACGGCGCTGGGTTCGTCCATGATCAGCACGCGCACCTTGCGCGACAGGGCCTTGGCGATCTCGACCATCTGGCGGTCGGGCACCGACAACTCGCGGATGCGCGCCTGCGGGTCGATGCGGCAATGCAGCCGTTCCATCAGCGCGATGGTCTGCGCCCGCATGGCCGCGTGATCCAGCCGCCAGCCGCCCGGCTCGCGGCCAAGGAAGATATTGGCGGCCACGGTCAGGTCGGGGGCGAGGTTGAATTCCTGATGGATGACCACGATGCCCGCCGCCTCGGCCTGCGGCCCGCTGGTAAAGCGGTGGGGCTGGCCGTCCAGCAGCACCTCGCCCGATGTCGGGTCGAGATAGCCGCCGAGCAGCTTCATGATGGTCGATTTCCCGGCGCCGTTCTCGCCGATCAGGGCGTGGACCTCGCCCGGTTCAAGCGCCAGATCGACGCCGTGCAGCACCTGAATGGGGCCGAAGCTTTTCGAGACGTTTTTCAGCGCCAGCACGGTCATGGCGTCACCGGGATCCATGCGCCGTCGCGGTCGGCAGATTGCTTGGCGGCGGCGATGAAACCCATGCCAGAGAGGCCGTCGGCCAGCCCCGGCACGCGGCCCGCGTGGGTGTCGTCGCCCCGGATGATCGCGGCCACATCGCTGTAAAGATTGGCGAAACACTCCAGATAGCCCTCGGGATGGCCGGGGGGCGTGCGGAACGAAGCCGAGCGATCCTGCGCCCGCGTCAGGATCTGCGCCGGGCCGTCCTTGGGCGTCAGGAGCAGCCGCTCGCTGTCCTGCAAGCGCCATTCCAGCGCGGCCTTCGTGCCGAAGATACGCAGCGAGACGCCGTTTTCCTGCCCGACCGCGACCTGGCTGGCCCAAAGCCCGCCTTTCGCGCCGCTGGTATAGCGCAGCGCCACCCGCGCGTCGTCATCGACGGGACGCCCCGGCACCATGCTGGACAGGTCGGCCGAGATATGGCTGGGCACCTGCCCGGTCACGAAACTGGCCAACTGCCAGGCATGGGTGCCGATATCGCCCAACGCGCCCGCGCCCGCCCGCGCCGGATCGGTGCGCCATTCGGCTTGCTTGCCCTGGGTTTCATCGGCCAGCCAGCCTTGCAGATATTCGGCCTGCACGATGCGGATGTCGCCAAGCGCGCCCTCGGCGACCAGCGCGCGGGCCTCGCGCACCATCGGCAGGGCAGAGTAGTTATGCGTCAGGAAGAAACGCGCGCGGCTGTCCGCCGCCGCGTCGGCAATCCGGGCGGCCTGCTGCGGCGTAGCAGTCAGCGGCTTGTCGCAGATCACATGAATGCCCGCGCGCAGGAAGGCCACCGCCGGATCGGCGTGCATGTGGTTGGGGGTGACGATGCTGACGGCCTCGATCCCGTCTTCGCGCGCGGCCTCGGCCTGCGCCATCGCGTTGAAGTCGTCGTAAGAGCGGATACCCAGTTCCCCGGCGCTGGTCCGCGCGCGGTCGGGGTCGCTGCTCAGCGCGCCCGCGACAAGCTGGAAATGCCCGTCCATGCGCGCGGCAATGCGGTGGATCGCGCCGATGAAGGCGCCGCTGCCGCCGCCGACCATGCCAAGGCGGATCGGCCTCATAGCCCCAGCGCCTTGTCGATGGCGGCGCGGTCCGGGCGGCTTGCCGCGAAATCGTCGAAGGCATGCGGCGTCACGCGGATGATGTGGTCGCGCACGAAAGCCGCACCCTCGCGCGCGCCGTCCTCGGGGTGTTTCAGCGCGCATTCCCATTCGACCACCGCCCAGCCGTCGAATCCATATTGCGTCAGCTTGGAAAACACCGTGCCGAAATCCACCTGCCCGTCGCCGGGGCTGCGGAAGCGTCCGGCGCGGTCGGTCCAGTTCTGGAACCCGCCATAGACGCCCTGCCGGCCCGAGGGGCGGAACTCGGCATCCTTGACGTGGAACATGCGGATGCGGTCGTGGTAGATGTCGATGTTCTGCAAGTAATCAAGCTGTTGCAGGATATAGTGCGACGGGTCGTAAAGCATGTTCGCGCGGGCATGGCCGCCCACGCGGTCCAGGAACATCTCGAACGTCACGCCGTCATGCAGGTCTTCGCCCGGATGGATCTCATAGCAGATGTCGATGCCGTTTTCCTCGGCCAGGTCCAGCAAGGGGCGCCAACGCGCCGCCAGCGTGTCGAAGGCGGTCTCGACCAGCCCCGGCGCGCGCTGCGGCCAGGGGTAGAGGTAAGGCCAGGCCAGCGCGCCCGAAAACGTCGCCATCGCCCCCAAGCCCAGCAGGCGGCTGAGGCGAATCGCCTTGCCGACCTGATCCACCGCCCATTCCTGCCGCGCGCGGGGATTGCCGCGCAGCCCCGCAGGCGCAAAGGCGTCGAAACCCGCGTCATAGGCCGGATGCACGGCGATCAACTGGCCTTGCAGATGGGCCGACAACTCGGTCACCGCGACGCCGTTCGCGGCGGCGATGCCCAGAAACTCGTCGCGATAATCCTGCGAATCCAGTGCCCGGTCCAGATCGAGGATGCGCGGATCGCCGGTCGGAACCTGCACGCCCTTGTAACCGCAATCGGCGGCCCAGCGGGTGATGCCGTCCCACGTATCGAAGGGCGCCTCGGCCCCGATGAACTGCGCCAGAAACAGCGCAGGACCCTTGATGGTTCGCATGATCGTCCTCTCTCCTCATGCCTAGGCTGCACTGGGTTGCAATCGATTGCAAGACCCGGTTTGCGGGCTTGTCGCGTCACCTGCCGCGCATTAGGGTCGCGGGCATGGAAAAGCCGTCCCTGCGGGTCAGATTGTCGGATGTGGCGCGGCGGGCGGGGGTCTCGGCCTCGACCGTCAGCCGGGTGCTGTCGCATCCCGACGTCGTGGCCGATGCCACCCGCAACGCGGTGATGCGCGCGGTCGAGGAAACCGGCTACCGGATGAACCACGCCGCCCGGAACCTGCGCAAGGGCCGCACCGGCGCGGTGGTGGCGCTGGTGCCGAACCTGGGCAATCCGTTCTTCGCCAAGATACTGGACGGCATCCGGCGCGAACTGGCCGGGGCGGGCTACGACCTGCTGGTGGCCGATACGCTGGACGGGCAGGGGCGGCACACCGCGCTGCGCCGCTTTCTGGACCCTTCGCGCGCCGACGGGATCATCCTGCTGGACGGGCTTGTCCCGCAGGACGGGCTGGACGCGCCCGGCCAGCCGCCGGTCATCACCGCCTGCGAATGGATCGAGGGCGCGACGCTGCCGCGCGTCATGCTGGACAATGCCCAAGGCGCGCGGCTTGCCGTGACCCATCTGCGCGAGGCAGGCCACGGCCATATCGGCCTGATCGGCGGCCCGCCCCCCAACGTGCTGCACAAGGACCGGATGCGTGGCGCGCGGGACGCGGCGCAGGGGCTGCGCCTGACCCTGTTTCCCGGCGATTTCACGCTGGCGGCGGGGCAGGCGGCGGCGGATCTCTGGGCGGAACTGCCCACCGGGGACCGCCCGACCGGCATCTTCGCCTTTTCCGATGAAATGGCCTGCGCCTTTCTGTCCACCTTGCAGCGGCGCGGCTTCACGGTGCCGCGCGACCTGTCGCTGATCGGCTTCGACGATATCGAACTGGCCTCGCATCTTGCGCCCGCGCTGACGACGATCCGCCAGCCCAAGCGGGACCTGGGCCAGAGTGCCGCGCGCGTCATCCTGGACCGGATCGAGGGGCAGACGGTCGCCCCCGTCACCCTGCTGGAGCCGCAACTGATGCGGCGCGAAACGGTGGCGCCCCCGCCCGGCCGTGGGTAAGGGCGCCCGGTGCCTGCGCGGGCGGCGGTTCGGGCGGCGGATCAGCCCATCCGCGCGATCATGTCCATCAGGCGAAGGGCGGCGTTGGTCAGGTTGCCGGGGGCAAGGCTGTCCAGCGCCAGCACGCTGCGCGGGTGGGCCGTGCGGGCGCGGTGGCGGGTATAGCGGGGGTCGTAATGGGCTGCGGTCAGCCCTTCGGCCAGCGCCTGCAAGTCGCCCGACGCCGCCAGTGTCTGCCATTCGGCGATCAGGGCCGCGGGGTGATAGAGGCGCAGCCGCTCGATGGTTGCGGCCAGCCGCGCGGGGTCGGCGGCCAGATCGCCGTAGCTGCGCGCCAGATAGGCGGCGCGTTCGGGTCGGGGCGCGGTGATCTCGATCCGGGGGGCGGCGCACATCGCCCGCCAAAGCTGCGGCGGCAGGCGCAGGTCGCCGATACGGGCGCTTTCGGCCTCGACCACCAGCACCCGCGCGGGGTCCAGCGCGGCCAGCGCGCAAGCCAGCCGCCCCTCGAACATGCGCTGCGAGGGCTGCCCGCCCATCCCCCCGAACAGCGAGCCGCGATGATTGGCCAGCCCTTCCAGGTCGATCACCTGCCCGCCAAGTGCCGCCAGCCGGGCCAGAAGTTCGGTCTTGGCGGTGCCGGTATTGCCGTCCAGCACCACCAGGGGCGCGCGCAGCGGAACCTCGACCAGTTCTTGCAGGACAAGGCGGCGCCAGGACTTGTAACCGCCCGCGACGATTTCGACCCGCCAGCCGATCTGGCCAAGGATGGTGGCGAAGGAACCCGACCGCTGCCCGCCGCGCCAGCAGTAAAGCAGGGGCCGCCAGCCGCCGGGTCGGTCGATCAGCGCGGTCTCGATATGGTGCGCGGCATTGCGGGCGATCAGCGCTGCCCCGGCCTTGCGCGCATCGAACGGCGCGACCTGCTTGTAGATCGTGCCCACGCGCGCGCGTTCGGCATCGTCCAGGACGGGCAGGCTGACCGCGCCGGGCATATGGTCGTCGGCATATTCCGCGGGTGAGCGCACGTCGATGATCTCATCGAAACCACGCGCGGCAAGATCGGTCAAAGAGGTCAGGGTGACAGCCATCCCGGCCTTTTACGGTATCACCCATGCGGCGGCAAATCCGTTCTGCATCACTGCGGCGGCTGACCGTTCGACGCCATGCAGCCGCCGTCCACGGGAAGGTTGACCCCGGTCACGAAGCGCGCATCGTCCGAGGCAAGGAAGGCGATCACCGCCGCCACCGCCTCTGGTTCGAGAGGCGCGCCCAGGGGCATCCGCTCGCGGAACCGGGCGATCAGGTCCTGATCCGACAGCATGTCCCGCGTCAGTTCCGAGCGCGTCAGCGCCGGATTCACCGCATTGACGCGGATGCCGTATTTCGCGCCGTCCAGGGCAAGCGCACGGGTGAAGTTCGTAACCGCCCCTTTCGAGGCGTTGTAAGCCAGCATCCCCCAGTCGCCCCCAAGGCCCGAGACCGAGGAGGTGTTGACGACATTGCCCCCCGACGCCCTCAGATGCGGCCAGGCGGCGCGGGTGACGATATAGGGGCCGAACACATTGGTCTGGAACTGCCTTTGCCAGTCTTCGGGCGACACCTGATCGATTTCGCCGTCGACGACGATACCCGCGTTGTTGACCAGCACGTCGATGCCGCCCATCGTCAGGGCGGTCTCGACGATGGCCGCCGCGCCGTCCTGCGATCCGACATCGGCGGACACCACGCGGGCATTGGCAAGCCCGGCGGCAACCCTTTCCAGCTTGCCCTCATCCCGTCCCACCAGCACGACGGCGGCACCCTCTTGCGAAAAGCGGGTCGCGGTCGCGGCCCCGATGCCGGAACCCGCGCCCGTCACGATGACGGTCTTGTCCTTGAACCTTTGCATGACGCATCCTTTCCCGACCGTAACGACGACCTTGGCCCCGCGGTTCCTTGCGGTTCCTCGCGGTCCGGCGGAACCGCCCCGCCGCCCCTGGCGTTTCGGTTCCGGCCCTGACTCACGCATGAATTTGCCGGTCGGACACTGGGCAAACCGATGGAAACCTGTAGTCTTTGCGTTTCACGCATGGCGGAACTCTGATCCAAGGAAACGAAATGCTGAAACCTGTCTCGCTGTCGTTCATCGCCTTTGCCGCCACGCTTGGCGCCGCCCAGGCCCAGGTCGTCGTGTCGTCCAAGATCGACACCGAGGGCGGGGTGCTGGGCCAGATCATCCTTCAGGTGCTGGACCATGCGGGCATCCCGACGCGCGACCGCATCCAGTTGGGCGGCACCCCCATCGTGCGCGAGGCGATCCTTGCGGGCGAGATCGACATCTATCCCGAATATACCGGCAACGCGGCCTTTTTCTTCAACCGCGCCGATGAACCGATCTGGCAGGACGCCAGCGCGGGTTTTGATGCCGCAAAGCAACTGGACCAGGACGCAAACGGCATCGCCTGGCTGGCCCCCGCGCCCGCCAACAACACCTGGGGCGTCGCCCTGCGCTCGGACCTGGCCGAAGAGGCGGGCGTGGGCACATTCTCGGAATTCGGGGAATGGGTGGCCGGGGGCGGCGCGGTCAAGCTGGTTGCCTCGGCGGAATTCGTCAACTCGGCCCCGGCGCTACCCGCCTTCCAGCAAGCCTATGGCTTCACGCTGACGCAGGACCAGTTGATCGTGCTGTCGGGCGGGGACACCGCCGCCACGATCCAGGCGGCGGCGAACGGGACCAGCGGGGCCAATGCGGCGATGGTCTATGGCACCGACGGCGCGCTGGCCTTTTCCGGCCTGACGGTGCTGGAGGACGACAGGAACGTGCAGCCGGTCTATCAGCCCGCCCCCATCGTCCGGGCCGAGGTGCTGGCCGAATATCCGCAGATCGCCGAATTGCTGGAACCGGCCTTCGCCGGGCTGGACCTCGAAACCCTGCAAGGGCTGAACGGCCAGGTCCAGGTCGAGGGCCTGCCCGCCGCCGATGTGGCGCGGACCTATCTGACCGAAGCCGGACTGCTGGACTGAGGCCCGCGCGCCGTGCCGCGCCCCGACCGGCTGACGGCCGTCATGGCCTTGCCTTTGCTGGCGGCGCTGGCGCTGCCCGCATTCGGCTTTCGCCCCAACCGCATCGCCCCGCCCGAGGCCCGGACAATCACCGATGCGTTCGGAACGCCCCTTGCCGCCACGCTGGCCGGTGGGACGATCCTGCTGGTGATCGCCCTGCTGTTCCTGCGCAGGCCGGGGATGCGGATGGTGCCGCTGGGGGCCGCGCTGGCCGTCCTGCTGGTGCTTCTGGGACGGGGCGCGGCGACGCTTCTGGATCAGGCGGTGCCTGCGGCGCGGGTCTCGCCCGGCGCGGGGTTCTGGCTGGCGGGCGGGGCGTTGGTGCTGCTGCTGGTCGATGCCTTCGCCCGGATGCGGCCCGGCCCTGCGGCAAGGGCGGGGCTGCTGGCCTGCGCCGTGGCGGGAATCGCGGCGCTGCTTGGCTCGGGCGCGCTGGCCGACCTGTCGGTCGCCGCCGAATTCCGCCTGCGCGCGGATGCCTTTCATCGGGCGACGGCGGACCATCTGTTCCTGGCCTTCGGCTCTTTCCTCGCCGCGCTGGCCGTGGGCCTGCCGACGGGGCTGGCCGTCCAGCGCCATGCGGGGCTGCGCGGCCCGGTGCTGAACCTGCTGACGCTGATCCAGACCATCCCGTCCATCGCGCTGTTCGGGATGCTGATCGTCCCGCTGGCCTGGGTCGCGGCCCATGTCCCCGCCGCGGCGAATGCGGGGATCAAGGGGATCGGCATGGCCCCGGCGATGATCGCGCTGTTTCTGTATTCGCTGCTGCCCATCGTCGCCAATACCGTGGCGGGGCTGGACGCCGTGCCGCGCGCCGTTACCGAGGCGGCGCGGGGCATGGGCATGACCGGGGCCGGGCGGCTGTGGATGATCGACCTGCCGCTGACCCTGCCGGTGATCCTGGCCGCCGCGCGCATCGTGCTGGTGCAGAATATCGGGCTGGCTACGGTGGGGGCGCTGATCGGCTCGGGCGGCTATGGCACCTTCATCTTCCAGGGCATCGGGCAGACCGCCACCGACCTGATCCTTCTGGGGGTGATCCCGACGGTGGCGCTGGCCTTCCTGACCTCCTCGGTCATGGACCTGCTGATCGCGCTGACACGAGGACAGCCGCAATGATCGAGATCGAGGCCCTGACCAAGAGCTACGACGGCAGGCCGGTGGTCGATGGCGTCACCGCCCGCTTCGCGCGTGGCACGCTGACCGCCATCGTCGGCAGTTCCGGCTCGGGCAAGACGACGCTGCTGCGGATGATCAACCGGCTGGTCGAGCCGACATCGGGCCGGGTGTTGATCGACGGCAAGGATGTCAGCCGCATCCCCGAGGTGCCCCTGCGCCAGGGTATCGGCTATGTCATCCAGGGCTACGGGCTGTTTCCGCACTGGACGGCGGCGCGCAATATCGGTGTCGTCCCTACGCTGCTGGGCTGGCCCAAGGCGCAGATCGTAGCCCGCACCGCCGAGCTGCTGCGGATGTTGCAACTCGACCCCGCCGAGATCGGCCCCCGCTATCCGCACCAGCTTTCGGGCGGGCAGGCGCAGCGGATCGGCGTCGCGCGGGCGCTGGCCGCGCGGCCCGAACTGCTGCTGATGGACGAACCCTTCGGCGCGCTGGACCCGCTGATCCGGCGGCAGGCGCAGCGCGACCTGGCCCGGATCCGCCGCCAGTCGGGCACGACGATCGTGCTGGTCACCCATGACATGAACGAGGCGCTCTATCTGGGCGACGCCATCGCCGTGATGCGCGGGGGCCGCTTCGAGCAATTCGACACCCCCGACCGGATCATCCGCGCCCCCGCGACGCCCTTCGTCGCCGATCTGGTCGGCGAGACCGGCCGCGCCCTGCGCCTGCTGGCGCTGCACCCGGTCGGCCCGCTTGTCGGCGCGGGCGAGGCCGGGGGTGTGCCGGTCGATGACACCGCCTCGCTGTCGGACGCGCTGGCCGAGATGATCTGGACCGGGCGCGACCGGCTGCCGGTGGCCGATGCGCAGGGGCGGCATCTTGGCATCGTCACCCGCGACGACATCCTGGCGGCGGGGCGGGAATGACGGCGCTGCGCTGGACCCTGCTGATCGGCATCACCGGCGGGCTGATCCTGTTCCCCGCCCTGTTCGAGCCGCTGCTGCGCCCTTTCGCGCCTGCGGGCGGGCCGGTGATCTACGACCGCGCCTCGCTGGCCAGCCTGACCCTGTCGCATCTGGGGCTGGTTGCGCTGGCGATGGTGCCCTCGGCCCTGATCGCGCTGTCGCTGGCCATCCTCGTCACCCGCCCCGCCGGGGCCGAGTTCCTGCCCCTGGCCCGGACGCTGGCGAATATCGGCCAGACCTTCCCGCCGGTCGCCGTGCTGGCGCTGTCGGTTCCCCTGCTGGGCTTCGGCGCCCGGCCGACGGTGCTTGCGCTTTTCCTCTACGGCCTGCTGCCGATCTTCGAGAACGCGCTGGCCGGGCTGCGGTCGGTGCCCGGTTCGGTCCTGCTTTCGGCCAGGGCGGTGGGCATGACGCAGCGCAGGATGCTGGCGCAGGTCGAGATGCCCCTGGCCCTGCCGCTGATCCTGGAAGGGATACGGATTTCGGTGGTCATCGCGCTCTCCACCGCCACCATCGGCTCAACCGTCGCGGCGCGCAGCCTGGGCGAGGTGATCATCGCCGGCCTGACCGCGAACAACCCGGCCTATGTCATCCAGGGCGGGGTGCTGACGGGCTGCATCGCCGTGCTGCTTTACGACGCCTTCGGCCTGCTGATCGCGATTGCGAAGCGCCGGACCGGCAAAGAGATGTGACCGGCAGGAACAATCGCGCGCGCCGCCGGTTCTTCGTCATGGGGACGCCTGAAAACGCAACTCTTGCGAAGGGGGAAACATGCCTGTCATCACGCGGCTTTACCAAGGCTGCCAAGAGGCCGTCGCGGCAGCCGGGCGGGTCGAGGCGCTGGCGCTGCCCGCCGTTGAAACCGCCATTTTCGGCGGCGAAACCCTGCGGGATTACCGCGACATGCGCGTCGAATGCGATCCCCGGACCGGCGCGCGCATCCAGGTGCCCGACCCTGCGCCCGCCACCGCCACCGGCGCGGCGGTCGGGGCTGCGGTGGGCGGCGGCGCGGGCCTGCTTGCGGGGCTTGGGGTGATCGTCGTTCCCGGTTTTGGCCCGATGATGGCGGCGGGCTGGCTGGTTTCGGCACTGGGCGGCGCGGCGGGGGGTGCGCTTGCGGGCGGCATGGCCGGGGTGCTGGTCGATCTGGGGGTCGCCCAGGACGACGCGGCAGGCTATGCCGATGCCCTTGGGCAGGGCGGCATCGCGGTCAGCGTCCGCTTTCCCGAAGAACACCGCCCCGCGGTCGAGGGCGCGCTTGGCCGCGACGCATAGCGCGGCCAAGGCAGGCGTGGGCGCACCCGCCTTTCCGGCATCAGTAATTCCCCGGCGGATCGCTGGCGGGAAAGGATTCGTCGCCCTGTTCGTCCACCATGTCCCAACGGCGGGGCGGATTTTCCATCTCGGCCCGGCCGGCATTGCGGATGCGCTGGCCGGGCGGGCGGGACGCGGCGCCCCTGTCCAGCGCGTCCCACAGGCTTTTGGCCACGAAACCGGCGGCCAGGCCGCCCAGGAACAGCGTTGCGGGATGTGTCATCGGTTGTCCTTTCCGTTTCAGATCATGGGCATGCCGCCGGTGACGGCAATCGTCGCGCCCGAGACATAGCTGGACATCGGCTCAGCCAGCATGACATAGGCCGAAGCCAGCTCGACCGGCTGCGCGGGACGTTTCATCGGATAGTTCGCGCCGAAATCGCGCACCTGGTCGGGCGACATGCTGGCGGGGATCAGCGGCGTCCAGACCGGGCCGGGGGCGACGGCGTTCACGCGGATGCCGCGTTCCGCCAGCATCTGCGCCAGCCCGGTGGTGAAATTCTGGATCGCCCCCTTGGTCGTGGCATAGGCCAGCAGTTGCGGGTTGGGCTTGTCCGAGTTGATCGAGGCCGTGTTGATGATCGCGCCCCCCTTGGGCATATGCGGCACGGCGGCCTTGGTCAGGTGAAAGATCGCGTCGATATTGGTCGCGAAGGTGTGGCGCCATTCCTCGTCCGAAATATCCTCGATCCGCTCGAACAGGCGCTGATGGGCGGCGTTGTTGACCAGGATGTCGATCCGGCCAAAGCGTTCCACCGCCTGCCGGACGATATGGCGGCAATGCTCGGGGTCCGAGATGTCGCCGGGAATGGGCAGGCATTCGCGCCCCTCGTCGGCGACAAGGCGCTGGGTGTCCTGGGCGTCCTCGGTCTCGTTCAGCCATGACAGGGCCAGGTCGGCGCCTTCGCGCGCATAGGCGATGGCGACGGCACGCCCGATACCGCTGTCGCCGCCGGTGATCAGCGCGACCTTGCCCGCCAGCCGGTTGGCCCCGCGCCAGCTATCTTCGCCGTGATCGGGGCGGGGGTCCATCTTGCGAAAGCTGCCGGGCAGGTCCTGCTGCTGCTTGGGGAAGGGTGGCCTGGGATAATCGCTCATCTGTCGCCTTTCCTGAGATCGGATCGAAGGACCGCCCGCCGGTGAAGCGGGACGAAGCGGCCCCTTGCCCCGATGCAACCGCTGCGGCGGCGGATTGTTCCAGAAAGAAGATCGCCTCCGCCGCGCGGCGGTGCCAGGGACCGCTTCGGGCCGGGCTGAAGGTCGGGCCGCTCGCATCTGGCGCGGATGCAGGGCAAGAGGCGCGAGGGCTGGCCGCCGATCATCGGCGGAGCTGGCCCGTGCCCTGTTCGTTCGGCTGAAGGAATTGCAGCCGCCGACCACTCGGCAAAACGCGCAAGGCCCGCCCCGAACTGGTGGCCAAGGCCGAACTCCGCGTCCGGCCCGCCATCCTGCGCAGCAGCGCCGTGCCGCCGTAGGTTTCCGGCAAGAGAACCAGCACCAACCGCAGGATTACCCGGTCAGTCGTGCGCACCCTCGGCCAGGATCGCATCGTGGCGGGCCTTTGATCGGAGGAATTCCGTCGATATCGCCAAACCTATCCCCGCCGCTTGGTAATAGTGACGGGTGGAATGCCGCGGAGTGCCCAGCCCGCATCCGGGTTCGAAGCAAGCGCCGCGCGTCGCGAGCGCCTGATGTCAATAACGGCAAAACCACCTGCGGCCAGGGCTAGCTACCATACAGGCCGCGCCGGTTAGCCGTATCCACCTGGCACGGCGGCCTTGCTCGGGCGTGGTCTTTTGGCGCAGTTTTTGTAGTGGGCGGTTTCGGTGGAACCAGATCATGAACCATGCCGCCGCGCCCCCCACGACCAGAAGCACGATCAGCGTCAGGATGAATTCGGTTTCGCGCGTCATCATGCCCCGCTTATGATCAATGCTTCGCCTTGGCGAGGGTTGTCGGCCGGTTTCAGGCGAATTTTCGGCCCCGCATCGCCTGATCCAGTCGGCTTTCCAGATCGTCGGGCAGGACACCTTCACGCGGAGCCAGAAGCGCGATCAGGCCCTGCGGCACGCCCGTTCTGGCCGGAACATCCAATCCCTGCATATATTCCATCAGCCACCTGCGCGTGACCTTCCATCTGTCGTAAGCGAAGGGTTCGGGGTTTGGATGCGGGCCGGGGGCTGCCCAGCTATTGCCCCATGCGGCCAATGGAAACCAGCGCTTACCCCGATTGCCCTCGATATCCTCTAGGGCAAAGGCAAGGCCCGTGTTGCGGGCGACGACGGTCACCGTCATTCGCACCGTTTTCCAGGGTGCGGCGAAAAGATGCCCACGATGAACGGTGTAAACCATTTGTCGGCGGCGGTCGAATACCAGCGGTGCATCGACGCGGCGCAGGATCGTGATGAAAAAAAGCAGGATCAAGACAAGTAAGACAGGAAGAAAGAAACCGTCCGACATGATGAATCTTTCGATCGCACGCCCAAGGCCGTAGTAATGGACAGTCCATTCGTTGAAGTAATCAGGATAGTTGTGTATACGGCTTATAATATAATCGCTTATCGTCGGGTCATAATAATCGGTGGCACGGCGGATTTCGCCATTCTCAACTACTGAGTACGAGTATGATCGGTGAATAGGCGTGCTGAAGAAACGCATCGCTTCCCAAAATGGGATCACAAAACTGATGAGAGAAATAGGAATAAAAATATATGAAACTCCCACTAAACGCCGCATGTAGTTATGCGCGGCTGCGCGCAGAACGGCCCGATCATTGTTGATGGCAAGAATATGTGGGCCACAATAAGGTGTAAACGGTGATCGCGCCCCTTCCGCGTCCTTGACACGGCTTTGCCATTTCGCGAACGGGACGAACCCCATCCGGGCACGCTTGTGCTTTTCACGCAGCTCGGGGGTCGTCCTTTTCAGGGGCTTCCGGGCAGGGTCCAGCAGATATGCGCGCAGAAAAAGCCAAGCTATCCCGATGCCGAACACGACAAGGACGATCACCGTCAGAATGAATTCGGTTTCGCGCGTCATCATGCCCCGCTTATGATCAATGCTTCGCCTTCACCGGCGCCCTCGTCGGTCCATTCGCCGCCGAATAAGGGTCCGAAAAAGGGATCGTTGTATTTTCGCGGCAGGATAAGGCCGGGAACGGGTGTATAAAGCCAGCCTTTTGCAAGTTCGACCTTCAGAAGACGCCATTTTATATCGTTGGTCGGGTCGCTATCCGCATTCCCCGGAATCCTGATTTCGAAGCTGCCAGTGACGATATCTTCCCGATCGTAACGGGCATTGGCCCAGAATTCTCGCGAGACGTCAAATTGCTGGGTACCGGCCACCCGCCGAACGTCGTTCATTCCGTGGATATGGGCGACGACAC
The DNA here is from genome assembly GCF_945915435.1 of uncultured Paracoccus sp. Taxonomy (GTDB): domain Bacteria; phylum Pseudomonadota; class Alphaproteobacteria; order Rhodobacterales; family Rhodobacteraceae; genus Paracoccus. The sequence continues at coordinate 61,513 of NZ_CAMEFG010000004.1, read as the reverse complement.
GTCCCTGGAAATCCGAATAACCCGGCACGAAGTTGGGCAGGCGGAAAGATATCTCGTATATCTTTCGCGATGCCGTCGATGGTTTCACGACACCCAGCCAATTGCGGGTGGTATCGTCAAACACAGCAGGATCTGGCGCGTTCTGCGGCGCATAGACGAGTTCGTGGAAATGCTGCATCTCGCGTGCGAAGAAACGGGGGACATCGTTGCCTGCGGCTCCGGCGCTGATATAGCGCCTCTGCTTTTCATGGTAGGAACCGGGTCCGTCCGCGATATCCTCGCGCAGTCGATCATCCCAGAACAGATATCTGTCCGTATCCCCCCAATAACAATTCCTCAGCCAGGCCGTCACCGGATCGTCGACCAGAAACGATAGAACGGCCCCGATGATGATCAGGATCAAACCGGCAACCGCCCCGATGCCCGTGGCTCCGGTCGTCAGCTTCACGAAGCCGCCCGTCGCCATCAGGATCGCACCTGTCCCAAGCGCCACGCTGGAGATCATCGCGATATTGTCGCCGCGGCGATAGGCCTCGTACGCGTTGAACAGGTCGAGAAAGCCAAGGGCGATGCCGGCCCCGCTGAGGATCTTGATCCCCACCTTGGCCATCATCGTGCGCGGCGGTGCGGCCTCGACCCGCGCGACGGTCGCATTGGGCCGGCCATCGATAAGGGTCCGCACCAGGTCGTTCGTCACCGCCTTGCCCTTCATCAGCGCGGTCAATTGCGCGCGGGTGACCGATCCCGAAATCTGGAAACCGCGCTGCCCGCCTGTTCCGGCCAGTTGCCGCACGCCCGCCGACAGCGCGAAAAGCTGGTTCAGCGTGTCGATCGTCGTCAGCGTCAGGCCCAGGTAGGGATTGCTGCCGATTGCCCCTGCGGCGCCGCGAAGGGTCGAAGTTCCGGTCTGGCGGGTCAATTCGAACATGTTCAGGGCATTGGCGAAAATGCCGAAACCGGCGCTTGCGCTGCCCATCGCCGCGATCCCCGGACTGCCCGCGACATGGATCGTGCCGTCGAACTTGTAGAGCATCGTCGGCGTCTGGATGCGGTGGATCGTGTGGCCTGGGCGCGGGTTGAACGTCGATTGGCCGGTGCGGGGGCGCGCGCGGACCTCGGCCATCATGTCGTCGATATCGACGGGCACCTGAACCACGGTGCGGTTGTAGATGCCGCTGCTGAAGCGGTTGACCTCGGTCAGCATGTCCATGCGCCGCAGCTGCGAGACCTGGCGCGCCATCGGCATGGCGATATCGCGCATCAGCTCGTCCGAAGCTGCGACCAGTGACGCCTTGTGCGCCTGCAAGTCACTGACGCTGCTCAATATCCCTGCGCCGACCAGGGTGAAAAACTTCTTGATCGGGTTGGTCTGGTCGTTCCAGCGATCTTCGTCCAGCATGACCTTGCCGATGTGGGCCTGCCCTTCCTGCGACGAGGTCAGGGCCACGACGCAGTCATGGGCAAAGCGGGCCAGCGCCACGATCTCGCGCGCTTCCTCGGCCCTGTTGTCGTAGTGCAGCATCTGCGTTTGCAACGAGCCGGGCGTATTCGTCGGATCGGCAAGGCCCATGCCGTAATACTTCGCCCAGGCGTCCAGCGGTCCCTTGATGGTCTTTTCAAAGTCCTTGAGCGTGGCCTCGGCCTCGACCAGGAAGGTGTCGCGTTCGGGACGGATCGCTTCGCCCCATTTGCGCAGGTTCCGGCGCGCGAAAAAGCCCAGATCGCGGTTGCGAAGCTGGCTCTCGCCATATTTCTGCAATGCCTGGGACGCCCGCGCCGTCGCCAGCGCATAGGTGTTGGCCTGAAGATAGTCCGCGCGCAACGCCATGCGGTTGGCGTGGCCCATGTTCATTTCCAGAACCACGCCGACCGGGTCGTGCAGCGCGACCATGATCGGCGCGACGCTCTTGCCCTTGGCCAGCGCCGCGCCGGTGATGGCCGCGGGATCAAGCTGGCGGCCCGGCGTTTCGCTGAGCGCCGCCCAGTCCTCGGCCGGCTGGACGCGACCGGGGCCGAATTCCTCGACCATCGCGGCCAGCTTTTCCAGCGGTGCCGAATAGGTCGCGTCCGAGGGCGCCGTCAGCGTGACCCTGGTCATCACCTTGTCGCGGAAACCGTCGGTATTGGCGTGTGCGCGCTGCATCGTGGCCAGCGACCAGGCATGTTCGACGAAGCAGATATGGATTTCGGTCGCACTGTCGGGCACATAGGCCATCGGCGCTGCCGCGTCGGTCTGGCGCCATTCGCGATGATCCGGGGTCGAGGTATAACGCGCAAAGCCCCCGCCCGCAGGCGTGTCGTCCGGCGTATAGACGAACATCGACCAGACCGAGGCCGCCGGATCGAAGATCATCACGTTGCCGGGCCGAAGGCGGCGCAGCGCAAAGCCGCCCGTGCGCGCAGGGCCGTCCGGTGCGGCGAAAGGCGCCAGGCCCGAAGGATAGGTGAAACCGTCGTTCACCTCGCCCTTCAGGTCGCCCCATGCGATTCTGACCGGATAGATACCGATGATGTCCTGCCGGTCGCAGGGCGCGGCAGTCGCCGATGCCTCGCCCGAGGCCGGAAGCGAATCGATGCCGTCATCGGCGGTTGCGTCATAGGATGTGTTGATCTGCGTCATCTGTCCTTATCGCCTCTGCCAAGGGTTGCGGCAAGATCGTGCGCGCGTTCGGTCTGTTCGCCGGGGCTGGCGGGCAGCCGGATGGCACGGGCGATCTCATCCGGCTGCATGGCCCGGCCACGCGCCAGCCCCGCCATCGCGATATGCGCGAAGGCCCGTTCCGGCCCGATGCCCGCCCGCCATGCCGCGTCGATGCTGCCTTCCACGATGGCGCGCCATTCGCGCGCGGGCAGGCTGGCTGCGTTTTCCTCGGTCAGCAGGACGGCCCGCGACACCCGCCGAAGCAAGCGCCTGCGCACGATTTCCCGCATGATACCGCGATATGTCTGATCCAGCACGAAGGGCAGGGAATGATCCGCCGCCGTTGCTGGGCCGGGACCGTGAACGATCATGCGATTGGCGTCGGCATCTGGTATCCAGAAACCGTCCACCACCTGCTGCCCGCGGTGGAAGAACCAGCGGTGCAGGCGTGCGGGGTCGTCGGCCAGCGTCTCAAGGATGACCGGCATCGCGTCCGGGCAATAGAAGCGCAGGAAGTATCGCTTGCCGCGCTCATCCGCGATCTGCGTGAAGCGGCGCAGATGCGCCCGGACGGTTGCAAGGTCGTGGGGCGACCGCAGCAGGACATGGCTGCGCGCGCCCCAAAGCCCTTTTGGATCGAACAGCCGCCGGGTCAGGCGCGAGTTGGCGTCCAGCGCGAACAGATGCGGTGCCGAGGATCCCAAGTCCCGCTCGGCCTGTCCGGCGAAGAGGCAGGCGGTTTCCTGCCCCTCGGCCATGATCCCGGCATCGAAGCCGGGGATGCGCGCCGCGTCGATGATGGCGTATGTATGCGCGCCGGGGGCGAATAGCGCGGCCTCCAATGGCCCTGGCATGTTTCTTCGCGGAAACTGGCCAAAAGCGTTCGATGCGGCCGGCACTGCGATCGAGCGGACCGTCATGCCGCATCCTGCCTTGCGATGACGGCGAATCCGCCCGCCATATCCATCGCCGCCATCGCGCGGGTTCCCGTGCAGAAGGATGCGATGTTGCCGGGCGCCATGCTGACGATCAGGGTGCGGAACACCATCGGGTCGTAGAAACGAAAGAACACGTGCCGCCCCGTCGCCGGATCGGCAAGCATCGTGAATTTCCGCAGGTGGCGCCACAACCCGTCCAGCGATACCGGGCTGGTCAGGAACAGCCCGTGCTTCAGCGCCCTTTCCGCCCGAAGCAGCCGCCTGGTCGTCGCGTTGTCCGCCGACAGTTCCACCAGCCACGGGGCGGCATCGGCGTGATCCCTTGCGGCCTTGCCCTGAAACAGGCAGCGTGCATCCAGGCCCGATTGCGCCAGGATCTCGGGCAGCCCGAAGATGCCGGCCCCGTCCAGCACCGCGAACACGCGCTCATCCCTGGATGGCAGCAGGACGCCCGGCAGCGCATCGAAGCCGCGCGCATCCGAAGGCGGCGGCGCTGCTGCGCGCACATGCAGGGGGGCGATCAGCGCGGCGTCCCCGACCCTCGCGAAACGTTCGGCACCCGACGCCACGGGATTGGCGGCGTCCAGCCGGGACAGCAGGGCGGCCTCTTCGTCCAGCGCCGCACCCGTCGCGGGCCGGTGATCCAGCACGCGCGCCCTTTCGCCGGCGATCCGCAAGGCCGCCTTGGACGTCGGCGCCAGCACGGCCATCCGCATCCGCATCGTGGTGCCGGGGGGCAGGGTCTCGGCGTCGATCAGCCAGGGGCGCCGGGGCGGGTGCAAGGTCTGGAAAGGGTCGTTCATGGGCCTGATACAAGCAGTTGCTAAGGTGATCGGCCTTTCCGCCGGGCCGGAAAGCGGCGTGGCGCGGGTTACCCGCGTGGCCGCAAAAGGCGGCCGAGCGCGCGGACCGGCGCCGACATCCGCCATGAGGTGCTGGACAGGTAGGCGTTGCTGATCTCGGCGATGTCGGCCTGGTGCTGGTGCTGCATCCTGGCGATTTCGGCGCGCTGTTGGGCAAGCGCCTCTTGCGCCTGGTCAAGCTGCTTGCGCAGCCGGACGGCGCGTTTCCTGTTTTCGTCGCGCAGATGGGTCAGGTTTTCGATCAGCCGGTCCTGGGACGGGTCCGGCTTCGGGGCGGCCTTCATCTGCTGGACCTGATGGTTCAGCGCGATGATCCGCTTGTCGCGGTCCACGAGGCGTTCGACGAAATCCGAGATTTCCTCTTCCAGGCTGTCGCGCTGTGTTTTCGCATCGGCCCGCGCGTGGGACAGGGCCTCTTGCGCCTCGGCCAGATCCTTGCGCAGCAGGGTCAGTTGCAGGGCCATGTCTTCAAGTTCGAGGGTGAGTTCCTCGACCGGGCGGTCGGAGACGGGGATGAAATCGCGCTGGTCTGGGTTCTGCAACTGGTGGGTTTCCGTTTTCAATCGTGACTGGTCGAACTGGTGCGAAGGGCCAAGGACAATATCAGACCCCGCGCGGATGCGGTCAAGCATTTGGGAACCGGCGCGAGGCGCGGCCATCACGCGACCTTCGTCTGGCTGGCGCGCAGCTTCTCAAGCTCGGATCGTTTCTGGTTCAGGTGGCGCAGGACCTCGCCGCGATAGGCGGGCCGGGCAAAGCGCAGGGCGTTTTCGCGGATGCCGATTTCCTGCTCGAACTTCGATTCCCGGCTGGCCCCCGTCCAGACGCTGTCCGGGTTCAGGCGATAGACGCTCATGACCTTGTCGATGAATGCGATCTTGCCGATACGGTCCAGATGGAAGCCAAGGGTGATTTCGCTGAGCCGGGGCAGGAAGGCCTGCCGGGGCAGGGCGGTCATGACATCCTTGCGAAACATCGTTGCCGAGAAGTTGACGATGGGGTTCAGAAATTGGTCGTCAATGATCTGTTGCCCGGTGATGACCGGCGGCAATCCGTCCTGACGCCGCAATGTCCGGCGGGTGCCGTCCTGCATGTTCAGCAGCTCTATGCGCGAAAAGGCCATGACGACCTCGGGATCGGCGCGGAAGCGTTCGGCCTGGCGCAGGTTCTTTTCGGGGTCGGTCCAGTAATCGTCGCCCTCCAGCACGGCGACGACCTCGCCTGCCGCCTCGCGGAAGCAATGGCGGTAGTTTTCGGAAATGCCATGATTGCCACCCCGGCTGATATTGCGGATTTTCGTGGGGTGTTTCGTCGCATATCGTTCGATGATGCGTTGGGTGCCATCGGTCGATCCGTCGTCGGAAATCAGGATCTCGTGCCGGAAATTCCCCTTCTGGGATAATGCGCTTTCGATCGCCTCGACAATGTATTTTTCGTGGTTGTAGGTCAGGATCACTGTCGAGACGGTTGGCTCGGGCTGATGTTTCAGGTGGATTGTGGTATAAGCCTTGAGAAAGGATTCCGAGACGGAAATCCGATCCTCATGTTCTTCGTCGGTATAATCCAGCCCGATGATCGACATATATGACGGATCCTTGTGGCGAGTGTAGCGGATCGCCAGATCCCAATCGACCAGCCTGCGCATTTCCGCGTCGAAACCGCCGAAACGACCCACCAGCGACTTGCGATGGACGAAGACGCCAAGGTCGATAATGTTTTGCTTGGGCAATTCGTTGCGATCGAAGGGCCTGCCAATGACGCGGCCGCTGTTGACCTGGATCATCTTGCAATAAATCGCGTCGCAGTCGGGGTCCTCAAGAGTCTTGTTCGCCATTATCGTCAGGTAATAGGGGCGCATCGCGTTATCCGTGTCGGCATAGGCGATCCAGGGATTGCGGGCGAATGACAGGCCGATATTGCGCGCATTGCAGACCCCGACATTTTCGGGCAGGGGGATATAGCGGATGCGCTTTTCGGCCAGTTCGGCGGCGAAGGTTTCGCGGATCAGCGCCTCGGTCCCGTCCGACGATCCGTCATCGACGATGATCAATTCGTAATTGCGATGGGTCTGCGCCAGCACAGCGCGGATCGCGGTCTCGATGCACCACGCCCGGTTGAAGGTTGGCATGATGATCGAAAAGGCGACATCGTCGGCTTCTTCGAATCGCTGAATGTTGATATCGGAAACCATCACCTCGTAAAGCTCGGGATCATGTTGTTGCATCCATGCCAATACGCGGTTCTGCCCGTCGGTATTGGTTCGCGATGAGATCATCGACTTTACTTTGACAAGCGGTGAACCATTTTTCAGCGTATGCAAGGGGAGTATGGTTATGTTTTGATATGTCGGGTCGTCCGGATGGACGCCCTTCAGGTCGTTCTCGACCATCGCGCCGCATTCGAAACCCGCATCCTGCAAAACCCTGGTCATGCCAAGTTCGTAATTCTGAATGACGGCCTGGACGTTTTCCTCCTTCGTCACGCCTTCGATAAACCCCGTGAAGGCGTCCGAGGTAAAGACCTTGCGCGTCAGCACGACCCAGTAGCTTTGCAGGTGATAGCTGAACTGGTGGCTGTCCGTCGCGCCCCAGAAATCCAGCCCGCGCGCCTCCATCCGCGAAAACATCGGCTGGAACGATCCCACCGGGCCGAAACAGCTGTCGTTGCACAGGATCAGGTCGTCCGCCCCGTCCAGCAACCCGTTGTCGCGCGCCCAGAGGGTGCCGCGCTTGTAGGAACCGAAATCGTATTCGCCGTGCCGGCCCGCGATGATGTGGGTGACGTATGGCGCCAGCTTTTCGCGCTCGCCGGGGGCCAGGTCGTTGTCGCAGGCGAAGACGATGGCGTCGGTCAGGGGCTGCAACCCCTTCAGATAGGGCAGGACCTGCGGCGGCAGATAGCCGTCCTCGCTGTAGGATGCGAAGACGGCGATCCGCTTGCGGGGGGAAAGGCCGGGCGTGGACGGGTGGCAAGGTGCGGTCATGGGGCGATACCTGCGGTCAGGATACGGTTCGGACGGCGGCCGGGCGTTCCCGCGCGCGCCCCGAATACAATGAGGGCGGCAGGCGGCCTGCGGGTCGTGTTAAGGTATCATTGGTCTGCTTTCTAGGCGCTGTGGGCCGGTTTTTGAACAAAAAGTCCAGAACTTCGCCCCGCCGTGATTTTTCGGCGACGGTTCGCCTGTGCGGCCCGCCCCTGCGCCCTCGCCGGTGAAAAGGGGCGCGTAAACGGGCTGGCGAAGGCGGTGCAAATGGGGTTAGACGGCTGCAAGTGAAATCTCGGGTGCCGGACATGAGTATCAATCTTTACCTCAACGACCTGCCTGACGATCTGGATCTGGGTCCGGTCGTGGCCATCGACACCGAGACGATGGGCCTCGATCCGCGCCGCGACCGGCTTTGCCTGGTGCAGATGTCATCGGGCGACGGGAATGCGCACCTGGTCCAGATCGCGCGCGAACAGCGCAGCGCGCCCAACCTGGTGCGGATGCTGGCCGACCCCAAGGTGCTGAAGCTGTTCCATTTCGGGCGCTTCGACATCGCCGCGCTGGAGGCGGCCTTCGGCGTCGTCACCGCGCCCGTCTGGTGCACCAAGATCGCGTCAAAGCTGATCCGCACCTATACCGAGCGTCACGGCCTGAAATACCTGCTGAGCGAGTTGGTCGGCGTCGATATTTCCAAGCAGCAGCAGACCAGCGACTGGGGTGCCGCCGACCTCAGCGATGCGCAACTGGAATATGCCGCTTCGGACGTGCTGCATCTGCATGCGCTCAAGGCCGAACTGGAAAAGCGGCTGGAACGCGAGGGCCGGATCGGCCTTGCGCAGGCCTGTTTCGATTTCCTGCCCGCCCGCGCCCATCTGGACCTGATGGGCTGGGGGGATGAAAACGACATCTTCCACCACTAGATTGCCCAGATGGACGCTTACCTGAACACCGCCCGCCAAGTCATCCGCACCGAAGCCGAGGGGCTGGCGCAGCTTGCCGCCGGCCTGGACGACAGCTTCAACCAGGCGATTACGCTGATCCTGGCGGCCAAGGGGCGGGTGATCGTGTCGGGCATGGGCAAGTCGGGCCATGTCGGGCGCAAGATCGCGGCGACGCTGGCCTCGACCGGGACGCCCGCGCAATTCGTCCACCCCGCCGAGGCCAGCCACGGCGACCTGGGCATGGTCACGCAAGGCGATGTCGCGCTGGTGCTGTCCAATTCGGGCGAGACGCCCGAGATCGCCGATATCGTCGCCCATACCCGGCGCTTCGGCATCCCTCTGATCGGGGTCGCGGGGCGCGAAGGGTCCACGCTCTTGCGCCAGTCCGACGTGGCGTTGCTGCTGCCGCCCGCGCCCGAGGCCTGCGGCACCGGCGTCGTGCCCACCACCTCGACCACGATGACGCTGGCGCTTGGTGATGCGCTGGCCGTCGCGCTGATGGAGCATCGCCGCTTCACGCCCGAACATTTCCGCACCTTCCACCCCGGCGGCAAGCTGGGCGCGCGGCTGTCGAAGGTCGGCGACATGATGCACCGCGACCTGCCGCTGGTGGCCGAGGACGCGCCGATGGCGGATGCGCTCTTGGTCATCAGCCAGAAGGGTTTCGGCGTCACCGGCGTCACCGACGCGCAGGGGCGGCTGACCGGCATCATCACCGACGGCGACCTGCGGCGCCACATGCAGGGCCTGCTGGATCAGACCGCCGCGCAGGTGATGACGCGCGGCCCGCGCTCGATCGGTCCCGAGGCGCTGGCCGAAGCCGCGCTGGCCGAAATGCAGGGCCGCAAGATCACCAGCCTTTTCGTGGTCGAGGACGGCCGCCCCGTCGGCATCCTGCATATCCACGACTTCCTGCGGATCGGGGCGGTCTAGATGCGCCGCACCCGCATCGTCGGCTGGCTGCGGGTGATCCTGCCCCTGCTGGCGCTGGCGATATTGTCCACGCTTTTCCTGTTCAGCTCGCGCCCGGATTCGGATGGCTCGGCCCTGCCTTACGCGGATGTGTCGCCGCAGGAACTGGCGGGCCGCCCGGTCATCACCCAGCCCAGCTATGCGGGCGTGGCCAGCGACGGGACCGAGATCGAGATGACCGCCGCATCCGCCAATCCCGACGATGCCGAGGGGCGCAGCCAGATCTCGCAGGTGCAACTGATCCTGCGCGCCGCCGACGGGCTGGTGGCCGAACTGACGGCGGGCGAGGGCGAAAAGCAGGGCCAGTTGATCCGCCTGGCGCAGGACGTGACCATGACCACCTCGACCGGCTGGCGGCTGGTGGCGGATGAATTCCTGGCCCGTGCCGACGACGGTGTCGTGACCTCGGACCGGCCCGTCCATGTTCAGGGACCGTTCGGCGAGTTGGAAGCGGGCGGCATGTCGCTGCGTCGCATGCCGGATAATTCGCAAAATCATGTTCTTGATTTGAACGGGGGTGTGCGGATGATATACCAGCCCTGACCCCGCGCCCCGCCGCCCGTCCCCCGATCTTGCAAGAGGATATGATGCCGCCCCTCGCCCGCCTTGCCCTAGCCGCGCTGCTTTTGTCCGCGCCCCTGACCGCCAGCGCGCAAAGCGTTTCCTTCGGGCAGCGTGCCGATGTCGGCGCCCCGGTCGAGGTGACGGCGGACAATCTCTCGGTCGATCAGGGAACGGGCCTTGCGACCTTTTCGGGCAATGTGCTGATCGGCCAGGGCGAGATGCGGCTGGCCGCCGACAGCGTGACCGTGACCTATGCGCAGGACGGCCCGGAACGCATCAGCGCCATGCGGGCGCAGGGCAACGTGACGCTGGTCAACGGTCCCGACGCCGCCGAGGCCGCCCGTGCCGATTACGACGTTTCGGGCGGCAATGTCGTGCTGACCGGCGACGTCGTGCTGACGCAGGGCGCGAACGTCCTTGCCGGTGAGCGGGTCGAGGTCGACCTGGCCACGGGCAGGGCGAATGTCACGGGCCGGGTCCGCTCGATCTTCCAGCCGGGATCGCAATGATGGCGGCGGCTTCCGCCCAGGGGCTGGTCGTCCGCAGCCTGCGCAAGAGCTATCGCAACCGGCTGGTGATCCGCGACTTCTCGCTGGACCTGGCACAGGGCGAGGTGGTGGCGCTGCTGGGTCCCAACGGTTCGGGCAAGACGACCTGCTTTTACTGTATCGCCGGGCTGATCGTGCCCGATGCCGGGCAGGTGGTGATCGACGGGCAGGACGCCAGCGCCCTGCCGATGTTTCGCCGCGCGCAGCTTGGGATCGGCTACCTGCCACAGGAAATGTCGATCTTTCGCGGGCTTACGGTCGAGCAGAACATCATGGCCGTGCTTGAGGTCGCCCTTGACGACCCCCACCACCGCCGCGACCGGCTGGAGGAGTTGCTGGGCGATTTCTCGATCGGGCACCTGCGCAATGCCTCGGCCTTGGCGCTGTCGGGGGGCGAACGCCGCCGCACCGAGATCGCGCGCTGCCTTGCCTCGAATCCGCGCTACCTGCTGCTGGACGAACCCTTTGCCGGGGTCGATCCCATCGCCGTGGCCGAGATCCGCGGCCTTGTGCAGGACCTGAAAAGCCGCCGGATCGGGGTGCTGATCACCGACCACAACGTGCGCGAGACGCTGGGGATCGTGGACCGCGCCTATATCCTGCACGACGGCCATGTGCTGCGTTCGGGCACCGCGCAGGAAATCGTCGAGGACGCGCAGGTCCGGCAGGTCTACCTGGGCGAAGGCTTTCGCATGGGCTGAATGGCGATGCGTGGCATTTCGCCCATGAGAAGCCGTTGACAGAACCCGTTTGCTGTTCCCAAATGTTGTCATGGAAGACGCGCGAATTGGCGCGCGTCGGCCAATCGAAAGGACGAAACACATGCGCTACCAAATCAGCGGAAAACAGATCGACGTGGGCGACGCGCTCAGCACCCATGTCGAGACCGAGCTTGGCGGGACCATCGAGAAATATGGCCAGAACCCGATCGACGCGACGGTGACATTTTCGCGCAGTGCGCATGAATACCTGTGCGACACGGTGGTGCATCTTTCGACGGGGCTGACCGCGCAGGCCCAGGGCCGCGCGACCGAGATCTACGCCGCCTTCGAGGCGGGCCGCGACAAGCTGGAAAAGCAGCTTCGCCGCTACAAGCGCCGCCTGAAGGACCATCACAAGGGCCGCGCCGAACCCGTCACCTTCGAGACGGCGGACCTTTACGTCCTGTCCTCGGACGACGAACAATGGCAGGCGCAGGAAAGCGGCCCGCAACCCATGATCATCGCCGAGATGGAGACCCGCGTGCCGACCCTTTCGGTCGGCGAGGCGGTCATGCAGATGGAACTTGCGGGCAAGCCGATGCTGGTTTTCCGCAACGAAAAGCATGGCGGCGTGAATGTCGTCTATGGCCGCGATGATGGAAATGTCGGCTGGATCGACCCCCGGAATCTGAAAAGCTAGGCAGCGCCGCGACAGGTGCGGCCAGACAATCGCCCCGGTTGCATTCCGCAGCCGGGGCAGGGATAATCAGGTATGCAGATAGCCGATATTCTTTCGTCCGGGGCGGTCAAGACCCTGGGGCAGACCACCAGCAAGAAAAGGCTGTTCCAGGATATTTCCGAACTGGCCCGCTCGGTCTATGGGGTCGATGCGACGCAGACGCTGGACGCCTTGCAGGAACGCGAAAGTCTTGGGCCGACCGGGGTCGGTCACGGGGTCGCGCTGCCGCATGCCCGGCTGCATGGGCTGGACCGGGTGGTCGGGCTGTTCCTGCGGCTGGAAAGGCCCTTGGATTTCGACGCCGTGGACCGTCTGCCGGTCGATCTGATCTTTGCGCTGCTGGCGCCCAAGAATGCCGGGGTGGACCACCTCAAGGCGCTGGCGGTGGTGTCGCGGACCTTGCGCGACCAGGACTTGCGGGCCAAGCTGCGCGCGAATGAGGATCCGGTGGCCCTGCATGCGCTGCTGGTCGCCGCGCCCGGAATCAAGGCTGCCTGAAAGGGGTGAAATCCGCGCCGGAACCGGCTATATTGCCCCCATCCGTTCACCATGAGAGGAGGGCATGCGATGAACAAGGATGCCGCGACCCCGGACAAGCCCGAGGGCAGCCGCCTGAAGAACTTCACCCGGCATGAGCGCGAATCCGGCCTGCATCCGGCGATTCGCGCGCTGCATTCCCGCCCCGTTTCGCGCGACCCCGCGCAAAACACCCGCGCGGTGCATTACACCCGCATCCAGCGCGGCTGGGAGGTCTGAATTGCGCGGTGCAGGATCGGGGGCGGGGCGCAAGCACGGCCCCGCCCTTTTTCGGCTGCGTTATTCGCGGACCAGCGATTCGTAGCGTTCGGCGATCTTGCGGGTGGTTTCGCCGATGGTGAAATGCCAGTCGCCGATCTGCGCGACGGGGGTGATCTCGGCGGCGGTGCCGGTCAGCCAGCATTCGTCGAAATCGGCCAGTTCCTCGGGCTTGATGCGGCGCTCATGCACGGTCAGGCCGCTGTCCTTCAGCAATTCGATCACCGTCTGGCGGGTGATGCCGTTCAGGAAGCGGTCGGCCAGGGGGGTGTGGATCTCATTGCCCTTGGTAAAGAAGATATTGGCGCCGGTGGCCTCGGCGACGTAGCCTTCCCAATCCATGAACAGCGCGTCGGAACAGCCCTTCGCCTCGGCGGCGTGCTTGGACATGGTGCAGATCATGTAAAGCCCCGCGGCCTTGGCGGCGGTGGGGATGGTGTCGGGGCTGGGCCGCTTCCATTTCGCGACGTCCAGCTTCGCGCCCTGCCATTTCGCGTCGCCGTAATAGCTGCCCCATTCCCACGCCGCGACCGCCATGCGCACCGGGTTGCCCTTGGCCGAGACGCCCATTTCCGGCCCCGAGCCGCGCCACATCACTGCGCGCACATAGGCGTCGGTCAGGTTGTTGGCGCGCAGGACCTCTTCCTTGGCGGCGTCGATTTCCTCGGCGGTATGGGGCGAGGGCATGTCCAGCAGCCGGGCCGATTCGATCAGGCGCAACGAATGTTCATGGCCCTTGAAGATCTTGCCGGAATAGCACCGCTCGCCCTCGAAAACCGAGCTGGCGTAATGCAGCGCGTGGGTCAGGATATGGACATTTGCCTCGCGCCAGTCGACAAGTTTGCCGTCCAGCCAGATCTTGCCGTCCCGATCATCATAAGCGCCCGCCATCCTTTACCCCTTGGTCATTTTGCGTTTGTTGCGCAACACGCCGTTTTGCCGCCATGAAAGTTGCGCAGGAATTCGTTTTTGCTATCCATAGGTTGTTGGAAAGTCAATAACTCTGACGTAATGATTGCGAAGGTGACGGAAGGATGGACATGCGCGACAAGGCAATCGTCTCGGGAATCGACAGCGAAAGCCTGCTTTTCCTGACGGATGAACAGATCCGCCGGGGGATCGAGACGCTCTATTTCGCCTATCGCGCCTTCACCTCGGACCCCGACCTGATCCTGGCCGAGATCGGCTATGGCCGCGCCCATCACCGCGCGCTGCATTTCATCGGGCGCGACCAGGGGCTGACGGTGACCGCCCTGCTGGCGGTGCTGGCGGTGACCAAGCAATCGCTGAACCGGGTGCTGCGCACGCTGATCCAGGACGGTCTGGTCGAAAGCCGCGTGGGCCGCCACGACCGGCGCGAAAGGCTGCTGTATCTGACCCGCAAGGGCGCCGAACTGGAACGCCGCCTGTCCGAGCCGCAGCGGATGCGTGTGCGGCAGGCCTATCGCGCCGCCGGGCCGCAGGCGGTCGCCGGTTTCCGCCAGGTGCTTGAAGCGATGATGGACCCCGAAACCTTTGGCCGCTACCGCGCGATGAAAGACGGCGAATGACCGAGGCTGCGCATATCCTTGTCGTGGACGACGACGAACGCATTCGCACGCTGCTGCGTCGCTTCCTGATGCGCGAGGGTTTCATGGTCACGACCGCGCGCGATGCCGGTCATGCCCGGCGGTTGCTGGCCGGGCTGGATTTCGACCTGATCGTGCTGGACGTGATGATGCCGGGCGAGGACGGCTATTCCCTGACCCGCTGGCTGCGCCGCAAGTCGGCGACCCCGGTGCTGCTGCTGACCGCCAGGGGTGAGACCGGCGACCGGATCGAGGGGCTGGAAAGCGGTGCCGACGACTACTTGCCCAAGCCCTTCGAGCCGCGAGAACTGATCCTGCGCATCGCCGCCATCCTGCGCCGCATCCCCGCGCCCGAGATGAAGGGACCCAAGTTCCTGACCCTGGGCCGCCTGCGCTACGACATCGACAAGGCCGAGTTGTGGCAGGGCGAATCCCTGCTGCGCCTGACCGGGACCGAGCAGGCCCTGCTGCGCCGCCTTGCCGAAAGCCCGCGCGAACCCGTCAGCCGCGCCGAACTGATCGAGGACATGGGCCGCGGCCACGGCGACGAGGCGGCCGAGAATTCCGAACGCGCCATCGACGTGCAGATCACCCGCCTGCGCCGCAAGATCGAAAGCGACCCGCGAGAGCCGCGTTTCCTGCAAACCGTGCGCGGCACCGGTTATATGCTGGTGCCGGATTAAAGTCTTCGCAAAAATGCCGGGCATTTTATCTGTTTTTCGTGGCTTGCCATCTTGGAAACCGTCCCCATTTGGGGTCTGATGCGCCCCGAGACGGTCGATAGGTAGGGCGGTCGATGGGTGAGAACGTGTCTGGATAATCGTGAAACGGGCTGCCGTGGCCGGGTGGATCCCGGTCGAACTCTTGATTCCTTGAATTGCGGGAAACGACAGGAATGCGCATTCCCAAGCCTAGCCGATATTCGATCCTTGCCCTGTGCATCGCCGCCTGCCTGGGTTTCGCGGCCTTCTGGGCCTTTGGTCCGCGCTGGGCGGTTTTCCCCTTTGCGGGTTTTCTGCTGCTGTCCTTGCTGGGCATCCGCGACCTGATCCAAAGGCGGCATGCGATCCTGCGCAACTACCCCATCGTCGGGCATCTGCGCTTTCTGCTGGAAAGTTTCCGCCCCGAAATCCGCCAATACCTGATCGAAAGCGACAGCGACGAACTGCCCTTTTCGCGCGAGGCGCGCAGCCTCGTCTATCAGCGCGCCAAGGGGGT
Organism: uncultured Paracoccus sp.; assembly: GCF_945915435.1. Lineage (GTDB taxonomy): Bacteria > Pseudomonadota > Alphaproteobacteria > Rhodobacterales > Rhodobacteraceae > Paracoccus. Next base: position 46,039 of record NZ_CAMEFG010000004.1, on the reverse strand, counting down.
CGAGGACAAGCGCCCCTTCGGCACCACCGAAAAGGTCTATGAATCGGGCTATTCCTGGGTCACGCATTCGGTGGCGCCCAAGACGATCACCGGCACGGATTTCCGCGTGACCATCGGCGGGCCGGATTGCCGCCAGCCCTATGCCTCGTCGCTCTACAACATCTCGGCGATGAGCTTCGGCGCCCTGTCGGCCAATGCGGTCCTGGCGCTGAACCACGGCGCCAGGATGGGCGGATTCGCCCATAACACGGGCGAGGGGGGCATCAGCCGCCATCACCGCCGCCACGGGGGCGACCTGATCTATCAGGTGGCCTCGGGCTATTTCGGGTGCCGCGACGAACAGGGCCGTTTCGATCCCGACAGGTTCCGCAAGCAGGCGCTGGACCCGCAGGTCAAGATGATCGAACTGAAGCTGAGCCAGGGCGCCAAGCCCGGCCACGGCGGCATGTTGCCCGCCGCCAAGATCAGCCCCGAGATCGCCGAGGCGCGCGGCGTCCCGCTGGGCGTCGATTGCATCTCGCCCCCCGCGCATGGCGAATTCTCGACCCCGATCGAGTTGATGCAATTTGTCGCACGTCTGCGCGAACTGTCCGATGGAAAGCCCGTGGGCATCAAGCTGTGCATCGGGCACAGGCGTGAATTCATGTGCATGGTCAAGGGGATGCTGGAAACCGGCGTCACCCCCGACTTCATCACCGTGGACGGGGCCGAGGGCGGGACCGGCTCGGCTCCGCTGGAATTCACGAACCGCGTCGGCATGCCCATGCTGGAAGGGCTGGCCTTCGTCCACAACACCATGCGCGGGGCGGGGCTGCGCGACCGCATCCGCATCGGTGCGGCGGGCAAGATCGTCAGCGCCTTCGACATCGCCCGCGCGCTGGCGCTTGGCGCGGATTGGTGCAACTCGGCCCGCGGGTTCATGTTCGCCATCGGCTGCATCCAGTCGCAGTCCTGCCACACGAACAAGTGCCCCGTCGGCATCGCCACGCAGGACAAGCTGCGCCAGCGCGCGCTGGAACCCGAGGGCAAGGCGCTGCGCGTGCTGCGCTTCCACCGCAACACCCTGCACGCGCTGGCCGAGATCGCGGGGGCGGCGGGCCTGTCCTCACCGGGCGAGTTCCTGCCCTATCACTTCATGTTCCGCCAGGGCGACGGCACCTTCGAGGATGGGAACGAAGCCTTCCCCTACCTGCCCGAAGGCTTCCTTGTCGCCCCCAGCCGCGATGCCGAGTTTGAAAGCTGGCACCGCCGCTGGGACCGCGCCTCGGCCCAAAGCTTCGCGCCCGAGATGATCCCGCAGGGGCGCTTCCCCCGCGCGCGCGCCGCCGCCGGCTAGGGCAGGGGGCGGGCGTCAGCCCTGCGGCCTGGGCCGCCCCGCCATCCGCGACAGCGTGCCGTCGCGCCATTTGCGTTCGTGGACAGCGACCATGACGATATGGCCAAGGATCGCCGCCAGCAAAAGCCAGGCCAGTTCGCCATGCAGCAGCCCGGCAAGCTGGCCGGTCCAGGCGATGACGGGTTCCTGCGCCGGAAAGATCTGGAACCCGAAGGGCGCGAAGGCCCGATCCGACCCCCAGGCCCGCAGCAGCGCGACCGAGGGGATGATCAGCATCAGCGCGTAAAGCGCCAGGTGGCCAAGCCGCGCGGCGATGGCGACCGGCCCGGTCCCGTGATCGGGCCGGTTGCGGCGATTGGCCACGGCCCACAGGATGCGCAGGACGACCAGCACGAACAGCACCGTGCCCACCGGCTGGTGGCTGCCCACGAAAAAGGAAACGAAGGGCTGCCTGCCGAAGATCAGCCGCAGGCCCATGCCCAGGAACTGCCACAGGATCAGCGCACCCATCGCCCAATGCAGGATGCGGGTGATCAGCCCATAGGCTTGCGGGGTGTCGCGGAAGGGGATTGGCGGCATCTGGTTTGTCCTTGGGCTGCGATGGGTTTCGACAGGTGCCCACATAACCGCTGCGATCGGGCGGACCAATAGGCTGACCTAAAGTTGACTAGTTTTCTCTGTTACACTATCTGCGGGGCGGAAGCCGCTTTTTCAGCAAGTCGAGGTCCTTGTCCCGTGTCAGATGCTCCTGTGATCGAGCCGCGCCAGGTCTGGCCCGCGGAATTCGCGGAACGCTATCGCCAAAAGGGCTATTGGCGAGGCGAGACGATGGGCGGTTTCCTGCGCCGCGCCGCGACCGAGCATCCCGACCGCATCGCCGTCGTCGATCCCGACCACCGTTGGAGCTATGGCGAACTGCTGGCCCGTGCCGAACGCGCCGCGCAGGGCTATCTTGGGCTGGGGTTGCGGCAGGGCGACCGGGTGCTGGTGCAGATCCCCAATATCGCGCATTTCTTTCCGGCGGTCTTTGGCCTGTTCCTGGCCGGGCTGGTCCCGGTCTATGCGTTGCCCGCCCATCGCCAGACCGAGCTTGTCCATTTCGCCCGCCGTGCCAGTGCCCGCGCGCTGGTGGTGGCGGACCGTCACGAAGGCTTCGACTATCGCGATCTGGCCGGGCAGGTGCAGGCCGAGGTTCCCGCGCTGGCCCATGTCGTCGTCATCGGCGATCCGGGGCCTTGGCTGGGTTTCGACGCGATGCCCGCGGGCGATCTGCCGCTGCCGCAGGTCGATCCGTCCCGGGTGGCGTTCCTTCAGATCTCGGGCGGTTCGACGGGGCTGTCCAAGCTGATCCCGCGCACCCATGACGACTATATCTACAGCTTCCGCGCCAGCGCCGAGATCTGCGGGCTGGACGGCGACAGCGTCTATATGGGCGCGCTGCCCGTGGCGCATAACTTCCCGATGAGTTCGCCCGGCGTGATGGGCGCGCTTTACGCGGGTTCGCGCGTGGTGATGTGTCCCAACCCCAGCCCCGATACCGCCTTTTCCCTGATCGCGCGGGAAGGGGTCACGATCACCGGCGTCGTGCCGCCGCTGGCGCTGCTCTGGATGCAGGCTGCGCCGCGCACGAAACACGACATCTCCAGCCTGCAAGTCCTGCAAGTGGGCGGTGCCAAGTTCACGCCCGAGGCGGCGGCGCGCGTCCGCCCGACCCTTGGCTGCACCCTGCAACAGGTTTTCGGCATGGCCGAGGGGCTGGTCAACTACACCCGTCTGGACGACGCCCAGGATATCGTCACCGGCACCCAGGGCCGCCCGATCAGCCCCGATGACGAGGTTCTGGTGCTGGACGATGCGGGCCAACCCGTCCCCGACGGCCAGCCCGGCCACCTGCTGACGCGCGGTCCCTATACGATCCGCGCCTATCACGACGAACCGGCGGCGGATGCGCGCAGCTTCACGCCCGACGGCTTCTATCGCACCGGCGACATCGTGAAACGCTTGGCCGGCGGCTATCTGGTCGTGCAGGGCCGGGCGGGCGACCATATCAATCGCGCGGGCGAAAAGATCTCGGCCGAGGAAATCGAGGATCACCTGCTGGCCCATCCGGCGGTCTTCGACGCCGCCGTTGTCTCGATCCCCGACGCATTCCTGGGCGAGCGAAGCTGCGCCTTCATCATCGCGCAGCCCGACACCTCGCCGCGCGCGCCGGAAATCAAGGCCTTCATGCGCAGCCGCGGCCTGGCCGAGTTCAAGGTGCCCGACCAGGTCGTCTTCGTGCCCGAATTCCAGACCACCGCCGTCGGCAAGATCAGCCGCAATGTCCTGCGTGCGAACCTGCGCGCCCGCTTCCTGAAGGAGGAAGAACGCAAATGACCCTGACGCTGGAACGGATGCGCGCCGATATCGCGCAGGCCATCGACCTCGACCCGTCCGAGATCGGCGACAGTGACAACTTGGCCGACCTGGGGTTGGATTCGCTGCGCCTGATGCGGCTGGTGATGGAATGGGAAGGGGCGGGGCTGAAGGCCGACTTCGGCCTTTTCGCGGAATATGCGACGCTTGGCGAATGGTGGGCGCAGGTCGTGCGTCCCGAAGGCTCTGCTGCGTAAGATGAATATCGCCGGGGATTTCGACCTGTCCGCCAAGGATACCCACGCCCTGACCGAGGCGCAGGAAGGTCTGTGGTATGCCCAGGCCCTGGACCCCGCCAACCCGATCCTGAACACCGGCCAGTATCTGGAACTGACCGGCCCGCTGGATCTGCCCGCGCTGGAACTGGCCCTGCGCCGCACCATCGCCGAATCGCAATGCCTCCAGCTGCGTTTCGCGCAAGGGCCGGACGGTCCCCGCCAATGGCAGGAACCCGACCTTGCCCGCGTGGCGACCATCGATCTGCGCGACCACCCCGATCCGCAGGCCGAGGCGCTGGCCCGGATGCGCGCCGACAGCGACAGGCCGCTGGACCTGGCCCACGAGCCCGCCGCCGCCTTCGCTATCTTCGTGCTGGGACCGGACCGGCATTTCCTTTACGAGCGCGTCCATCACCTGGCCATCGACGGCTACGGGATGGTGCTGGTCACGAACCGGATCGGTGAACATTACTCGGCCATCCTGCGTGGCGCCCCCGCGCCCGCGCCCTTCCCGCCGCTAAGCCGCGCCGATGACGAGGATGCGGCCTATCGCGCATCCGACCGCCGGACGCAGGACGGGGAATGGTGGCGCGCGCGGCTGGCCGACCTGCCCGAGGCCACAGGCCCCGCACAGGGCCGTGCCGTCAGCGCCCACCGTTTCCTGCGCGAAAGCCGCTGGCTGGATGCGTCGCTGATCGCCGCTCTCGGCGATTTCTCGGATACCCACCGGCTGGGCTGGCCGGATGTGCTGACCGGGCTGGTCGGCGCCTATCTTGCCCGCTTCAGCGGGGGGCAGGCGGTGATCGGCGTGCCCTTCATGGCGCGGATGGGCCGCAAGATCGCGCGGGTTCCCTGCATGGCGATGAACGTCCTGCCCCAGGCCGTGCGCCCGGACGAGGACGCGGCCCTGCAAGACTGGCTGGCCCCCCTGGCCGCCGAGATGCGCGAGGCGCGCAAGCACGGCCTTTACCGCAGCGAATACCTGCGCCGCGACCTTGGCCTGATCGGCGGCACGCGGCGGCTTTACGGGCCGCTGGTCAACGTCCAGCCCTTTGACCGCCCGCCCCATTTCGAGGGTTTGCAGGTCGGGCTGCATATCCTTGGCGCGGGGGCGGTTGACGACCTGACCGTGACCTTCCGCGGCGATCCGCAATCGGGCATCCTGTTCGAGGTGGACGCGAACCCCGACCTTTATTCCCCGGCCGATGTCGCGGGCCATTGCGCGCGTCTGCCCGAGTTTCTGGCGGCGGCGCTGCGTCACGGCGCGCTGGCCCCCGTGCCGACCGCCAGCCCGGCCGAGATCGCCGCGCAGGACGCCCGCCGCGACGCCGCGCGCCACCCGGTCCCCGATACCACGCTGGTCGAACTGATCGCCGCGCAGATCGCCGCCACCCCCGACGCGCCCGCCGTGCGTTTCGGCGACGAGGTGCTGAGCTTTGCCGACCTGGACCGCCGCAGCGCCACGCTGGCCGGGCGGCTGGCCGCGATGGGGGCGGGACCGGGCCGCATCGTCGCGGTCGCGCTGGAGCGTTCCGCCCACCTGCCGGTCGCGCTGCTGGCCGTCCTGCGCGCGGGCGCGGGTTATCTGCCGCTGGACCCCGACCACCCGCCCGAACGCATCGCCCGCATCATGGCGCAGGCGCGGCCCGTCGCCGTCCTGACCTCGGACGATCTGGCGGGGCTGTTCGCGCCGGATGCGCCGCTGCTGCGCGTCGCGGACTGGCCGCAATCGGGCACCGCACCCACCGGGTGCCCCGCGCCGGGGGACATGGCCTATGTCATCTTCACCTCGGGTTCCACCGGCGAACCCAAGGGCGTCGTGATCGAGCATCGCGCCATCGTCAACCGCCTGCTGTGGATGGCCGACCATTACGCCGTCACCCCCGCCGACCGCATCCTGCAAAAGACCCCGGCCACCTTCGATGTGTCGGTGTGGGAATTCTTCCTGCCCATGATCGCGGGTGCCGAGCTGGTCATGGCGGCCCCCGGCGCGCATCGCGACCCGGTGGCGCTGGCGCAGGCGATCCGGCGGCACGGGATCACGGTGATGCATTTCGTGCCCTCGATGCTGTCGGCGTTTCTGGCCTCCAGCGCCTCGCAAGGGCTGGCCTTGCGCTGCGTCTTTTGTTCGGGCGAGGAACTGACCCCCGACCAGCGCGACCGTTTCCACAGCCGTATCCGGGCCGAGTTGCACAACCTCTACGGCCCGACCGAGGCGGCGGTGGACGTAAGCTGGTGGCCTGCCACGCCGCAGGACCGCTCGAACCCGCTGCCGATCGGCTTCCCGGTCTGGAACACCGAACTTTGTGTGCTGGACGACCGGATGCGCCCAGTGCCTGCGGGGCTTGCGGGCAACCTGTATCTGGGTGGCGTGCAGCTTGCGCGCGGCTATCTGGGGCGCGACGACTTGACGGCGGAACGCTTCATTGCCGATCCGCGCCATCCGGGCGAAAGGCTTTATGCGGCGGGCGATCTGGCGCGGCTGCGCGATGACGGGGCGGTGGTCTACCTTGGCCGCTCGGACCATCAGGTCAAGCTGCGGGGCCTGCGCATCGAGCTGGGCGAGATCGAGGCCGCCATCACGCAGACCGGCCTTGCGCGCGAGGCGGTCGTGATCGCCCGCAAGGACAATGGCGGCGAGGCGCGGCTGGTCGCCTATGTCGTGCCCGCGCCCGGCTACGATCCCGACCGGCTGGCGCTGGAAATCGGCGCGGTCCTGCCCGCCTACATGGTCCCCGCCGCGCAGGTCGCGCTGGAGGCACTGCCCGTCACCTCGAACGGCAAGCTGGACCGCAAGGCGCTGCCCGCGCCGCATTTCGCCGCCACGGGCCGCGATGCCGAGACCCCGACCGAGCGGATGCTGGCCCGCCTTTACGCCGAGATCCTGCATCTGCCTACCCCCCCGTCCGCCGAGGGGGACTTCTTTGCCCTGGGCGGCGATTCGCTGTCCGCCGTCCGGCTGGTCCAGCGCATCGCCGAGGAAACCGGCCAGGATCCGGGGCTGGGCACGGTCTTTGAACATCCCGTCCTGTCGCTGCTGGCCGCGATGCTGGATCGCGGCGGGCAGGGTGGCGACGGGCTGGGGCCATTGCTGCTGCTGGCCGACGGGGCCGAGGAACCCGCGCCGCTGTTCCTGATCCATCCCGCGGGCGGCTTGGGCTGGGGCTATCGCCACCTGGCGCGCGAGCTGGGCGGGACGCGCAAGGTCTGGGCCTTGCAGCATCCGGGGCTGGACCCCGAAAATGCGCTGCCCGGCGGTCTCGACGCGCTGGCGCGGGACTATATCGCGCGCATCCGCGCGGTCCGGCCCGATGGTCCCTGGCATCTGGCGGGCTGGTCGGTTGGCGGGATCGTTGCGCAAATCATGGCCGCGATTTTGCAGGACATGGGCCTACCCGCCGGTGCGGTCATCGCGCTGGACAGCTATCCCGCCGATGTCTGGCGGGCCGAACCCGAACCCGATCCGGTCGAGGCCCTGCGCGCTCTTCTGGCCATCGCGGGCTACGATCCCGACGCCCATCGCGACCTGGACAGCCGCGCGGCGGTGGTGGCCTTCCTGCGCCAGGGCGATACCGCGCTGGGTGCGCTGCCCGAGCGTGCGCTGGACGGCGTGGTGCGGGTGGTGACGGATACGAACCGCCTTGTCCGCCATCACCACCATCGCCGCTACGACGGCACGCTGATCCATTTCCGCGCCGCGCTGGATCACAAGGAACGCCGCCTTGTCCCCGAGATGTGGGCCGATTACGCGCGCAAGATTCAGGTCATCGACACCCCCTTCATGCATTCGGGGATGAGTTCGCCCGAAGCCTCGCGCCTGATCGCGCCGCATATCCTGCGCCTGCTAGACGGCACCTGACCGCCTGCCATCCGTGAATGTCCCATGATTCGCATCCCAATTCCCTTTCCCTGGGATCAGGAAACACCAAGGGGATTAAGATTGCGTTGATGCGCTGGCGAAAGGCAGGACCAGCGGCAGGGAACCGGCGATCGTCTCGATATGGATCAGCCCCGGCAGGACGTGGATGCGCGGCGCAAGGCCGGGCCGCTCGCGCAGGTCGCGCAGAAAGGCCATCGTCGTGGGCGAGGGCGCATCCGGCGGCGGCCCGTCGCTGCCCGAGCGTTTCTCGCGGTCGCCAAGCGCCACCAGCAGAGGCGGCTGCGGCTGGGGAATGTCAGCCGCCCCGGCGATGCGGCGGATCAGCGGCTCGTCCCACCAGATCGAGGGGCTGATCGCCGCGAAACGCGCGAAGCTGCCGGGCCGGGTCAGCAGGGCGTAAAGCGCGAACAGCCCGCCGAAGGAATGGCCCCAGAGCGTGCGGCGCGCGGGGGCGATGTGCAGGCCTTGCTCGGCCGCTTGCCGCAGCGGGCCGGTCAGGCGGTCCAGGAACTGCGCCGCCCCCCCGGCCATCCGCCCCGGATGCACCGGGTCGGGGCGGATGCCGTCGCCCGGACCGTCGGGCGCGGTGAAATCCAGCGTCCGCCTTTCACGGGCGAATTGCCGGTCGGTGTCATAGCCGATCCCCGCCAGCACCAGCCCCGGCGCGGCGGCCAGATGCTGCGGCGTCAGGAAGTCGAAGGCCGCGTTTCCGTCCAGCAGGTAAAGGATCGGCCAGCCGCCCGCCGGGGCTTGCCCGCGCGGCACCGCCAGAAAGATCCGGTGCCCCGGCCCGCAGTCCACGGTCCTTTGCGACAACTCATGCGTTTCGACCCCGGCGTCGAAAATGCGCAGGCTGGCGGGCTTGCGCGCGTGATCGGGACCGACTTTTCCGGTTTGCGACATCTTTTGAACTTCCTTCGGCGCTTTTAAGGGCAGGGAATGGTTGACAATCCCTGTCGGGAATATACTGCTGCGTGGCATCGAAGCCAGTCCGTAACATCCGGTCAAGCCTGCAATCCATCATCAATCATTCAGGAGAACATGATGAAGGGAAATCTTCGCTTTCCGATCCGCAGCCTGATCGGAGCCTCTGCGCTGGCACTGTCCCTTGCGGCCCCCGCCTTCGCGCAAAGCGTATTCACCCCCGTTGCCGAGGATTTCGCGGGCGCCCTGCGCGCGGCCCCGTCGGAAGGCGCCGCGATCTATCCGGGCAGCACGGCGACGATCTCGGGGCGCGGGCTGATTCCGGGGCAAGAGATCACGCTGATGCGCGGCACCACGGTGCTGAACGCCGACGGCCCGCGGACCGTGAACGACGAGGGCGAGGTCAGCTTCGAACTGACCGTTGACGAAGAGGCCGCCGTCGGCCTGCAACCCGTCGTCGCCATCGCCGAGAACCCTGCCGCCGCAACCGTGGTCGAGCTGAAGGTCTCGCCCCAGGTCCCGCTTTCGGGCGAGGATCTGTTCACCGTCGAAAGCAAGCCGGTGACGCGCGGGCTGTATCAGGTCGCCTACAGCCCGAAATCGGACGCGCTCTTCGTCACCGCCGCCGTCGGTCGTCCGCCGGTCGCGGAATCGTCGATCAGCAAGCTGGATCCCGAAACGCTTGAGGTCGTGGCCTCGGTCACGCCGGACGCGGCGCCGGCCCGTCCCGACGGCAGCGATGGCGGCGTCTTTGCCGTCTACGGCGTCGATGTCGACGATACGAACGGCAATGTCTGGGTCAGCGTGACCCGCCAGGACAGCGCCGCCGTCTACAAGCAGGACGACCTGTCGCTGGTCAAGCAGTTCGACGCCGGTTCGGTCGCCCACCCGCGCGACGTGGTGGTGGACGAAACCCGCGGCCGCGCCTATTTCAGCACCAGCTTCGAGCCTCATCTCGCGGTGTTCGACACCGCCACGCTGGAACCGCTCGACCCGATCGAGATCACCTCGACCATCCGCCGCGAGACGTTCGGCGCCCGCAGCGTCCAGATGGACGAGGAAGCGGGCAAGCTGTTCGTGGCCAGCATCAGCACCCCCGAGGTGGCCGTGGTCGATCTGAACAGCGGCGAGGTCCGCGTCCTGGCGCTGAAGAACCTGACGGCCGGTTCGGATGCCGCCTATGACCGCCAGGAAGGGCTGATTTTCGTCGTCGGCCAGGGCAGCGACAACCTGCTGATCGTCAAGGAAGAAACCGGCGAGATCCTGCATGATGTCGGGGTCGGCGCCAACCCGCTGAGCGTCAGCTTCGATCCGAACCAGCGGCTGGCCTATGTCACCGTCCGCGGCTCGGGCACGATCACGGTGGTCAATCCCGAAGGCGAGATCGTCGCCAACCTGGACGGCGGCAGCTACCCCAACCAGGTGCGTGTGCTGGACGACGGCACCGCATATGTCATCAACAAGTCGCAAGGCGCGGACGATCCGGCGGGCGACCGCATTTCGCGCGTTCGTCCCGTCGCCGAATAAGCGACCCCGAAACCGGGCGCCGGGGGGCAGCACGCCCCCCGGTTGCCGTTCACGACATGGAAAACCGCCGATGACCCCCTTCCGCCTTGCCCTGTCCGCGATGCTTGCCGCCCTTGCCCTTGCGCTGCCCGCGCGGGCCGAGGTGGCGGTCACCGACATCGCCGGGCGGCAGGTGGTGCTTGAGCGGCCCGCCGAGCGTGTCGTGCTGGCCGAGGCGCGCCATCTTGCGGTCCTTGGCCTGATCCATGACGACCCGGTGTCGCTGGTCGCGGGCTGGCGCATGGCGCGCGGTCTGGACGAACCGACGCTGGCCGCCTATCGCGCGCGCTTTCCGCAGATCGACGCGATCCGGCCCGTCGGATCGGGCAATCGCGACCTGTCGGTCGAGGCAATCATTGCGCTGGAACCCGACCTGGTGGTGCTGACGCCCATCGACCTTGGCGATCCGGGGGCCGAGGTTTCGCGCCAGAGGATCGAGCAGGCAGGCATTCCCGTCGTCTATGTTGATTTCTATTCCCATCCCCTGACCAACTCGATGCCCAGCCTGCGCATCCTGGGCACCCTGACCGGGGCCGAGGCGCGCGCCGAGGAATTCATCGAGTTCTACGAGACCCGCCTGAACCGTATCTCGAACCGGCTGGCCGATCCTGCGATCACCCGGCCGCGCGTCTTCTTCCACGTCCATGCCGCGCCGCAGGGCTGCTGCTCGACGGCGGGGACGGGGGTGTTCAACGACTTCATCCGCGCGGCGGGGGGCGAGAATATCGGGGCCGAGGCGGTGCAGGGCATCGTTGGCAACGTCAGCCTGGAATACCTGCTGGGCGCCGATCCCGACGTCTATATCGCCACCGGCGGCACGCATATGGCGGCGCGGGGCGGGCTGGTGCTGGGTTCGGGGGTCGAGGCCGAGACCACCCAGGACAGCTTTGCCGCGCTGCTGGCGGGGCGGGGCATTTCCAGCCTGCGCGCGGTCGAGGAAGGGCGCGCGGCGGGCGTCTGGCAGATGTTCAACGATTCGCCCATCCATATCTCGCTGATCGAGTTCCTGGTCCAGAGCTTCCACCCCGAACTGTTCGCCGACCTGGACCCCGACGCCACCCAGGCCGAATTGCAGGAACGCTTTTCCCCCGTCGAGGTGCCCGGCACCTGGTGGGTCCGGCCAGGGCGGTAGCCATGACGCAAGCCCTGCTCGATCGTTATCACCGGCAAAACCGCCGCCGCGCCGCGCTGGTCGTGGTGATGGCCGTCATGGCCGCGCTGGCCGTGTTGCTGGACCTGATGACAGGTCCCGCCGGGCTGCCGCTGGGCGATACCATCGCCGCGCTGACGGGCGGGACCGACGTGCCGCGCGGCACCGCCATCATCGTGTGGGAGGTGCGCCTGCCCGTCGCCGCCCTTGCCCTGCTGGTGGGCGCCGCGCTGGCCCTTGCGGGGGCCGAGATGCAGACCGTGCTGGAAAACCCGCTGGCCGAGCCTTTCACCCTTGGCGTGTCCGCCGCCGCGGCGCTGGGGGCGGCGACGGCCATCGTGCTGGGCCTGACCGTTCCCTTCCTGCCCGCCGTCTGGAGCGTGTCGGCCAATGCCTTCGTCTTCGCCCTTGGCGCGCTGGGGCTGCTGCAACTGCTTGGCCGCCTGCGCGGCGGCGGTCCCGAGGTGCTGATCCTGTTCGGCATCGCGCTGAGCTTCGCCGCCGCCTCGCTGCTGTCGCTTTTGCAATTCATCGCCTCGCCCGATGCCTTGCAGCAACTGGTGTTCTGGACGATGGGCAGCCTTGCCGCCGCCGAATGGCGCAGCGTGGGGGTGCTGGCCGTGGTGCTGCTCGTGACCGCGCCCTTTTCGCTGCGCGCCGCCTGGCAGTTGACCGCGCTGCGCATGGGCGCCGACCAGGCGCGCAGCTTCGGCGTGAATGTCGAATCGCTGCGCCGCTGGACGCTGCTGCGCGTCAGCCTGTTGTCGGCCAGTGCCGTGTCGCTGGTCGGCGTCATCGGCTTTGTCGGCCTTGCCGGTCCCCATATCGCACGGATGCTGGTGGGCGAGGATCATCGCTTCTTCCTGCCCACCAGCCTGCTGACGGGGGCGCTGATCATGTCGCTGGCCTCGACGCTGGCCAAGGTGGTGGTGCCGGGCGTGCTGCTGCCGATCGGGCTGGTGACCTCGCTGATCGGGTTGCCGATCTTCTTTTCGCTGATCTTCCGCGGGGGCGCGCGCAGATGAGCGGGCTGAGCGTTCAGGACGTCAACGTCCGCTACGGCGCCCGCCGGGTGATCGAGGGGCTGAGCCTGCCCGAACTGCACGCAGGCGAGGTCACCGTGCTGGCCGGGCCGAACGCGGCGGGCAAATCGACCCTGCTGCGCGCCATCGCCCAGCTTGCCCCCTATCAGGGCCGGATCGCGCTGGGGGACGAGGATCTGGCGCGGCTGCCCGCCAACCGCCGTGCCAAGGTGGTGGGCTTCATGCCGCAGACGCTGCCCTCGGCCTCGACGCTGATCGTGCTGGAAAGCGTGATCGCGGCGTTGCGCGCGGGGGGGCAACTGGGCATCCACGACGCGGAATCGCGCGTCATGGCGGTGCTGGAGCGGCTGGGTATCGCCGATCTGGCGCTTGAGCGGCTTGAACAGCTTTCCGGTGGCCAGCGCCAGATGGTCAGCCTTGCGCAGGCCATCGTCCGCGATCCCCGCCTGCTGCTGCTGGACGAGCCGACCAGCGCGCTGGATCTGGCCCGGCAGGTGCGCCTGCTGGCCGAATTGCGCCGCCTTGCCGCCGAGGGCCGCGTCGTCATCGCCGTGCTGCACGACCTTGGCCTTGCCGCGCGCTGGGCCGACCGGATCGTGGTGCTGGAACATGGCCGCCTTCACGCTTCGGGCGCCCCCGAGCAGGTGCTGACCCCGGCCATGCTGGCGCAGGTCTACGGCGTCGAGGCGCGGGTCGAGCGTTGTTCGATGGGGCGGCTGACCGTGATGATCGACGCCGAGCGCGCGTGATGAAGGACCTTCTGCCCGACACCCCGCCGCATGGCGTGCTTGGCGCGATCAGCCGCCACCTGCTGCGGGCCGAGCTGTTGCTGGGCGCGGCGCTGGCGGCGGTCATCTTCGCGCTGATCCCCGCCAATGCGGTGCTGCGCCATTACGGCCAGCCGCTGCTGTGGGCCGAGGAAATGGCGGTGCATCTGATGGTCTGGCTGGCTTTCATCGGCGGCTCGGTCTGCATCGCGACGCGCCAGCACATGGCCATCGGCCTGTTGCCCGACCGGCTGTCGCCGAAGGGACGGCAGCGGCTGGCGGTGCTGTGCGACCTGCTGGTGCTGTGCTTCCTGCTGGTCATGGCGTGGCTGTGCTGGCTGTGGTTCGACCCGGTGGGGCTGTGGCGCGCGGGCGATGCGCGCAGCTATGCCCAGGCCAGTTTCAACTTCACCTGGTCCGAGCCGATGCTGACCATGCACCTGCGCAAGGTCTGGTTCTGGCTGATCGTCCCGGTTTCGCTGGCCGTGGCGGTGGTCCATGCGCTGGCGGTGCTGGCCGACGACATCGCGGGTCGCATCCCGCCCCGGTCCGAGGTGCCCGCATGATCGCGCTGGCCTTTTGCTGCGTGCTGCTGGCGCTTGGGGTGCCCATCGCCTTCGTGCTGATCGCGACCGCGCTGGTCATGGTTGCGGTGGGCGGGCACGGGCTGCTGCTGCAAGGCTTCCAGCAGCAGCTTTTCGCGGGTATCGAAAGCTCCAGCCTGCTGGCGCTGCCGCTGTTCATCCTGCTGGGCGAGTTGATGAACGCGGGCGGGATCGGGCGCCGCCTGCTGGGGCTGGCCTCGGCGCTGATGGTGCCGGTGCGCGCGGGGATGGCCTATGTCAGCCTGCTGGCGAACCTGATGGTGGCGACGGTCATCGGCTCGACCGTGGGGCAGTTGACTGTGATGTCGCGCCTCGCGGTCCCCGAGATGGTGCGCGCCGGCTATCCGCGCGACCTTGCCGCGACGATCACGGCGGCGGGCGGGTTGCTGGCGCCGGTCATCCCGCCCTCGATGAACCTGATCGTCTATGCGGCGGTGGCGCAGGTGCCGGTCGCGGACCTGTTCATCGCGGGCATCCTGCCGGGGCTGGCCATCGCGCTGGCCTTCACGCTGGTCATCGCCTGGCTGGGCTGGCGCCACAACCTGCCCAAGGTCCCGCCCCTTGGCGCGGCGGCGCGCGCCCGCGCCATCGCCGATTCGCTGCCCGCCGTCGCGGTGCCGGTGCTGGCTGTCGGCACCATCGTCGGCGGGCTGGCCACGCCGACCGAGGCCGCCGCCTTCGCGGGCCTTGCCACGCTGCTGATCGGCGGGTTTGTTTACCGCGAATTGCGTCTGCCCGACCTTGGCGTGGCGCTGGTGCGCACGGCGGTCACCTCGGGCGCGGTGATCTATCTGGTCGCCGCCGCGCAGGTGCTGGGCTGGGTCGCGACCTTCGACAACCTGCCCGCCGCCACCGCCGAGCTGATCCAGCAATGGGCGCATTCGCCCCTGATGTTCCTGCTGCTGCTGAACCTGCTGTTGCTGGCCCTTGGCACCGTGCTGGAGCCGATCCCGGCGATCATCCTGGTCGCGCCGGTGCTGCTGCCGGTGGCGACGGCAACCTATGGGATCGACCCGATCGCCTTCGGGATCATCCTTTGCGTCAACCTTGCGCTGGGGCTGCTGACGCCGCCGGTGGGTGCGGGGCTATACACGGCCTCGCTGCTGACCGGGGTGCGGGCCGAGCGGCTGTCCTGGCTGCTCATGCCGTTTTTCGGGGCGGTGCTGGCGGTCGTCGCGGGCCTGTCGGTCATCGCCGCAATGAATGCCAATTGATTGGGGGTTAAGATGTCGTTTTCCGTTCTTCGCCGTGGACTGGCCGCGATGGCCCTTCTGGTCGGGGGGCTTGGCCAGATGGCCGGGGCCGAGGTGCTGCGTATCGGCATGATCACGCCGCCCTCGCATCAATGGACGATCTCGGCCCATGCCGTGGCCGAAAGGCTGAACGCGCAGACCGAAGGGCGGCTGGTGCTGTCCGTCATGCCCTCGGGGCAGTTGGGGAATGAGGCGCAGATGCTGCAACAGTTACGTTCCGGCGCGCTGGACATGGCCTTCCTGACGGTGGGCGAACTGGCCAACCGCGACCCCGATTTCGGCATCCTGGTCGCGCCCTACCTGGTTCCCGACGCCGAGACCGCCGCGCGTCTGCTGGAGGGGCCGACGGCGGCCTCGCTTCTGGAAAACAACCTTGCGCCGCTGGGGCTGCATGGGCTGGGCTATGGCATGGCGGGAATGCGTATCGTGCTGCTGTCGCGTCCGCTGGCTGACGGCGGGACCGTCGCCGGGCGCAAGATCCGCACGGTGCCGCTGGCGCAGGAACTGGACTTCTGGTCCACCGCCGGCGCGGTGCCGACGCCCTTGCCGCTGCCCGATCTGTTCGACGCCTATGCCAACGGCCAGATCGACGGGATGCAGCTTGATCTGGAAGGGACGTGGAACAACCGCTTCCAGGATTATTCCGCCGTGATCCTGGACAGCGAACATATGATCTTTCCGATGTTCGCCGTCGCCTCGGGCCGCAAGTGGCAGTCGCTGGACCCTGCCGACCGCGATCTGATCGCCCGGCTGGTGGCCGAGGAAGCCGCCCATATCCGCGCCGCCTATCCGCAGATCGACGCCGATTATCGCGCCCGCCTGACCGAGGCAGGTGCCCCGATCATCCGCCCCGGTCCCGAGATCTTCGGCGATGCGGTCGAAAAGTGGTATGAGACTTGGCGCGAGCGCACCCCCCTGCTGGTCCAGCTTGAGGATGAGGCCCGCGCCCTGCAAGCCGACTGATCTATCCGGGCAGGGTGGCGGCGATATTGTCGATCAGCCGCACCCCGCCAAGCCAGGCCGCGGCCAGCAGCCGGGCGGGTTGGCCGGGCTGCGGCTGCGCCAGCGTCCGGGCGTCGCGCAGTTCCAGATAATCGACGGGGCCGAAACCCGCCCCGGCCAGCGCGGCGCGGGCCTGCGCCAGCACGGGGGCCGCATCCTCGCCCGCCTCGATCCTGCGGGCGGCGTCGAAGAGCGTCCGGGGCAGAAGCGCGGCCCTTTCGCGATCCGCCGCCGTCAACCGCTGGTTGCGCGAGGACAGCGCCAGCCCGTCCGGCGCGCGGGTGGTCGGGCAGGCGACGATCTCGACCGGCATGTGCAGGTCGCGCACCATCTGGCGGACGACCTGCAACTGCTGCCAGTCCTTTTCCCCGAAATAGGCGCGGTGCGGGCGGGTCAGGTTCAGAAGCAGCGTCACCACCGTCGCCATGCCGTCGAAATGGCCGGGCCGGTGCGCGCCCTCCAGTTCGTCGGTGATCCGGGTGACGGAAACGCTCGTGGCATGGCCGGGCGGGTAGATCAGCGCGCCATCCGGCACGAAGACCGCATCGACGCCCAGGGGGGCCAGCAGCGCGGCGTCCGCCTGCTCGGTCCGGGGATAGCGGGCCAGGTCCTCGGGGTTGTTGAACTGGCGGGGGTTGACGAAGATCGTCACGATCACCCGGTCGCAGCTTTCGCGGGCCATGCGCACCAGGCCAAGATGCCCGTCATGCAGCGCGCCCATCGTCGGCACCACGCCGATGACCTGCCCCGCCGCCAGCCATGCATCGGTCAGGGCATGCAATTCGCCGGGCTGGCGGATGATCGGCGCGCTCATCCCTTGCTGTCCTGGGCCTTGCTGTCCTGGGGGCTGTCCGAAAATGCATGTTCCGGCGCGGGAAAGGCGCGGCTGCGCACCTCGTCGGCATAGGCCTGGATCGCCTGCGCCGCGTCCCCGCCAAGTTCGGCATAGCGTTTGACGAAACGGGGCCGGAAATCGGCGAAAAGGCCCAGCATGTCGTCGATGACAAGGATCTGCCCGTCGCAGTCCACGCCCGCGCCGATGCCGATGGTGGGCACGGGCAGGGCTTCCGTGATGCGGCGGCCAAGCGCGGCGGGCAGCTTCTCCAGCACGACCGAGAAGGCCCCAGCCTCGGCCACGGCAAGGGCATCGTCCATGACGCGCGTGCCCGCCTGCCCCCGGCCCTGCACGCGATAGCCGCCAAGCGTGTTCACCGCCTGCGGGGTCAGTCCGACATGGCCCATGACGGGGATGCCGCGCGCCACCAGAAAGCGGATCGTTTCGGCCATATGCGCGCCGCCTTCCAGCTTGACGGCCTGGCAGCCGGTCTCGCGCATCAGGCGGGCGGCGTTGCGGAAGGCCTGTTCGGGGCTTTCCTCGTAGCTGCCAAAGGGCATGTCCACGACAAGGCAGGCGCGTTGCGATCCGCGCGCGGCGGCCTGTCCGTGCAGGATCATCATCTCCAGCGTCACGCCGAGGGTCGAGGGCAGCCCGTGCAGCACCATCCCCAGGCTGTCGCCGACCAGCAGCACGTCGCAGGACCGATCGACCAGCTTCGCCATCGGCGTGGTATAGGCGGTCAGGCAGGCGATCGGCGCGGCGCCCTTGGCTGCGCGTATGTCGTCGGGCGTGATGCGGCCCTTTGCGGCTGGGGTGATGCTCATCCTCGTCCTCCACTTGCGATTGTCCACGGGCGGGACGCCTGCGCCATAGCAGTTGACGATCCGCAGGCCAAGCAAAGGGTGATTCGCCGCGCGGGACCCGAAGCCCGAAAACGGAAGCGTTCAGAGGTCCGGGCGACAAGTTCGGATAGTAAGGTTTTCCAAGTGTTTCAATCCAGGGGTGTAAAATATATAATTGAAAATGTTATTGCGGGTATTTGAATCGGCAACTCCGCCCAATTGTCTGGAATTGTCGGCGGAACCCTGCCACCCGGTATTTAGCGGTAACTTGACGGATGATCCATATCCCACAACAAAAGCGCATGCAGTGGAAGCTGCCTTTTTCTGTTGGGTGATCGGTTTATCGTGGCTGGGCATGTCTGAAATGCGGATTTCAGGCGGGATGGCGATGCCTTGGGGTATTGCCTGCGCTGCGGGGACTGCATGCCTTTCGCGCCTTGCCGCGGGCATGTCCGTCCGAACCATCCTTCCCCGAAGAAGGCCGGGAACCGCTTGAAATACAGGAGAATCCCATGTCGTCGCCTTTAGGTTCAAACGTCTTCTACGTCGGCCACAGCCTGGTCAGCCCACGGCTGCCGGGTATGATGGACAGCCTTGTCCGGGATGGCGGAGCGGCAGGAGATATCGACTATCAGATCATCAACGGCGCGCCGCTGAGCTATAACTGGAACAATGGCGCGGGGGCCGAGGGCCAGAATGCGCGCAATGCGCTGGCAAGCGGAAATTACGATGTCGTCGTGCTGACCGAGGCAATCCCGCTTGCCGAACATATCCGTTATTCCAACGCCAATGGCGCGGCGTTGAATTACTTCAACCTGGCGGTTTCGTCCAATCCCGATGCGCAGGTCTACATGTATGAGACCTGGCACGGTTTCAACCTTGCGGGTATCGACGGCAACCCCGCCGCATGGCGGCAGCGCATCCTGGACGATGCCGCGCAATGGGAATCCATTGTCGATCATGTGAACGCCAATCGCCCCGAAGGCACGAAACCGATGCTGCTCGTCCCCGCCGGGCAGGCTATGGTCAAGCTGCATGACGCGATCGAGGCGGGGCAGGTGCCCGGCGTGAACTCGATCACCGAACTGTTCAGCGACGATATCCACCTGACGGATGTTGGTATGTATTTTGTAGCGGTGGTGATGTTTGCCACGATCTTCGGCACCGATCCGTCGGGGCTGACGAACCAGACGACGAACCAGTGGGGCGGGAATTTCCCGGCGCCGTCGGCGCAGATGGCCGAGGCGTTCCAGAAGATCGCATGGGATACGGTCAACGAATACGACCGCGACGGGGTGAACGACGGCGGGGCCTCGCCCGCGCCGGTCGACCCTGCGCCCGTCGATCCCACGCCGGCAGAGCCTGCGCCGGTCGAGCCGGAACCTGAACCTGAACCCGAACCCACGCCCGAGCCTGCGCCCGAGCCCGTCGATCCGGCCCCCGGCGTTCCCGATCCGGGCAATCCCGGCGGCGGGGCGAACGGGCACCTGACCAACCCCTCGGTCGGCCTGGGCCTGAACGGGGTCGAGGACTGGACCACGCAATCGCCTTTCCTCGACGTTTTCAAGACCGCCCGCGAATGGACCGGGCACGAGCCGGGCAGGTGGGGCGGCGTTTCGCGCGATGCGGTCGATGCGGTGCTGGACGAAAACGGCTGGCCCACGCGGCTGCCCGACGGCGCGCAATCCATCGGCACGCTGATCCTGACCGAACTGCCCGCCGACATGGTTTCCGCCGCCGGGCGCTATCGGCTGACCCATGACGGCGAAGGCCAGATCGAGATCGCCGGGGCATCGAACGTCACCTATGGCGATGGCGAGATCTGGTTCGACTATCGCCCCACCGGGCGCGGCATGGTCACCATCGACATCACCGCGACCCAGCAGGGCAACCACATCCGCAATATCGAGATCGTCCACCAGGACCATATCCCGGCCTTCGACCAGGGCGCGATCTTCAATCCCGCCTGGCTGGAGCTGGTCGGCCAGATGCGTTCGCTGCGCTTCATGGACTGGATGGAGACGAACGACTCGCGCCAGTCGGAATGGGCTGACCGCCCGCAGGCGGGCGACTATAGCTGGGCCACCAGCGCGGGCGTCCCGCTGGAGGTGATGGTCGAACTGGCCAACCAGACCGGCACCGATCCCTGGTTCACCCTTCCGCACCTGGCGACGCCGGAATATATCCAGAACTTCGCCGCCTATGTCCGCGACAACCTGGACCCCGGTCTCAAGGCCCATTTCGAATATTCGAACGAGGTCTGGAACTGGCAGTTCGACCAGGCCCAATGGGCCGATGCGCAGGGCAAGGCGCAATGGCCGGGCGCCGGCGATGCCTGGGTCCAGTTCTATGCCGGCAAGGCCGCCGAGATGGCGCAGATCATCGACCGGGTCTATGGCGATCAGGCGGATGACAGGGTGGTCAAGGTGCTGGCCACCCAGACCGGCTGGCTGGGGCTTGAGGATGCGATCCTGAACGCGCCCCGCTGGGTTGCGGGCAATCCCGGCAGCAGCGCGCCCGCCAGCTATTTCGACAGCTATGCCGTGACCGGCTATTTCGACGGCGGGCTGGGCCGGGGCGACAAGCCCGAGCTGGTCAAGTCCTGGCTGGCCGAATCGATGTCGCGGGCGCAGGCCGAAGCGGACCGGCTTGGCCTGTCCGGTCAGCCGCGCGAGGCCTATATCGCCAGCCACCGTTACGATCACGCGGGCGAACTCGCCTTTCGCGAACTGCTGGACGGTTCGGTCACGGGCGATACGGACGGCTCGTTGCAGGACCTGTTCGAGCAATTCGCCTATCACAAGCAGGTCGCCGACCGTCACGGGCTGCAACTGGTCATGTATGAGGGCGGCACCCATGTCGTCGGCGTCGGCCGCTGGGTCGGGGACGACGAGTTGACCGGTTTCTTCACCTGGCTGAACCAGCACGACCGGATGGGCGATCTTTACGCCTTGCTGCTGCAAGGCTGGCGCGACGCGGGCGGGACGCTGTTCAACGCCTTCGTCGATGTGGGCCGCCACAGCCAATGGGGGTCATGGGGCGCGCTGGAACATATCGACGACGTGTCCGCCCGCTGGGCCGCGCTGGAAGAGTTCAACCGCAACAATCCCGGCTGGTGGGAAGAGCGCGACCCCGATGCCTTCATCGGCACCGCCGAGGGCGGCGCGCCCCGGCCCGACAATCCCGATCCGACCGACCCCGAGCCTGTCGATCCCGATCCGGTCGATCCGCCGGTGACGGGCCGTCCGCCGGTCGATCCCCAGCCTGCCCCGCCGCCGACCGTCGATCCCGACGGCACGATCCGCGGCAATGACGGGTCCGAGCTTATTCGCGGCACCACGGGCGACGACCGTATCCTGGGCCTTGGGGGCAGTGACACGATCAATGGCCGAGCGGGCAACGACACGCTGGAGGGCGGCGCGGGCCATGACCTTCTGCAAGGCGCGGCTGGCGACGATCTGCTGATCGGGGGGCCTGGCAACGACACGCTGAACGGCGGGACCGGCGACGACACCCTGCTGGGCGGCCGTGGCGACGACCGGCTGATCGGCGGCGACGGCAACGACCTGCTGGAGGGCGGGGCCGGGCAAGACTTCCTGAACGGCGGCGCGGGCAACGACACGCTGAACGGCGGCGCGGGCGACGACCGCATTCTGGGCGGTGCGGGCGCCGACCTGATCGACGGCGGCAAGGGCGACGACTTCCTGCACGGTGGTGCGGGCAACGACACCATCCAGGGCGGCTTTGGCGCCGATACCGTGAATGGCGGTGCGGGCGACGACCTGATCATGGGCGGTGCGGGTCACGACCTGCTGGTGGGCGGCGGCGGCAACGACACCATCCACGGCGGGATCGGGCACGACACGATCCGCGGCACTTCGGGCGACAACGTGCTGATGGGCGAGGCGGGCAACGACTCGATCGACAGCGGCAGCGGGAACTCGACCATCAACGGCGGGCTTGGCGACGACGTGATCTTCGTGCGCACCGTCTTTGGCCAGGACCACCTGCTGACCGGCGGGCCGGGGGCGGATACGTTCATCTTCCAGAACGCCAGGGGCACGCCCGACAGCACCAGCGTCATCACCGACTTCGAGCTGGGCACCGACCGGCTGTTCGTCCAGGGGACCGAGATCCTCGTCGATGGCGACCTGGCCGGATATGCCGACCGGGGGATTACCTTCGACACGGACGAGGCGGGCGACATGGTGGTGCGCTTCGACGGGGGCGACACGATCACGCTGCGCGGCGTCGGGCAGGACCTGTTCTGGGCCTGACGGCAACCCCCTGAAAACCGCTTGACGGGTCCGCGGCGCGGGCCTGTCCTTCTTTCGGGCGGCGGCGGACTCATCCCCCGGCAAGGCGCCGGACGTGGTCGCGCACGGCGGCCTCGCCCGGTGCGCAGGCGTCCAGCAGGCGGGCGCGGGTGTTCGCGGGCAGGGCATCGGCGCGGCTGGGGCGGGTGCGGGGCAGGGCGGCGGCGCGCCTCAGCCAGTCCTCGGGCGCGCTGCCCGCCAGGAAATCGCCAAGCCGGGCAAGCTGGGCGGCGGGGTCGCGGGTCAGCGATTCATAGGACAGGTGCAGGATCCGGCCCGGCGGGATCGCCGCCATCGCCTGCGCCCCCCGGATCATCATATGCGACCAGAATGCCGCCACATCGGCCAGATCGGGGCGGCGGTCCAGGATAGACGCCTTGGGCATCACGCCGCCCGCCGCCTGCAACCAGCGCCAGACCCCGGCGCGGCCATAGTGGCCGCCCGGCGCCAGCAGGTCCAGCCCAAGCGGGCGCAGCCGCTTCCACATCCAGACCGCCATCCGCGCCGCCGGATAGTCGCGCATCGACAGCACCGTATCCGCACCGTTGCGGGTCAGCCAGACGAAGCGCGCCTGCGGAAACATTTCTTGCAGCGTCGCCGCCGCCACCACCGACCCGCCCGAGCGTTCGACCCAGACCCGCCGGCCCATGCGCTGCGCCAGTGCGCCGAACAGATCGCGGTAATGCGCGCCCGCATCCTGGCGCGGGGCTTGCAGGGCGACCTGGCCCAGCCAGTGAAACAGCGCGTCGGGCCGGTCGCTCAGATGGGGCAGGGCGACGGACAGAATGGGTGGACAGAAATGCGGATCGAAGCGGCAATCGGATTGCGCGCCATAGAGAAACTCGTCCGGTGCGCGGGTCGGGTTTCCCATCGCCGCACCCAACCGCGTGGGCCGCGACAGCCCGCGCCAGAACCGGGCGGCGCTGATCTGGCCTTGGGGAAAGGCATGGGGACCTGCGGTCGAAAAGACCTCGGACAGGCTGAGCAGCTCGGGATGCATGCGGATGACCCGCGACACCAGCGTCGAGCCGCAGCGGGCCGAGCCAAGGACGAGAGCCGTCACGACGGATAGCGCGCCAGCACCGCGTCCAGCATCGCCCCCGCGATGCCCTGCGCGCTCTGGCCCGTCACCAGGTCCAGCCGCCGCCCGAGGTCCAGCGCCAGCGTGCCGTGGATCGCGACATAAAGCTGTTCGGCCAGTTCCATCGCCTGCGATTCGTCCAGCGCGGGGGCGTGTTCGCGCAGTAGGCCGCCGACCTGGCCCAGAAGCGCGCGGATCGCCTGCACATACCAGTCGGGAAAGGCCTCGCGCTGGCGGGTGCCGCCGAAAAGCGCGCCGAAAAGGGCGGGATTGTCCTGCATGAAGCGGATGTATTCGCCGCATAGCCGATGCAGCCGGTCGCGCGGGGTGCCCGTGGCCGGCAGTTGCGCAAACAGCGATCCGATCCGGGCCAGCGTATCGCGGTTGACCTCCATCAACAGGTCGGACATCGAATCGAAGACATTGTAGATTGAGGCCGCCGTATAGCCCACGCGCCGGGCGATGGCGCGCGCGCTCAGGCCCTCGACCCCTTCGTGGCGCAGGATCTCGCGGGCGGTTTCAAGGATGGACTGGCGCAATTCCTCGCGCGGGAGACGTTGGGGGCGGCTCATGCGGCACCTTTAATTAACACTGTTCAAAAATTAGCTTGACGCAGTTGGCGGGCTGGGTCAAGTTGTTAATGAACGGTGTTCAATAATGGTGAGCCAGATGAGTGTCATGTCGCCTGTGAACGGATTGCGCATCCTGGGAACGGGGAAATACCTGCCCGAAAGGCGCGTCGCCTCGGATGAGATCGACGCGCGCATGGGCTGGCCTGCGGGCCATACGCAGGCCCGCTACGGGCTGGGTGCCCGCCATGTCGCGCAAGGCCCCGAGACCAGTTCGATGATGGCCGAGGCCGCCGCGCGGCAGGCGCTGGAGCGCGCGGGCCTGCACCCGCAGGACCTGGACCTGATCCTTGGCGGTTGCGGCGTGATGGAGCAGGCGATCCCCTCGACCGCCACGCTGGTCCAGGCGCGGCTGGGGCTGGGGGCGTCGGGGATACCGGCCTATGACGTGAATGCGACCTGCCTCAGCTTCGTGCAGGCGCTGGACCTGGCGGCGATGAAGATCGCCTCGGGGCAGGCGCGGCGGGTGCTGGTCTTTGCCGCCGATATCGCCTCGGTCGGGCTGGACTGGGACGAACCCGACACGGCGGCGATCTTCGGCGACGGCGCGGCGGCGGTGGTCCTGGGCGCGGATGAGGGCGGGGACGGGGGCATCCTTTCCAGCCGGTTCGAGACCTATGGCGATGCTCGCGACGCCTGCGTGCTGGAAGGCGGCGGCACCCGGATTTCCGCCGCCGTCGATCCGCAGGCGGCCGCCCGCGCGTCCTATTTCCGCATGGACGGGCAGGCCGCCTTTCGCGCTGCCGCCCGCCATCTGCCGCGATTCCTGCGCCGCCTGCTGGGCGATGCCGGGGTCGCCATGTCCGACCTGGCCTGTATCGTGCCCCATCAGGCCAGCGGGTTGGCCTTGCAGCACGGGCTTGCCCGGCTGGGCCTGCCGCCGGACCGCGTGATGATGACCTTTGCGCGCCACGGCAACCAGATCGCGGCCTCGATCCCCATCACGCTGGATGCCGCCGTGACCGAGGGGCGGCTGAAGCGCGGCCAGCTTGCGCTGATCCTTGGCACCTCGGCCGGGGTGTCCATCGGCGGCATGGTGGTGCGCTACTGATGGGCGCGCTGGTGACCGGAGCGACCGGCTGCCTCGGCGCCGCGCTGGTGGATCTGCTGCTGGCCCAGGGGGTCGAGGTCACGGCGCAGGGCCGCGACCCCGTGGCAGGCGCGGCGCTTGAACGCAAGGGCGCGCGCTTCCTGCCGCTGGACCTGCGCGATCCGCAGCCGCTGCTGCCGCATCTGCGCGGGGTGCGGACCGTCTATCACTGCGCGGCGCTTTCGACCGCATGGGGCCGCGCCGCCGATTTCCAGGCGATCAACGTCACCGCGACGCAGCACCTGCTGGGTGCCGCGCGGCTGGCGGGGGTCGGGCGGTTCGTCTTTGCCTCGTCCCCCAGCATCTACGCCGACGGGACCGACCGGCTGGACCTGCCCGAGGACGCCCCGCTGCCCGCCCGTTTCGCCACCGATTACGCGCGCACGAAGTTCCAGGCGGAATGCGCGGTGCTGGATGCCGATGCGCCGGGGTTTCGCACCGTCGCGCTGCGTCCTCGCGCGATCTATGGCAAGGGCGACCGCGCGCTGATGCCCCGGCTGGAACAGGCGATGCGGCGCGGTACGCTGCCCCTGATCGGCGGCGGCGACAGCCTGATCGACGTGACCCATGTCAGCGACGCCGCCCGCGCGATGCATCTTGCCGCGCAGGCCGCCGAGCGGGCAGGCGGTCGGGCGTTCAATATCACCTCGGGGCAGGCATATCGCTTTCGCGATCTGGCGCGGATGGCGGCGCGGGTGCTGGGGCTGGACCCGCGCGAAAGGCGGCTGCCCTATGGCCTGGCGATGGCGCTGGCCTCGGGGCTGGAGGGGTTCCACCGCGCCTTTCGTCCGCAGGCCGAGCCGGTGCTGACCCGGCAGGCCGTCGCCTCGCTTGGCCGCAGCCTGACGCTGGACATTTCCGCCGCGCGCCAGGTGCTGGGCTATGCCCCGCGGGTTTCGCTGGAACAGGGGGTGCAGGATTATGCCCGTGCCTGAGGTCACGCCCCTGCGCATCGGTGAATGCCGAGGCCCCGATTTCGCGACCCGCCGGGGCGGGGCGCTGCGCATGGCGCGCTTTCCGGCGGGGGCTGCGCTGATCGGCCTGCCCGACGGGCGGCGGGTGCTGTTCGACACCGGCTATGGCCGCGCCTTCTTCGACGCGACCCGCGCCCTGCCCGAGCGCGCCTATCGCTGGACCACCCCCGTGCGGCTGGACCCGCATGAAAGCCTTCCCAAGGCCCTTGGCGGCCAGCCGCCGTCGCTGGTCATCCTGTCGCATCTGCATGCCGATCACGTCGCGGGGCTGTTCGACCTGGACCCCACGCCGCCCGTCCTGCTGTCGGGGGATGCGCTGGCACGGCTTGGCGCCATGTCGCGGGTGCAGGCATTGAAGGCCGGTTGTCCGCGCCTGCTGCGCGACAGGCTGCTGGCCCTGCCGGCGCAGTTCTTCCACGACCTGCCGCAGGCCGCGCCGCCGCCCGGCTTCGCCGGCTTCGGCCCTGTCCGCGACGTGACCGGGCAGGGCGACCTGCTGCTGGTCCCGCTGCCGGGGCATGGCGACGACCAGCATGGGCTGTTCCTGCCGCGCTCTTCGCACGGGCCGCTGTTCCTGATCGCCGACGCGGCCTGGAGCGTGGAGGCGCTGCGCCGCGACACGCCCCCGCCGCGCTGGACGCTGGCGCGGCTTGGCGATGCGGCCGCCTATCTTGCCACCTTCGCCGCGCTGCGCGGGCTGATGCGCCAGCGCCCCGAGATCACCCTTCTGCCTGCGCATTGCCCGCAGGCGCTTGCGCGAAAGGACAAGCGATGATCCGCAGTTTCTGGCAGGCGCGCTATGGCGCGGGTTTTCCCGACCGCGATGCCGTCGCCCACCACCAGGCGCGGGGGATGGACCGCCTGCGCCGCCGCATCATGGGGCGGTCCCCCCTTTATGCGCCCCTGGCCGACCGCCCGGTCGAGGACTGGCCGCTGATGGACAAATCCCGCATGATGCGCGATTTCACCGCCATCAACACCTGCGGCATCACCCTTGAACAGGCGCTGGACGTCGCCACGAAAGCCGAGGAAAGCCGCGATTTTTCCCCGATGATCGGACAGGTCGCGGTGGGGCTGTCCACCGGCACCTCGGGCCAGCGGGGGCTGTTCCTGACCAACCGGCGCGAGCGCGCGATATGGGCCGGGGTGATGCTGGGGCGGTTCTGGCCGCAGCCCCTGCTGCGCCGCCAGAGGATCGCGTTTTTCCTGCGCGCGAACAATGCGCTGTATGAAACGCTTGGCAATGCGCTGATGCAGTTCCGTTTCTACGACCTGCTGGACACGTTCGAGGGCCACATCCCCCGGCTGGCCACGCAGGACCCGACCGTGCTGATCGCGCCCGCGCAGATCCTGTGCCTGCTGGCCCAAGCGCAAGAGGCCCGCGCGCTGCGCCTGCGCCCCTGCCGCATCATCTCGGTCGCCGAGGTCCTGTCGCCCGAGGACGCCGCCCTGATCCGCCGTGCCTTCGGCGTTCCGGTCGATCAGGTCTATCAATGCACCGAGGGGGTGCTGGGCTACACCTGCCGGGCCGGCAGCCTGCACCTGAACGAGCGTTTCATCCGCTTCGACCGCGACGTGATCGACCTGGATACCGGCGCCTTCTGCCCGGTCATCACCGATTTCACCCGTGAATCGCTGCCGATCCTGCGTTATCGGCTGGACGACGTGCTGGTGCCCGACCCGGCGCCTTGCCCTTGCGGCTGCGCCTCGGTGCGGCTTGCGAGGATCGAGGGGCGGGCGGATGACATCCTGTGGTGGCCCGCCGCGCAGGGCGGGCTGCGCATGATCCCCTCGGACGCGATCCGGCAGGCGGTGGCGCTGCTGCCGGTGCCGGTGCGGGACTATCGCGCGATCCAGCACGGCCAGCGCAGCCTGCACGTCTGGCTGGACACCGACCGGCCCACGCAGGCGGCCACGGACCTGCGCGAAAGCCTGTCCAGGCTGGCCGCGCGCCACGGCTGCACGCTGCCCGCGCTGACGCTGCACAGCGGCCTGCCCGTCGAAACGGCACCCAAGCGGCGGCGGGTCGTCGCGTTGCCCTGATCCGGCCCTTGTCCTCAAACCATCTTGACATCGCGTCAACTGATGTGATGCCTCGCCCATCGGTTTGCTTTGCTGCCATGCGGAAGGGACACTCAATGGACATGATGATCGACGATGCGCTGTCGCGCGGGGGCGCGGGGCGGTTCCAGGCCCGGCTTCTGGGGATTTTCGGACTGGTCTGGACCGCCGACGCGATGCAGGTGATCGCGATCGGATTCACGGCGGCCTCGATCGCGGCGACATTCGGGCTGACGGTGCCCGAGGCGCTGCTGACCGGCACGCTGTTCTTTCTGGGCATGTTCGTCGGCGCCTCGGTCTTTGGCCGGATCGCAGACCGGATCGGGCGGCGCAACGTGCTGCTGCTGACCGTCTCGGCCGAGGCGGTGTTCGGGATGCTGTCGGTCTTTGCGCCCAGCTTCGGCATCCTTGTCGCGCTGCGTTTCCTGACCGGGGTGGCGGTGGGCGGCACATTGCCCGTCGATTACGCCATGATGGCCGAGTTCCTGCCGCCGAAGAACCGGGGCCGCTGGCTGGTCTGGCTGGAAGGCTTCTGGGCCGTGGGCACCATCATCATCGCCGTGACCGCATGGATCGCCAGCCAATACAGCGACGAGGCATGGCGCTGGATCTTCTTCATCGCGGCGATCCCCGCCGTGGTCGGCGCGGGGCTGCGCCTGTGGGTGCCCGAATCGCCGATGTATCTGCTGCGCACGGGCCGCGACGCCGAGGCGCGGCAGGTCGTCGACAAGGTGCTGCGCGTGAACCGGGCCGAGCCGCTGCCCGCCAGCGTCCGCATCGTTCCCGCCCCGGTCGAAAGCCACCCGCAGGGCATCTTCGGCGCGCAGCTTCGCACCCGCACCATCGCGATCCTGGCGGTCTGGTTCCTGGTGTCGCTGTCCTATTACGGCGTTTTCGTCTGGCTGCCCCCGCAGCTTGCGAACGAAGGCTTCGGCTTCGTGCGCGGCTACGGCTTCCTTGTCCTGATGGCGCTGGCGCAGATCCCTGGCTATGCGCTGGCCGCCTATGGGGTCGAGAAATGGGGCCGCCTTCCGACGCTGCAACTGTTCCTGATCCTCAGCGCGCTTGGCTGCTTCCTGTTCACGGTGGCCAGCGGCACGGCGATGGTCGGAGGCTCGCTTCTGCTGATGAGCTTTGCGTTCCTGGGCGCTTGGGGCGCGCTTTACGCCTTTACGCCGGAACTGTATCCGACCGGGCTGCGCGGCACCGGCATGGGCACGGCGGGCGCGGTGGCGCGGCTTGGCGGGTTGCTGGCGCCCTCGATGCTGGGGGGCGTGATCGCGCAGGGCTTCGGCGTCGCCATCGGCCTTTTCGCGGCGCTTCTGGTGCTGGGGGCGGTGATGACGCTGCTGATCCGGGTCGAGACGCGCAACGTCTCGATCGGCTGACGCCCCCTTGCGGCGGTGCGGCGAGTTTGGCAGGGAATGCGCATGAGCAGCGTATCACAGCTTTACCATGCCCGCACCGCCTCGGGCGGATTGCAACCCGATCCGGCGCAGCAGGCGGTCCTGCCCGCGATGGACGCGGTGATCGCGCGGCTGGAGCAGTCGCCCGCGCCATCCGCGCGCGGCGGCTGGCTGTCGCGCCTGTCGCGCAAGCCCGCCGCGCAGGCGCCCGCGCCCAAGGGGCTTTACCTGTGGGGCGGCGTCGGGCGCGGCAAGTCCATGCTGATGGACCTGATCATCGAGGCCGCGCCGACCCCTGCCAAGCGGCGTGTCCATTTCCACGAATTCATGCAGGAAATCCAGGCGGGGCTGGACCGCGTGCGCAAGACCGGCGTTCAGGACGTCGTTCTGCCGGTCGCCAACCAGGTCGCCGACCAGACGCGGCTTTTGTGCTTCGACGAGATGCAGATCACCGACATCGCCGATGCGATGATCGTGGGGCGGCTGTTCCAGGTGCTGCTGGACCGGGGGGTGATGATTGTCACCACTTCGAACCGGGTGCCCGAGGACCTGTACAAGAACGGTCTCAACCGCCAGCTTTTCCTGCCCTTCATCGCGCTGATCCGCGACAGGATGGAGGTGGTCGAGCTGGTCAGCGACCAGGACCACCGCCAGAACCGCGACGAGGGCGGCCAGATCTGGTTCACCCCCGCCGATCTTGCCGCCAGCCACGCGCTGGACCGGATCTGGGCGCGGCTGACCGGCGGCCAGCCCGCCGCCCCGCTGATCCTGCCGGTGATGGGGCGCGAGGTGCAGATCCCCCGGCATGTGGACCGCATCGGGCGCGCTGGCTTCTGGGACCTGTGCGGGCGTCCGCTTGGCGCCGCCGACTACCTTGCGCTGGCCGACGCGCTGGACGTCATCTTCATCGACGCGATTCCCCGCCTTGGCCAGTCGAACTACAACGAGGCGCGGCGCTTCGTCACCCTGATCGACGCCCTCTATGAGGCGAAGGTGCGCCTGTTCGCCAGCGCGGCGGACGAACCCGAACGGCTCTATGCCGAAGGCACGGGCGCGTTCGAGTTCGAGCGTACCGCCAGCCGCCTGCACGAGATGCGCGACGCCAACTGGGGCAATCGCGATGCCGGAGACCATGCCTGATCACCCGAATGGGCGGGACCTGATGAATCAGTGATCCGGGCGTCTGCTCTGCGGGACGGGGAGCGGTCATAGACAAACCGAAGAGATTTAAAAGAAGCTAACGGAGACGCGATGCCCTTGGAAACCCTGCTCCTGTTTGTGCCGGCC
This sequence comes from uncultured Paracoccus sp., assembly GCF_945915435.1. Taxonomy (GTDB): domain Bacteria; phylum Pseudomonadota; class Alphaproteobacteria; order Rhodobacterales; family Rhodobacteraceae; genus Paracoccus. The sequence continues at coordinate 15,356 of NZ_CAMEFG010000004.1, read as the reverse complement.
TGTTTTGCGCTGAACATGGCATTCGGACCAAACAACCTGCTCTCGATGACAATCGGCGCGCGGTGTGGTTTGCAGACCGCTTTGTTCGCTGCGGTGGGCCGCCTCATCGCGTTCATCATGATGATCGCCGTCACCGCGCTTGGCATGGGCGCATTGCTCATGGCCTCTGAAATCGCATTTACGGTCGTGAAGTTTCTGGGCGCAGCCTATCTTGTCTGGCTCGGTATCAAGATTCTGCGCTCCGAGGCGGAACTGCCTGCGGAAAATCCGGAATTTGGCAGGTATGGGGTTCGTGGGTTCATCCGGCAGGAATTTCTGGTCGCCATCGGAAACCCGAAAGCGATCCTGATCTTCACGGCCTTCTTCCCGCAGTTTGTGGATGCGACGAATTACTGGGGCAGTTTTATGGTCCTCGGGGCCATTTTCCTTGCTCTGGAAATGCTGGCAATCGCCCTCTACGCCTATGCCGGAACCCGGCTTTCAGGGCTGATGCGGAATACGCGTGGCCTGCGCTGGATCAACCGCGTCAGCGGCAGCACCATGATTGCATTCGGCGCGCTTCTCGCAGCAGCAAGGCGACCGACCGCTTAGGGCTCAAACGCACATCACGGCCCCGCCTCCCGCCGGACACCGTCGGTCTGCGATGGCGGGTGGCTTTGCCCGCCTGAATCAATGCTGCCTTGACGCGTGTCGTCCGGAACGCGCGGCCCCTAGCCGTTTTCGCGCAGGATGCGACCGGCGAGGTAGAGCGATCCGCAGATCAGGATGCGCGCGCCGGGATGGCCTTGGGCGATCCGCGCGACGGCGGCCTGCGCATCGGGGGCGGTGGTGGTGGCCAGGCCCAGGCTGGCGGCATGGGCGGCGGTTTCCTGCGCGGGCAGGGTGTTCGGCTCGCCGGGGATCGCGATGGCGGTCAGGCTTTGCGCGGCCTGCGCCAAGGGGCGCATGTAGCCCGCGACGTCCTTGGTGTTCAGCATCCCGCAGACCAGATGCAGCGGACGCGGCGGCAGCGCGGCCAGCGTCGCGGCGACGGCCTGCCCCCCGGCGGGGTTGTGGCCGCCGTCCAGCCAGATCTCGGACCCCGGCGCGGCCTGGGTCAGCGGGCCGTGCGTCAGGCGCTGCATCCGGGCGGGCCATTCGGCTTCGGTGACGGCGGCGCGCGCCTCGATCCGCCCATATCCAAGTGCGCGCAGGGCGGCGATAGCGGTGCCCGCATTCTCGATCTGATGCGGTCCGGGCAGAACGGGCAGGGGCAGGTCCATCAGCCCGTCGCCGTCCTGAAAGACCAGCGAATCGCCCTCGCGCCGGGACTCCCAGTCCTGCCGGGCGATATGCAGCGGGGCCGACAGCGCCTCGGCCCGCGCCTCGATGACGGCCCGCGCCTCGGGCGGTTGGGGGGCGACGATGCAGGGCACGCCGCGTTTCAGGATGCCCGCCTTTTCGCCCGCGATCTCGGGCAGGGTCTCGCCCAGATATTGCGTGTGATCGACGGAAACGGGTGTGATCACGGTCAGGCGGGGATTTGTGATCACATTCGTCGCGTCCAGCCGCCCGCCAAGCCCGACCTCAAGCAGCGTGAAATCGGCGGGCGTGCGGGAAAAGGCCAGGAAGGCGGCGGCGGTCGTGATCTCGAAGAAGGTGATGGGCTGGCCGCCGTTCGCGGTCTCGCATTCTTCCAGCGTGGCGGCCAGTTCGGCCTCGCCGATCAGATCGCCCGCCAGCCGGATGCGTTCGCGAAACCATGCCAGATGCGGCGAGGTATAGGCATGGACTCGCAGCCCCGCCGATTCCAGCCCGGCGCGGATCATCGCCTGGGTGGACCCCTTGCCGTTCGTCCCCGCGATATGGATCGCGGTCGGGATGCGCCGCTCGGGGTGGCCAAGCGCGGCCAGCAGGCGATGCATCCGGTCCAGCGACAGGTCGATCACCTTGGGGTGCAGCGACATCAGGCGGTTGAGGATGGCGTCCGAGGGGCTGGAGGCGGTCATGTGGCACCGTTGCGGCAAGAGGTGACGAGGGGCTTGCCCCTCAGCCCTGAAGGCCCCTCAATGGGGCCGCGCAGGGCTTCGCCCCTCCTTTGCAGGGGCGTGCGGTTCAGTCCGCCTTGGCGGGCGCGGTTTCGGCGGGCGCGGGTGCCGCCCCCCCGGCGTCGGGCTGCGCCTCGGCCACCGGCTCGGGCGCGGGCAGGTCGGCGGTGACGGCGGCGGGCTGGCGCAGCAGCAGGCGCAGGATGGTGGTCAGTTCGTCGCGCATGTCCTTGCGATGGGTGACGCGGTCCAGCATCCCGTGTTCCAGCAGGTATTCGGCGCGCTGAAAACCCTCGGGCAGCTTTTCGCGGATGGTCTGCTCGATCACGCGCGGCCCGGCAAAGCAGATCAGCGCGTTGGGTTCGGCGATCTGGACATCGCCCAGCATGGCATAGCTGGCGGTGACGCCGCCGGTCGTGGGGTGGGTCAGCACGACGATATAGGGCAGGCCCGCCTCTTTCAGCATCTGCACGGCAACCGTGGTGCGGGGCATCTGCATCAGCGACAGGATGCCTTCCTGCATCCGCGCCCCCCCGGCTGCCGAAAACAGCACCAGCGGGCGATGCAGCGCGACCGCGCGTTCCGCCGCCGCGATGATGGCATTGCCGACATACATCCCCATCGAGCCGCCCATGAAGGCGAAATCCTGCGCAGCCGCCACGACCGGGGTGCGGCCGATCTCGCCTTCGGCGACCAGCATGGCCTCGTGTTCGCCGGTGGTTTTCTGCGCGGCCTTCATGCGGTCGGGGTATTTCTTCTGGTCGCGGAACCCCAGCGGATCGGCGGTCGGTTCGGGCACCTTGACCTCAAGAAAGACGCCGCCGTCGAACAGCGCGGCAAAGCGTTCGCGCGGGGTGATCGCCAGATGATGGTCGCAATTCGTGCAGACGTTCAGGTTTTCCGCCAGTTCGCGGTGAAACAGCATCGTTCCGCATTCGGGGCATTTCGTCCACAGATTCTCGGGCACTTCGCGGCGCGAGAAAAGCGAGTTGATGCGCGGGCGGACGTAATTCGTGATCCAGTTCATCGTTGGCCTTTCGCTGCGGTCGCTTCGACAGATAGGCCGCGCGGCGCGGAATTGCAATTCCGCAGGCCGCCATAGTAAAGGCGAATGATGTTGACGGATGGAACCGCCCTTCTGCATTACGCTGCGGCCTTGCTGGTCTCGGTCCGGGTCCTGCTCAGGCCCCGGCTGGAGCCGACCGTCCGCCTGTCGTGGATCCTGGTGGTCGAGCTGGTGCCGCTGATCGGCATCATCGCCTATGTCCTTTTCGGAGAGATCAGGATGCGCGGGGCCGAGGTCCAGCGCATGGCCGACGTGCGCGACCACCTGTCGGGCCTGTGGCAGCGCAGCCGCCACAGCGTGGACGAGGGGCTGGGCTATGCCGCGCCGATGGTCGCCGCCGCCCGCGCCACCGGCGGGTTCGAGGCCGTCTCGGGCAACCGGGTCGAGCTGCTGTCCGAGGAGGACAGCGCCATCGACGACATGGTGGCGGCCATCGACGAGGCAAAGGGACACGTCCATATCCTGTTCTACATCTGGCTGGACGACGTATCGGGCCGCAAGATGGCCGAGGCCGCCATCCGCGCCGCCGAACGCGGGGTCAAGGCGCGGGTGATCGTGGACGCCATCGGTTCGCGCGCCTTCACATGGTCCGAGACCTGGTCGCGGATGAAGGCCGCCGGGGTCGAATGCGTCATCGCGCTGCCCCTTGGCCTGCCGGTCATCGGCGCGCTTTTCCAGCGCATGGACCTGCGCAATCACCGCAAGATCGTGGTGATCGACAACCGCATGGGCTTTTCGGGCAGCCGCAACTGCTCGGACAAGGCCTTTGCGATCAAGCCGCGTTATGCGCCCTGGGTCGATATCCTGCTGCGGGTCGAAGGCCCGGTCGTGCGCCAGATGCAGGCGCTGTTCCTGCAAGACTGGATGAGCTACACCGGCGAGGACCTGGGCGGCATGCTGCAATCCGTCGAGGCGGTGCGCACTCCCGGCACCATCGCGCAGGTGGTGGGCACAGGGCCGGACCTGCGGCAAGGCTCGATCTCGGATTGCATGGCGACGATGATCCACGGCGCGCGCGAACGCATCACCATCACGACGCCTTATTATGTTCCCGACAACGCGCTGGACGCCGCCATCCGCGCCGCCGCCCGGCGCGGGGTCGCGGTCACCATGATCCTGCCCGAGCGCAACGATTCCTTCATCGTCGCCGGCACCAGCGAAGGCTTCTATTACGGCCTGCTGGCCGCCGGGGTGCGGCTTTACCTGTTCCGCCCCGGCCTGCTGCACACCAAGGCGATCAGCATCGACGGCTGCGTGGCGATGGTCGGCAGCGCGAACATGGACCGCCGCAGCTTCGAGATCAATTACGAGATCAGCATGCTGATCCTGGACGAGGAACTGGTGGCCCAATTGGACGAACGCCAGCAAAGCTATGTCGAGCGGTCCCGCCCGCTTTTGCGCATCGAGGTCCTGCGCTGGTCGGTCTGGCGGCGGTTGCGCAACAACCTGCTGGCGCTTGCCAGCCCGCTCTTGTGATAGGCTGGCGGCGAAACCATCGCGAAAGGAACGGCGGATGACGGAAGATCTTGCAAGGGAAACGATCGTTCAGGACGCGGCGCCCATTTCCGCCGCGCAGCTTGAGCAGGCGCTGGCGGGGCTGGAAGGCTGGGCGGCCTGCAACGGCGGCAAGGCCATCCGGCGCGCGTTCGAGACCCGTAACTTTGCCCGCGCGCAGGTGATCGCCGGGCTGGCTGGCGGCATAGGCGAGATGGCGGGCCATCACCCCGATATCGCCTATGGCTGGGGTTACTGCCGCGTCACCTTCACCACCCATTCGGCGCAGGGTGTCACGCGCAACGACCTGATTTGCGCCGCCCGGCTGAATGCGGTCGCCTAGTTCGGGCGGAAAGCCGGTCAAAGGCTTGCACCTTGCTTTGCGGGGGAATATCGCTTCTTGGCAAGCCAGAGCGCCCAGCCAGGAGTAACCGATGAGCACGAACCAGCGTTTCGACAAGTCCCGCCTGCCCTCCCGCCATGTGACCGAGGGGCCGGCCCGCGCGCCGCATCGCAGCTATTTCTACGCCATGGGGATTTCCGAGGATGAGATCCATTCCCCCTGGGTCGGCGTCGCCACCTGCTGGAACGAGGCCGCGCCCTGCAACATCGCCCTGAACCGCCAGGCGCAATCGGTCAAGCAGGGCGTGAAGAAAGGCGGGGGCTGCCCGCGCGAATTCACCACCATCACCGTCACCGACGGCATCGCGATGGGGCATGAGGGGATGCGGTCCTCGCTGGCATCGCGCGATGCCATCGCCGATACGGTGGAACTGACCATGCGCGGCCATTGCTACGACGCGCTGGTGGGGCTTGCGGGCTGCGACAAGTCGCTGCCGGGGATGATGATGGCGATGGTGCGGCTGAACGTGCCGAGCGTGTTCATCTACGGCGGCTCGATCCTGCCGGGCAAGCTGAACGGCAAGGATGTCGTGGTCCAGGACGTGTTCGAGGCGGTCGGCCAGCATGCCGCCGGGAACATGTCGGATGCCGAGCTTGAAATTCTGGAACGTGTCGCCTGCCCGTCCGCGGGGGCCTGCGGCGGGCAATATACCGCGAACACGATGGCCTGCGTCTCCGAGGCGATCGGGCTGGCGCTGATGAATTCCTCGGGCGCGCCTGCGCCCTACGAATCGCGCGATCAATACGGGCTGGCCTCGGGCGAGGCGGTGATGAACCTGATCGAGAAAAACATCCGCGCCCGCGACGTGGTGACCCGCAAGGCGCTGGAAAACGCCGCGCGCGTGGTCGCCTGCACGGGCGGCTCGACCAATGCCGGGCTGCACCTGCCCGCCATCGCGCATGAGGCCGGGATCGACTTCGACCTGTTCGACGTCTGCGACATCTTCCGCGACACGCCCTATTTCGTGAACCTGCGTCCGGGCGGCGAATATGTCGCCAAGGACCTCTACGAGGTCGGCGGCGTGCCGCTGGTCCTGCGCGAATTGCGCAAGGCCGGGCTGGTCCACGAGGATTGCCTGACCGCATCAGGCCGCACGATGGGCGAGGAACTGGACCTGATCACGCGCGAGATCGACGGCAAGGTGATCCACCCCGTCGAGACCCCGATCACCGCCACCGGCGGCGTCGTCGGCCTGAAGGGCAACCTTGCCCCCGACGGGGCCATCGTCAAGGTCGCGGGCATGGCGGCGCAGGACCAGGTCTTTACCGGCCCCGCGCTGGTCTTCGAATGTGAGGAAGAGGCTTTTGACGCCGTCCAGAACCGCCAGTATAAGGAAGGCGACGTCTTCGTCATCCGCAACGAAGGCCCCGCAGGCGGGCCGGGAATGCGTGAAATGCTGGCCACCACGGCCGCGCTTTCGGGCCAGGGCATGGGCAAGAAGGTCGCGCTGATCACCGACGGGCGCTTTTCGGGCGCCACGCGCGGCTTCTGCGTCGGCCATGTCGGCCCCGAGGCGGCGCATGGTGGACCGATCGCGCTTCTGCAAAACGGTGACATGATCACCATCGACGCGGTCAAAGGTGAGATTTCCGTCGCCCTGTCGGATGCGGAACTGGAACGGCGCAAGGCCGAATGGAAAGGCCCGCGCAGGACCGATTACGAATCCGGTGCGCTGTGGAAATATGCCCAGCTTGTCGGCAAGGCGCGATTCGGAGCCGTGACCCATCCGGGCGCGGAAAAGGAAACGCACGTCTATATGGACCAGTAAGGAAGACGGCATGGCATTTCGCCCGCGCAAGTGGTTGGACCGCGTAACCCGCGAAAGGGCCTATCGCGGGTGGAGCGAACTTGCGGTTTCGGGCGAGGGTCTGGGCATGGCCCGCAAGAGGCTGCTGCGCGAACATGCCTTCGCGCTGCGGCGCAAGCTGGACCTGTTCCTGATACGGACCGACCGGCGCAACGAACTGGCGCGCGAGGAACTGGACGCGCTGCACCTGCCCGTGGGCACGGACTGGCGCTGGCGGCCCGATTTCCTCAGCGCGCAGATCCGGCCTTCTGCATTGCCGCGCCGGAAAACGGCGCGACGCTTGGGGGTCAGGCGGCGGTCTGGCACGATTGCCCCGAACGTGCGCTGATCCTGGAGCAGGTGCCCAACCTGCGCGCCACCGACCTGTCGCCCTTCGGGCTGCGGATGGAGGTGTTCGGCTTTGCCGGCAACTACCTTGCCGTGTCCTTCGATCTGCCCGACGGCGCGCTGGAGGGGCTGACCCAAAGCCATATTCTGCGCATGGAAACCGGCTTGGTGCTGGAGCGCGAGATGGGCGTCTATGCGCGGCTGAACGTCGCGAACGGGCCGAATACCGATCAGGTCACGCATCCGCTTGGCATGCTGGGACCGGGGGCCGAAAGCCGCCATGTGGTCGAGTTCGACCTGGCCTATACCGAGATCAACGAGAAGCGCCTGGAAAAGTGCTGGATCGACCTGATCTTTGAATCACCCCATATGAACGCTTTGGAAATACGCGAACTTTTCATGTCGCGCCATTTGCGCGCGGATTTTTGACACAATCTTTCAGGCGGGCCGGACAAGCCCGCAGGGGAATTTCGGATGACCGACCAGTTCGAGACGATCAGCTTCAAGGGCGGGGTCTGGCAGGGCCTGCTGCAAGCGCCCCAGCCGCCGCGGCGCGTGATCCTGACCCATCTGGGCGAAACCGTCGCCCCCGCCCGCCTGACCGACGAAGGCGACCGGGGCTGGCGCGTTGCCGTCGCCATCCCGCCCGAGCGGCTGGCCGAGGGCGTCCACAGCTTCGTCCTGCTTGCCGATGAGGGCGAAGGGGCCGGGCCGCCCCTGCCCGGCGCGATCCGCCTTGCCACGCTGCCCTTGATGGCGGGCGGGGTGCTGGATCAGGACCTGCTGGCGGAAATAAACCTGCTCAAGACGGAAATCGAGCTGCTCAAGCGCGAATTCCGCCGTATCGCCCTGAATCCGGGGCGCGGGCAGGGTCAGGACCAGTAATCATAGACCCCGACCTGCTCGAACCCCAGCTTTTCGTATAGCGCCACGGCGGGCCGGTTCGCTAGCGTCACCGCCAGCGCCAACCGCGAGGCGCCGTTCTCGGCAGCGAAGAAGCCCGCCTCGCGCACCAGCCATTGCGCCAGCCCCAGGCGGCGCGCGTCCCGCGCGATTTCCAGCGCGTGCAGCATGGCGACATCGCCCGCCACCGCGACGAAGGCCGCGCCGCCCGCGCGGTCGCGGATCCGCCCCAGGATTGCGCTGCGGGGCAGGGCGGTGCGCCGCATCACGGCCTGCCGGGCATCGTCGATGCCGCCCTCGGACCAGATCCGGGACTGGATCGCCAGCGGCGGCCAACTGCGCAGCGCGGTCAGGGGCGGCGGCGTGGCATCGGTCAGGCGCCCAGCCGCGATCTGCATGACGGCGGTGGGCCTGGAGGGGGCAAGGCCGCGTGTGCGCAAGGCTTCGGCCAGCGGCAGGTCGTCCTGCGCGGCGCGAAACAGCGGCGGCTGGTCCCATTCGCGATGCTGGCGGATGGCCGCTTCGATCCCCTGGGGCGTCCAGCCGTCCAGCGGCCGGGCCGAGCCGACCCGCCCGCCCGCGCCAAGCCCCCGTCCGACGCGAAAGCCGCCCGCATCGCGGTATTCGGCGGCGGGCCATGTTTCTTCAAAGGCGAGGCGCAGCGCGGCGTCGCCGATCACAGGGCCAGCCTTTCGCGCAACCGCGTCATCGCATCGGTCACGCGGGTCTGGTCCAGCCCCCGGATCACCAGGCTGGTGCCATAGCGGTCGCCGCGCTTGAACGGATATGACCCTAGCGAGAGGTCCGCGAACTCCGCCGCCACTTCGCGGAGGGGGTCGGCCACGTCGGATTCGGGGCGCAGGACCTCCAGCGCCTCGCTGACGGTGGCGCGGCCCGTGGCAAGGCCGGGGCGGACGGATTCCACCATCGCCTTGAAGACCTCGGGCACGCCCGCCATGACGTAGGTATTGCCGATGCGGAAACCCGGCGCGGCGGAAACCCCGTTCTCGATCAGCGCGGCGCCGTGGGGGATGCGGGCCATGCGCAGGCGGTTCTCGGTCACCTCGACACCGCGGCTGCCCCAGTTCCTTTCCAGGATGGCGCGCGCCTCGGGGTTGATGGAAATGCCGGTGCCGAACGCCTTGGCCACCGCGTCGGCGGTGATGTCGTCATGGGTCGGCCCGATGCCCCCGCTGGTGAACAGCATGTCCCAGGCCCCGCCAAGCGAATTGTCCAGCGCCCGGATCGCGGCGACGATCTGGTCCTGATCGTCGGCGACGATGCGGACCTCGCGCAGGTCGATGCCGATGCTGTTCAGGACCTGAGACAGGTAATGGGCATTGCCCTCGCGCGTGCGGCCCGACAGGATTTCGTCGCCGATCACGAGGATGGCCGCGGTGGGGTTGTCCGATTGCATCTGCCGATTTCCCAAGCTGTTCGTCCCGCATAAAGGTATAGGTCCGCGTCAGGGGCTGGAACAAGTGCCCTTGGGGGTCTATCTGTGGCCTGACCATGAATGCGAGGACGCGATGAACGACGGCAGGCTGACGAAAGAGGGTATCCGCATCCACAACCCCGATGATTTCGCGGGGATGCATGCCGCCGGGCAGGTCGCCGCGCAGATCCTCGATGAGGTCGGGCCGCTGATCGCCCCCGGCGTCACCACGGGCGAGCTGGACGATTTCATAAACCGCCGCGTCACCGAACTGGGCAGCACCAGCGCCACGATCGGATATCGCGGCTATCAGCACGCAAGCTGCATCAGCGTGAACCATGTCGTCTGCCACGGTATTCCGGGCGACAAGGTGCTGAAGGACGGCGATATCCTGAACATCGACGTGACGGTGATCGTGGATGGCTGGTATGGCGACACCAGCCGGATGTATGTCGCAGGCCGCGCCAGCCGCAAGGCCGAGCGGCTGATCCAGGTCACCCACGACAGCCTGATGCGCGGGATCGAGGCTGTCCGCCCCGGCGCCACCTTCGGCGACATCGGCCATGCGATCCAGTCCCATGCCGAAGGCCAGCGCATGTCGGTGGTGCGCGATTTCTGCGGCCACGGGCTTGGCCGGACCTTCCACGCACCGCCGAACGTGCTGCATTATGGCCGCCCCGGCAAAGGCCCGGTGATCGAGGAGGGGATGTTCTTCACCATCGAACCCATGATCAACCTCGGCCGTCCCGAGACCAAGATCCTTGCCGACGACTGGACCGCCGTGACCCGCGACAAGTCGCTGTCGGCGCAGTTCGAGCATTCCATCGGCGTGACGGCGGACGGGTGCGAGATATTCACCCTCTCGCCCGGCGGGCTGTTTCTGCCCGCGATGGGCTGAAAGGCGCGGGTCCGGCCCCGCGCCTTTGGGCCGCCTTTCAGCGCGTCGTTTCCGTCAGGCGGCGGCGCACATAGGTCTGGACGGTCTGGATCATCGGCTTCATATGCGCCTCGTCGTCGCGGAAGAAGTGGTCCGCGCCCTCGACTTCCTCGTGGCTGACGGTGATGCCCTTCTGCTCGCGCAGCTTGGCGACCAGCGAATGGGTGTCGCGTGCGGGCGCCACGCGGTCGGCGGTGCCGTTGATGATCAGCCCCGACGAGGGGCAGGGCGCGAGGAAGCTGAAATCATACATGTTCGCGGGCGGCGCGACGCTGACGAAGCCGGTGATCTCGGGGCGGCGCATCAGAAGCTGCATCCCGATCCACGCGCCGAAGCTGAAGCCGGCGACCCAGCAATGCTTGGAATTGGGGTTCATCGCTTGCAGATAGTCCAGCGCGGACGCCGCATCGGACAACTCGCCGATGCCCTGGTCGAATTCGCCCTGGCTGCGGCCCACGCCCCGGAAGTTGAAGCGCAGGACGGTAAAGCCCATGTTGTGAAACGCATAATGCAGGTTGTAGACCACCCGGTTGTTCATCGTCCCGCCGAATTGGGGGTGAGGATGCAGCACGATGGCGATGGGCGCATCGGGCTTGGACTGGGGGTGGTAGCGCCCTTCCAGGCGACCTTCGGGACCGGGGAAAATCAGTTCAGGCATGGACTTCCTTCAAACTCGGATTTCTTGACGCTCGGACGGTGCGGCTTTAGACGAATATCTGGGAAGCACGCATGTGGAACGCAAGCGACGGCAGGACAGCTTTGGCCGCTTAGCCCGAAGCGCGCCCCGCCGTCAATCTTGCTGCACCCCCGCGTTTGCGCGCGAATTGAGAGGATGTGAGAATGAAGCTTTCCACCAAGGGCCGTTACGCGATGGTCGCGCTGGTCGATCTGGCCATCGCCAAGCCCGACGACCTGACCTCGCTGGCCGAGATTTCGCAGCGTCAGGATATCTCGCTGCCCTATCTGGAACAGCTTTTCGTCCGGCTGCGCCGCGCCGGGCTGGTCGAATCGGTGCGCGGTCCCGGCGGCGGCTACCGGCTGGCCCGCCCGCCAAGCGAGGTGCGCGTGGCCGAGGTGCTGGAGGCCGTCGATGAAACCGTCAGCGCGCTGCATGTCGGCGCGGGCGTGACGGGGGGCGTGTCGGGATCGCGGGCGCAGACCCTGTCGAACCGGCTGTGGGAAAGCCTGTCGGCGCATGTCTATGTCTTTTTGCACAACCACACGCTGGCCGATGTCGCCCGCAACCAGTTGCTGCCCTGCCCGGCGCTGCCGCAGATCCTGGCGGTGGTGGACGACTAGTCCCCCCTTAGCCTGCCCCGCCCATCCGGCGCGCCAGCAACAGCGCGCCGTCCAGCGCCGTGCCGCGCGCGGCGCGCAGCTCCATCCCCGCACCCAGCCTTTCGGCAAAGACCGGCCCCAGCCCCCCGGTGAAGGTCACCGGCAGCGCCGCGCCTTCCTGCAAGCGGTCGATGGCGCGCAGCAGGTAGGTGTCGGCCTTGGCCAGCACCTCTTGCGTGGCGGGGTCGTCGGGGGCGTCCAGTATCCGCCGCGCGACTCTGGCGATTTCGGCAGGCGGGGCGGATTGCGCGAACTCGACGATGCTTTGCGCGCCCCCCATGTCTTGGCGCAGCGCGGTGGTCAGGGGGCTGTCGGGCACCAGCCCGTCCAGCGCATGCAAGGCCCGTGTCATCAGGTGGCGGCCGATCCACGCGCCGCTGGCCTCGTCGCCCAGGTGCATGCCCCATCCGCCGATGGTCAGCACCCGCCCGGCCAACTGCCGCGAGAGGACCGAGCCGGTCCCGATCGCCGCGACGATGCCGTCATCCATCCCGATCGCCCCCGCGACCGAGGTGGTCGCGTCATGGACCACCCGCGCCCGCCCAAAGGGCAAGAGCGGCACCAGCCATTCGTCCGCGTTCGAGATATTGGCCCCCGCCAGCCCCAGGCAGGCGGTCACCTGCGCCGGATCGCGCCCGTCCAGCACCTGCGCGGCCACCTGGCGGATCGTCGCCAGCGCCCCCTGGGGATCGGAATTGATATTGGCAGGCCCGCCCTCGGCCCGCCCGATCTCGTGCCCCCGCAGGTCGGCCAGCACCGCCCGGCATCCGGTCCCGCCGCCGTCCAGACCCAGAAAGAACTCCATCCCCAACCCCTTCTTCGCGCCGGGCGAAAGGCCCGGCCTTTCCTTGCTAGCAGAAGCCGCGAAACCCCCGCAACGGGGCAGGGCGGCCAATTCGCGCCGCTGTCACCCGGTCGTTACGCTTCCTTGCGAAACCATGCTACTGCCCCTATATCGCGCCTTTCCGAGCAGTTTACCAAGGTGTTCGCCGATGACGGATCTTCAGACGCCCCATTACCTCATCGACCTGGCCCGACTGCGCCGGAACATGGAGCGGATCGCCCATCTGCGCGAGGCGTCCGGGGCGAAGTGCCTGCTGGCGCTGAAATGCTTCGCCACATGGTCGGCCTTCGACTTCATGCGGCCCTTCATGGACGGCACCACCTCGTCTTCGCTGTTCGAATTGCGGCTGGGGCGCGAGGAGTTCGGCAAGGAAACCCACGCCTATTCCGTCGCCTGGGCGGATCATGAGATCGACGAGGCCATCGGCTACGCCGACAAGATCATCTTCAACAGCCTTGGCCAGCTCGACCGATTCGGCGAAAAGGCGGCAGGCATCGCGACCGGGCTGCGGCTGAACCCGCGCTTTTCGACCAGCGGATTCGACCTCGCCGACCCGGCGCGTCCGTTCAGCCGCCTTGGTGAATGGGATCCGGCGCGCCTGAACGCCGCGCTGGACCGCATCAGCGGCGTGATGATCCATTACAACTGCGAAAACGGCGATTTCGCGCTGTTCGACCAGCAATTGACCCGGATCGAGCGCGAATTCGGCGCCTTCCTGGAAAAACTGGACTGGGTTTCCCTTGGCGGCGGCATCCATTTCACGGGCGAGGGCTATCCGCTGGACGATCTGGCCCGGCGGCTGCGCGCCTTCGCCGATCGTTTCGGCGTGCAGGTCTATCTGGAACCGGGCGAGGCCAGCATCACCAACTCGACCAGCCTCGAAGTCACGGTGCTGGACCTGATCGACAACGGCAAGCAGGTCGCCATCGTGGACAGTTCCATCGAGGCGCATATGCTGGACCTGCTGATCTATCGCGAAACCGCGAAACTGCCGCAAGAGGGCGCGCATGAATACCAGATCGCGGGCAAGACCTGCCTTGCGGGCGACATCTTCGGGGACGCGCGTTTCGCGCAGCCGCTGAAGATCGGCGACCGCATCAGCATCGCGGATGCCGCCGGTTACACGATGGTCAAGAAAAACTGGTTCAACGGTGTTAACATGCCCGCCATCGCGATCCGCGATGAAGGCGGCGAAACCCGGCTGATCCGCAGCTTTACCTATGACGACTACAAGGACAGCCTGTCCTGACCCTGTTCAGCCAGCAAAGCAAGGAGACTGAATTGGCAAAGAATGTTCTCATCATCGGCGCGGGTGGCGTCGCTCAGGTGACGGCGCACAAGGTCGCGCAGAACGCCGCCGAATTCGGCGCGCTGCATATCGCCAGCCGAACGCAATCCAAGGCGGATGAGATCATCGCCAGTATCAGGGACAAGGGCCATCAGGCCGAATTCACCAGCCATGCGCTGGATGCGATGGACAGCAAGGCTGTGGCCGGTCTGATCGCCGCGCATGACATCGCCATCGTCATCAACGTCGGTTCGCCCTTCGTCAACATGACCGTGCTGGATGCGTGTATCGAGACCGGCGCGGCTTATATGGACACGGCCATCCACGAAGACCCCTCCAAGATCTGCGAAACCCCGCCTTGGTATGCGAATTACGAATGGAAAAAGCGCGAGGCCTGCGAAAATGCAGGCGTCACCGCCATCCTGGGCGTGGGCTTCGATCCGGGCGTGGTCAATGCCTATGCGCGGCTGGCCGAGGACGAATATTTCGACAAGATCGACAGCATCGACATCGTGGACATCAACGCCGGTTCGCATGGCCGTTATTTCGCCACGAATTTCGACCCCGAAATCAACTTCCGCGAATTCACCGGCACCGTCTATTCCTGGCAGGGCGGCGAGTGGAAGCAGAACCGCATGTTCGAGGTCGGTCGCGAATGGGACCTGCCCGTGGTCGGCAAGCGCACCGCCTATCTGTCGGGCCATGACGAGATCCACAGCCTGTCCGCGCGCTATCCCGATTCGGACGTGCGCTTCTGGATGGGCTTCGGGGACCATTACATCAACGTCTTTACCGTGCTGAACAGCCTTGGCCTGCTGTCCGAACAGCCCGTCACCACCGCCGAGGGGCTGGAGGTCGTGCCGCTGAAACTGGTCAAGGCCGTCCTGCCCGACCCCGCCAGCCTTGCGCCGGATTATCAGGGCAAGACCTGCATCGGCGATCTGGTCAAGGGCACGAAGGACGGCAAGCCGGGCGAGGTCTTCATCTACAACACCGCCGATCACAAGGACGCCTATAACGAGGTCGGCAGCCAGGGCATCAGCTATACAGCCGGCGTTCCCCCGGTCGCGGCAGCGATCCTGATCGCGCGGGGCGAATGGGACGTCAAGAAGATGGTCAACGTCGAGGACCTGCCCGCAAGGCCCTTCCTCGAACTGCTGGGCAAGCTGGGCCTGCCCACCCGCGTCATCGACGCCACCGGCGACCATCCGCTGTAACCTTGCACCGATATGCGAACCGGCGCCCCAGGGCGCCGGTTTTCGCATATGCCGGTTTTCATGGTGACCCCGACAGGACTTGAACCTGTAACCTGCCCCTTAGGAGGGGGCTGCTCTATCCAGTTGAGCCACGGGGCCGCCAGCGCCTTTTTGCACCTGATCGGGTGGGATGGCAAGGTTGTGGCCCGTGGCTGATCGCGCTAACGATGCTTTATTTGACACGAGGCGCCCATGCCCCTGAAACGCCCCCACCGCCCGCTGACGCTTCGC
>NZ_CAMEFG010000003.1 GCF_945915435.1 uncultured Paracoccus sp. | reverse complement strand
CGGCGCTGTCGGCGCGGGTTTCCACCGTGCCGGGCCGCACCGTGATCGGGATCGAACTGCCCAATGCGCGGCGCGAAAAGGTGGTGCTGCGGGAAATCCTGGCCTCGAAATCCTATGGCGACGGCACCTATCCGCTGCCGCTTGCGCTTGGCAAGGACATCGGCGGCGGCCCGGTCGTGGCGAACCTTGCCAAGATGCCCCACCTGCTGATCGCGGGGACCACCGGGTCCGGCAAGTCGGTCGCGATCAACACCATGATCCTGTCGCTGCTTTATAAGCTGACGCCCGACGAATGCCGGTTGATCATGATCGACCCCAAGATGCTGGAACTGTCGGTCTACGACGGGATCCCGCATCTGCTGTCCCCCGTCGTCACCGACCCGAAAAAGGCCGTGGTCGCGCTGAAATGGGTCGTGGGCGAGATGGAGGAACGCTATCGCAAGATGTCCAAGATGGGCGTGCGCAACATCGAGGGCTATAACGGCCGCGTCCGCGAGGCGCTGTCCAAGGGCGAGATGTTCAAGCGCACCGTCCAGACCGGCTTTGACGAGGATACCGGAGAACCGATCTTCGAGACCGAGGAATTCCAGCCCGAAACCTTCCCCTATATCGTCGTGATCGTCGATGAGATGGCCGACCTGATGATGGTCGCGGGCAAGGAGATCGAGGCCTGCATCCAGCGCCTGGCGCAGATGGCGCGGGCCAGCGGCATCCACCTGATCATGGCGACGCAGCGGCCTTCGGTCGATGTGATCACGGGCACGATCAAGGCGAACTTCCCGACCCGGATCAGCTTCCAGGTCACGTCCAAGATCGACAGCCGCACCATCCTTGGCGAACAGGGGGCCGAGCAATTGCTGGGCCAGGGCGACATGCTCTATATGGCCGGCGGGTCCAAGATCACCCGCGTCCACGGGCCTTTCGTTTCCGACGAAGAGGTCGAGGAAATCGTGCGCCACCTGAAAAGCTTCGGCCCGCCCAGCTACATGTCCGGCGTCGTCGAAGGCCCCGACGACGACAAGGCCGACGATATCGACGTGGTGCTGGGTCTGGCCTCGGGCGACGGCGGCGACAACGAACTTTACGACATGGCCGTGGCGATCGTGGCCAAGGACCGCAAATGCTCGACCAGCTATATCCAGCGCAAGCTGGCGATCGGCTACAACAAGGCCGCCCGCCTGGTCGAGCAGATGGAGGAACAAGGCGTCGTCAGCCCGGCAAACCACGTCGGCAAACGCGAGGTCCTGGTCCCCGAGGTCTGAGGGGATCAGGCCGCCTTGCGACCGTAACTATGCTTTCGGCAGGCATTCGCCCTCGTGGGAATCTTGGCGAGAAGTGCCGTCCGGGTGGTCGGTAATAGGGTACGGAGAGATCAGTCGCCGCAGCTTGATCCCCTTCTTTTGTTCTTTAGATTTTCGCAATGGTTGATATGAGGTTCCGACATGAAACGAGTCTTGTGCGCAGTAACTTTTTCTTTGGGACTTGCATCATCAATTGGCATGGCATCAGAGGTTACGATCGGCAGATGGTGCGATGCGTTTGCCCCGTCCGTTAATATTACCCAAACCATTGAGTTCGTAACTTCCTCTAACAAATCACTTACTATCCGTCGCAGTTTTTCAGATGGATCTGGTAGTGAGACAGTTCTGGAAGAATTAGGCAATGAGACATATGCAGAAGCAGATGCCTCGTTTGGCGAAAAATATCGCATCGTCCCATCGACAGGAGATCTGCAACTGCTTGATGACGATGGTCTAATTCGGACTGCCAAAAGGCTGGAAAACGCGCCTCAAGAAGGCGAATGCAGGTGATTTAACCGGGGCCGAGCGTCCGCAAAAGACTCAACGCGACACCCGCCAATCGGCAAGGCTGTGTCGTCCTTGATCAATATGGAATCGAAACGACCCGTGATGTCGTCTCGATTGTTGATATGGGCGCTGTTGATGGATACCGTGCAGACAGTCTTGAAGGGTCTGAGAGGACCGGGATTCCTTATTCCCAAGTTTCAGCTATTCTTTCCTTGTCGAATATATTCGAGCCGCAAATATTATTTGCGCATGTCGCGCCGTCTGCGGAAAATCTCTGAACTACCTCTGTGCGGCTCATTCCCCTTGCCATTAAAAATACGGCATCGACGAATCCGCCAGTCGGGTTGCGGGCTTTGGATCGAGACATGAGCCTTCCGGTTTCCGTTCCAAATATGCCGCGGTGATAGGCACATGAAGCAAAGGCATAGCGCAGCCTTGATCGAAAAGCCGTTGCTATCGCCTTCGCTGATCCACGATCCCCATCGGAACGTCGAATTGCGTCGACATTCTGCTAAAAGGGCGGGCATCGCGATGCGTGTCATTCATCGAGTTCAGCGCATCAATAATCACGCTCGTAATAGACGCCGAGCGCATTGTCCCCTTCCGAATTCACCGATCCGCGCACCGTTACGCTGCGCGAAACGTCCAGGTTCAGGTTCAGCCGGGTCGTTCCGTCCGCGCCCACCTGCACATCGGTATAGAGATTGTCCGACAGGTATTTCCCCGCCCTGACCGAAACATTGCCGTCGCTGTCCGTGGCAAGGTCCAGGTCGTCCAGCCCGGTGGCGGAACGCAACCGGCTGACGATGCCTTCACCCCCGCGCCCGGCCAGAACGGCGATGGCATTGGCAAGCTGCGCCGCTTGCAGGGGCGTGATCGTGTCCAGCCCGCGCCCGAACAGCAGATGCGACAGGACTTCTTCCTCGGGCATGTCGGGGCTGGATTCAAAGGTGATGTCGGGGTCGCGCGCCTCGCCGTCGATGATGACGCGGGTGGTGATGCCGTCCTGCACCGTTTCGGCCACAAGGCGGATGATCGGGATCAGGCTGCCCTGCATCTCGATCAGCCCCTCGGTCAGGTCGAACCGCTTGCCCAGCAGATCGACGCGGCCCCGGATCAGCTCAAGCTGGCCGACGGGGATCGGGGTGCGGGCGTCGCCGGTCAGGCGGATCTCGCCGCCCAGTTCCGCATCGACGCCCCGCCCACGGACGAAGACCTGTTGCGGGGCCGAAATCGTCAGGTCGAACCGCGCCGGATTGGCGGGCGGCACCGCCGCCGGACCGGCCATGCCCGCCAGCGCCGCCGCATCGCCCGGATATTCCGACAGCCCCGCCTTTGCCCGTGTCGCGCGCACCGGCGGGCGGTCGTAAAGATGCTGGATCGGCGGAATCGAGGCCGCCCCGCCGAACCCGGTCGAGGGGATGCGCAATTCGGCCTCCTGCACATTGATGCGGCCCTGCACCAGCGGCCCGTCGGCGGGATTGCCGCTGACGCCGACCTCGCCATCCACCAGGATCTCGTAAAGGTTGGGGTCGCGCAAGACGACGCCCGAAAGCCGCGCAGCCAGGTCCAGCGGCCCGCCGGTCAGCGAAACCGGGCCGCTGACCGAAATCGTTCCCCCCGCATCGACCTGGCCCTGGATGTCCACCTGCGCCTGGCCGTTCGCGAAATCGGCAACCGCATTGACCGCACTGACGCTGAGACCCAGCCGAGGCTCGGCCAGCCGCCCGTTCGTCAGCGCCAGCCGCCCGCCAAGCGCGCCGATCCCCGGCGGGCCGTTCAGCGTCAGATCGAAGCTGAGCGGCCCCTGGATGCTGCGGGTGCGCAGCAGCGGGTTGACGATGGCGGCATCCCCGCCCCCGTTGATCGACAGGTTCGTGGTCGAGAAATCGCGCGCCATCACCCCCGCCACCCGCGATTGCAACCCGCCCGGCGCATTGACGGCGACATCGACCTGAAAATCCTCGGCCCCCTGCCCGACGGTGCCCTGCACCTCGAGCGGGCCGCCGAAGCCCGGCACGATCAGCGCCAGATCGGCCAGCCGCGCTTGCAGGTTCAGCAGCGCCGGATCGCCGTCGGCGGTGACGCTGAACTGGTTGTTGCCCAGGTTCACGCGCTGGATCGCCAGCCGGTTTTCCCCGTCGAGGCTGATCGCGGCGTCAAGGCTGGTCTGCCCCGCCAGCACCGCATCGGCCTGCGGATTGCCGACCGCCAGCCCGCTGGCATTGCCCTGCACGGCGATATTGCGCGTGCCTTCGGCCTCGGTCAGGTGGCCGGTCGCATTCAGCGCGCCCCGGAAACCCTGCCCCAGGAAACGCAGGTCCTGCGCGTTCAGGCGGGCGCGCAGGTCGCTTTGCCCGCCGCCAAGCTGGCCATCGGCCTGAAATTGCAGCGATGAGCTGTCCACCTCGGCGGTGTCGATCTGGAAAAGCCCGTCGCGTTCGGTGCCCCGCAGCGTCAGGCGGGTTTCGCTGGACAGCGCCCCGTCAAGCTGCGCCTGCCCAAAGGACAGGCCCTGCCCGGTGCCGGTCACGTCCAGCAGCCGCCCGCCCTGCCCGTCGTCGCTGAACGACCCCTCGGCCCGCAGCGCACCGCCCCATCCCCGCCCGAAAGCGGCCAGCGAGCGGATATCGACCTCGCCCGTCAGGTCGGTGCGCGTCTCGCCGATGACGCCCTGCGCGGTCGCGTTCATCTCGGCATTCGCCAGGTCGAGGTTCTGGATGGTCAGGTTGCCGCCCTGTTCCTCGGCTTGCAGGGTCAGGCGGGTCTCGCCCGGCAGCGTGCCCTCTTGCGGGCCAAGGCTGAGATCGCGCCCCAGCCCCTCGACCACGATGCGCCGCACGGCCTCGCTTTCGCTGATCCGGGCCGAGGCGTTCAGCCCGCCCGAAAAGCCCATGTCCAGAACTGCCAGGTCGCCCATGTCGAAGCCCAGGGTGGCGTCGATCGCGCCTTCGGCGAAACGCCCCTCGCCCTCGATCTGAAGCTGGGGGTTTTCCAGCGTCATCTCTTGCAACTCGAACGAGCCGTCGACCTCGCCCGCCCGCGCGGTCAGCAGGGTGGTGCCCGCCAGCGCGCCGTCAAGCTGGGCGATGCCGGTGACCAGGTTCTCGGCCCGCCCGTCCAGTTGCAGCCGCCGCCCGTGGCGCGGGCCGGTCAGTTGCGCCGTCGTCAGGACCGAGCCGGCCATCGCCGGATCCGCCACCGACAGGTCGGGCATGGAGATCCGCGCCTGCACATCCGCCGCGTTCGAGTTCAGGTAGCCCGATGCCTCGGCCGTCAGGTTGCGCGCGTTGACGGTCAATTCGCGCAGCCGGATGCCGGTCGTGTCGCGCCGGGCGTTGACGCGGATCACCGATTGCCCGGCCAGCAGCCGGTCGGCATGTTCCTGGTCGATGGTGATGTCGGTGCCGCTGATCTCGGCCTGAAGGTCGAAGGCGTTGCTGAGCAGGACATAGGGTCCCCGCACCTCGACCGTGGCCGAGCCGCTCAGATCGCGCCCCGCCAGCCCCGACAGCCGCGAAAGGTCGCGGTGCTGGAACGCCACGTCGCCCGCCAGCGTGATCCCGCTGGACAGGCCCGAAACGAAGGTGTCCCCCGTCAGTCGGTAGTCGCTGCCGTTGATGTTCATGCCGAACAGGTTCAGCGCATTGCCGGGGCGGAAGTGGAAGTTGAGGCCGCCGTTCAGGAAACCGCCCACGGCCTCGGCCAGCGCGGGGTCGGCGGCGTCGATGCCGTCCATGCCGAAGGCGATCCAGCCGCGCAGCAGTTCCAGCGCGCTGCCGTCCATCTCGACATGGCCGCGCCCGTCGATGCGCAATTCGGTCAGGCTGCCTTCCTCGCGCCGGATGTCGCCGACCCGCCCGCGCAGGGTCCAGACGGAATCCTGCGCCGCGTCGTGAAACAGCCGCAGGTTGCCCGAGCGCACGGTCGTCGGCTTGTCCGCCCAGGGCAGCCGCACCGGCACGGTCGAGGCCCCCGCATCCTCGCCCAGCAGCAATTGCAGGTCGAACCCGGCAGGCGCGCCTCTGTCCGTCGTCGCGACCGAGCCGGACAGGTCCAGCGCATCGGTGTTGATCGACAGCACCGGCACCTCGACCCGGCCCGATTGCCCGCGCCAGCCCTCGGCCCGCATGCGGGAACTGGCGCCGAAGAAATCGCGATGCTGCGGCGGGACCAGCGCGGCGATATCGCCCCCGATATCGACCTGAAAGGCGGTGCCCTGCTCATCCCCCTGCTGGACATTGTCCAGCGCGAAGCGTCCCGTCACGCGGTCCTGCCCGTCCGTCGCCAGCCGCAGGTCGGCGGCGAATTCGCTCAGCGGCCCCTCGCCATTGATCTGCGCCGCGACGGCGGGGCGGCCTTCCAGCCCGACAAGGTTGGCGAAGATGCCGTCGGCGTCCTCATCCAGGTCAAGACCGACACGCAACACGCGGGTTTCGTTGGAAAATTCACCGTCCAGCGCAAAGACGCCGCGTGGGCCGTCGACGCGGTTGATGGTCAGTTGCGCCCCGCCCTCGCCGCCCGAAAGATTCATCGAGCCTTCGACCGAGGCGGTGGCCTCGACGCCCATCACATCCTCGCCCAGTTCCACCCGCCCGACCGAGATCCGTTCGATATTGATCCCCACCGGCAGTTCGGGCAGCGCGAATTCGGGCGCCTCGGCCTGCGGCAGTTCGCCCTCGGCGGCACCGGGAAGGCGGGGCAGGATGACCCGCTCGGCCGACAGTTCCTGGATCTGGACGCGGCGGGCGAAAAGCGCGCTGCGGGTCCATTGCATCGCGCCGTTTTCCAGCGTGATCCAGGTGCCGTCGTCATCCGCGATGGTCAGCCGCGTGAAGGTCGCCCGCGACGAAAGCGCGCCCTCGAACCCCTGGATCGAGACCTGCCGCCCGGCATCGGACAGCTTTTCCTGCAAAAGCCGGGTGATGAAGCCCTGGTCGTCGTCCTCTTCGGCGGCGATCTCGGCCACGGTGGCCTGCGCATGGGCGACCGCTGCGCCGCACAGCGCAAGCCACAGGGACAGCCAGATACGGGTGATCGTGTTTCGCATCAGAATGCCTGCCCCAGCCCAAGATAGACCTGCACGCCGTCGTCGGTGCTGCCGAAGGGCCCCGCGACGTCGAAGCGCAGCGGCCCGATGGGCGTGGTGTAGCGCACGCCCACGCCCGCGCCGCCGTGCCAGTCGCTGCTGCCGCCCCAGCCGCTGTCCTCCCAGACGCGCCCCGCATCGGCGAAGGCGACCAGACCGATGCGTTCGCGCAACTGGAAACGCACCTCGGCGGACAGGTTGGCAAGGCTCATCCCCCCGGTCTTGACCAGATCGCCATCGGGACCTTCAAGCACCTCGACCCCAAGGGATTCGTAGCTTTGCCCGCGGACCGAGCCGCCGCCGCCCGAATAGAACAGGTAGTCGCGCGGCGTGTTCTCGATTTCCGAGCCAAAGACCGAACCCAGCCTGACCCGGCCCGCCAGCGTGATCCGGTCATCCTCGCCAAAGCTGTGATAGGTGCGGCCCTCGGTCACAAGCCGCGCGCCGTTGCCGGTGTCGCCCTGGCCCAGGAAAGGCGTCAGCTCGCCCTTCAGCCAATAGCCGCGCCTGGCGTCGGTGGGTTCGTCGCGCTGGTCCCATGTCACCGACATCGGCAGCGCGAACAGGCGGAATTCGCTGTCTCCGGTCTCATCCGTCACGTCAAGGCGGCGGTATTGCAGCCCGATATCGGCGCTCAGCCGGTCGCTCTTGATATAGGTGAAGCCGAAGCCGAAGCTGAGCGCGTCCATGTCATAGTCTTCCTCGCGCAGCCGCTCGCCCCGCAACTCGGTATAGCCGGTCAGGTCGGGGTGCAGCGTCGCGGGGCGGTCCAGCCGGATGCCCGCCGTGATGTCGCGCCCCGAATCCTTGGCGCCGATGTCCGAGACCTGGGCATCCACCCGCAGCCGCTCACCCCCGCCCAGCAGGTTGCGGTGCATCCAGTAGCCGGTCACGGCCAGCCCGTCCGAGCTTGACAGTTCGAACCCGCCCCCGATGCGGCGCGGCGCCTGCTCCATCACCAGCAGGTCAAGGTCCAGCGTGTTGCCGGGACCGACCTCGTCGGCCTCGGTGATGGTGATGGCGGAAAAGACGCCGCTGCGGCGCAGGCGCTTGCGGATATCCTCGATCTTTTCGGGGTCGAACCGCTCGCCCTCGGGGAAACCGGCGATCTTGCGCAGGCGGCGCTCGCTCAGGCGTTCGTTGCCGCGCACATGCATCCGGCCGAAACGCAACGCCGGACCGGGGGCCAGCACGACGCGGCTGTCGATGCTGTGGTTGCGGTGATCGGCCACGATGTCCGAGGCGGCCACGTCGGCCTTGGCATGGCCCACCTCGCGCCAGCCATCGACACCCGCCTGCGCGGCGTCGCGGATCACCCCCGTCCCGCCGGTTTCGCCCACCCTGTAGCCCGAGGGGATGTCGCTGCCCGGCGCGACCGGCGCGATATCGGCGCGGGCAAAGCGGAACCGCGTGCCCGGCTGGACCTGGACCAGCACGCGCCGGATCACGGGCGGGGCGTCCAGCGTGGCGATCTGCGCCGCCTCGACCCCGTCCAGCGTGATGTTGATCTCGGCGTCGTAATATCCCGCGTCGTAAAGCGTGCCCAGGATACGCGCATAATCGCCCCGCGCGGCGGCCAGAATGTCCTGCCCGGTGATGCGCCCCTCGTCGCGCGCGCCCGCGATCAGGGATGCGCCGCGCAGCCGGCCTTCAAGGGAATCGTCGTCGCCGGCGATCTGGAAATCAAGCTCGACGGGGGATTCGGCCTCTCCTCCGAACCAGCCCCCGAAGGGTGAGGATACGGGCGACAAGGATCCCGATTGCGCGAGCGCCGCCGAAATTCCCGTCCCGATCAGCAGGATACCCGCCGCGCCTGCATTGATTGCCTGTTTCATCGCCCGCCTTGCGCCCAATCTCTTTTGCGTGAACCTTGCGGCACCAACGCGCATTTTCCAACCCGAGTTCTGCGTATAGGTGAATTTTTGCGAATTCGTTACCCTGATGCGACAAGGTTGGCGCCGATTGTAATGCCGGGCGGCGAATGCTAGGCCCGCGCCGGATTCATCAGCAGGGGCCGACCATGACCGACCATATCATCCGCGACATTTCGCTGGCCGATTTCGGCCGCAAGGAGCTGGACATCGCCGAGACCGAGATGCCCGGCCTGATGGCCCTGCGCGCGGAATATGGCGAGGCGCAGCCCTTGAAGGGCGCGCGGATCGCGGGCAGCCTGCACATGACCATCCAAACCGCCGTGCTGATCGAAACGCTGACCGCCCTTGGCGCGGATGTGCGTTGGGCGTCGTGCAACATCTATTCGACGCAGGACCACGCGGCGGCGGCCATCGCGGCAACCGGCGTGCCGGTCTTTGCCATCAAGGGCGAAACGCTGGAAGAATACTGGTCCTATACCGACCGCATCTTCCGGTTCGCGGATGGCACGGCCAACATGATCCTGGACGACGGCGGCGACGCGACCATGTATGTCCTGCTGGGCGCACGGGTCGAGGCGGGCGAGACCGACCTGATCGCCGCCCCCACCAGCGAAGAGGAAGAGGCGCTGTTTTCGCAGATCCGCAAGCGCATCGCCGAGACGCCGGGCTGGTTCGCCCGCCAGCGCGACGCCATCCGCGGGGTCAGCGAGGAAACCACGACCGGCGTCCATCGCCTTTACGACCTGCACAAGCGCGGCCTGCTGCCCTTCCCCGCGATCAACGTGAACGACTCTGTGACGAAATCGAAATTCGACAACAAATACGGCTGCAAGGAATCGCTGGTGGACGGCATCCGCCGCGCGACCGACGTGATGATGGCGGGCAAGGTCGCCGTGGTCTGCGGTTACGGCGACGTGGGCAAGGGCAGCGCGGCATCGCTGCAAGGCGCGGGTGCGCGGGTCAAGGTGACCGAGGTCGATCCGATCTGCGCCCTGCAAGCCGCGATGGACGGGTTCGAGGTCGTGCTGCTGGAGGATGTCGTGGCAAGCGCCGACATCTTCGTCACCACCACCGGCAACCGCGACGTGATCCGCATCGAGCATATGCGCGAGATGAAGGACATGGCCATCGTCGGCAATATCGGCCATTTCGACAATGAAATTCAGGTCGCCAGCCTCAAGAACCACAAATGGACCAATATCAAGGACCAGGTGGACATGATCGAGATGCCCTCGGGCAACCGCATCATCCTGCTGAGCCAAGGCCGCCTGCTGAACCTGGGCAATGCGACGGGTCACCCCAGCTTCGTCATGTCGGCCAGCTTCACCAACCAGGTGCTGGCCCAGATCGAGCTGTGGACCAAGGGCGACGACTACCAGCCCGGCGTCTATATCCTGCCCAAGCACCTGGACGAAAAGGTCGCGCGGCTGCATCTGGACCGGATCGGGGTCAAGCTGACGCAACTGTCGCGCGAACAGGCCGACTATATCGGGGTGACGCCCGAAGGCCCCTTCAAGTCCGACCATTACCGCTACTAGGCGCCGGAACGCCGTGCGCCCCATCAAGATGTTGATTTTCGGGGCGCAGGCGACCATCCTTCCCTTGTCCCCGATAGCTGCTTCGGGGTTCTTGTTGGCAAGGGATAGTGAGAAATGAGTAAACGTGACGATTTGATCGCGAAATATGCGGCGGACCTGCGCGACAAGCTGGGGATCGAGCCGGACATGGACCTGTTGACCAAGGTCACCATCGGCTGCGGACCAAGCATCTACAACGCCGACGGCGAGACCGTCGCCGGATCGGACAAGTCCGAGCTTGAGCGGGTCAAGGACAGCTATCTGGTGAAAAAGCTGGGCCTGCCCGACGGACCGGAACTGATGGCCGCGATCGAGGATGTGATCACACGCTACGGCACCTCGAACCGCAACAAATACCGGCCCGTCGTCTATTACCTGCTTTGCACGCATTTCGGCAAGCAATCGGCCTACGCCTGAACGAAGACCTCAGCCCGCCGCCTGCCCCCCGGTCGTCTGCGCCTTGATCGCGGCGACATGGGCGGGATCGGCGGCCAGCGCGTCGGCCGCCAGTTCGCGCGCGCGGGCCATCAGGCCATCGGGGGGCGCGATCTCGTCGATCAGCCCCCATTGCAACGCCTGTTCGGCCGGGATCTTCTGCCCGGCCATCAGGATCATCCGCGTCCGCGCAGGCCCGATCAGCGCGGCCATCCGGCCCGCATCGCCCGAAGGCGGCAGATAGCCGAGCCGCATCACCGGATAGAAGAAACGCGCCTGCGGCACGGCGATGCGGATGTCGCAGGCAAGCACCATCCCATGCGCGCCACCCGCGACCGTCCCGTTCAGCGCCGCGATCGTCAGGCAGGGCAGCCCCGCGATCAGCCCCGACAGCCGCGCCCATTGCGGCGACAGGGCCAGGCCCCGCGCAACCTCGTCCAGATCGGCGCCGGCGGAAAAGACCCGCCCCTCGCCCGTCAGGATCAGGGCGCGCAGGTCGGTGGCGGCGGCTTCCTCGACCGCATCGGCCACAGCCGCCAGCATAGTTTCGGTCAGCGCATTCGCCTTATTGGGGCGCGAAAGGGTCAGAGTGGCCAAACCCTGCTCAATTGTATGAAAAAACATGGGAACACTCCTTGGACTGCCAGGTTCGCTGTGGCACAACCGGCATAAATTCTCGCTTGCGATCCTGAAAGGTAAAATCCATGTCCCTTCGACTGACAAGCTCGGCACTTGCGTTGATGGCCTTTTCCGTTCCCGCCCTTGCGGATATCACACCGGAAGAGGCATGGCAAAACTGGCTGCAATATTTCGAGGCCTCGGGCTACGAAATCACCGAAGGCAGCCGCGAACAGGCCGGTGCGACCCTGACGCTGAAGGATGTTGCCTTCACCACCGGGGACGAAAGCGGCGCGCTCAACTTCACCGTTCCCGAAATCATCTTGCAGGAAACCGGCGACGGCGGCGTGCGCCTGACCCAGACGCCCGAGCAGGACCTGGAATTCCGCGGCACCAACCCGGATGGCGAGGAATACGCCCTGACCATGCGGCTGCTCTATCCCGATCACGAGGTCGTGACTTCGGGCGATGCCGACGACATGACGCACAGCTACACCTATCCGCAGATGACGGTGCAGGTCCAGCAGTTGCAGACCGGCGAGGAAACCATCGACCTGCCGATCGAGATCGCGCTGACCAACTCCACCGGCAGCGTGCAGGCGACCGGCGGCGACACGCCGCGCTGGTCCTTCACCCACGCGACCGAGGGCGCCAGCTTCGACGTCGATGTCGAAACGCCCGACCTGACGGTCAAGGCCAACGGCACCATCGGCGCGCTCAGTTCGGAAGGGCAGATGGGCGGCGCGCCCGCGGGCACCAACACGAACGAAAACATCGGCGCCGCGCTGAACGCGGGGCTTGAGATCAAGGGCGTGGCCAATATCGGCGAGGTCGAGGCCAGCTTCGAGTTCAACGCCGCCCCGGAAGGCGAGCAGCCCCAGCAGGGCAGCGGCACCGTCCAGACCGGCCCGTCGGACCTGAACTTCGAAATGTCGCGCGACGGCCTGGTCTATCAGGTCAACAGCGGCAATGTCGGCTTCGAGATGGCAATGATGCCCGTGCCCTTCCCGATCACCTACGCGATCGAATCCAGCACCTTCGACCTGCAAATGCCGGTCTCGAAATCCGAGGACGCGCAGCCCTTCAAGCTGGCCTATTCGCTGACCGGCCTGACGCTTGGCGATCCGATCTGGGACCTGTTCGACCCGACCCGCCAGCTTGACCGCGACCCGGCCAATATCGACATCGACGTAACCGGCCAGACCCGCGTCAAGTTCGACATGATGGACCCGGATGCGATGGCCGCCGCGACCGAAAACGCCACGCCGGGCGAGCTGAATCAGGGCATCGACGACCAGCCCTTCGACCTGATCGAACTGACGCTGAACCAGCTTGCCATCAAGGCCGTCGGCGCCAATGTCGAGGCCAGCGGCGATCTGCGTCCTTCCGAGGAATTCGACATGGACCAGCCCGTCGGCAACCTGAACCTGCGTTATTCGGGCGTTGCCGAACTGGTGCAGAAACTGGCCCAGATGGGCCTGCTGCCGCCCGAGCAGGTGATGGCCGCCAACGCCATGATCGGCGCCTTCGGCCGCGAGGATCCGTCCAACCCCGGCACCCGCACCACGGAAATCGAGATGCGTGAGGACGGTTCCGTCTTTGCGAACGGCCAGCAGGTGCAGTAAGACTGCCGACCAGACAGTCAAGGTCCGATGACAGGGGCCGGGCTTCGTCCCGGCCCCTTTTCGTATGAGGTGATGATGAACGGCGCTGAAACCCTGCGGGAACTGACGGGGAAACTTCTGGATCAGGCGCTGCGCGCGGGCGCGGATCAAGCCGATGCGCTGGCCGTCTCGGGCGCGGCGGTCTCGATCGACGTGCGCGCCGGGCAGTTGGAACATGCCGAGCGCGCGGATGGCGTGGATATCGGGCTGCGCGTGTTGATCGGGGGGCGGCAGGCCTGCGTCTCGGCCTCGGACCAGTCGGACCGGACCCTTGCGGAAATGGCCGCCCGTGCCGTCGCGATGGCGCGCGAGGCGCCTGTGGACGACGATCTCGGCCTTGCCGAACCCGATCAGCTTGCGCGGGATACCGATGCCGGGCGGCTGGAACTGTTCGACGATGCGGCCCCACCCTCGCCCGACGAATTGCGCGACATGGCGCTGGCGGCCGAAGCGGGGGCGCTGTCGGTCGCAGGCATCTCGCGCGTCGAGGCCGCAAGCGCCAGCCACGCCGAACGCCGCATGTGGTTGCGCAGCTCGAACGGTTTCTCGGGGGGGCTGCGGCGCAGCAGCCATGCGATTTCGACCATCGCCATCACCGGCGAGGGGCTGGGGATGGAACGTGACTGGGCCTCGGAATCGCGCGTCTTCCGCAGCGACCTGCCCGACCCCGCCCAGATCGGGCGCGAGGCGGGTAGCCGCACCGCAGCCCGCGCGGGCGCGCGCAAACCGCCCACCGGCAGCTTTCCGATCCTCTACGATCAGCGCGTGGCGGCGGGGCTGATCGGCCATTTGCTGGCCGCCGTCAACGGCACCGCCATCGCGCGGGGCAACAGTTGGCTGCGCGACGCGCTTGGCCAGCAGGTGCTGCCCAGGGGGCTGGACCTGCACGAAAACCCGTTGCTGCGGCGGATGCCCGGCTCGCGCCCCTTCGACGGCGAGGGGCTGCCCACAGTCCGGCGCGACATCGTGGCCGACGGCGTGCTGACGGGCTGGACGCTGGACCTGACCACCGCGCGCAAGCTGGGGATGACCTCGACCGCCAGCGCGATGCGCGGCGCCGCCAGCCCGCCCGCGCCGGGGATCACGAACATCCGCCTGACGCCCGGCACCGCCTCGCCCGCGGATCTGCTGCGCGATATGGGGCGCGGGCTGGTCGTGACATCGATGCTGGGATCGTCGGTGAACCAGAACACAGGCGATTATTCGCGCGGCGCCGCGGGCTTCTGGGTCGAGAGCGGAGAGATCGCCTATCCCGTCAACGAATGCACCATCGCGGGCAACCTGCGCGAGATGCTGATGTCCCTGACCGCCGCCGACGACCTGCCGCAATGGCGCGGGCACTGCGTTCCAAGCCTGCTTGTCCGGGGAATGACCCTTGCCGGCGCATGAAACCGACCTGCAACTGCTTGCCCGCGCCGCCGAGGAGGGCGGGCGCATCGCCATGCGCTACTGGCGCAAGGACCCGCGCGCATGGGACAAGGGCGGCGCGGCTGGCCCGGTCAGCGAGGCCGACTTGGCCGTCAACGCCTACCTCGAGGACACCCTGCGCGGGGCACGCGGCGATTACGGCTGGCTGTCCGAGGAAAGCCCCGACAGCCCCACCCGCCTGGGTCCGGGGCGGCTGTTCGTCGTCGATCCGATCGACGGCACCCGCGCCTTTCTGGACGGCCAGCAGGGTTTCGCCCAGTCCATCGCCATCGTCGAGGGCGGACGGGCCGTGGCGGGCGCGGTCCATCTGCCCGCGCTTGGCCTGACCTATCTGGCGCAAGCGGACGGCCCCGCCACGCTGAACGGCCAGCCGATCCGCGCGCGCGAACACGACTTCGACGGCGCCACCGCGCTGGCCAGCAAGCCCACCTTCGCCCCCGATCACTGGCGCACGGGATGCGATGGGCTGCGGCGGCAGTTCCGCACCTCACTGGCGTGGCGGCTGTGCCTGGTGGCCGAGGGGCGTTTCAACGCCGCCCTGTCCTGGCGCAGCACCTGGGAATGGGACGTGGCGGCGGGCAGCCTGATCGCAGAGCGCGCGGGCGCGCAGGCCACCGACCGCATGGGTCAGGCGATGCGCTTCAACGCGGCGCAGCCACGGCTGGACGGGCTGATCGTCGCCCCGCCCCGGCTGCATGGGCAGATCATGGCCCGGATGGCCGGTCAGCCCCAATCTCAACCCGGCCAGACGACGGAAACGCAATGACGAACGACAAGACGAACCTGCCGAAACTGCCCGATGTCACGCTTGACAGGCTGGCCGATGCGATCACCTTCCAGCCCTCGACCGCGCAGGGGCGGCAATTGCGCGACGCGCTTGGCCGTTTCGCGACGGGGGTGACGGTCATCACCGCGCAGGGACCGGGCGGGCCGGTGGGGATGACGGTCAACAGCTTTGCCAGCGTCTCGCTGGAGCCGCCGCTGATCATGTGGTGCCCCGCCCGCGCGTCCAGCAGGCATGACATCTTCGCGCAGGCGCAAGGCTGGTCGGCGCATATCCTGGGGGTCGAGCAACTGGACGTCTGCCTGCGCTTCACCCGTGGCGGCGCGGGGTTCGAGGGGCTGGCCACCGACATCACCCCCGAGGGCGTGCCGGTCATCCCCGGCACCGCCGCGCGGTTCGACTGCGCGCGCTATGCCTGCCATGCGGCGGGCGATCACTCCGTGCTGATCGGGCAGGTCCTGCGCGTCACGACCGGGGGGCCGGACGACCATCCGCTGGTCTTTGCCGCCGGGAAATTCGGCAGCTTCGAATCCGGCTGAGCCGCTCAGAACCCGTCGAAGGCCAGCGAATCCGCGAAAAGCGGCTCGGGCCGGGTGGCGCTGGTGCGGATCGCCGCGCCCGGCCCGCCAAGCACCGCGATCTGGCGCGCCAGCGCGGCGATGGCCGCCGATTGGGCCTGCGCGATCACCCCCGCGTCATCCGAGGGCAGCGGCACCTGGATGTCGAAGCTGCGCGCGTGGTTCGTCCCGCCCGCGCGGTCCTCGGACAGGAAATAGCGCCCCGAAAGGCGATAGGTCCCGCCCGCCTGCGCCAGCGCGCGCTCCACCCGCACCTCAAGCCTGCGGCGGGGCGGTTCGGCCAGCGGCCAGGGCTCGGCGATGACAGTCGCGCCAGAAATATCGGAAATCGCCCGCGCCAGCGTCATGGTAAAGCCGCGCTGCGGATTGTCGGCCCACAGCCGCCGCGAATCCAGCCGCACCGCCCCGTCGCCGGTCTGCCATGCGATTTCGTCGCCCGAAGCATATTCGGGCAGCGATACCTCGCGCAGTTCCACCGTGCCGAGGCGGTCGGGCACACGTTCGCCCGTCGCGGGCGGGTCGATCAGGTAGCGCCCCGTCTTCATCGGATTCGAACATCCCGCCAGCAGTGCAAGGGTCGAAAGGGCGATCAGGAAATGGCGTATCATCGGCTTACCGTCCAAGGATGAAGGCGCGGGGATTGCGTTCGATCAGGCGCGCAAGGCTGCCGAAGGCATTGGCGGCGCGGCGCATTTCACGCATCATACCAATGGCTTCGTTGTTGAAATCCGAACGGTTGCCATAGGCCGCGATCACGGTGTCGGCGCGCGCCAGCAGGGCCTCGATCCGCCGGGTCACCTCGGGCATCCGCTCGGTCGAGGCGGCGATGCGATCCGCCGCGACACGGGCGGAAACCAGCGCCTCGTTCAGGCTGCCCGCCGCATTGCCGTCGCGCAGGTCGTTGAGCAGCCCCGAGGCGGCTTGCAGCGTTTCCGACAGGTTGCGGGGCAGTTGCTCGGCATCCTCGCTGCCCAGCATGGTGCGCAGGTCGCCAAGGATGGCGCTGACCTTTTCGCTGATGCCGGGAAAGTCGAACTCGTCGAAGGAATCGACGGCGGCCTCGATCCTGTCCACCATGTCGGGCACGTCGTCGGCGGCGATGCGCACGGATTCGGCGGCCAGCGTCGCCTCATCGACAAACCCGCGCATCTGCCCGATGGCCCCGCCCGCGCGCAATTCGGCGGTGGCGGCGCGCAATTCCCCGGCGGCGCCCTGAATCTCGTCGATGGCCACGCGCAGGGATGCGGGAACGGCACGGGTGTCTTCGTTCGCGGCGATGGCGGTGATGCTGTTCATCATGTCGGTGGCGGCGCGCATCACCTCTTCTATGGGCATGTCGTTGACGCGCGCCAGAACCCCCTGCGCCGTATCCGCGATGCCCGACACCTCGCCGGGAACCGAGGGCAGCAGCGGATGGGGCCGCGCCTGCCGGTCCAGTTCCGCGGGATCGGC
Organism: uncultured Paracoccus sp.; assembly: GCF_945915435.1. Lineage (GTDB taxonomy): Bacteria > Pseudomonadota > Alphaproteobacteria > Rhodobacterales > Rhodobacteraceae > Paracoccus. Next base: position 116,428 of record NZ_CAMEFG010000003.1, on the reverse strand, counting down.
ATCCTCGATCTCGATCAGGTCAATGACAAGCGAGATGCCGAAGAAACCCGCACCGGCAACCTGCGCGCGCAGCCCGTTTTCGACACGCCGGGCCAGGTAGTCCAGCGTTTCGTCGGGCGTCGTTTCCGCCGGCAACCCAAGGCGCGAGGGCGTCAGCGCAACCGTCAACTGCTGATAGACCGCGCCCGCGCCGTCATTGGCGTCGGGATCGACCCGAACCGACAGTTCGGTGACCCGCCCGACGGTCAGGCCCCGGTAGCGCACCTCGGCCCCGACCTCCAACCCGGTGATGTTGCCCTCAAGCTGCACCGACAGGCGCACCAGCGTTTCCTCGTCGATGAAGACCGAGGCGCGGGCGCTGGCCTCATCGGGGTGCAGGGGAAAGACATGGCCCTGCGGAACGCGCTGGCCGCCGCTGGTCAGGGTCGCGAACTCGATCCCGCCTTGCAGAAGCGAGGCGACCGAGCTGACGTTCACCGCCACCCCCGTCGGGCCAAGCGAGACCGAAAAGCCTGAAATGTCCCAGAAAACCGTGGCCGTGGTCAGCCGCTGGTCATGGGGCGCGTTGATAAAGGCGTCGGCCAGCACGGATTCGTCGTCCCGGCCAAGGCGCAGGTTCTGCATCGTGCCGACCTGCACGCCGCGAAAGGTCACCGGCGCGCCCTCGGTCAGCCCCTTGGCATTGTCCGAGGACAGCACGATCCACGTCCCCAACTGGCCCACGCGCGTCAGCGGCATCCGGTCCAGCCCGGTGAAATTGCGCTGCGTCTCGCCCACCTCATTGTCCCAGAAACCTTCGATGAAGGCGCCGGTCAGCACCGTGTCCAGCCGCTGGATCCCCTGCGCCGAAACCTGCGGGCGCACGATCCAGAACTCGGCATCCGAATCGATATATTCGGCCACGTCGCGGTCGACGCGGATATTCACCACGACCCGCGACAGGTCCGAGGTAAAGCGCACCGATTCGACGCCGCCCACCGTGATCTCGCGGAATTTCAGGGCGGTTTCGCCGGGGATGATGCCGGTCGCATCCGAAAACTCGACGCTGATCAGGGTGCCGCGGCCGCTGTAGGCGTTCCACGCCAGCCCAAGCGTAACGATCAGCGCCACGATCGGCACCAGCCAGATGACCGAGATCCCCGCGCGGGCGGCGCGGGCCGCGGTCTTGCGCACCGGGCTGGCGGGTTTCAGGTCGGAATCGTTATCGGTCATGCAAAATCAGTCAAAGGTCCCGGCGGTTGCGCAACGGCAACCCGCGCCAGATCAGTCGCGGGTCGAAACTTTGCGCGGAAAGCATGGTAAAGGCAACAGACAAGGCAAAGCTGGCCGCCGCCGGGCCGGGGTGGATCGAGGCCACGAAACCCAGTTGCACCAGCGCCGACAGGATCGCCACGACGAAAACATCGATCATGGACCAGCGCCCGATGAACTCGACCACCTCGAAGACATGCAGGCGGCGATGCGCGCTTGCGACCGTGGCGGGACGCCCGGCGGCCAGCGCCAGCCAGGTGATCGCCACGAACTTGCCGATGGGCACCACGACCGAGGCGGCGAAGACGATCAGCGCAACACCCCAGTTGCCATAGCGCACCAGCTCGATCACGCCGCCGACGATGGTGGCGTTGCTGTTGCCCTGCAATCCGGCGAAGGTTTCCGTGCGCAGCATCGGAAACAGGTTGGCCGGGATGTAGAAAATGATCCCCGCCGCCATCCACGCCCATACCGCTTGCAGGCAGCGGCGATCGGGCGGCACCAGTTGCGTCCCGCAGCGGTTGCACAGCTCTTGCGATTCGGGCCAGACGCGGCCGCAGCCCCGGCAGCCGATCAGCCGCGCGCGATGGGCGGTCATGATCGGCGCGGCGGCATCGTCGGCGGCGGGCTTCATGTCTGCCCCCGTGGCACCGTGTCGGGGGTCATTTCGCGGCCGTCGGTCTTCAGCCCGCCGTCCTCGATCGCGTCCCAGATGGTCGTGGCGCTGGTAAAGGCGAACGAGGCCGCGTTGACCAGGATCAGCCCGCAAAACGCCCAGAAGGCGGGGCCGAGGCTGACGCTCGCCAGCCCCGCGACCTTGACCAGCGCAACGGCGGTTCCGATGATGAAGATCTCGGCCATGGACCAGGGCCGCAGCGCCTCGGACAGGCGAAAGGCCGGGACCGCATGGCGCCAGGGCGGGCGTCCGCCGGTCAGCGGCATCAGCGTGTAGACCAGCAGCCCCGCGCGCAAGGCGGGAACCGCCACGATCAGCGTCAGCATCGCCACCGTCAGCGGCATCAGCCAGCCATGCGAAAACGCCAGCGCCACCCCGAAAAGCGAGGTCGCATTGCCGAACCCCATGCGCGAGATTTCCAGGAACGGAAAGAACACCGCCGCGAAGATCAGCACCAGCGAGGTGAAGGACAACGCGATGATCCGCGAAAACGCCCCCGCGCGCGGACGCGCAAGGATGCCGTTGCAGCGGATGCAGCGGGCGGTTTCGCCGTCCTCCAGCTCCTCCTCGACATGCAGCGCGTCGCAGCGCGGACAGGCGATCAGCCCCCTGCCCGTCCGAAGATCATATGTCACGCCCTGCCTGTCCATCCACGCAAGATAGACGCGGCGCGGCATTTCGCCAAGCCGCGAACTGGTCCGATACCGCCTGTCTGGCCGGGGAAAATAGATGGCATTTTATCCGTTAACTGGATGTTTGCCGCCTGGTCGTAAAGCTTCGGTTCAGCAGCACAGTGGAAAAGGGTCCCGCATGCCATCGCGCAAGGGCAATTCGCCCATCATCGTCAAACGGATATCCTCGGGCCAGGACGGGGGGCATCACGGCGGCGCGTGGAAGGTCGCCTATGCCGATTTCATGACCGCGATGATGGCGTTCTTCCTGCTGATGTGGCTGCTGAACGCGACCACCGAAAAGCAGCGCAAGGGCCTGGCCGAATATTTCAATCCGACCGTGATACAGACACCGGCCGGCGGAACCGAAGGCGGGTTCGGCGGGCAGGACGCGGAATCCCCCGATGACGGTGGCCGGGGCATGGGCGCATCGCTGGACCAGCGCCTTGCCCAGGCGCGCGAGGGGGCCGAATCGGGCTTCGACCAGATGGCGCGGCACATTCAGGACCAGTTGACCGGCAGCGGCGCGGAATCGATGCAGATGACCAACCTGCTGCGCCATGTCGTCACCCGCATGACCGACGAAGGGCTGGTGATCGAACTGACCGACCTGACCTCGGACCCGCTTTTCGACGGCGATTCGGCCCAACCGACGGCGGCCATGCGCGAACTTGGGGCGATCCTGGCACGGGTTCTGGGACGGGTGCGCAACGATATCGCGATCAACGGCCATGTCCGCGCCTATCCCGAAATGCTGGTCCAGTCGCCCGTCTGGGCCTTGTCCGACGCCCGCGCCCACACCGTCCGCAACCTGCTGCAAGAGGCGGGCTTCGACGAAAGGCGCATCCAGCGCGTGGTCAGCCATGCCGACCGCCGCAACCGCTCGGTCAATCCGATGGACCCCAACAACAACCGGATAGAGGTGATTTTACTTAGATAGCGGCGAAAAATCCGCCGCCGTTAGGCGGATGTTAACGCCCTTGCCACATCCTCGAACAAAAGACAGATGCGAAAGGTCAATCAATCATGTCCATGTCCTCGGCAATGAATGCAAGCGTGGCGGGTCTTGCCGCCAATTCGACACGCCTCGCCGGCATTTCGGACAATATCTCGAACTCGAGCACCTACGGCTACAAGCGGGTGGACACCGAATTCGAATCGATGGTCATCCGCCAGACACGGGGGGCAGGCACCTATTCCGCCGGTGGCGTGCGCGCCAGCACCCAGCGCCTGATCGACCAGAAAGGCCCGCTGGTGGGCACATCGCACCCGATGGATATCGCGGTTTCGGGGCGCGGAATGCTGCCGGTGATGAACTCGGTTCACATGCCCTCGATGGGGCGGGACGACCGGCCCCTGCTGATGACGACGACGGGGTCCTTCAGGACCGATGCGGATGGGGTGCTGAAGACCGAATCGGGGCTGGTGCTGATGGGCTGGCCCGCGAATGCGGATGGCTCGATCCCGGTCATGGCACGCGATACCACCGTCGGACTGCAACCGATCGTGATCAACCCCAACCAGACCTCTGCCGATCCGACCAAGAACATGTCCCTGGGCGTGAACCTGCCCGCGACCGATACGCAGGCAGGCGCGCCGGGCACGACCTGGCCGCTGAAGGTGGAATATTTCGGCAACCTCGGCACTTCGGAATCGCTGGACATCACCTTTACCCCGCAGGTCGCCGCGGGCAGCGGGATGTCGAACACCTGGAACATGGTGATCCGCGATTCGGCCTCGGACCCGGCCAACAACATCATCGGGGAATATACGCTGGTCTTCGACGACACGCAGACCTCGGGCGGAACGCTGGCCTCGGTAACCGCGCTTTCCGGCGGCGGCTACGATCCGGCGACGGGCGGGCTGTCGTTGCAGGTCGCCGGCGGCCCGATCACGGTCAACATCGGGCGGCTTGGCGATCCGAACGGGTTGACCCAACTCAGCGACGATTTCGCACCGACCAATATCACCAAGGACGGCTCTCCGGTCGGCAACCTGACGGGGGTCGAGGTCGACGAATACGGATATATCCGCGCAACCTACGACACCGGCTTTACCCGCACGATCTATCAGATCCCGCTGGTGGACGTGCCCAATCCGAATGGCCTGTCGGCACTGAACAACCAGACCTACCAGGTCTCGCCCCATTCGGGATCGTTCTTCCTGTGGGATGCGGGCGACGGCCCGACCGGTGCCGTGGCAGGCTACACGCGCGAGGGGTCGACAACCGACATCGCCGCCGAACTGACCGACCTGATCCAGACGCAACGCGCCTATTCGTCCAACGCCAAGGTCATCCAGACCGTGGACGAAATGTTCCAGGAAACGACCCACCTCAAACGGTGAGTCGGCATCAACCGAAGGGTCCGAACAGATGAGCCTCTCCTCAGCCATTTCAAACGCCGTTTCCGGCCTGACCGCGGTTTCGCGCGGAACCGAGATCGTGGCGTCCAATCTCGCCAACGCCTCGACCCCCGGCTATGGCGCACGCGAAGTTTCACTATCCGCGCGCACGTTCGGGGGCGGTGTCCATGTCGACGGGGTAATCCGGCGGGTGCCCGTCGCGATCCTCGCCGATTCCCGCCTCGCGCAGGCCGACCTGGGCAAGGCCCTGCTGACGCATGATTTCCACAGCCGGATCGAACAGGCGGTAGGATCCGCCAATCAGCCCGATTCGCTGCTGGGCATGTTCAACGATTTCGAGAATGCGCTGACGATCGCAGCGGCCACCCCGGAAAGCGGCCCACGCCTGCAAGGCGTCCTGGACGGCGCCCAGGCCCTGACCCAGAAGATCCGGGCAATCGCAGATACGATCCAGGCATCGCGCAGCGAAGCCGATCAGCGAATTGCCAAGGATATCGATCGCCTCAACACATCGCTTTCCGAAATCGCGCGCCTCAACCGCATGATCACGGTCGCAAGGTCCAAGGGCCAAGACAGCGCCGGTCTTGAGGATGCGCGCCAAAACATGATCGCGGGCATTTCCGATATCGTCGCGATTCAAGAGGTGCCCCGCGCCAATGGCCAGATCGCCCTCTTCACGAAAGGGGGGGCAACCCTGCTTGATGGGACGACACCGGCAAAGATCGAGTTTTCCGCGACGCCAGTCATCACGCCGCAAATGTCTTTCCAGCATGGTCAGCTTGGTGGCATCACCTTCGACGGCATGGCACTCAGTGGAAACCAGATGTCGCTCTTCCGGGGCGGCAGTCTCGAGGCCGCTTTCGACATCCGCGACAATCTGGCGCCCGGCTATCAGTCCACCATCGACACCTATGCCGCTGATCTCTATCGCCGGGTGGCGACCGACACCGTCGATCCGACGATCGGGACCGGCATGCCCGGCCTATTCACGGATCGGCAATCCACATTGTCGAACGTCGACCTGACTGGCTTTGCAAACCGGATTGAAGTCAACGCGGCACTTGACCCCGAGAATGGCGGCATCTTGTCGCGCATCCGTGATGGTCTTTACGGACTATCGTCTCAAAACGTCGCCGACGGGACGATATTGAACAATATTCGCGACGCGCTGGCCCGCCGTGACAGCGCGATGATCCCCCGGACCGGTGTGACCAACCACTCTGCCACGACTTTCGCATCGGAGATCCTGACCTTTGCCGCCAATGATCGGCTGAAATCCGAAGCAGGAGCACAAAAAAGCAAATCCTATTCCGAAGGTATCGAAATGATGCTTGCTGCACATGGCGTGGACAGCGATCAAGAAATCGAGCAACTCATCCAGCTTGAAAAGGCCTATGCTGCAAACGCCAAGGTTATTCAGGCCGCAAACGATATGCTGGATCAACTCCTGAGGTTATCATGAGCAATTTTTCATCCATCGGTGATTTGTCCCGTTCCTTTCAGCTAAGATTGGCAAATTACAATATCAAAAGCCGGATTGATACCCTGGTAGGCGAGGTAACAACCGGCGTCAAATCGGACATCGCCAAGGCAAACGGCGGCGATCTTTCCCAAGTCAATCAGATCGAAGGACGGATCGAAGCACTGAAAACCTTCATGATGAACATTCATCAGTCCACTACCGAATTGACGAACATGCAATCGACCCTTACCGCCATTCACGATATCGTGGCATTCGACGGACCGTCGATCCTTGCCGGATCAGGCACGGGGTCCCATAATTCCTTGTTGATCCACGCCTCGCAAGCAGCCGATGACCTTGAAGTCGTTGTCAATATGCTGAATGGCTCCGTAGGGGGGCGCTTTCTGTTTTCCGGGCAGCAGACCGATGCTGCTCCGCTGGTTTCCGCGGATCAGATGTTGTCCCAGATACAGGCCGCTATCAGCGGGGCGACAACGGTCGGCGACATCGTCACAGCGGTTGATCAATGGTTCGATGCGGTCGCCGGCGCAGGCGGTTTCCTGGACCATACCTATACGGGGTCAGACAACGGTCGTGCGCCGATCCCCATCGACAGATCGACAAGTATCGGCACGGATTTGACCGCCGCCGCCCCCGAAATCCGCGAAACCCTGAAAGGTCTGATACTGGGTGCCCTTGCCTGGGACAGGCGCGACAGCATCCCCACCACTGAGTTGCGAGATCTGATGGAGATCTCCGGAACCCGACTAACGACAGCGGCAAGCCTTCTGACCGATCTGCGCGCCCATGTCGGCATGCAAGAACAGGCAACCGCACGGGCGAAGGTCCGCAACGAATCTGAAAGCGCGGCCTTGCAAACCGCGCGCAGCAATCTGATCGGCGCCGATCCCTACGAAACCGCGACAGCGTTGAAAGAGGCCGTGGCGGATCTTCAGAACATTTACGTCATCACCGAAAGAATTTCGTCACTGAAGCTGACGGATTACCTGCGATGAACAGGTTCGTCCTCTGTCTGTTTTTGTTGATCCTCCCAAGTCTCGCGATTTCCGCGCCGGTCAGAATCAAGGATATCGCAACGTTTGACGGTGTTCGGGGAAACGATCTGGTGGGTTACGGCCTTGTCGTCGGACTTAACGGCTCTGGCGACAGTATCCGCAATTCACCTTTCACCGAAGAAATCATGGCGGGACTGCTGGAACGATTGGGCGTCAATGTCACCGACGACCCGTTCAGGCCCAAGAACGTCGCCGCCGTGATCGTGACGGCAACCCTACCGCCATTCGCACGCGCAGGTTCTCAGATCGACGTCAGTGTCGCAGCGATCGGCGACGCCAAAAGCCTTTTGGGCGGCACCTTGGTCATGACACCGCTTAATGCCGCGGATGGCGAAATTTATGCAGTTGCGCAAGGTGCAATCCTTTCCGCAGGGGCCGAAGCAACGGGCGAGGCGGCCCGGGTCGTGCTGGGCGTTCCGACCACCGGATCAATTCCTGCCGGTGCAAGGGTCGAGCGAGAGGTGAATTTCGAGTTCGCCTCGATGACAACATTGCGCATAGCACTTAGAAACCCTGATTTTACAACTGCTGCACGGATTGAAGCCGCAATCAACAATGACTTCGGGGTCAATATTGCCGAACTGCTGGACTCGGGAACAGTATCGATCAATTCAACCGTTCTGGGCAACGTGAACCCCGCCCGTGTCGTCGGCAGGATCGAGAATATACAGGTCCGGCCCGAAGCGATCGCGCGCGTGGTGGTGGACCACAAATCAGGAACGATCGTGATGGGCGACGATGTGCGCGTTTCGCGGGTGGCCGTGTCCCAGGGCAATTTGACCATCCGGGTGCGCGAAACGCCTGTAGTTTCGCAGCCGAATCCTTTTTCCCTGGGTGAGACCGTCACCGTTCCACGCACCCAGGCGGAAATCACGGAAGAGCCCGGAATCGGATTTGCGGAACTGCAAGGTGAAACCTCATTGTCCGATGTGGTCGCGGGTCTCAATGCCCTGGGCGTCAAGCCCCGTGATCTGATCGACATCCTGCAGACGATCCATGCTGCGGGGGCGTTACATGCAGAATTCGTCGTCCGATGACGCAGCAAGCGCGACCCTGGGCAAGCGAAAAGCTGCTGGGAGAGCCTATATGACCGTATCCCATCTGCTCAACGATCAGCGGATCGAAGAATCTGTCGGCGGCACATGCAAGTTGCAAAAGCTGATCTCGCCGCCGGTTTCGCCCAGTTCCCAATGCAGCTTGCAATCCAGATTGCGCAGGCAGGTTGCCAGCAGCGCAAAATGGATATCCGACGGTGCCGGCATGGGTAATCGCGGGACAGCATCATGGTCAAGCCAGCCCCAGAGAATGGTGTCATGCTTGATCCGCTCTGCCTCGGCAACCAGTCGCCAGCGATTTTCGCTGCGGCACACCAGGACCCGTCCACCCCAGGGCATGGCGCTTTCCAGACACATGAGAGAAAGCAGGATCAGCCGCGCTTCGATTCTGGGCAGATCGCTTTCGAGTTCGCAGCGGATACGCATGCGGCCATTGCAATCCGCGTCGTCCAACAGTTCCTTGAATGCGGCGGCTGCAAGGTTCTGCTTTGGGGTAGCCTGGCCGAAGGCCACGCGGAACCAGTTGATCCGACTGCGCGCCGCCGCAACGCTGTCGGCGATCAATTGCACCTCGGGGGAATGCGCGATCTTCTGCACTTGGGGCGAGAAGTGCAACAACTCCAACCCATTCCCGATCGCCCCGATAGGAGAGATGAGATCATGGCACAAGCGCGATGCGATCAATGCGGCCAGTTGGTCGGATGGCGGGAAATGGCCAAAGGGACGTCCGCCCGCCTCTAAAATCGTCGCATCTTTCATTAATTTTCAACCCAAGATCAATCATTCCACACGGATCGGCACCATGAGCAAGAACTGCTGCGCCGGATGTATCGCCCCATCATCTGGCACCGGCATAAGGAACAGACACAAACGCGGATGGCCGACAGGTTGGCGACCCCGCTTCACGCATGCCGACGAGTTGGTCGTTTCGGGCAAGCATGCTGCGTTTATCCTGATAGTATGAATGCTTAAGGCTTACGGTAAACGAACATATAACAACCATAAGTGAAGTCAATTTTCTTTTTAGCAACCCCACCAGAAAGAAGATCCCTTGACAGCAGATGCGGCAGCCCCACCAGATCACGCCCATGCGCGCAACGCTCATCGCCCGGTTGCCAAGCGGCCTGCGGCACAATATGGACAGCATCAGAAACCGTCAGCCGGCCCCTTGATGACAGCCGAGAACCCTTATTTCACCACCCGCATCGCATCTTCGGAAAGCGATCTGCAAGCGGCGCAACGCCTGCGCTATCGCGTTTTCGTCGAGGAGTTGGGCGGTGACGGCGTCATGGTCGACCATGCCAACCGGCTTGAGCGCGACAGTTTCGATGACATTTCGGACCACCTTCTGCTGATCGACAAGCAGCGTCCGCCAGACGACCAGATCGTCGGGGTCTATCGCCTCTTGCCGCAGGACCGGGCAGAAAAGGCGGGGCATTTCTACACTGAGGGCGAATACGACCTGACCCCCCTGCGCCAATCCGGCCGCAAGCTGCTGGAGCTTGGCCGGTCCTGCCTGGCGCCCGAATATCGCGGCGGCCCGGGCGTTTTTCTGTTGTGGAACGGGCTTGCCGAATACATCCTGACGACGGGGGCCGAGATCCTTTTCGGAGTCGCGTCCTTTCACGGCACCGATGCGGCGGCGATGGCGCAGCCCCTGTCCTGGTTGCACCATCACCACCTGGCGCCCCCGGCCGTGCGCCCCCGTGCCCGCAATGATGGTTATCAGCGCATGGACCTGCTGCCTGCCGACCAGCTTGACCGGCGCGAGGCGATGCGCGCCATGCCGCCCTTGATCAAGGCCTATCTGCGGCTTGGCTGCACGATTGGCGACGGGGCATTTCTGGATCGCGACTTCAACACCACCGACGTGCTGATCATGATCGACACCGCCAATATGTCGGCCAGGCACCGCAGCTATTACGAGGAGCGCAGGCAGCAGGCATGAGCGGGACCGGCCGCCCCTCGACCGCGACCTGGCAAGGCGAGGATCAACCGCTGCCGCCCCCCTTGGGACCTGCGGGCTGGCTTCGGGCCGTGCTGCGCGGCGGGGCGATCATCACCGTCCTGCTTCTGGGCGTCCTGCTGATCCTGCCCATGCGCCTGATCGAAAAGGCGATCGCCGGACCGCGCCGCCCTGTCACCGGCCCCTGGGTCCAGATGGTCTGTCGGTTGGTGCTGGCGATTCTGGGTATCCGCTGGCACCGCGTCGGAACGCCGATCCGGGGGGCCGGTGCGGTTGTGGCGAACCACTCGACCTGGCTTGACATCTTCGTGATGAATGCCGCGCTGCCCGTGTTTTTCGTCTCGAAGGCCGAGGTGGCGGGCTGGCCTGGCATCAATATCCTGACCCGCGTGACCGATACCCATTTCGTCGCGCGCGACCCCCGCTTCGCCCGCCAGCAGGCCGAGGAATTCGCCACCCGCACCCGTGCCGGGCACCGGCTGCTGTTCTTCCCCGAGGGCACCAGCAGCGACGGGCAGCGCATCCTGCCCTTCAAGCCCACGCTGTTTCAGGGTTTTCTGGACCCGGCGCTGCCTGCGGAACTGGCGGTTCAGCCGATGACCGCGCGCTATGTCGCACCTGCGGGGCAGGATCCGCGCTTTTATGGCTGGTGGGGCCGGATGGAACTGGGGCCGCATCTGCTGGCCGTTCTGGCGCAACATCCGCAAGGCAGCGTCACGGTGACGCTGCATCCGCCCATTCCGGTCGCCGGGCAGAACCGCAAGACCCTTGCCGCGCAGGCCGAGGCTGCCGTCAGGCAGGGCTTCACCGGCGGGGACGGCTTGGCGGACAGCTAACCGGCTGCTGAAAAAGCGTTTCAAGAGGAGGTCATCGCGGCAATCATTCTGGATGCGGTGAACATCGGCCCCAAAAGGGGGTTTCCCTGCCGAAGGCGGATTTCCCCCGATTTCCGCCCAGTCTCTTCGCTCCGCGGATTTTGTCAGCGGACAGCTAAGGGATGTTAACACTTGATCATGTCGACGATGAGGCCGCAGCTCGGGAAAGCTCTGAACATGATGGCGAGTTTGTCGAAACGGGAGAAGATGCGGCGCAAGCCCTTCAGCCTGCGAAACATCCGCTCCACCTCGTTGCGACGCTTGTAGAGGTCGCGGTCGTATTCCCACGGCTTCTTGCGGATCGTTTTGGGCGGGACGACCGGGTCAAACCCCAGGCCCAGAACAAGCTGGCGTGTTTCCTCGCCCTCATAGACGCGGTCCATCAGCATCGGAAGGCCGGTGAGCGGCCTTTTCCAGCCCCGACAGAGCGCGTCCCTCGGGTGCATCATGGGCCTGGCCGCCGGAAAGGCTGAACGTCAGGGCTGTTCGGGCATCCGCTTGCTACCAGATGAACCTTGATGTTCCCTCCGACGCGAGATTTTCCGATGGCCTGAGGCCCTTTTTTTCCGCGCGCCCGTGCCGTCCGGGTGAACCTTGACCGAGGTGCTGTCGAGACCGAGGCATTCGACCCGGACCCGGATCAGCCGGTGCTTCTGCAAGGCAGCAAACAGCCGGTCGAGCATGCCGGCCTCGGCCCGACGGCGCAGGCGGGTGTAGATCCTGTGTCAATTGCCGAACCGTGGCGGTAGCGCCCGCCACCTGCAACCATTCTCGGCCACAAAGAGCACCGCGTTGATCATCGTCAGGTTGGAGACCCGTACCTTGCCGCGCTGCACAGGCAGACAGGGGCGGATCAACTCATATTGCGCTTCTCTTGTCTCATTCATTTCAAATGGATAACATGCATGCCGAAATCAGGGTGGTGTCAACTCGCCCTCAGTGCAGCCGCCGGAAACCTTGCCGGACGGCCAAACCGCAGGCATGTGGCCTGCCAAAGCGATCAGGGCATTTCCACGATGGCGCGCCCTGGTTTTGGGGTTGGGGATACGCAGAAATTCCGGGGCATTTCGGCACTGACGCCTTGGCGAATTGCCCAAAGGCAGGCATGGCTTTTCCAAACCGGCATGGCGTGTTTTTCGGCATCCCGCCACGACAGCGCAAGGACTGGCACGGTCCTGACCATCGCCGCAGAACGGAACAGGCGCCAGAAGCATTCCGGGTGCCAGCCTTGAAGGCCGCTGAAAAACCTGGCGCGACAGGGTGACCCGGACCTGGAATCGGAAAACTGCCTTGGATCGGGCGAAGATATCCTGTTTTCAAGCCGATGCTTGTCAGATGCGGGGCAAACACGGCAGGATACCCCTTCGGCACCTGTTTCCAGCGGCCCCCGTTATGGAAAACCTGCCCGATCGGGCATGATACAGCCAGAGATTCGCATGTTTCGGATCGCGCCTGCGACAATTTCCCAAGCTGCCGGCACCGGGATTCGGGGGCTTTTCGGCAGGCTGTCCGCCACGTGGGACGCGCAAGACCCGCGGCGTTTCGCCGGTTGTGCAAACGGCCGCAAGGCCCGGAAATGGCGCGGGCCGGTTACAGCGGGAAGAACAGCGGAATCGCAAGGCAGGCCGCCAGCCCGGTCACGATGTCCAGCGGCAGGCCGACACGGATGAAATCGCTGAACTTGTAGCCCCCCGGCCCGTAGACCATCATATGCGTCTGGTAACCGATCGGCGTCGCGAAGGCGACCGAGGCCGAGAACATCACCGCGACGCAATAGGCGCGCGGATCGTGGCCCAGTTGCACCGCCAGCGCGATGGCGATGGGGGTCAGGATGACGGCGACGGCGTTGTTCGACAGCACCTCGGTCAGCGTCAATCCCAGGAAATAGACGCAAACCAGCGTCAGCACGGGCGGCAGCCCCTGCAAATGGGGCGCGACGAAATCGACGATCAGTTGCACGGTGCCGGTATGGTCCAGCGCCTCGCCAATGGCCAGCATCGAAAAGATCATCGCCATCAGCCGCGCATCGACATAGGTGAAGGCTTCCTCGGCATCGACGCAGCGGGTCAGCAGCAGGACGGCGACGGCAAGAAAAGCCAGCACCATGATCGGCGCGACCCCAAAGGCGGCCAGCGCCACCACGGACAGCAGCGCGGCCACGGCAATGGGGGCCTTCTTGCGGCGAAAGGCCCGCTCGGTCGGGCGCGACACGTCCACCAGGTCCATGTCAGCCGCAAGCCGCCCGATGTCCTCGGGCGTGCCTTCCAGCAGCAGCGTATCGCCGACATGGATGACCAGATCGTCCATCTGCCGCCCGATGTTCTGGTTGCGGCGATGGGCGGCCAGCACATAGACGCCATAGCGGCGGCGCAAGCGCATGTCGCCAAGCCGCCGCCCGACCAGCCGCGCACCCGGCGAGATCAGCACCTCGACCGTTTCCGTCGCGACCGAGCTGAGCCGGTCCACGGGGCGCAGGTTCTTGTTGCCCTGCATCTCCAGCAGGTCGCTCATTTCGGTGCGCAGCACGACGCGGTCGCCCTGCTCCAGCACCGCCTCGGCCAGGTTGCGGCGCAGGGATGCGTCGCCGCGCAGCACGTCGATCACCCGGATGGCGTCGCGCTTGAACAGGGGAACCTCAAGCACCGGGGTGCCGATCAGGCTGCTGCCTTCGGGAATGGCGACCTCGGTGAAATATTTCATCGACCGCTTGCCGCCAAGGACGCCGCTCAGCGTCGTGCGCTCGGGCAGCAGCTTGTGGCCGATCAGGACGAAAAAGGCGACGCCTGCCGCCAGAACGGCAAGGCCGACGGGCAGGATCTCGAATATGCCGAAGGGTTCCATCCCGACATTGCGGACGACACCGTCCACCAGCAGGTTGGTCGAGGTCCCGATCAGCGACAGCATCCCCCCCATGATCGTGAAATAGCTGAGCGGCATCAACAGCTTGGACGGCGCGATCCCGGCTTTTATCGCAACCTGGATGACGATGGGGATCATCACCGCCACGACCGGCGTGTTGTTCATGATGCTGGCCACCGCGATGATGAAGCCGAACATCGCCGCGATGGTCGCCCTCGGGTGGATGTCCGCGCGGGCGGAAACGAGCTGGGACATGATTTCCAGCGCCCCGGTGCGCATCAGCCCGCCCATGATCACGAACATGAAGGCGATGGTCCAGGGCGCGGGGTTGGACAGCGCATCCATCGCGCCGTCCAGCGGCATCAGGCCCAGCACCAGCATGGCCCCGGCGGCAATGATGGCGACGACTTCGGGCGGATATTTCTCCAGCACGAAAAAGACGAAGGTGATGGCCATGATGGCCAGGGCGGCAATCGGTGCCGCCGTTCCGGTCAGTTCGATACCGAACATTCTGCCCGCTTCCTCCCGGAAAAAACGCGATGCGCCGATAACCGTGGCGCCTTGAAACAAAACTCAGCGGGCCGCGTCACCTTGGCCCGCCGTTGAAATATCCGTCTGGGAAAGTTTGCCGCCGAACCGCAGCGGCTGGATGTCCCTGGCAAGGCCGGTGCGGTCGTCGGTGGTGACCAGCACCCCGCTCAGCGTCGCCTCGCCTTCCGAAGGGGTGAAGCGGTCGCGCGACATGCCCGTGATGAAGCGCCGCATCGGCTCGGCCTTGTCCATGCCGATGATGCTGTCGTAATCGCCGCACATGCCCGCGTCGGACTGATAGGCGGTCCCGCGCGGCAGGATCTGGTGATCGGCGGTCGGCACATGGGTATGGGTGCCCACGACAAGGCTGGCGCGGCCATCGCAATAATGGCCGACTGCCATCTTTTCGCTGGTCGCCTCGGCATGGATGTCGACGACGGCGGCCTGGACCAGCCCACCCGCCGGATGGGCGCGCAGCACCGCGTCGATGGCCGAAAACGGGTCGTCGAAGGGCCTGCGCATGAACACCTGCCCCAGCACCTGCGCCACCAGCACCTTGCGGCCCTGTGTTGCCGTAAAGACACGTGCCCCGCGCCCCGGCGCATCCTTGGCGAAGTTCAGCGGGCGGATGATGCGCGGCTCGGTCTCGATGAAGGACAGCATGTCCTTCTGGTCGAAGGCATGGTCGCCAAGCGTGATGCAATCGGCCCCCGCGTCCAGCAGCAGCCGGGCATGGGCGGCGGTCAGCCCCATGCCGCCGCTGGCATTTTCACCGTTGACGATGGTGAAATCCACGCGCAGCCGCGCCTTCAGCCCAGCCAGCCTTTCCGAAATCGCGCGCCGTCCGGCCCGCCCCATCACATCGCCAAGATAGAGTATTTTCATTCACGAAGCGTTAAGACAAAGCATGAAACCACTCAAGACCCGACCTGTCGCAGAAGGGCGTTTTTCAGCCGGCCAGCCATGCGCCGATCGCGATGAACAGCGCGGCGAATCCCGCCCCGGCGGCAAAGCTGGCCGCCATCCCGCGCCGTGACCGGCGGGGGGGACCGCTTTCGTCGGTGTCGCGCAGGAAACGGCCCAGGCCCCGCTCGATCGCGTCGGGGACCAGCGGGCCGTAGCGGCCAAGCGCCTGCACCACGCGCAGCCCGTCGCGCAGCATCGCGCGCGGTCCCAGCGTATCGCGGATGTAGCTTTCCACGATGGGGCGGGCGACCTGCCACATGTTGATCTGCGGGTTCAGCGAACGCGCCACGCCTTCGACCACGACCATCGTGCGCTGCAACAGGATCAACTCGGTCCGGGTCTGCATGCCGAACCGCTCGGTCACCTCGAACAGATAGGCCAGCAGGTTCGCCATCGAGATCCGGCTGGCATCCGCGCCGAAGATCGGCTCGCCCACCGCACGCAGGGCGCGGGCGAATTCGTCGCGGTCGCGGTCGGCGGGGACATAGCCCGCCTCGAAATGCACGCGCGCCACGCGGTCGTAATCGCGGCTGATGAAGCCCATCAGGATCTCGGCATAGATGCGGCGGGTATAGGCGTCGATCTCGCCGATGATGCCGAAATCGTAGACGATGATATCGCCGTTTTGCGCGACCTTCAGGTTGCCCTGATGCATGTCGCCGTGAAAGAACCCGTCGCGCAGGGCGTGCAGCAGGAACAACTCCAGCACACGGTTGCCAAGGCGAGCGGTGTCGTGGCCCGCCGCCTGCAAGCCGGGCACGTCGCCCAGGGGCAGCCCCTCGGCCCAATCGCTGGTCAGGACGCGCCGCCCGGTCAGGCCCCAGACGGGGGCGGCGACGGCCATGCCCGCGTCGCCTGCGGTATTCTCGGCATATTGCGAGGCCGAGGCGGCCTCCAGCCTCAGGTCCAGTTCGCCCATCACCACGGATTCGAAATGCGCGATCACGTCGCGCGGACGCAGGCGGCGGCTGGACGGCGACAGCGCCTCGATCATCGAGGCGGCGAAGTGGAAGGCGTCGATGTCGCGCCGGAACGCCGATTCGATACCGGGACGCAGCACCTTGACGGCGACCTCGCACCCGTTGTCCAGGCGGCGCGCGCGATGGACCTGCGCGATGGAAGCGGCGGCGACAGGCTGGGAAAACTCGGAAAAGACGGCCTCGACCGGGCGGCCCGTCTCGGCCAGGAAGGTCTGGCAGGCGTCTTCCTGCGCAAAGGGCGGCAGGCGGTCCTGCAACATGCGCAACTGGTTGGCCAGATCGACCCCGACCACGTCGGGACGGGTCGAAAGGATCTGGCCGAACTTGATATAGGCAGGCCCAAGCGCGGTGATCGCGCGCGTCACCGGCGGCAGGGCCGGATCGCCCCTGTAGCCCAGCCAGCGAAACGGCCAGCCAAGGATGCGGGCGGCAGCGCGCAGGCGTGGGGGCGCCTCGACGGCATCCAGCGCGACGCCCATCGCGCCGGTGCGCTCGAAGGTGGCGCCGGTGCGGATCAGGCGCCAGATGTTGTGAGGTCCGCGCATCGTTACAGCTTCCAGCCCGAATGCAGCGCGGCGATGCCCATCGACAGGTCGCGATATTGCGCGCGCCCGAATCCGGCGTCGCGGATCATGTCGGCAAAGGTCTGCTGGTCGGGAAACTTGCGGATGGATTCGACCAGGTATTGATAGCTGTCGCGATCCCCCGCCACCACCTGCCCCATCGCCGGGATGACGTTGAAGGAATAGCGGTCGTAAAGCCATTGCATCGCGGGAACGGGCATGTGGCTGAACTCCAGCACCATCAGGCGGCCACCGGGGCGAAGGACGCGGAAGGCCTCGGCCAGCGCGTCGGGGATGCGGGTGACGTTGCGGATGCCGAAGCTGATCGTATAGCGGTCAAAGCTGTTATCGGCGAAGGGCAGCGCCATCGCATCGCCCGTGACCCATGCCAGCCGGTCGGCCAGCGCCCCGGCCTCGGCCCGCTTGCGGCCTTCGATCAGCATCGATTCGGTCATGTCGCAGACGGTAACGCGGGCACCCGGCGCGCGGTCCAGGAAACGAAAGGCGATATCGCCCGTCCCCCCCGCCACGTCCAGCAGGTGCTGGCCGTCGCGCGGGGCCAGCCAGTCCATCATGGCGTTCTTCCAGATGCGGTGGATACCCACGCTCATCACGTCGTTCATCACGTCGTAGCGCGAGGCAACGCGGGAAAAGACGCCGTGGACCAGCCCGGCCTTTTCATCCTCGGCAACGGTCTGAAAGCCGAAATGGGTTTCCTTGCGGTTCGAATCGTTCATATGCTTGCCGTTCGCCTGTTTCGCGCCCAGTTAATGCGGATGCGCGCGGCGCACCATGCGACGAATGGGAAGAAAATGCCAGAACTGCCAGAGGTCGAAACCGTCCTTCGCGGCCTTGCCCCCCACCTCGAGGGCCGCGTGATCGCCCGCGCCGAGGCCCGCCGCCCCGATCTGCGCCGCCCCCTGCCGCCCGATCTGGTGCAGGTGCTGACCGGGGCGCGGGTCGTCGGATTGCGGCGGCGCTCGAAATACCTGCTGGCCGACCTGGACGGGCGCGGCACGTTGCTGCTGCACCTGGGCATGTCGGGGCGGCTGCTGATCGAGGGGGCCGCGACGGCGGATTACCACCGCGACCCGGCGATCCTGCCGCGCCACGATCATGTCGTGCTGACCACCGACCAAGGCACGACCGTCACCTTCAACGACGCGCGCCGCTTCGGCATGGTCGATCTGCTACGCGAGGGCGACGAACCCGCCGCCTTCGCCCGGCTCGGCCCCGAGCCGCTGTCGGACGATTTCACCCCCGAGGTGCTGGCCGCCGCGCTGAAGGGCCGCGCCACGGCGATCAAATCGGCGCTGCTGGACCAGCGCATCGTGGCGGGGCTTGGCAATATCTACGTCTCGGAATCGCTGCACCGCGCCGGGATCGACCCGCGCCGCGCCGCCGGGCGGATCGGGCGGGCGCGGATCGAATCGCTGACCGCCCATATCCGCGACGTGCTGAACGAGGCGATCGCGGCGGGCGGATCGTCGCTGCGCGACCACCGGCAGGCGAGCGGGGAACTGGGCTATTTCCAGCACAGCTTCCGCGTCTACGACCGCGAAGGCGCGCCCTGTCCCACGCCCGGCTGCACGGGCGGCATCCGGCGCATCACGCAGGCGGGGCGGTCCAGCTTCTTCTGCGCCGCCTGCCAGCACTGACGCGGCGCGGCTGGTCAGGGCCGCGCCCGGCTGCTAGGAATCGGCGCAACGGGTCCGAAGCTGAAAAGAGGCGTCGCCAGATGGCATACCAGAATCTGATTGTCGAAACCGAAGATCACGTCGCGCTGATCCGGCTGAACCGTCCCGATGCGCTGAACGCGCTGAACTCGGACCTGGTGCGGGAACTGGCCGACGCGCTGCAAGAGGCCGACCGGAACGACAATATCCGCGCCATCGTCGTGACCGGCAGCGAAAAGGCCTTTGCCGCCGGGGCCGATATCAAGGAAATGGCCGGGAAAACCTATGCCGACGTGTTTGCCACCAACATGTTCGGCGACGATTTCAAGCGCATCACCGGCACGCGCAAGCCGGTCATCGCGGCCGTGTCGGGCTATGCGCTTGGCGGCGGGTGCGAACTGGCGATGGCCTGCGACTTCATCGTCTGCGCCGATACCGCCAGGTTCGGCCAGCCCGAGATCAACCTGGGCATCATTCCCGGCATGGGCGGCACGCAGCGGCTGGCCCGGCTGATCGGCAGGTCCAAGGCGATGGACATGGTCCTGACCGGCCGCTTCATGGACGCAGCCGAGGCCGAGCGCGCGGGCCTTGTCAGCCGCATCTTCCCCGCCGCCAAGCTGGTCCCCGAGGCGCTGGCCATCGCCCGCAAGATCGCCGAGAAATCGCGCCTTTCGGTCATGGCCGCCAAGGAATGCGTCCACCGTGCCGAGGAAACCTCGCTGGACGAGGGCATCCTGTTCGAGCGCCGTTCCTTTGCCGCGCTGTTCTCGACCGAGGACCAGAAGGAAGGCATGGGCGCCTTCATGGACAAACGCGAGCCGCAGTTCCGCGACCGCTGATTTCCGCTTGGCTTTCGGCCCCGCCGCCTGTATAGGCCGGGGCTACATGCGCGTGGGCCCGCTCAAGGCAAGAATCATGACCGTCCTTCGGGACGGTGCCGTGGGCTTTTGCGCGATCAGGACATTTGAAGAACAGGACCGCATCCCATGGCAAACACGCCCCAGTCCAAGAAACGCGCCCGCCAGATCGAGCGCCGCACCGCCGTCAACAAGGCGCGCCGCTCGCGCATCCGCACCTTCCTGCGCAAGGTCGAGGAAGCCATCGCCAGCGGCAACGCCGATTCCGCCAAGGAAGCCCTGCGCGCCGCCCAGCCTGAACTGATGCGCGGCGTGACCAAGGGCGTCGTTCACAAGAACACCGCTTCGCGCAAGATCTCGCGCCTGGCTGCCCGCGTCAAGGCGCTGTCGGCGGCCTGATCGCCTGCAAATCCGGGGCTTCGGGTCCCTTTTCGGGGTGCGCCTGCCAGGGCGCGCCCCTTTTTCCGTTTGGGCATGACGGCTTGCCCAAGGGTCAAGCTGTTTTTACTTAATGCATTGATTTTTAATCATATTAAGGGTTGTCGAGAAAATGTCACGCCCCTGTCAGATTCGTTTGGCTAAAACATCTGTCAAGCGTGAAGTTCGGTTGCCCCCGCCGCCAGCTTGTTGCTAGCTTGCCCCTGCGATTCACCTTTCGCACCTGGGGGACACGATCCAGCCATGCCGACGCTGCCGTCGGCAAAGCCGGACCGGCCAGCGACTGACGGGGCCAGCCCTGTCCGTTTCTGGTCGCGAAACACGATTGTCGGCTGCCACCGGCACGGGTTTTCTGTCTGAATGCGATCTTCGGCTGCCTCGCGGCCCGTCCCTGCTTTCCGCCGGAAAGCGCGGGGGCGTGCGCCGCCCGCATCCGGGTTCCCCATGTCGATGGGCGATCACGCTGGTCCTGCCGGGGGTTCCGGCAGGGGTTGGGGACTCTGAACGGACTGGTCACAATGGATAAAATCTGGGGGCAGGCGCGTGCCGAACTTGAACGAATCGTTGGGACCGACAATTTCGCGACCTGGATCGCACCGCTTCGGCTGACCTCGATTCAAGGCGACACCGCCGCGATCGCCTGTCCGACGCGCTTCCTGTCGGACTGGGTCTCGCGCCATTACAGCGACGACATCCAGAAGGTGCTGGAAATCACCGGCAACCCCGTGCAGCGGATCACCTTCGACGTGGCCCCCGCCAGCACCCGCGGCCGCAAGCCCGCGGCGGGCAAGGGCCCGGCCATCAGACCCACGGTCCGCAGGCAGGACGACGACCTGACCGCGCCCTTGGACAACCGCTTCACCTTCGACAATTTCATCGTCGGCAAGCCCAACGAACTGGCCCATGCCGCCGCCCGCCGCGTGGCCGAGGGCGGGCCTGTCACCTTCAATCCGCTGTTCCTCTATGGCGGCGTGGGTCTGGGCAAGACCCACCTGATGCATGCCATCGCGCGCGAGATGCAGGCCCGCCAGCCCGAGGCGCGGGTGCTTTACCTGTCGGCCGAGCAATTCATGTATCGCTTCGTCCAAGCCCTGCGCGAACGCAGCATCATGGATTTCAAGGAAATGTTCCGCACGGTTTCCGTCCTGATGGTCGATGACGTCCAATTCATCGCCGGCAAGGATTCGACGCAGGAAGAATTCTTCCATACTTTCAATGCGCTGGTCGATCAGGGTAAGCAGATCGTGATTTCCGCCGACCGCGCACCGGGCGAGATCAAGGACATGGAGGAGCGCATCAAGTCGCGCCTTAGCTGCGGGTTGATCGTGGACCTGCACCCGACCGATTACGAATTGCGCCTGTCGATCCTGCAATCCAAGACCGAGACCTTCCGCGCCAGCCACCCCGGCCTTGTCATCGCCCCCGGCGTGCTGGAGTTCCTGGCCGCCCGCATCACCTCGAACGTGCGGGTGCTGGAGGGCGCGCTGCAACGGCTTTTCGCCTTTGCCAGCCTGATGGGGCGCGAGATCACGCTGGACATGACGCAGGAATGCCTTGCCGACATCCTGCGCTCATCCGACCGCAAGCTGACGATCGAGGAAATCCAACGCAAGGTCGCCGAACATTACAACATCCGCCTGTCGGACATGATCGGGCCGAAACGTGTGCGCACCGTCGCCCGCCCGCGTCAGGTCGCGATGTATCTGGCCAAGCAGATGACCTCGCGTTCCCTGCCCGAGATCGGGCGCCGATTCGGCGGGCGCGACCACACGACCATCATGCACGGCGTCCGCAAGATCGAGGAGTTGCGCGGCTCGGACCACACGATTGCCGAGGATCTGGACCTGCTTCGCCGCCTTCTTGAGGCGTAAGGCGTCCTTGGCGTCTTGACCGTCGCGCGGATTCCATTGAAATTGCGCGGCACCGCAGGGGACCGGGCGTCCCCGTCCAGGTGAGAGAACAAGGGACCGACCATGAAATTCTCGATCGAGCGCGCCGTTCTCGTGAAAGCCGTTGCACAGGCTCAATCCGTGGTCGAACGCCGCAACACCATCCCCATCCTGGCCAACGTGCTGATCGAGGCCGTGCCCGAGGGCGTCAGCTTCCGCGCCACCGACCTGGATACCGAGGTCGTGGACCGCGCCCCCGCGCAGGTCGAGCGCCCCGGCGCAACCACGGTTTCGGCCAGCATGCTCAACGACATCGCCCGCAAGCTGCCCGACGGCGCGCTGGTCGCGATCAGCGTCGATGCGGCGTCCGAGCGGCTGACCGTGCAGGCGGGGCGTTCCAACTTCAGCCTTGCGACGCTCCCGCGCGAGGATTTTCCGGTCATGTCCACGACCGAATACGGCGCCAATTTCACCGCCCCCGCCCCGATCCTGCGGCGGCTGTTCGACAAGTCGAAATTCGCGATCTCGAACGAGGAAACGCGCTATTACCTGAACGGCGTCTACATGCATGTGGCGCAGTCCGAGGACGGCCCCGCCCTGCGCTGCGTGGCGACCGACGGCCACCGGCTGGCCCGCATCGACGCCCCCCTGCCCGAAGGGGCGGCGGATATGCCCGGCGTCATCGTGCCGCGCAAGACGGTCAACGAATTGCGCAAGCTGCTGGACGATGACGAGGCGCAGATCGCCGTTTCCGTCAGCGAAACCAAGGTGCGTTTCGCGACGCCGACGATCACGCTGACATCCAAGGTCATCGACGGGACCTTCCCCGACTATACCCGCGTGATCCCCGCCTCGAACACCCGCAAGCTCGAGGTGGACGCGGGCGATTTCGCCAAGGCCGTGGACCGGGTGGCGACCGTCAGCAGCGAACGCTCGCGCGCGGTCAAGCTGGCGCTGGACGAGGACCGGCTGGTCCTGTCCGTCAACGCCCCCGACGCGGGCGCCGCCGACGAGGAACTGGCCGTCGCCTATGCCGACGATCCGCTGGAGATCGGCTTCAACGCCAAATACCTGCACGAGATCGCCAGCCAGATCGAGCGTGAGAACGCCGTCTTTCTGTTCAACGGCTCGGGTGACGCGGCGCTGATCCGCGAGGGCGGCGACACCAGCGCGGTCTATGTCGTCATGCCGATGCGCGTGTGACCCTGCACCGGCTGGCGCTGGCGCAGTTTCGCAGTTGGGCGCGGCTTCGGCTTGACCTTGACGCGCGCCCGCTGGCGATTTTCGGTCCCAACGGGGCGGGCAAGACGAATATCCTGGAAGCGGTTTCCATGCTGTCGCCCGGTCGCGGGCTGCGGCAGGTGGCGCCCGCCGACCAGGCGCGGCGCGGTCCCGATGCGGGCTGGCGCATCCGCGCGCAGATCGGCGACCGGCAGGTCCAGACCGGCGCCGCGCCGGGTCAGGCGCGCGAAGTTCTGATCGACGACAAGCCCGCCCCGCAGATCGCCCTTGGGCGGCTGATCCGGGTGCTGTGGCTGACCCCCGCGATGGACCGGCTGTGGACCGATGCGCCCGAGGCGCGGCGGCGTTTCCTGGACCGTATCACGCTCAGCTTCGCACCCGACCATGCCGAGGAAACGCTGGCCTATGAAAAGGCCATGCGCGAACGCAACCGCCTGCTGCGCGACCAGGTCGGCGACGGCGGCTGGTATCGCGCGCTGGAATCGCAGATGGCGCAATCGGGCGCGGCGATCACCCGCAACCGGCAGGATGCCATCGCCCGGCTGATGCAGGCGCAGCAGGGCGCGGCCACCGCCTTTCCCGCCGCGACCCTGACCCTGCTGCCGGGCGAGGGCGCGGCGGACGACCCCGACCCCGCCAGCATCGCCGACCGACTGGCCGCGATGCGCCCGCGCGAGATGGCCGCCGGGCGCAGCCTGTCCGGCCCGCATCGCGCCGATATCGGTGCGCATTGGGGGCCGCAGGACATGCCCGCCGCGATTTCCTCGACCGGGGAACAGAAGGCGCTGCTGATCTCGCTGATCCTTGCCAATGCGCGGGCTCTGGCGGCGGAACGTCCGGTGCTGCTGCTGGACGAGGTGGCCGCCCATCTGGACGCCGACCGCCGCGCCGCGCTTTACGATGAAATCTGCGCCCTGCCCGCCCAATCGCTGCTGACCGGCACCGGGCGCGAGCTGTTCACCGCCTTCGGCCCCCGCGCGCGTTACCTGCGCGTCACCTTGCAACAGGGCGGATCCTCCGCCGACGAGGTGGATTGATGGAGTGGACCGGCGAGGCGACCGTCATCATGGGTCGCAAACATGGCGAGAACGGCATCATCCTGACCGTCTTTTCGCACGAGGCGGGAATCGTCTCGGGGCTGGTTCCCGGCGGGGCCAGCGCAAAAAGGGCGGCGATGCTGCAACCGGGCAACCGCCTGTCGCTGCGCTGGCGGGCGCGGCTGGCCGACCAGCTTGGCACATTCCAGGCCGAACCGGCGCGGGCGCGTCCGGGCCTGCTGCGCGATGCGCTGTCGCTGGCGGGGTTGAACGCGGTCACCGCCCTGCTGGCTTTCGCCCTGCCCGAGCGCGACCCTCATCCGCGCCTGTCCGACATGACCGAATCGCTGCTGGACCATATCGACGCGGGGCAGGATTTCGCCCTGTCCTATCTGATGTGGGAAATCGCGCTGCTGGACGAACTTGGCTTTGGCCTGGACCTGACAAGCTGCGCGGTGACCGGCGCGCGGGACGGGCTGGCCTATGTCAGCCCGCGCACGGGCCGCGCGGTCAGCCATGCGGGGGCGGGCGAATGGGCCGACCGGCTGTTGCCCCTGCCCTCGCTTCTGGGGGGGACGGGGAATGGCGGGCTGGCCGATGCGCTGCGCATCACCGGCCATTTCCTGCATCTGGGGCTGGCGCAGGACCGCGCGCTGCCCCCGGCCCGCCAGCGGCTGATCGCGCGGCTGGCGCCCGAACCGGCCTGAGGTTACTGAAGCGGCTGCAGCTGCAACGCGTTCTGGCCCGCAAGCTGCGCGGCGGCGGCGGCTTGCAATTCTTCCTGCGTGGCGGGACGGCCGGGTTCAAAGGTCAGATAGGTCGGACCCATCAGCTTGAGCACGCCGCCTTCATAGACCGCCTGGTTGGCCTGGGTCAGGGCGTGGAAATAACGCTCTTCCAGCCGCGTCTCGATGTTCAGGCGGCAAGACATGTCGGTCCAGGTCATTTCCTGCACGCGGAATGCCGGGAATTTCGTGGACAGCGTGCCGCGATAGCTGTTGCAGGGACCTTCGCCCGACAGCCCGCCGGGAACCAGGTTCAGCCGCACGTTGCGCGTGGGCACCGCGTCGGCGCCGATGCCGACAAGCACGAAATCCCCCATCGGGATGCCACCTTCCGAGCTCGCGTCGCGGGGCGTGCCGCTTTCGCATGCGGCAAGGCCGAACGCGGCGACGGCGGCGGCGGTCAGGGCGAAAAGACGCTTCATGGAACACTCCATCCGTTGAAAGGGTCGGCGGCCGTTCTTCGGCCGCATTCGCTCCTCGATATGAAAAAACCATGCCCGCCAACAGCCTTCCGCGCCGAACTTGTCCGTAATGTGACCCGCAAGGCGCAAAAAAACCCGCATGCGTGTATCCACGGACACAGGTTTGGCCTGCGGGCGGTTGGCAAGGGGCACCTGCGGGATATATCGATTGGGGCGCGAACCCGGAACGCGAAAGGCCAATTGATGCATATCGACCCCGCCGAACTGACGGCCCGCCTGATCCGCTGCCCCTCGGTCACGCCCGAGGAAGGCGGCGCGCTGGTGCTGCTGGCCGAATTGCTGGGCGCGGCGGGGTTCGAGTGCCACCGCGCCGACCGCCACGGCACGCCCAACCTGTTCGCGCGCCTTGGCCCGCGGGGCGCGGCGCGGAGCTTCGGCTTCAACGGCCACACCGACATCGTACCCCCCGGCGACGCGGCAAGCTGGACCCATCCGCCCTTTTCCGGGGTCGAGGTGGACGGCATCATCTGGGGCCGCGGCGCCACCGACATGAAGTCCGGCGTCGCCGCCTTTGTCGCCGCCGCCATCGGATACGCCCCCCGCCTGCCCGCCGACGGGGCCATCGTGCTGACCATCACCGGCGACGAGGAAGGCCCCAGCCGCGACGGCACCCGCGCCATCCTGGACTGGATGGCCGAGCGGGACGAGCGGATGGACGTCTGCATCGTGGGCGAGCCGTCGAACCCCACCACCCTGGGCGAGATGATCAAGATCGGGCGGCGCGGCTCGATCACCTTCGACATTCAGGCGCAGGGGGTGCAGGGCCATGTCGCCTATCCGCATCTGGTCAGGAACCCGCTGCATGCCCTGATCCGCCTGCTGGACGGGCTGGCCCACCAGCCGCTGGACGGGGGCACGGCGCATTTCGACCCTTCGGGCGTGCAGGTGACGACCATCGACTGCGGCAACCCGTCGTCGAACGTGGTGCCCGAACGCGCCTCGGCCCGGCTGAACATCCGCTTCAACGACAGCCACGACAGCGCCGGGCTGACGCGCGAGGTCACCGCCCGCGCGGCCCGCATCAGCGATGAAACCGGCGTCTTGCTGACCGTGACCCCCCATGTCTCGGGCGAGGCTTTCCTGACCCGGCCCGGTCCCTTCGTCGATCTGGTCAGCCGGGTGGTCCAGCAGGAAACCGGCATCCAGCCGGTGCTGTCCACCTCGGGCGGGACCTCGGACGCGCGCTTCGTCAAGGACCATTGCCCGGTGGTGGAGTTCGGCCTTGTCGGGCGCTTCATGCATCAGGTCGATGAGCGCGTCCCGGCCGCCGAGGTCCGCAACCTTGCCCGCATCTATGGCCGCATCCTCGAAAGCTGGTTCGCATGATCGCCGTCACCCGCAACATCGCCGCCTGCCGCGCCATCCGCGAAACGGTCTTTGTCGGCGAACAATCCGTCCCGCGCGAGTTGGAATGGGACGGGCTGGACGATCAGGCGATCCATCTGCTGGCCACGCTGGACGGCCAGCCCGCCGGCACCGCGCGCCTGCTGTTGCAGGGCGAGACGGGCAAGATCACCCGCGTCGCCGTCCTGGCCCATGCGCGCGGCACGGGGCTGGGGGCTGCGCTGATTCGGGCGGGCCTGGACCATCTGCGTGGCCAGCCCGGCATCCGGCGCGCGAAACTGGGCGCGCAGACCCACGCGCTTGGCTTTTACGAAAAGCTGGGCTTCACCGCCCTTGGCCCGGTCTATGACGACGCGGGCATCCCGCATCGCGACATGGTTCAGGACCTGCGCCCATGATCCGCCCCGAGCTTGCCGCCCACCTGCGCCGCTGGCGCGAGGTCATCGCGGCCCTTGCCGTGGCGCTTGCCGGGCTGTGGCTGTGGACGCGGGGCGGGCTGTTCTACCGCCCCCTTGGCGCGGGCGTCATCGTTGTCGCCGCCATCTGGGCCGTCGCCGCGCGCCGCCAGATGCGATTCGCCCGCGACATCACCGCCCCCGGTGTGGTCGAGGTGGTCGAGGGCGCGATCCGCTATTACGCCCCTGCCATCGCAGACACCCCCTGGGCGGGGGGCGAGGTCGCGCTGCGCGACCTGACCCGCATTTCCGTCCTGCCGCTGTCGGGCCAGCCGCATTGGCAGCTACGCACCCGCGACGGCCAGGCCATGCTGATCCCGGTCGCCGCTGCCGGGGCGGACCGGCTGGCCATCGCCTTCGCTTCGCTGCCCGGCATCGACATGGGCCGCGTTTCCGCCGCCATCGCGCCGGGCCGCGATGGCCCCGCGATGCAAACCGTTTGGACTATAGAGCGCCACCCCCGCTTGACTTGACGCGGCGCTCTTGCCACCTGTCATTCCTGAACGTCAGACGAAAGGCCTCCGATGTCCATTCCTCAGCAGGGCGGCGGCCCGATCGAACATCCCGACCAGCTTGTCGAATACATCGCCTCGGGCGAAAAGCCGCGCGAGGACTGGCGCATCGGCACCGAGCATGAGAAATTCGGCTATCGGCAGGGCGATCTGATGCCGCTGCCCTATGACGGCCCCGTCTCGATCAAGGCCATGCTGGAAGGGATGCGCGAACGCTTCGGCTGGTCCCCGGTCGAAGAGGACGGCAAGATCATCGGCCTGACCCGCGACGGCGCCAATATCAGCCTGGAACCCGGCGGCCAGTTCGAACTGTCCGGCGCACCGCTGGAAACCATTCACCAGACCTGCGACGAGGTGAACCAGCACCTGGCCGAGGTCGAAGAGGTCGCCCGGACCATCGGCGCGGGCTTCATCGGCCTTGGCGCCGCCCCGATCTGGGGTCAGGACGACATGCCCATGATGCCCAAGGGGCGCTATCGGCTGATGACCGATTACATGGATCGCGTCGGCACCCTTGGCAAACAGATGATGTATCGCACCTGCACCGTGCAGGTGAACCTGGATTTCGGCAGCGAGGCCGACATGGTGCAGAAGTTGCGCGTGGCGCTGGCGCTGCAACCCGTGGCGACGGCGCTTTTCGCGAACTCGCCCTTTCTGGACGGCAAACCCAACGGGATGAAAAGCTGGCGCGCCCATATCTGGCAGAATCTGGACGAGGCGCGCACGGGCATGCTGCCCTTCGCCTTCGAGGATGGCATGGGCTATCAGCGTTGGGTGGACTATGTGCTTGATGTGCCGATGTATTTCGTCTATCGCGACGGCAAGTATATCGACGCGCTCGGCCAGAGCTTCCGCGATTTCCTGCAAGGCCGCCTGCCCGCCCTGCCGGGCGAGGTGCCGACCCTTTCCGATTGGGCCGACCACCTGACCACGGTTTTCCCCGAGGCCCGCGTCAAGAAATTCATCGAGATGCGCGGCGCCGACGGCGGCCCGTGGCGGCGGCTTTGCGCCCTGCCCGCGCTATGGGTCGGGCTGCTTTACGACCAGGGCGCGCTGGACGCCGCATGGGATCTGGTCAAGGGTTGGGACGCGGAAACCCGCGAAGGCTGGCGCCGCGCGGCGGGCCGCGACGCCTTGCAGGCCGAGGTCGGCGGACGGCGGATGCAGGACCTTGCCCGCGAGGTGCTGGACATCGCCGAAACGGGCCTGCGCGCCCGCGCAAGATCCGGCGCGGGCGGGCTGGTCCCGGATGAGACACATTTCCTCAACACTTTGCGAGAAAGCGTGGACAATGGCCGCGTTCCGGCGGATGAACTGCTGGAAGAATACAACGGCGCGTGGAACCACGACCTGACGCGGATCTACGCCGAACGCAGCTATTGAGGTGACCATGCGGCGCTTTTTCCTGACCGGCTTCGAGCGCCTGCTGAACATCCTGACCCTGCTTGCCATCCTTGCCGTGGCCGGGCTGGCAGGCTGGACCGCCTATCAGGCGCAGGGCGAAACCGAGCCGCTCTTGCGCGCGCTTGTCATCCTTCTGGGCGGTCTGCTGGCGGTTTTCTCGGTTGCGGGCTGCGCCTATCTGGCAATCGGGATGCACGACAACAGCCGCCGCATGATCGCGCTGCTGGAACGCGGGGGCGGACGCGCACCGCTTCGCGCGACCCGCGACGATGCGCCCCGGCCCGCGCCGCAGCCTGACCTGGACATGGCTGCCGACGACCTGCCGCCCGAGGAGCCCGCCCCCGCCCCGGTCCCGCCCGCGACGCGGCCCGTCTTCAGCACCCGCGCCATGCCGCGTCCGCAGCCCGCCGAACCGGCAGCGCAAAGGGCGCCGGCGGAACCGGCACCCCCTCAACCTGTCGCAAAGCCCCGCACGCCCAGGCTGGTCGCCGACCGCAGGCCGCCGCGTTAAGGCCTATGCCTGCCGGGCGGTTTCCTGGCGGCTGCGCATGAACTCGTCGAACTCGGCCTTGTCCTTGGCGTCGCGCAGCTTTTGCAGGAAGCCCATGAACTCGTCATGTTCGTCCTCAAGCCGCTTCAGCGTTTCCTCGCGGTAGCTGTCGAAGGCAGAGTTCCCGGTGGGCGTGAATGCGCCGTGACGCGCGCGGCGGCTGTGGTTGCAGGAAAACATGCGTTTGCTCCAGATCATATAGGCCAGAATGGCAAGGCCGAGCGGCCAGAAGGCGACGAAGCCAAGGATCATCGCGATGATCCATGCGAACTTGCCCCGTTCGTCCAGCCAGTCGCGCGCGGCGATCAGCGGGCCGAATCGATGGCGCCCCGAGGACGGCATCCATTGCGCGGTCGTTGTGTTCATTCCCTGGTCCTTCCCTTTTCTGCGGCCCCGCCCATCCGGCGCGGCGTCAATGTTAATCACATTAACATAGATGGGGCAGACAAGGCGCCGTTCAATCCCCCGTCGGAAGTTTTCGGCGAAAAACTGCGGGCGGGCAGGTCAGTGCGGGATGACGCCAAGCCCGCGCAGATAGATCAGCAGGGCGCTTTCCAGCATGTCCTGCGCCGATATGGGCGAGCGGCCGGCAGCGTTGCCGCGGGTAAAAAGTTCCACGATTCCGTGGCTTTGCGCCCAGAGATGATTCGCCACCATCGTCGCGGGCGGGCGCTCGGCGGCGGGCAGATGGGCAAACAGCGCCGCCGATCCCGCGACCAGGATCCGATGCGCCCGCGCTGCCGCGATCCCGGTGGGCGAGTTGGCGGGATAGCTGACCCCGGCCTCGAACATGGCCATGTAAAGGCCCTGCCGGTCCTGCGCGAAACGCAGGTAAGCGTGGCCCATGCGGATGAAGGCGCCAAGCGGGCTTGGGCGCCCGTCGCCGAAAGCGGCATCCAGCCGGTCGGAAAACTCGACGAAGCCCTGACGCGCAACCTCGGCCAGCAATTCGTCGCGCCCGGCGAAATGGCGATAGGGCGCGGCGGCGCTGACCCCGGCCAGCCGCGCGGCCTCGGCCAGGGTGAAGGCCAGCGGGCCTTTCTGCTCGATCAGGCGGGTGGTGGCTTCGACCAGGGCGTTCTTCAGATCGCCGTGATGATAGCTCTTGCGGCCCAACCGACCGCCCTACATGCCTTCGCCGAAGTAATCGTTGACCAGTTCGGACAGCGCCTGCACCAGTTCGCCCGCCTGCGCGCCGCTGGCGGTGACGCGGATCGTGCTGCCGCGCGGCGCGGTCAGCATCAAAAGGCCCATGATCGAATCGCCCGACACCTCAAGCCCGTCCTTTTCCACCATCGCGCTGGCGTCGAACCGTTCGACCGTTTCGACGAATTTCGCGCTGGCGCGGGCGTGCAGACCCTTTTCGTTGATGATCTGAAGGTCCTGGGTCACCGAAGCGCTCATGAAACCGCCTGTCTTTGCACCGACGGGACCGGGGCGGCGTTCACGTCATAACTGTTGATGTATTTGCGCCCCGCCTGCTTGGCCGCGATCACGGCATCGGGCACGGACATGTGGCGCGACTTGGCCAGCTTGACCAGCAAGGGCAGGTTCGCGCCGTAAAGGATCGCGCGATTATCCGTCGAACAGGCCAGCAGCGACAGGTTCGAGGGCGAGCCGCCGAACAGATCCGTCACCACTACCACGCCATCGCCGGTATCGACCGCATCCGCCGCTTCGCAGATTTCGGTCTGTTTCTGGCCACGATCATGATTTTCCTCGATCATGACGGCCTTGATACCCTTTTGCGGGCCAACGACATGTTCGACGGCAAGAAGATATTCCCGCGCCAGACCGCCATGCCCCACGATCACAATTCCAATCAATTCCTACCACCACACATCGACGGCTGCGCATCCCTGGCGGGCACCGCGGGATCGGGTTCCTCCGCGGGTGCCGTCGCCAGATGACGGCGTTCAAGTTCCCTATGACGTTTAGACACCTGCCAGCCGGCTTCTGCAAGAGAATCGGCCATCTTCTCGGCCAAAGTGACGGAACGGTGTTGCCCTCCGGTACACCCGAAGCCGATGGCGAGATGCGTCTTTCCCTCTTTCAGATGGGCAGGCAGGGTGAAAAGAACAAGATCCCTGACCTTTTCAAAGAACTCGGCGAATCGCGGATCGGCCTTCACATAGTCCTGAACGGCGCGGTCGCGGCCGTCCAGCGCCCTCAGCGCAGGTTCCCAATGGGGGTTGTTCAGAAAGCGGCAGTCGAACATCACATCGACCCCGCGCGGCACGCCCCGCTTGTAGGAAAACGACTGGACCGAGACCACCAGCCGCCGGTCGCGCCCGCCGCCGAACCATTGCGACAACTCCTCGCGCAGGTCGTGGGGCGACAGTTCGGTGGTGTCGATCAGCACATCGGCGCGCACGCGGATGGGGGCCAGCAGGTCGCGCTCGGCCTCGATCCCTTGCAGGGGGTCGCCCTCGGGGGTCAGCGGGTGGCGGCGGCGGGTTTCGTTGAAGCGGCGCAGCAGATGTTCGGGCGAGCAGTCCAGATAAAGCACCTCGGGCGCGTAATCGGGCATCCGCGTCAGCCGGTCGATCAGTTCGATCAGGTTCGAGGCCGAAAAGTCACGGTTGCGCACGTCCAGCCCAAGCGCCAGCGGCACGGGCCGCGCGGGACCGTCCAGCAGGCGCGGCACAAGCGACAGGGGCAGGTTGTCGATCGCCTCATACCCCAGGTCCTCAAGCACGTTGATCGCGGTCGAGCGGCCCGCCCCGGACGGTCCCGTCACCAGCACCAGCCGCTGCATGTCACTGTCGCCTTCAAGCGCGCCGGAAGCCATCTAATGCACCCTGCCCTTTGCGATAAGCTGCCTTAACCTTGGGGCAAGATGGAAGGAATATGGCCCAAGAACAAGGGGCAAGGGCCTGTCCAGCAACAAATATTCGCGCGCGGGGGGCAGGCGGCTGTCCTCGGGCGTTCCCAGGTCGACGACCAGCGCGACCGCGACCGGGCCAAGCGGATCGGCGGCAAGGATGCCCACGCCCCGCGCCTCGATCCGCCCGCGCAACCTGTCGGGGGCGTCGGCCAGTATCCCGTCGCCGCCCTGCCACAGCAGCGTCCGGTCATCGGAAACCAGCCCCGCCCCCATCGCCATCAGGTCCAGCGCAAGCGAGGATTTCCCCGCCCCCGACGGCCCCAGGATCAGGACGCCCCGCCCGCCAAGCGCCACGCAAGAGCCGTGGATGTTCACAGGCCGAATCACCTTGCCCCCCTGATTGCAACCGCGCGTTTTTCGGTATGGCAGGGTATGGCACCCTCACGAAAGGTCAAACGCGCGGCAAATGATTGCGCTAAACATTTATGGTTGCGCTAACTGCCGCCCGCGCGGACTTCCTTCACGAAACCTGCATGTTATAGCACGGGGCAATGATCGCCCGGCGGACGATCCTTCATCCAGGAGCATATGAGCAATGGCCACACCGCGCGTTAACCCCAACTGCCGTCTGGAAGACCAGGGAATCACGGGGCTGGGCAACGTCTATTACAACCTGCTCGAACCCTCGCTGATCAACGCCGCGATCGAACGCGGCGAAGGCAAGCTGGGCCGGGGCGGCGCGTTCCTTGTCACCACCGGCAAGCACACCGGCCGTTCGCCCAAGGACAAGTTCGTCGTCCGCACCCCCTCGGTCGAGGATTCGATCTGGTGGGACAACAACCAGCCGATGAACCCCGAGGCCTTCGACCGCCTGCATGCCGACATGCTGGCCCATATGAAGGGCGGCGACTATTTCGTGCAGGACCTGTTCGGCGGCGCCGATCCCGCGCTGCGGCTGGATGTGCGCGTGGTCACGGAACTGGCATGGCACGGGCTGTTCATCCGCCACCTGCTGCGCCGCCCCGATGCGGCGGAACTGGCAGGCTTCACGCCCGAGTTCACCATCATCAACTGCCCCAGCTTCAAGGCCGACCCCGAGCGCCACGGCTGCCGCAGCGAAACCGTGATCGCGCTGAATTTCGAAAAGAAGCTGATCCTGATCGGCAACACCCAATATGCCGGCGAAAACAAGAAGGGCGTGTTCACGCTGCTGAACTACCTGCTGCCCGCCAAGGGCGTGATGCCGATGCATTGCTCGGCCAACCACGCGCCGGGCGACAAGGACGACGTGGCGATCTTCTTCGGCCTGTCGGGCACGGGCAAGACGACGCTTTCCGCCGAACCCTCGCGCGTGCTGATCGGCGATGACGAACATGGCTGGTCGGACCGCGGCATCTTCAACTTCGAGGGCGGCTGCTACGCCAAGACCATCAACCTCTCGCCCAGGGCCGAGCCGGAAATCTACAAGACGACCAGCACCTTCGCGACCGTGATCGAGAACATGGTCCACGACCCCGACACGCTGGAGCTGGATTTCGAGGACAACTCGATCACCGACAACATGCGTTGCGCCTATCCGCTGCATTACATCTCGAACGCATCGGACGATTCGCTTGGCGGCCAGCCCCGCAACGTCATCATGCTGACCTGCGACGCCTATGGCGTGCTGCCCCCCATCGCACGGCTGACGCCCGCGCAGGCGATGTATCATTTCCTGTCGGGCTTCACCTCGAAAACGCCGGGGACCGAGGTCGGCGTGACCGAGCCGATCCCGACCTTCTCGACCTGTTTCGGCGCGCCCTTCATGCCGCGCCGCCCCGAGGAATACGGCAAGCTGTTGCAGGAACGCATCGCCAAATCGGGGGCGCATTGCTGGCTGGTCAATACCGGCTGGACCGGTGGGGCCTTCGGCACGGGCCGCCGCA
This sequence comes from uncultured Paracoccus sp., assembly GCF_945915435.1. GTDB lineage: Bacteria > Pseudomonadota > Alphaproteobacteria > Rhodobacterales > Rhodobacteraceae > Paracoccus. The sequence goes on along the minus strand of NZ_CAMEFG010000003.1, from coordinate 81,710 downwards.
TGCCCATCGCGGCGACCCGCGCGCTGCTGGCGGCGGCGCTGGATGGCTCGCTTGGCGGGGTCGAGTTCCGCAAGGACCCGAATTTCGGCTTCGACGTGCCGGTTTCGGTTCCAGGGGTCGAGGACAAGCTGCTGGACCCGCGCCAGACCTGGGCCGATCCCACCGCCTATGACGCGCAGGCCCGCAAGCTGGTCGGCATGTTCAGCGACAACTTTGCCCAATATGCCGACAAGATCGACGACGACGTGCGCGCCGCCGCCATCGGCTGAGGCCGCGTTCACCGGGCGGCGTGGCCGCCTGGTGGCATCCTTGGCATGGGTATTTGGATGATGAAGAAAGGCGGGGTCCGGCCCTGCCTTTTTTCGTTTTCCTGCATTTTCCTTTTCGGGGCGGTCAGGGGCGCTTGCGCCTGCGCTTGGCGGCGCGCTTGATTTCCTTCAGCCGCGATTGCAGCGGCCTGCGCCGCGCGCCGCCCTTGCGGGTCTGCGGGCCGCGCGGCAGGGGTTTGCCTTCCAGTTCCAGCAGTTCCAGCATCAGCCCACCCGTCAGCGGCACGGCTTCGGAAAGGCGCACGGTGACGCGCTGGCCGATGCCGATTTCCAGCCCGGTTTCGGACCCCATCAGGGTCTGGTTATCGGGGTCGTAGACAAAATATTCGCGCCCGATCTCGCGGATGGGCAGAAGGCCGTCGGCGCCGGTCTCGTCCAGTCGGACGAAGGCGCCGAAACGCTGCACGCCGTTGATCCGGCCCGTGAATTCCGCCCCCACGCGATCCGACAGGTAAGCCGCGAGGTAGCGGTCGGTCGTGTCGCGTTCGGCGGCCATCGAGCGGCGCTCGGTCTCGCTGATCTGCCGGGCGGTTTCCGAAAGGTTCTCGATGTCCTGCGGCGACAGCCCGTCCTTGCCCCAGCCATGCGCGGTGATCAGCGCGCGATGCACGACCAGGTCGGAATAGCGACGGATGGGCGAGGTGAAATGCGCGTAAGATTTCAGCGCCAGCCCGAAATGGCCAAGGTTTTCAGGGTCGTAATAGGCCTGCGTCATGGACCTGAGCGCGCTGACATTGATCAATTCGTCGAAATCGGTGCCCTGCGCCTGTTCCAGCAGCCGGTTCAGGTGGCGGGTTTGCAGCACCTGCCCCTTGGCCAGCGTGAAGCCCGAGGCCTGCGCGACCTCGCGCAGCGCGTCGATCTTTTCGAGGCTGGGTTCCTCGTGGACGCGGAACAGCAGCGGGCGGCGCTTGTCGATCAGTTCCTCGGCGGCGGCGACATTGGCCAGCACCATGAACTCCTCGATCAGCTTGTGCGCGTCGAAGCGGTCGCGGAAGTTCACGGATTTCACCCGCCCGTCCTCGGCCAGCACGATATGCCGCTCGGGCAGGTCCAGTTCCAGCGGCTGGCGGCGGGCGCGGGCCTGTCGCAGCAGGCCGTAGGCATGCCAGAGGGGGCGGATCACGCCGTCCATCAGCGGCTCGGCCTGCGCGTCGGGGCTGCCGTCGGCGGCGGCCTGCGCCTGTTCATAGGCAAGGCTGGCGCGCGAGCGCATCATGCCGCGATGGAAACGGTGCGAGAGCTTGTTGCCCTCGGCGTCCAGCCGCATCCTGACCGCGATCACCGGGCGGTCGACGCCCTCGTGCAGCGAACAGAGATCGCCCGACAGGATATCGGGCAGCATCGGCACCACGCGGTCGGGGAAATAGGTCGAATTGCCGCGATGGCGGGCCTCGCGGTCCAGCGCGCTTCCCGGTGTGACGTAATGGGCCACGTCGGCGATGGCGACCCAGATGGTCGCGCCGCCGTCCTCCTCGATCTGCGCGGCGACGGCGTCGTCGTGATCGCGCGCATCCGCCGGGTCGATGGTGACCAGCGGCAGGTCGCGCATGTCCTCGCGCCCCTTCATGGTGGCAGGTCGGGCGGCGTCGGCCTGCTGGATGGCGGCATCGGAGAATTCGTCGGGAATACCGTGCTGGTGGATCGCAATCAGGCTGACCGCGCGCGGGGCGGAAGGATCGCCGAGCCGCTCGGTGATGCGCGCCAGCGGCAGGCCGAGACGGGCGCGCGATCCGGCCTGTTCGGCCTCGACCAGCTCACCGTCCTGTGCGCCCTGGGTTGCGTCGGGCAGGACGCGCCATTCCTTGTCCTGGCCCTTGTCGATGGGCAGGATGCGCCCGCCCTCGGTTTCCTTGCGGAAGATGCCGACGAGTTTCTGCGGGGTGTGGCCGATGCGGCGGATCAGGCGGGCCTCATATTGGTGATCCTCGCCCGCGACCTCGACCAGGCGGGCAAGGATACGCTCGCCGGGACCTATGGCGGGATCGGCGCGGCGGGGCACGAAGAGGATACGGGGCTGCGGGCCGTCGCCCTGCCATTCCAGCGGACGGGCAAACAGGTCGCCGTCGCCGTCGGGCGACAGGATCTGGACGACGGTGACGGGCGGCAGGCGCTCGGCATCCAGGTAATGGCGGCGTCGGCGTTCCAGCAGCCCCTCGGATTCGAGTTCCTTGAGGATGCGCTTCAGCTCGATCCTCTCGGCGCCCTTGATGCCGAAGGCCTTGGCGATGTCGCGTTTCGAGGTCGCGTCGGGATTGTCCGCGACCCATTCGAGGATCTGCTGTCGAGAGGGGATCTGAGCCATTCGCCCAGATTAGCACCGAAGAAAGCCGGGTGGCAGGGGCAAAAGCGCACCGGCACGCTTTCGCAAGGTTGGCCTGCGTGGCCGGGGGCTATGCCCCCCGCCCCGAAGGCCCCTCGACGGGGCTTTCGGGGCGTTCCCCTGGGTATTTGGGTGATGAAGAAACCGGCGATCAGTCCGCCTGCTGGGGAAGCCGGACGAAACCGGCGGCGGTGCGGACGATGGGGTCGGCATCGGCATCCGCATGGATCAGGGCCAGAAAGTCGCGGCGCATCGCGTAGCTCCAGAACTGGTTGATATGGCCCCCGACGGCCTCGGCCGGGTCGATGCCGGGCTGGTTGCGGAAGAAATCGGCCATCTGCGTGGCCATGCGGATCAGCTTGTCACTTGCCATGTCGGTCATCCTGCCGGGCGCGCGATGCGGCGCGGGTGGGTGAAAAGGTCGAATTCCTCGCCGCGGGCGCGGGCGATCAGGGTCAGCCCCGCCGCCTCGGCCCATTGCAGCGCCAGCCCGGTGGGGGCGCTGGCGCCGATCAGGATGGGGGCGCCGATCCGCGCAGCCTTCTGCACCAGATCGACCGAGAGGCGCGAGGACATCACGACCGCCCCCGCCGCCCCGTCGATGCCCTGCCGTGCCAGCGCGCCCGCCAGCTTGTCCAGCGCGTTGTGGCGGCCCACGTCTTCGCGCACGATGGCGCGGCTGCCGTCCCAGAAGCCCGCGCCGTGGATGGCAGGGGTGTCACGGCGGCGGGTCTGGCCCTGCGACATGGCCGCCATCGCGCGGGCGACGTCCTCGGGCGGCATGGTGAAGCTGCCCGTGACGGGGGTGATCCGGGGCAGCGCGGCCTCGATACTGTCGACGCCGCACAGCCCGCAGCCGACCGGGCCGATCATGCTGCGCCGCCGTTCGAGCAGCCCGACCGAGAGGCCGGGGCGCAACCAAAGCCGCGCCTCGACCCCCGGCAGACCGCGGGTTTCGACGGGGACGGTCTCGAACCCGGTGATGTCGGCGGGGTCGGCGATCATGCCCTCGGTCAGGGCGAATCCGGTCGCGAAGTCCTGCAAGTCATGCGGAGTCGCCATCAGCACGGCCTGGGACATGCCGTCGATCACGATGGCTATGGGGATTTCCTCGGGCGCGGGCGGGGGCGTTCCGGGCACCCATGCGCCCCCGCGCCATTGCATCACATCCATCGCATCCTTCATTCCGCCGCCGTCTGCATGATCCGGCGCGCAAGGTCCGAGTGGCTGCGATAGTCCCGCTGCCAGTCCGTCGGCCCGTTCGAGGGGCTGACCTGCACCGCCGTGACCTTGAATTCGGGGCAGTTGGTCGCCCAGTCCGAATTGTCGGTCGTGATCACATTCACCTGATTCGTCGGGTGATGGAAGGTCGTATAGACCACGCCCGGCGCCACGCGGTCGGTGATATGGGCGCGCAGCGTCGTTTCCCCCGAACGCGAGGCAACGCGCACCCAATCGCCCTGACGCACACCGCGATTCTCGGCGTCCGAGGGGTGGATTTCCAGCACATCCTCGGCGTGCCAGGCGAGGTTCTCGGTCCGCCGGGTCTGTGCGCCGACATTGTATTGCGACAGGATCCGCCCGGTCGTCAGCAGCAGCGGGAAGCGCGGGCCGCTGCGTTCCTCGGTCGCGACATATTCGGTGTGCAGGAAGCGCCCCTTGCCGCGCACGAAGCCGTCCAGATGCATGACCGGCGTGCCAAGCGGCGCGGCCTCGTTGCAGGGCCATTGCACCGAACCCACGCGGTCCAGCAGGTCGAAGCTGACGCCCGCGAAACTGGGGGTGGTCAGCGCGATCTCCTCCATGATCTCGCTCGGGTGGGTATAGGTCCAACCCGCGCCCATGCGGTTGGCCAGCATCTGGGTGATTTCCCAATCGGCATGGCCGTTCTTGGGCGTCATGCAGCGGCGGACCATGTTGATGCGGCGCTCGGCATTGGTGAAGGTGCCGTCCTTTTCAAGAAAGCTGGACCCCGGCAGCAGCACATGGGCGTAGTTCGAGGTCTCGTTCAGGAACAGGTCCTGCACGATCACGATATCCATCGCCTTCAGCGCCGAGGTGACATGCTGCGTGTCGGGGTCGGATTGCACGATATCCTCGCCCTGGCAATAAAGGCCCCGGAAGTTCCCCGCCAGCGCGGCATCGAACATGTTGGGAATGCGCAGGCCCGGCTCATCGGACAGGGGCACGCCCCAGATGCGTTCGTAAAGCTCGCGCGTGGCCTGATCGCCGACATGGCGGTAGCCCGGAAATTCATGCGGGAAGGATCCCATGTCGCATGAACCCTGCACGTTGTTCTGGCCGCGCAGGGGGTTCACGCCGGTTCCCGGCTCGCCGATGTTGCCGGTCATCATCGCAAGGTTGGCGATCGCCATCACCGTGGTCGAGCCTTGCGAATGTTCCGTCACGCCCAAGCCGTAATAGATGCTGGCACGGGGCGCCGCCGCATAGGCGCGCGCCGCCTGCCGGATCAGACCGGCGGGGACACACGACAGCTTTTCGACCTCATCGGGCGAATGGCGGGGGTCGGCGGCGAAATCCATATAGGTGCGGAACTCGTCCCAATCGCAGCGGCTGCGGATGAAATCCTCATCATAAAGCCCTTCCGTCACGATGACATGGGCCAGCGAGGTCAGCACGGCGACATTCGTGCCCGGACGCAGCGGCAGGTGCATCCCCATACCCATATGGGGCGTTTCCAGCAGGTCGATGCGGCGCGGGTCGATCACGATCAGCCCGGCCCCCTGACGCATCCGCTTGCGCAACCGGCTGGCGAATACCGGATGCCCGTCGGTCGGGTTCGCGCCGATCACCAGCGCCAGGTCGGTGTCCTCGACCGAATCGAAGTCATGCGTCCCGGCGGATGTCCCGAAGGCCTGCCCCAGCCCGTAGCCGGTGGGCGAATGGCAGACGCGCGCGCAGGTGTCGGTGTTGTTGTTGCCGAAAACCGCGCGGGCCAGCTTCTGGACCAGATAGGTTTCCTCGTTCGTGCAGCGCGACGAGGTGATGACCCCGATGGCATTCTTGCCGTGATCGTCCTGCGCGCGGCGCAACCGGGTGGCGGCGAAGTCCAGCGCCTCGTCCCAATCGACTTCCCGCCACGGGTCGGTGATCTTCTCGCGCACCATCGGGCGCAGGATGCGTTCGCGGTGGGTGGCATAGCCCCAGGCGAAGCGGCCCTTGACGCAGCTATGGCCGTGGTTGGCCTTGCCGCCCTTGCTGGGGACCATGCGCACGACTTCCTCGCCCCGCATATGCGCATCGAACGAACAGCCGACGCCGCAATAGGCGCATGTCGTCTTGACGATATGCTCGGGGGTGCCGATCTCGATCACCTTGTTCTCGACCAGGGTCGCGGTCGGGCAGACCTGCACGCAGGCCCCGCAGGACACGCAATCCGAGGACAGGAAGCTGTCCGACCCCATCCCCGCGCTGACCCGGCTGTCGAAGCCGCGCCCCTCGATGGTCAGGGCGAAGGTGCCCTGCACGTCCTCGCACGCGCGGACGCAGCGCGAACAGACGATGCATTTCGCCGGGTCGAAGGTGAAATAGGGGTTCGACTGGTCCTTGGGCCGGTATTCCGGGTTCGGGCCTGTGGCGGTTCGTTGGGCGAAGTGGTTTTTCGGCGCGTCGTAGCGAACTTCCCGCAGGCCCACGGCACCCGCCATGTCCTGCAATTCGCAATCGCCGTTGGCGGCGCAGGTCAGGCAGTCCAGCGGATGGTCGCTGATGTAAAGCTCCATCACGCCGCGGCGGATCTGCGCCACCTCGTCGGTCTGGGTGTGGACGACCATGCCCTCGGCCACCGGCGTGGTGCAGGATGCGGGCGTGCCGCGCATCCCGTCGATCTGGACGACGCAGAGGCGGCAGGACCCGAAGGCCTCAAGATGGTCGGTCGCGCACAACTTGGGGACCGCGATCCCGGCCTCGGCCGCCGCGCGCATGACCGATGTGCCCGCCGGGACCGTGACCTGCCGCCCGTCCACGTTCAGCGTCACCATGACGTCGGACTTCGACGCGGGCGTGCCCATGTCGCGGTCGGGAATGATGAAATCCTTCATTCTGCGGCCTCCTTCCGGGCGTTGGCCGGCCCGGTGAATTCATCGGGGAAATGGGTCAGCAGCGACATCACCGGAAAGGGCGCGAACCCCCCGAGCGCGCAGAGCGAACCCCATTTCATCGTATTGCAAAGATCGGTCAGAATCGGGATGGCATCACCGTCGCCCGCAGCGATCCGGTCCAGCGTCTCGACCGCGCGGATCGAGCCGATGCGGCAGGGCGTGCATTTGCCGCAGGATTCGACGGCGCAGAACTCCATCGCGAAACGCGCCAGCTTCAGCGCGTCGGCGGTATCGTCGAAAACCGTGATCCCGGCATGGCCCAGCAATCCGTCCTTGCCCGCCAGTTCCTCGTAGCCGAAGGGCACGTCGAAATGCGCGGGCGGGATATAGGCGCCAAGCGGCCCGCCGACCTGCACCGCCTTGACCGGACGCCCCGAGGCGGTGCCGCCGCCGATCTCCATCACGATCTGGCCCAGAGACATGCCGAAGGCGGCCTCATAGAGGCCCCCGTGGCGGACGTTGCCCGCGATCTGGATCGGGATCGTGCCCTTGGACCGCCCGATGCCAAGCGCGCCATAGGCCGCGCCACCGTGTTCCATGATCCAGGGCACGGCGGCCAGCGACAGCACGTTGTTGACCACCGTGGGCCGCCCCAGGAACCCCTGCAACGCGGGCAGTGGCGGCTTGGCGCGGACCACGCCGCGCTTGCCTTCCAGGCTGTTGAGCAGGCTGGTTTCCTCGCCGCAGACATAGGCGCCCGCGCCCACGCGGACCTCCATATCGTAACCGAAACGTGATCCAAGCATCGCCTCGCCCAGCATCCCGTGGCGGCGGGCGGCGCCGATGGCCTCGGTCATGGCGCGGATCGCGTCGGGGTATTCGCTGCGGATATAGACATAGCCCTGCGTCGCGCCGGTGGCGATGGCGGCGATGGCCATGCCCTCGATCAGGCAAAGGGGGTCGCCCTCCATCAGCATCCGGTCGGCGAAACTGCCGCTGTCGCCTTCATCGGCGTTGCAGATGATGTATTTCTGCGGGCCGTCCGCCCCCGCCACGGTTTTCCACTTGATCGCGGTCGGGAAACCCGCGCCGCCGCGACCGCGCAGGCCCGATTCCATGACCTGCCCGATGATGCCCTCGGGTCCCGCCGCGATGGCGGCGCGCAGGCCCGCCAGCCCACCATGCGCCTGATAATCGGCCATGCTGACGGGATCGGTCACGCCGACGCGGGCAAAGGTCAGGCGGGTCTGGCCGCGCATCCAGGGCAGATCCTCGACCGGGCCAAGCGCGCGGGGATGGTCCAGCCCACCCGCCGCCAGCGCAGCGACCAGCGCGGGCACGTCCTCGGGCGTCACGGGGCCGAAACCGTGGCGGATGCCGTCCCGCTCGACCTCGACCAGCGGTTCCAGCCAGATCATGCCGCGGGTGCCGTTGCGGATGATCCGCGCGCCAACCCCTTGATCTTGCAGCGCGGCTTCCAGTGCGCTGGCGACCTCATCCGCGCCAAGTGCGCGGGCGGCGGCGTCGATGGGAACGAAGATCCTCATGCCCGCACCTCGGCCACCATGCGCGAGATCCGCGCCGCATCGGCCCGCCCGATCAGCTTGCCATCCAGTTCCGCCGAGGGCGCGCAGGCGCACAGCCCAAGGCAAAAGACCGGCTCAAGCGTCAGCCTGCCGTCGGGCGTCGTCTCGTGCCAGCCGATGCCAAGCGCGCGGCAGATCTGATCGGCAAGCTCGTCGCCGCCCATCGAGATGCAGGCCTCGGCCCGGCACAGGCGCAGCACATGCGGCCCGGCGGGATGGTCGCGGAAATCGTGGTAGAAGCTGACGACCCCGTAGACCTCGGCCCGCGTCAGGCCAAGCGCCTTGGCGATGATCGGCTGCGCTTCCTCGGGAATCATGCCCCATTCGGCCTGCACGTCGTGCAGGATCGGCAGCAACGGACCTTCGCGCCCGGCATGGGTCGCGATGATCCGGTCGAGGCGGTCCTGCGAATCGCTGTCGAAAACGCTGTCCTGTGGCGTCGAGGGCATGGCTGGTCTGTTCCAAACTGGCTTAATTCGCCGCAGGTTAGGGGCGAACGATAGCCGAAACAATCGCGATGTGCCGTCTATCCATTGGATTTTTCTATCGCACGACCCGCCCGCAGCAGCGCATCGACCAGCGGGGGATGCGGCTCTCGCGCGGGGGCGACCAGCCCGACCATATGGCCGCGCCCGGACAGGGCGCGGGCGCGGACGCCCTCGGGCATCGGCAGGCCCTCGACCAGACCGCGCGGCAGGATCGCCGCCCAATCGCCGGTGGTCACATGGGCAAGGATCGCCAGCATCGAGGTCGATTCGACCCGCGGCGCGGCCTCGGCCCCGGCCTGCGTCAGATGGCGCTGGACGATGCGGCGGTTCTGCATGTCGGTGGTCAGCAGGCACAGCGGACGGCGCGCGGCCTCGGCCCAGGTTACGGGACCGGCGGCCTCGGTGCGGTCGATCAGGCAATAGGTTTCGCGATACAGCGCCACCGACTGGACGCGGCCAAGCGGTTCGCTGTCCAGATAGGTGACACCCGCATCCAGTTCCAGCGCCTCGATCTGGTCGCGGATCTGGTCCGAGGATCGCGACAGGATTGTCACGCCGATATTGGGGTGGCGCACCAGCAGCGGGCCGGTCAGTTCGGCGATGCGCGGCATGGCGGTCGGGATCACGCCGAGACGCAGCCGGCCCGTGACGCCTTCGCGGCTGGCGCGCATCTCGGCCTGCATGGTGCGGGCGTCGGCGACGATGCGGCGCGCCCATGCCAGCACCCGCTCGCCCTCGGGGGTCAGGCCCTGAAAGCGCGAACCGCGCCGGACAAGCTGGACGCCCAGTTGATCCTCAAGCGCGCGGATGGCCGAGGAAAGCGTGGGCTGGGTGATGCCAAGCGATTCGGCGGCGCGCCCGAAATGGCGTTCGCGCGCGAGGGTGATGAACATGTTCAGCCGGTCGATCATCGCCGTCCCCCCGGCTGCGGGCCGGGATCAGACGATCTCGACCGCGTATTTCTCGATCACCGTGTTGGCCAGCAGGCTTTCGCACATGCGCGCGACCTCGGCCTGTGCGGCATCGGCGTCGGTGGCGGCCAGGTCCAGTTCGATCACCTTGCCTTGCCGCACGCCCTCGACCCCGCCGAAACCAAGCCCGCCAAGCGCGTGGCGGATCGCCTCGCCCTGCGGGTCCAGAACGCCGTCCTTCAGCATGATGGTGACACGGGCTTTCATCGGCGGGCCTTTCAGTTGATCAGCGTGGGCTTGGTGATGTTGGTGGTGTTGGCGGGCATCAGGCCAAGGCGGCGTGCGACCTCGGTATAGGCGTCGGTCAGGTTGCCCAGGTCGCGGCGGAACACGTCCTTGTCCAGCTTCTGCCCGGTCTTGACGTCCCACAAACGGCACGAATCCGGGCTGATTTCGTCGGCCACGATCAGGCGCATGAAATCGCCGTCCCAGATGCGGCCGATCTCGATCTTGAAGTCGATCAGCTTGATGCCGACGCCGAAGAACACGCCGGACAGGAAGTCGTTGACCCGCAGCGCCAGCGAAACGATGTCGTCCAGATCCTGCTGCGCGGCCCAGCCGAAGGCGATGATGTATTCCTCGGACACCATCGGGTCGCCGAGTTCGTCGTTCTTGAAGGAATATTCGACGATGGGCCGCGGCAGGGGCGTCCCTTCCTCCAGCCCCAGCCGCTTGGCGATGGAACCGGCGGCGAAATTGCGCACGATCACCTCCAGCGGGATGATCTCGACCTGGCGGATCAACTGCTCGCGCATGTTGATGCGGCGGATGAAGTGGTTGGGCACGCCGATATTGGTCAGCCCGGTCATGAAGAACTCGGACAGGCGGTTGTTCAGCACCCCCTTGCCCTCGACCACGGCCTTCTTCTGCGCGTTGAACGCAGTGGCGTCGTCCTTGAAATACTGGATCAATGTGCCCGGCTCGGTGCCTTCGTAAAGGATCTTCGCCTTGCCTTCGTATATCTTCTTGCGCCGTGGGGCCATGTGTCGCGCCTTTCCCGTGTTTAACGGGCTATAGGCCAAGTCGGGGGCATTGGGCAATACGGGCTTGCAGGAACGCGGTCACTTGCGCATACCGGACGGGAAAACAGCGACCCCCAAGGCAACGGAGGCCCGGATGACCACTTTTGACGATCGAGAGCGCGGCTACGAGGCGAAATTCGCCCATGACGCCGAGCTGAATTTCAAGGCAGAGGCGCGCCGCAACCGCCTGCTGGGCGAATGGGCGGCCGAGGTCCTGGGCAAGTCCGGCGACGAGGCGCGCGCCTATGCGCTGGAAGTCGTCAGCGCCGATTTCGACGAACCGGGCGAAGAGGACGTCTTTCGCAAGCTGCATGCCGATCTTGCGGGCAAGGTCGACGAAGCCGCCATCCGCGCCAGGATGGCCGAGCTGCGCCTTGAGGCACGCCGCCAGATCGTCGAGGAATCCTGACCGCTTCGGCGCGTCCCTTTCCGGGGCGCGTCAGCCATTCCCGTCGGCGGCGGACAGGACGCGCGGCCAGTAGCGCGCCAGCGTCAGCGCGCGCAGCAGGTTCAGCACCGTCAGCGCCGCCCATAGCCCGTGGTTGCCCATCAAGGGCGCCAGCACGGCCACCAGCCCCGCATAGACCGCGACCGAGACGATCATCGCATTGCGCATCTCGCCCGTGCGGGTCGCGCCGATGAAGATGCCGTCCAGCATATAGCTGGCGACGCCGATGGCGGGCGCAAGGATCAGCCAGGGCAGGTAAAGCCGCGCCTCGGCCCGGATCTCGGGCGAGCGGGTCAGCAGGTCGATGATCGCCGGTCCCGCCAGCAGCCAGGCCAGGCTGATCGCCAGCCCCCCGATCGCCCCCCATTTGCAGGTCAGCGCGACGGCGCGCCGCAGCCGCGCCCGGTCGCGCGCGCCCACCGCCTGCCCGACCAGCGTTTCGGCGGCAAAGGCGAAGCCGTCCAGCCCGTAAGAGGTGAAGGACAAAAATTGCATCAGCACCTGGTTGGCCGCCAACGTCACGTCGCCCTGCCCCGCCGCAAGGAACATGAAGCTGGTGAAACTGCCCTGCAACAGGACCGAGCGCACCAGGATGTCCCCGTTCACCCCCATGAAGCGGCGCAGCTTGTCGCGCGCGAACAGCACCGCCGCGCTGCCGGTGCCCCGCCATGCCGCGCCAAGGGCCGCCCGCGCCAGCCACAGGCCAAGAGCCAGGCCGCCCATTTCCGCGATCAGGGTGGCCGTCGCCACGCCCTTGACGCCCCAGCCAAGGCCAAGGACGAACCACAGGTCCAGCGCGATATTGGTGCCGTTGATGACCAGTTGCAGCATCAGGACGGCACGGGTGCGCTCGACCGCGATCAGCCAGCCGGTGATGCCGTAAAGCGCGATGGTCGCGGGCGCGCCCCAGATGCGGATCGACAGGTAGTCGCGGGCCAGCGCCTCGACCCCCTGGGATGCGGGCGCCAGCGAAAAGGCCAGATGCACCAGCGGTCCCTGCAAGGCGACCAGCCCCAGCCCCGCCACCAGCGCGATGACCAGCGCGCGCAGCAGGTGCGCGCCTTCCTCGACCGCGTCGCCCGCGCCGCGCGACTGCGCCACCAGCCCCGAGGTGCCCATGCGCAGAAACCCGAAGACCCAGTAGATCGAGGTCAGGATCACCGCCCCCAGCCCCACCGCACCAAGCGCCGCCGCATCGCCCAACTGCCCGATCACCCCGGTATCGACCGCCCCCAGGATCGGGATGGTGGCGTTCGACAGCACGATGGGCAGCGCGATCGCCAGCACCCGCCGGTCGGTCAGCGCCGGCCTTGCGCCCTGATCGGGCGGTGTCCGGGCCTCGGCCCCGCCTGCGGTCAAGTCACTTGCCTCCGGGTAAGGGGGGCTGATCCTGCGGCATCAGGAAATGGCAGGTCGCCTGTGCGAAAAGGCGGTCGCGGTTGTCCTGCCACGCCTCGACCTGGACGCTGGCGTAGCGGCGGCCCGAACGCACGATCCGCGCGCGGGCATAGGCGTCGCGGGCCAGCCCGCTGCGCAGGTAGTCGATGGTGATGTCGATGGTCTTGGGCAGGCGCGGCAGGCTGTCGGGATCGCCCGCACGGGGGATGATCCGCCCCGCCTCCATCCCGTCCCAGCTTCGCGCCCATGTCAGGTGGACCACGGCGGCGATTTCCAGGAAGGCGGCGATGGCCCCGCCATGCAGCGCGGGCAGCAGCGGGTTGCCGATCTGCTTGCGGTCGTAGCGCAGCACGGCGGTCAGTTCGTCCCCGCGCCGGTCGAAGCCGACACCCAGCCAGGCGGCATAGGGGATGCCCTGCACGATGGCGGCAAGGGCGTCGTCGCGGCGGCGGCGCAGGCTTTCGACGGGTTCGGGGGCGGTCATGGCGTCGCGGTCCCCGCGCGTTCGTTGGTCGCGGTCCCCGCGCGTTCGTCGGTCGCGGTCCCCGCGCGTTCGCTGGTCGCCGCCCCCGCGCGTTCGTAGGTAAAGGCCCCGGTGGCGACGGCCACGGGGTTCTCGCTATCCTCGTCCGAGGCCCATGCCCGCACGAAGGCGACTGAGCGCGTCATATGGTAGCAGGTCGCATGCGCCGTGATCCGCTGCCCGCGCGCCGCGCCGCGCATGTAGTCGATGCGCAGGTCGATCGTCGCGGTCGAGACGATCCCCGCCTCGCGTCCCAGCACCGCCGCACCGGCGCAGGTGTCCATCAGCGCCGAGACGACACCCCCGTGGATCACCCCCGACCGCGGATCGCCCACGAAACGCGCGTCCCAGGGCATCGAGATCACCGCACCCTCGGGGCCAAGCCCGTCGATGCGCATGCCCAGGGCCGCGGCATGGGGGATCGCCTCGATGAACTGGCGGGCGAGTTTGGCGCGATGCCGCGCATTATCGGAGGGGACCATCGTCTCACTTTTCCGCTGACCGTGACGCCTTCAGGGTTAACCAGCCCCGCCCCCGCCCGCAAGCGTGACGGCCCGTCGCCGTCCCGGCGCGGGTATGGTCGCCGTCCCGGCGCGGGTATGGTCGCTGCTTCGGCGCGGGTATCTCCGCCCCTTTCCGCCTGCGGGCATGGTCGTCGCCTTGCGCGCCGGCATGGATGTCGTCGCTTCGCGCGCAGGCATGGATGTTGAGTTTCGCCGGGCCGTGGTCTAGCGTGATCCCATTCGTGGATGAGTTGTGATTGATGCTTGAAGACGGCTTCATAAATTTCAAGGAAATGTGCGCCCGCTTCGACGTAACGCCCCGCACGTTGCGCTATTACGAATATATCGAATTGCTCAGCCCCCGGAAGGTCGGCCGCGCGCGCTTCTATGGCCCGCGCGAGATCGCGCGGATGAAGCTGATCCTGCGCGGCAGGCGCTTCGGCTTTTCGCTGGAAGACATCCGCCAATGGCTGCTGCTTTACGAACAGAAGGGCACGCGCGAGCAATATCGCACCTGGATCGAACTGGCGGACCGCCAGTATGAAACGCTCTCGGCGCAACTGGCCGATTTGCAGGCAGCGATGGATGAATTGCGCCATCTGCGCGACGAAACCCGCCAGATCCTGCGCGGGATGGAAGGCGGCGACGCGGCGTCACCGCCCGAAAGCTGACGCCACGTTTACGTTTACGTTCGCGTAAAGCCTGCCTATCCTCGGACCGTTCGCAGTCAGCCGGAGGGGAGGCGCAATGCCGGACGACGACGTGATGACCATAAGACAGATGAGCGAAGCCTTCGGCGTCACGCCGCGGGCGCTGCGCTTCTACGAATCCGGCGACCTGCTGGCGCCCGTCCGGCACGGCCAGAAGCGGCTTTACAGCAAGGCCGACCGCGCCCGGCTGAAACTGATCCTGCGCGGCAAGCGTTTCGGTTTCTCGCTGGAACAGATCCGCGAGATACTGGAACTCTACAACCCCGCCGAGCGCAACATCACGCAGACCGAGACGGCGCTGGCCACCGCGCGCGAACGCCTGGTCGACATGCGCCAGCAATATGCCGAACTGGGACAGGCGATCGCCGAACTGAACCAGCAGATCGGGGAAGGCGAGGCCTCGCTGCGCAAGCTGAAGGCCGAGGCCGCCTCGAAACCGGAGGACCGATGAACCAATACGCACCACCCATCAGCGACCTGCAATTCGTCCTGCACGATGTGCTGAAGCTGTCCGAATCCGGCCTGCCGGGGCATGACGAGCTGGACCGCGACTTCACCGCCGCCATCCTGGACGCCGCGGGCAAGCTGGCCAGCGACGTGCTGGCGCCGCTGAACGCCACCGGCGACCGGCAGGGCTGCCGCCTGGAAAACGGCATCGTGCGCACGCCCGACGGCTTCAAGGAGGCGTTCGGCCTGATCCGCGAAGGCGGCTGGCCCGCGCTGGATTGCGACCCCGAATATGGCGGGCAGGGCATGCCCTATGTCGTCAGCCTTGCAGCGGGCGAGATGTTCGTGGCCGCCAACATGGCCTTCAACATGTATCAGGGCCTGACCCACGGCGCCTATTCCGCCATCCACAGCCACGGCACGCAGGCGCAGAAGGAGATGTATCTGCCGCGCCTTGCCAGTTGCGAATGGACCGGCACGATGAACCTGACGGAACCCCATGCGGGGACCGACCTCGGCCTTCTGCGCACCAAGGCCGAGCCGCAGGAGGACGGCAGCTATCTGATCACCGGGCAGAAGATCTTCATTTCCGCGGGCGATCACGATATGGCGGAAAACGTCATCCACCTGGTGCTGGCCAAGGCGCCGGGCGGGGGCGAGGGCACGAAGGGCATCAGCCTGTTCATCGTGCCCAAGTTCCTGGTCGGCGAGGACGGCAGGATCGGGGAACACAACGCGGTCTCGGTCGGCGCGCTGGAGGAAAAGATGGGCATTCACGGCAATGCCACCTGCGTCATGAACTATGACGGCGCCAAGGGCTGGCTGCTGGGCGAGCTGCACAAGGGCATGCGCGCCATGTTCACCATGATGAACGAGGCCCGCGTCGGCGTCGGCCTGCAAGGCTACGCCATCGCCTCGGGCGCCTATCAGAACGCGGTGGGCTATGCCCGCGAGCGCCTGCAAGGCCGCGCGCCGACAGGTGCGCAGAACCAGGCAGGCCCGGCGGATCCGCTGATCGTCCACCCCGACATCCGCCGCAGCCTGATGGAGCAGAAATCCTTTGTCGAAGGCGCGCGCGCGCTGGTCATGTGGGCCGGCCACCTGATCGACCGCCACACCCGCACGGGCGATGCGGATGCCGACGGGCTGGTGTCGCTGATGACGCCGATCATCAAGGGGTTCCTGACCGACAAGGGTTTCGACGCGACCGTGCTGGCGCAGCAGGTCTATGGCGGCCACGGCTATATCGAGGAACAGGGCATGTCGCAATTCGTGCGCGACGCCCGCATCACCTCGATCTACGAGGGCGCCAACGGCGTGCAGGCGCTGGACCTGGTGGGCCGCAAGCTGGCGGCGGACGGCGGCAAGCATGTCATGGCCTTCTTCCGCGACCTGATTTCCTTCATCAAGGAACATGAGGGCAACGCGGCGCTGAAGGCCGATTTCCTCGACCCGCTGAAGGCGGCATCCAAGGACATGCAGGCGGCGGCGACCTTCTTCATGGAAAAGGGGCTGAAGAACCCGGACGAGGCATTGTCGGGATCCTACGACTTCATGCACCTGTCCGGCCATGTCGTGCTTGGGCTGATGTGGGCGCGCATGGCCGTCGCCGCGCAGGCCGCGCTGGATGCAGGCGAGGGCGACCGCGCGTTTCTGGAAACCAAGCTGCACACCGGGCGCTATTACATGGCGCGGCAACTGCCCGCGACGGCGGTCCACCTGGCCCGCATCCGGTCCGGCGCCGCACCCGTCATGGCGCTGCCGCCCGAGCGGTTCTAGGCCCATGCCTATCGCCCGATACGCGCCCCCCTGGCAAAGGCCGCGCCGGGTTGCACGTCCGGGACCGCCTCCGGCGGGGGTATTTGGGTGATGAAGAAAACGAGGCGGCCCCGACCCGCGCGCGGCCCTTGGGCATCAAGGCGTGGGTCGGGGCTTTCTCCATCAGCGGTCATCGGCTCCCCAGCCTGTACCGCGGTGTCATCGTAATCTTGCAGGGGTTAAGATACGGTTTACGTCCATGCAGAAATCCACCGCCCGCATGGCCCGGCCGTCAAGGAGGAAACATGACAGACGCATTCATCTATGACGCCGCCCGCACGCCGCGCGGCAAGGGACGGCCCGACGGCAGCCTGCACGAGGTCAGCTCGGTCGCGCTGTCGGCCCGGCTGCTCAACGCCGTCAAGGCCCGCAACGGGCTGGAAGGCCATGCCGTCGAGGACGTCATCTGGGGCAATGCCACGCAGGTGATGGAGCAAGGCGGCTGCCTTGCGCGGTCCGCCGTGCTGGCATCGGACCTGGACGAGCGGATTCCGGGCCTGTCGATCAACCGTTTCTGCGCCAGCGGGATGGAGGCGGTGAACCTTGCCGCCAACCAGGTCCGTGGCGGCGCGGGCGCGGGTTACATCGCGGGCGGGGTCGAGATGATGAGCCGCGTTGCAATGGGCAGCGACGGCGCCGCCATCGCCGTGGACCCGAGCCTGACCTTCCCGACCTGCTTCGTGCCGCAGGGGATTTCGGCGGACATCATCGCCACCGAATACGGCTTTACCCGCGATCAGGCCGACGCGCTGGCCGTCGAATCGCAACGCCGCGCCGCGCGGGCCTGGGACGAGGGACGTTTCGCGAAATCCATCGTGCCGGTGCGCGACCAGAACGGGTTGGTGATGCTGGAGCGCGACGAACACATGCGCCCCGGCACCACCATCGAGGACTTGGCCAAGCTGAAGCCCAGCTTCAAGGATATGGGCGAGGTCATGCCCGGTTTCGACAAGGTGGCCATGCTGAAATACCCGCATCTGGCGGCGATTAACCATATCCACCATGCGGGCAATTCCTCGGGGATCGTCGATGGCGCCGCCGCCGTGCTGATCGGCAATGCGGCCTTTGGTCAGGCCCATGGGCTGACGCCCCGCGCCCGCATCCGCGCCACCGCCAAGATCGGCACCGATCCCACCATCATGCTGACAGGTCCCGTGCCCGTCACCGAAAAGATCCTGCGCGACAGCGGCATGTCGATTTCCGACATCGACCTGTTCGAGGTGAACGAGGCCTTCGCCAGTGTCGTCTTGCGCTTCATGCAGGCCTTCGAGGTCTCGCCGGATATCGTCAACGTCAACGGCGGCGCAATGGCGCTTGGCCATCCGCTTGGCGCGACCGGGGCGATCCTGATCGGCACCCTGCTGGACGAACTTGAACGGCGCGACCTGACGACCGGCCTGGCCACGCTTTGCGTCGCCTCGGGCATGGGCGCGGCCACCATCATCGAACGCGTGTGAAAGGGAAAGCCATGACCGATTTCACCATGAAGACCGACGCCCAAGGCGTCGCCATCATCACCTGGGACGTGCCCGGCAAGTCGATGAACGTGCTGTCGCTGGACGGCGCGGCGGAACTGGACGCGCTGATCGACCAGGCGCTGGCGGATGCCTCGGTCAAGGGCATCGTCATCACCAGCGGCAAGAAGGACTTCGCCGGGGGGATGGACCTCAACGTCATCGCCGGGATGAAACAGGGCGGCGCGCAGGCGGTCTTCGACGGCGTGATGGGCCTGCACCACCTGCTGCGCAAGATCGAACTGGCGGGCATGGACCGCAAGACGAAGAAGGGGGGCAAGCCCATCGCCTCGGCCCTGCCCGGCACCGCGCTTGGCATCGGGCTGGAACTGCCGCTGGCCACGCATCGCATCTTTGCCACCGACAACCCCAAGGCCCGGATCGGCCTGCCCGAGATCATGGTCGGCATCTTCCCCGGCGGCGGCGGCACGACGCGACTGGTGCGCAAGCTGGGTGCGATGGGGGCGGCACCGCTGCTGCTGGAGGGCAAGCTGAACGACCCCGCCAAGGCCAGATCGGCGGGGCTGGTCGATGAGATCGCCGCCGACCCGCTGGCCGCCGCGCGCGAATGGGTGCTGGCCGCCAGCGATACCGACCTGGTCAAGCCTTGGGACGCCAAGGGCTACAGGATGCCCGGCGGCGCGCCATATCATCCGGCGGGCTTCATGACCTTCGTCGGCGCCAGCGCGATGGTGCATGGCAAGACCCTTGGCGTCTATCCCGCCGCCAAGGCGCTGCTGAGCGCGGTCTACGAAGGCGCGCTGGTCGATTTCGACACCGCCCTGCGGATCGAGGCGCGCTGGTTCACCAACGTCCTGATGAACCCCTCCAGCACGGCGATGATCCGCAGCCTGTTCATCAACAAGGAGGCGCTGGAGAAAGGCGCGAACCGCCCCGACGCCCCCGACCAGACCGTGAAAAAGCTGGGCGTTCTGGGTGCAGGGATGATGGGCGCGGGCATCGCCCATGTCAGCGCCCTCGCGGGCATCCAAGTGGTGCTGATCGACTCGACGCAGGAATCGGCGGATCGCGGCAAGGCCCATTCCGCGGGTCTGCTGGACAAGGCCATCAGCCGCCGCAAATCGACCGAGGAGAAGAAGGCCGAAGTGCTGGCCCGCATCACCCCGACCACCGATTACGCCGCGCTGGACGGCTGCGACCTGATCGTCGAGGCGGTGTTCGAAGACCCCGCCGTCAAGGCCGAGGTCACGAAACGCGCCGAAGCCGTGATCCCGCAGGACGCGATCTTCGCCACCAATACCTCGACCCTGCCCATCGGCGAACTGGCCCACGCCAGCGCCCGGCCCGATCAGTTCATCGGCATCCACTTCTTCAGCCCCGTGGACAAGATGGCCCTGGTCGAGATCATCAGGGGCGCACAGACCGGCCCGCGCGCGGTGGCCAAGGCGCTGGACTTCGTGCGCCAGATCCGCAAGACGCCCATCGTGGTCAACGACGCGCGCTTCTTCTACGCCAACCGCTGCATCATCCCCTATATCAACGAAGGCATCCGCCTGCTGGCCGAAGGCACGAGCCCGGTGCTGATCGAAAACGCCGCCCGGATGATGGGGATGCCGCTTGGCCCGCTGCAACTGATCGACGAGATCTCGATCGACCTTGCCGTCAAGATCGCCCGGGCCACGCGCGCGGCAATGGGCGACGCCTACCCCGACGATGCGGTGGACGGCGTGATCTTCCGCATGGCCGAACAGGGCCGCATGGGCCGCAAGGCGGGCGCGGGCTTTTACGACTATGACGACAAGGGCAAGCGGCAAGGCTTCTGGCCCGGCCTCGCAACCGAATGGCCCATAGCCGACACTCAGCCCGAGTTCACCGAGATTCAGCACCGCCTGATGTTCATCCAGTCGCTCGAAGCCGTGCGCGCGCTGGAACAGAACGTCCTCACCGACATCCGCGAAGGCGATGTCGGCGCGATCCTCGGCTGGGGCTTCGCACCCTGGACGGGCGGCCCCTTCTCATGGCTGGACATGCTGGGCAGCGATACCGCCACGGCCATCGCCGACAGGCTGGCCGAAAAACACGGAGACCGCTTCGCCGCCCCCGCGCTCCTCAGGGACATGGCCGCGAAAGGGGAAAGCTTCTACACCCGTTTCGCCCCGGCTAAGGACGCGGCCTGAAGACAGCGGCAGGGCAAGGGGCGACCCCCTTCCCTGCCTCGCGTCCCCTTCCCTTTCTTCATCACCCAAATACCCAAAAAACGGTGCAAGAGGCGATGTCAGATCAGCCCCTCGGCCCGGAATGCCGCGCGCAGATCGGTTTCGGGACGGGCGCCGACATGGGCGATGACCTCGGCAGCCGCGATGCAACCCATCCGCCCCGCAGCCGCCAGCGGCACGCCAAGGGCCAGCCCGCAGATCAGCCCCGCCGCGAACTGGTCGCCCGCGCCGGTGGCATCGACCGGGACGATCCTGTCGACGGGAACGCCCACCCGTTCGTCCCCGCGGATCAGGATCGCATCTTCGCCCGATCGCGTGCAGATCACCAGCCCGCAGTCGCGCGCCGCCATCTTCAGCGCGCTTTCCAGATCGGTGGCCTGATACAGCGATTGCCATTCCTGCTGGTTGCCGATGACGTAATCCATCGGCCCCGCGACCAGCTTGCGGAAATCCGCGCGGTGGCGGTCGACGCAGAAGGGATCCGACAGCGCGATCCCCGCCTGCCCGCCCGCCGCGTGACAGGCCTTCGCGGCCTTCAGAAACGCCGCCTTGCCGGGGTCCTTGTCGAACAGATAGCCTTCCAGGAACAGGTATTGCGCGCCGGAAAACACCGCCGGGTTCACGTCCTCTTCATCCAGTTCGGCCGAGATGCCCAGATAGGTGTTCATCGACCGCTCACCGTCCGGCGTGACGAAGATCGCGCAGCGCGAGGTCGGCAGCACATCCCCCGCCACCGGGGGGTTGACGAAGACCGTCCCCGCCGCCTCGGTCTGTTCGGCATAGCTCAGCCCAAGCGGATCGGCGGCCACCCGCCCGACAAAGGCCGTGCGCAGCCCCAGCATCCCGATCCCCGCCAGCGTATTGGCGACCGAGCCGCCCGGAACCAGCCGCGCCTTTCCCTGGGCCGCGGTCAGTTCCTCGGCGCGGGGCCGGTCGATCAGTTGCATGATCCCCTTCTCGATCCCAAGCCGGTCAAGCTCGGCATCCTCGCAAGGGGCGATCATGTCCATGACCGCGTTGCCGATGCCGATCACATAGGGGGTAGTCATGCGGTTTTTTCCTCATAGGGGCAGATATCGGCGACGGGGCAGATGGCGCAACGTGGGCGCCGCGCCTGGCAGATGTAGCGGCCGTGCAGGATCAGCCAGTGATGGGCGTCGTGCTGGAAGCGGGCGGGGACATTGTCCTCGATGGCGCGCTCGACCTCGTCCACGTCGCGGCCCGGCGCGATACGGGTGCGGTTTCCGACGCGAAAGATATGGGTGTCCACCGCCTGCGCGGGCATGCCGAAGGCGGCACTGAGGACGACATTCGCGGTCTTGCGCCCGACGCCGGGCAAACCCGTCAGCGCGGCCCGGCTGTCGGGAACCTCGCCGCCGTATTGCTCGACCAGGATGCGCGACAGGGCGATGACGTTCTTCGCCTTTTGCCGGTAAAGGCCGATGGTCCTGATATGTTCGGTCAGCCCCTCCAGCCCCAGGTCGAGCATCTGCTGCGGTGTCCGGACCTTGGCAAACAGCGCGCGCGTGGCCTTGTTCACGCCCACATCCGTCGCCTGCGCCGACAGTGCGACGGCGACGACCAGCGTAAAGGCGTTGACATATTCCAGCTCGGTCCGAGGCTCGGGGTTACCTTCCCGCAGGCGCGAGAAAAAGGCGACTTGGCTGGCGAAGGGCAGGGCCGGAGGCGGGCGGAGGGTGCGCGGTTTCGTCATGGCGACCTGATGCCCTGCCCCGCGCGGCAGTTCAAGCACCCTCGACCGGCGGCGCCATCGGCAGAAAGGCGCCGCCGGTCGGGGCTGATCGCGATTATCTGAAAAAAGGTCAACGATCCTCGCGGGATAAATACTGGCGCTTGCCCGGAACCTGTGAGAGGCTGGCGTCGTTTTGAACGTGACCGTGCAGTCGGCAGACCGCGCGCCATTTTCAGCCGGGCAGTCGTGAACTGCCTTCAAAGAAAGGTAAGACGAATGAAAACCCGCATCTCGTTGCTCATCGCCTCGACTGGCCTGATCGCGCTTGGCGCCTGCACGGACGAATATGGGCAGACCACCGCGCCCAGCCGGACCCAGCAGGGTGCCATCGCAGGTGCCGTCGTCGGCGGCCTGATCGGCGCCGGCGAAAGCAAGCAGCGCGCCGCGCAGGGCGCGATCCTGGGGGCCGGGGTCGGCGCGATCGGCGGCCGCATGCTGGACCAGCAGGAACGCGCGCTGAACCAGCAGTTGAACAACCCCAATATCCAGGTGGTCAACAATGGCCAGTATCTGACCGTGCGCATGCCGGAATCGACGCTGTTCGGCTTTGATTCGGCGGCGGTCAGCGCGCAGGGGCAGAACGACCTCTACACCATCGCGCGCAACCTCAACCAATATCCCAACAGCACCATCCAGGTGATCGGCCACACCGACGCCACCGGCTCGCAGGCCTATAACCAGGACCTGTCGCAGCGCCGGGCGCGCTCGGTCGCGGGTATCCTGACGGCGGCGGGCGTGAACCAGTCGCGCGTCACCACGACGGGCCGCGGCTCGGCCCAGCCGGTGGCGTCGAACAACACCGACGCAGGCCGCGCGCAGAACCGCCGGGTCGAGATCCTGATCCACCCCAACAGCTAAAGGCTGCCCGACAGCATGAAACCGGCCCTTGGCAAGGGGCCGGTTTTTTCATGTTCTCATGATCTGCCGCCGGATATGCCAAAACCCCCGCCTGTCGCCAGACGGGGGCCTTGCTATCGGTTGACGAGACCGTCAGTTCAGGCGATGGGCGACTTCGTCGATCGCCTTGTCGATCGCCGCGCTGCGATCCGCCGGGCTGGCCTGCTGTTGCAGGATGCCCGCGGCAGCGGCCACGGCGGTCTGGATGGCGCGGTCGCGAACGGCGCGCACGGCATCGCTTTCGGCGCTGGCGATCTGATCCTCGGCGGCCTTCAGGCGGCGCTCGATGGACTGCTTCAGTTCCTGCTTGGCCTTTTCGGCCTGCGCATTCGCCTCGCGCCGGGCATTGGCGACGATTTCATCGGCAAGGGTGCCGACTTCGCGCTGGCGGCGCTCATACGAGGCATAGATCTCCTGCGCCTCTTCCCGCAGGCGGCGCGCCTCGGCCAGGTCGTCGCGGATGCCCGCGGCGCGCTTGTCCAGCAACCCGCCGATCAGTTGCGGCACGCGGTAATAGACCAGGATGCCGACGAAGACGAGGAACGAGATCGTGACGATGAAGTCGGTATTGCCAAGGCTGAAGAACGGCCCGTCGGCGGCAAGGGCGGGGCTGGCGGTCAGTGCCAGCAAGGCGGCAAGGCGTTTCATTGCACGGTCCCCCCAAGATGCCGGTCCACGGCCTGATCGACCAGGTTGCGGTCGGCGCCGCTGCCGAAGACGCGCACCAGTTCCTCGGTCACGTCGCGGGCGACGCTGCGCGCATCATCCAGCGCCGAGGCGCGGATATCCGCGATCCGCTTTTCCGATTCCGCCGCGCGGGCCGCGATTTCGGCATCCGCATGGGCGATGGCCTGGTCCAGTTCGGCCTGGATCTCGGCGCGATTGGCCGCGACGATCTTCTGCGCCTCGGCGCGGGCATCGGCCAGCGCCTTGTCATAGGCGGCCTCGGCCTCCTTGGCCTTCTGCTTGAATTCTTCCGCCGCCATGAGATCGCCGGTGATCGCGCCCTGACGGTCGGCAAGCACGCCGCCGATACGGGGCAATGCGATGCGCGACAGCGCCCAATAGGTCACGCCAAGCGCCACCACCAACCAGAAGATCAGGTTGCCGAAGATGGTGGGGTCAAGCTGCGGCAATCCGCCCGCCTCTGCGGCGGCAGCGGCCTGATTTGCCGCATCCGCGGATTCGGTGATGGTCACCGGATCGGTATTTTCAACCGCGGCGGGCGCGGTCTGTTGCAACAGGCTGATCATATCCTACCCCATGCCGGTCGTTTCACAATCGGGTGGGCGCGAAGGCCCCCACCCAACCGCAAGGATGGCAAAAGGATCAGACTGCGAACAGCAGCAGCAGCGCGACGAGGAACGAGAAGATCCCCAGGGCTTCTGCGAATGCCAGGCCGATGAACAGCGTCGCGGTCTGCGATGCGGCGGCCGAGGGGTTGCGCAGAGCGCCTGCCAGGTAGTTACCGGCAACGTTGCCCACGGCGATTGCAGCGCCGGCCATACCGAAGCAGGCGATGCCCGCGCCGAGGTATTGACCGAGTTGAGCGAGTTGGCTTTCCATGTTCATGCTCCTTGAGGCTTTGGAAAGGTTTGACGTGATCCCGACCGGCCGCCTAGTGCGACGGATGCAGCGCGTCCTTCAGATAGACGCAGGTCAGGATGGTGAAGACATAGGCCTGAATGGTCGCGACCAGCACCTCCAGCGCATAGACGCCGACGATGGCCAGGACGGTGAAGGGCATCAGCGCCGCGATCGAGCCGAATACGGCAAAGACCTTCAGCACCGTGTGGCCCGCCATGATGTTGCCGGCAAGACGGATGGAATGGCTGACGGGCCGCACGAAATACGAGATCAGCTCGATCAGCGCCAGCACGGGCCGCATGACCGCCGGGGCCGAGCTGACCCAGAACAGCCCCAGGAAATGCGAGCCGTTCTTGACGAAGCCCAGGATGGTGACGCCGACAAAGACCAGCAACGCCAGCACTGCCGTCACCGCGATATGCGAGGTGGCCGAGAAGGACATCGGCAGCAGCGCGACCGAGTTCGCGAAAAGGATGAAGCAGAACAGCGTCATGACATAGGGAAAATATTTGACGCCTTCCTTGCCGGTGATGTCCTCGACCATCTTGCGCACCATGCCATACATCAGCTCGGCGATGGATTGCGTCCGGCTGGGAACCATCGCGCGCCCGCGCGTGCCCAGGACCAGCAGGCCGATGATGGCCAGGACGTAGATCCCCATCCACAGGGTGGCGTTGGTGGGCGTATACCAATGCACGGCCCCGTCGCCGAACAGCGGCTTGACCAGAAACTGATCCATCGGATGGAAGGACAAACCGCCCGTTTCTTCTGTCGCCATCGTCATTCACCCTCGTCCTTGCCGGGATGCCCCGGCTTCTTGCCCATTTCAGCGGCGGTCCGCATCAGCACCTTCACCCCGGCCACGAAGCCCAGCAGGATAAAGACGACCAGCATGATCGGCGAGGTGCCGAACAGCAGGTCAAGCCCATATCCGATTCCCAGCCCCAGCAGCAGCCCCGCCACCAGTTCGGTCACCATGCGCCAGGCCATGTTCGCCTGGTTGATATGTTCTCCGACGCGCGAGGGGCCTTTTTCGCCCCCGATGCCGCCCAATCGGGTTTCAAGCTCTTTCAACCGCGCCGCGTCGCGGGCCCGTTCGGCCTCGCTCTCGGATGGTTCCTTCAAAGCCAGCATCCCCAATTCGGTTGCGGGGGTGATAGGGGGTGCAGCCCCCCGAGTCAAGCCGATGCCGCATCAGGTCAGTTTGTTGATAATAAATGATATTTTTCAGGAAAGGATTTGCACGAACTGATCGCTTGCGCATCATCGGGGTTCTCATCCATATTCAACTGCCGGGTTGAACGATATCCTGATGACCGAACGAAGCCAGCCCCTGGACATGATCTTCGCCGCCCTCGCCGATCCGACGCGCAGGGCGATCCTTGCCATGTTGCTGGAAGACGACATGTCCGTCACCGATGTCGCGGCGCCCTTTTCGGTCAGCCTGGCCGCCGTTTCCAAGCATCTTGGCGTGCTGGCCGGGGCCGGGCTGATCCGGCAAGAGCGGCGTGGGCGGATCATCTGGTGCATGCTGGACCCCGACGGACTGCGGCAGGCATCCGTCTGGATGCAGGGTTTCGGCCAGTTCGACCCGGTGGACCTGGACGATTTCGAGCGTTTCCTGCGCCAGGAACTGGAAACCGGATAGGTGTTAACCATTCCGTAAGAAGTTGCGCGTAAAGCTGAGGGGAATCAGTCACCGATTGCGAGGGCGCGCGTGTTCCATTCTCTCATCATGCTGACATTCGATCAGCCGCTTCGGGTCGCAACGGGTGGGGGATTGTTCAACAACACCCGCCCACGCCTGAACATCGACGGTCTTGATGGCGCCACGGTCTCGCGCGTGGTGATCGAGGATGACGATGACCGGCTGCAATACTTGCGCCCCGGCGACAGCAGGTATGAGGCCGAGGACAAGCAGACGCTGACCTCGGACGTCAGATTCGGAAACGATCCGGATCCCTTGCCCGCAGGCACCCAGATCAGTATCAACAACGCGACGCTGATCACGGATTCCAAGGGAAACCAGTTCCACATCTTCTTCACCTCGATCAGCGGGGGCGAAGGAAATATGCCCCAGATCGTCGGCGGGCAGCATTCCATCTTTGTCCTGCCCGTCCCGTCCAAGAACGAAAACGGCATCGAAACCTGGCCGGAATTCGACCCGTCGGAAAAATTTACCGGCAGTTCGGGGCGGCAATTCACCACCAGCTTCCAGTCCCTGCCCCTCGACCCCAACGGCATCGTGGACGACCCGAACGCGGGCGATCCGCCCTGCTTTACCCCCGGCACCCTGATCGAGACCGCCGATGGCGACAAGCCGGTCGAGCTGTTGCAGCCGGGCGATCTTGTCCGCACGCGCGACCACGGGCTGCAACCCGTCAGGTGGATCGGTTCGACCCATCTGGACGCGCACCGGCTGGACCTTCAGCCCAACCTGCGCCCCATCACCATCGGGGCGGGTGCCATCGGCTGCGGGATGCCCGCGCAGGCGCTGACCGTTTCGCCCCAGCACCGCATCCTGATCCGTTCCCGCATCGCCCAGCGTATGTTCGACCAGCCCGAGGTCCTGGTCGCAGCCAAGCACCTTCTGGGAATGGATTCCATCCATACCGGCAACCCGCCCGCAGGCATCACCTATATCCACATCATGTTCGACCGGCACGAGGTCGTCCGCTCGAACGGGGCATGGACCGAATCCTTCTATGTCGGCCCGCAGGCGCTGAAGGGCGTGGATCGCAGGATCATGCGGGAAATCACGGCGCTTTTCCCGCAGCTTGCGCAAGGCCAGCGCCCTCGGGCGGCGCGGCGGTTGCTGTCGGGGCGTGAAGGCCGGCGCCTTGCCGAACGCCACTCCAGAAACGGCAAGGTCCTGGTCTCCTGACCCTATTCGGCAGCCTGTGGCGCGGCCTCGTCGGCAACCGCTTCGATCACCGTGATGCGGCCATCCAGCGCGGGGGCGAAATCGGGACCCTGGCCGATCAGATACTCGGCCAGGACATCCGCCAGATCGGGGCCGAAATCATAGGCGTCGATGGCCTTCTCGGCAAAGACGGCATAGCCGTCGCCGCCGTTGCGAAGGTAATCGTTCGAGACCACGCCATAGCGCGCGGACCTGTCAACAGGCACCCAGTCGCCGTCCTGCCGGACCTGCACCTCACTGATGCGCGAACCCGGCTCGGCGCCCGGATCGACCGTGTATTTCAGCCCGGCAACCTGCGCGAAACGGCCCGCGCCGTCCTCGTATTGGCTCGCGCCGTTTTCCAGCGCCCGGACGATATCGGCCCCGCTCAGCGCAAAAGTCGCAAGCGTGTTCTGGAACGGCAGCACCGTCAGCACCTCGCCCATCGTCACCGGCCCCGGATCGATCGAGGCGCGGATGCCCCCGCCGTTCATCACCGCGATGGAAATATCCTGCCCTCTCACCCGCTCCAGCATGGCGTCGGCGATGACATTGCCCATCTCGCACTCGCCCACCCGGCACAGGACCCGGTCGCCATCAATGGGGGCGGCGATCTCGGCCACGACCCGCTGCTTCAGCTCTTCGATCGGGTCGCCCATTTCGGCGACGCGGGCGGCGATCTGCGGATCGGGCCGGACCGAAGCGTCCAGCAGGACGGGCTGCCCTTCGGCGCGGATCAGCTTGCCCGCATCGTCCCAGGTCAGGGTCAGATGGCCCAGATACTTGCCATAGGCATAGGCGGTCGCGACCGGAACCTCGGCCCCGCCGGGACCCGTGACCAGCGTGGGATAAGGTCCCTCGGCACCCTCCATATCGCCCAGCAGGGTATGGCTGTGCCCGCCGATCACCGCATCCAGCCCCGGCACCGTTTCGGCGAAAAGCAGGTCGCGGCGATAGCCGGAATGGGTCAGCGCGACGATCTTGTCCACGCCCTCGCCGGTCAGCCTTTCGACATCGGCGGTCAGGCTTTCCACGTCATCGACAAAGATCACCTCACCGCCGGGCGAGGATGTCTCGGGCGTGTCCATCGCGAGGGCCGAGACGATGCCGATCCGTTCGCCTCCCACCTCCAGCGTGACCAGATCGCCCACCTTGTCCCGCAGGTCGGAGCGCGACAGGTCCAGGTTGCCCGAAATCACCGGGAAACCGACGCCATCGGCCAGCTTGGCCAGGCCCTCGGGGCCGTCGTCGAATTCGTGATTGCCCACCGCCATCGCGTCGAAGCCGATGGCGTTCATGAACTCGACCGTGTCGCTGCCCCTGTAGGTCGTGTAGAACAGGCTGCCCTGATACTGGTCGCCCGCATCCAGCACGATCACGTTCTGCCCATCCGCCTGCAGGCGGTCGCGCAACTCGCGGATCGCGGTCGCGACGCGGGCGATGCCGCCGAAACATTCGCCCTGCGCCTCGGCGTCGGGCGCGCAGGTGCTGTCATTGGCCGAGATCGGCTCAACCCGGCTGTGGAAATCGTTGATATGCAGGATGTGCAGCGTATATTCGGCCCGCGCCGCGCCTGCCATCAGCGCGATCGAGGCGGCGGCGATCAGCCAGCGTTTCATCGTCTTCACCTTTCGGTCCAGGGTCCGGGACCGCAGATTGGTCGAAGCGGCCCCCGCGCGTCAATGCACAAGACTGCGGGGCCCAAGACATGCAGGGGCGCTTGACGCAATGGCCACGGCGTCGCATGAACCCCTCATGCTGATCTACAAAGTCCTTCGCCAAGACGAATACCGCCGCTTTGACCGCGATGGCCGGACCGACGGCGCGCCGGTCGACCTGGCCGACGGCTACATCCACCTGTCCACGGCCCAGCAACTGCCTGGCACGCTGGCAAGGCATTTCGTGGACGAGGCCGGGCTGGTGCTGCTGGCGCTGGACCCCGCCACGCTCACCCCCCTGCGGTGGGAGCCGTCGCGCGGCGGCGCGCTGTTTCCCCACCTCTACCGCCCGCTGACCCGCGCGGACGTCGTCTGGGAACGCCCCTTGCCGCTTGGTCCCGACGGCCACCTGATCGGAGAGATCCCATGAAGCTGATCGAGCAACTCGGCCTGAACCTGCTGCATCGCCTCCAACCCGAGCGCGCCCATGACCTGTCGATCATGGCGCTGCGCTGCGGGTTGGTGCCCCTGCCGGGCGGGCCGTTCACCTCGGACAGGCTGGCGACCGAAATCGCCGGGCTGCGGCTGGAAAACCCGCTTGGGCTGGCCGCAGGCTACGACAAGAACGCGCGCGTGGTCGGGCCGCTGATGCGCGCGGGCTTCGGCTTTGTCGAGGTCGGCGCGGCCACCCCCCGCCCGCAGCCCGGCAACCCCAAGCCCCGCCTGTTCCGCCTGTCGGCGGAACGCGCGATCATCAACCGCTTCGGCTTCAACAACGAAGGCGTGCGCGCCATCGCCCGGCGCATGGCCGCCCGCCCCGCCCCCTATCCGCAGGGCGTGCCGGTCGGGCTGAACATCGGTGCCAACAAGGACAGCGACGACCGCATGGCCGATTTCGCCACCGTCGTCACCGAGGCCGGCGAGGCCCCGGACTTCCTGACCGTCAACGTCTCGTCCCCCAACACCGAAAAGCTGCGCGACCTGCAAGGCCCGGCGGCGCTGGCCGCCTTGCTGGACGGGGTCATGCGCGCCCGCGATGCGCTGGAACGCCGCCCGCCGGTCTTCATCAAGATCGCCCCCGACCTGGACGACGGCGCGCTGGCCGATATCGCCACCGTCGCCATGCAGGCGGGCATCGACGCCATCATCGCCACCAACACCACCCTGTCACGCGCCAGCATCACCGACCTGCAAGCCAGCGAGGCAGGGGGCCTGTCCGGCATGCCGCTGTTCGACCCCTCGACCCGCGTCCTGGCGCGGCTTTACCAACTGACCGAAGGGCGCATTCCGCTGATCGGGGTCGGCGGCATCACCTCGTCGGGGGATGCCTGGCAAAAGCTGCGCGCGGGCGCCTCGGCGTTGCAGATCTATTCCGCGCTGGTCTACCAGGGCTTTTCGCTGGTCACCCGCATCCTGCACGAACTGGACGAGCGGCTGATCCGCGAAAACACCACGCTGGACGAATTGCGCGGCAGCGGGCACCAGGACTGGCTTTGACGGCCCCGGCCTTAGAACAGGTCGCCCTGCCGCAACAACTGGTTCATGGAATGCGACGGCTCATCGCAGCCGGCATCGCCCACGATCCGGGCGGGCACGCCCGCGACCGTCTTGCAGGGCGGCACCTCGGCCAGCACCACCGAACCGGCGGCAATGCGCGAGTTGTGGCCGATGCGGATATTGCCCAGCACCTTGGCCCCGGCCCCGATCATCACGCCGTCGCCGACCTTGGGATGGCGGTCGCCGTCCTCTTTCCCGGTGCCGCCCAGGGTCACCGAATGCAGCATCGAGACATTGTTGCCCACGCTGGCCGTTTCCCCGATGACGATGGAATGCGCATGGTCGATCATCACGCCCGTTCCAATCCGCGCGGCGGGATGGATATCGACGCCGAACGCCTCGGAACAGCGCATCTGCACGAAATAGGCCATGTCGCGCCGCCCTTCCCGCCAAAGCCAGTTGGCGATGCGGTAGGCTTGCAGCGCCTGGAACCCCTTGTAGAACAGGATCGGCTGCATCAGCCGATGGGTCGCCGGGTCGCGGTCGAAGACGGCTTCCAGGTCGGCGCGCGCCGCCTGCGACAGTTCGGGCGCCCGCGCATAGGCGCCGTCGGCCAGTTCGCGCAGGATCTGCTCGCTCATCTCGCGCGAGGCCAGCTTGAGCGAAAACCGGAAGGCCAGCGCCGCCTCGAAGGTCGCGTGGTGCAGCAGCCCGGCATGGATCAGCGATCCCAGCAGCGGCTCCTCGCGCACGGCGATTCGCGCTTCTCGCTGGATGCGGGTCCAAAGCGGGTCATGCTCCGACGGATCGGGGCGGCGGCTGGCTATGGCGATCTTTCCTGACACGCTGTTCTTGCCTCGCGGTTCATGCTTCGGGCTGGATGGCTCGCGCCCTTTCTAGACCATAGAATGGGGCGCGAAAACCCGCAGTTCAATCCGGGATGCGCAACTCGAACCAATGCGCGACCAGCCGCACCCGGCCCGAAGCGAACGCGCCCCCCGTCGCGCCGACCAGCACCGGCTCGGCCTGCCAATAGGTCATGGGGGTGCCCAGGATGCCCCGCGCCCACGATCCCGCCTGCAAGCCCAGCCCCTGGCCAAAGCGGTCCTCGGCCCCCGCCGTCCCCAGCCGCCACGAGGTCAGCGAGCCGGTAATCGCCTCGCTCACCCGCGCCGTGACGCCCAGGACCAGCGCGCCGGGCGGGATGATCAGCGCGGTCTCGACCTGCGCGCCGGGTTGCAGCACGACCTCGGCGCTGTCCTGCATCGCGATCAGGCCGGAACCATGCGCGCCAAGGCTGACCGCGCCCGGCACCCAGGCACGCCCGTCATGGATTGCGCCCACGCCCCGATCCGCGACGAAGGCCCGGCTGCCCGCGCGCGGATCGGCAAAGATCCAGCCCCCATTCGCCCCGATCGCCACGCGCCCGGCATGACCTTCCCAGGCATCGGTCGCGCCGGGGGGCAGGTTGCGGTTGACCACGCGCCGCTCGCCCTGGCCCAGGTCGTAGCTGACCGCGCGCGTCGCCAGCGCATATTCGCCCGTCGCCGGGATCAGCGCGACCGCCTGCACCTGTTGCGCCAGCCCGTTGCCGCCCTGCGCCAGCCGCAGCACCTCGAAGCTGAGCTGCGGGACGCGGTTGCCCCAGCGATCCAGCGACAACTCCTCGAACACCACATAGGCGATGCCGCGATAGGCCGGCGCCCCCTCGCCCTCATGGGCGGCGATCACCGGGTCGGGCAGTTGCGCCTCATCCCCCGTATAGACCCGCATCTCCAGATCGTCGGGCGAGATCTCCTCGCCATCCGCCCAGATCCGCCCGATGCCGCGGATCGGCCCTTCGCACAGCGCCAGCGCGAAACTCAGCCGATAGCCGATCTCGGTCACGCGCGGGCCCGCGCCCTTGCCGCCGCCGTGCTGGCGGCGCAGCTCGGTCACCGGGCCGGTCCAGATTGCATGGCCGGGCACCCGCATCTGCCCCCAGATGCGCGGGATCGCCGCGCCCTCGCCCGCCGTCTGCACCCGCAGCCGGTCGATCCGCCCCGTCTCGACCGCGCGCGAGCCTTGCCCCAGCACTCGCTGGTCGATGGCCCGCCCGACCGAGGCCCCCACGGCCCGCCCGATCACCGCGCCCGAAAGCCCCAGCACCGTGCCGCCAAAGCCCGCACCAAGCGATGCCCCGACCGCCGAAAGCAGTATCGTAGCCATTGCGATCCTTCCCCTGAACTGCGCCCCCTACAGGGGCGGAAACCGGAAACGCCCCACGATCCGCGCCCGCCAGGGCCGCGAAAGCGGGCTTTCAACGACGCCATGCCGGTCATAGGCATGGATGAAACCGGCAGCCGGGCCGATGGTGGCCTGGATGCCCAGATGCTTGGCGATTGCGCCCGCGCGCATGCGAAAGACCAGCAAATCGCCCGACCGCTCGTCCGTGGCAGGGCGCAGGTGCCGCGCGGCGCCGCCCAGCAACAGCTCGGCCCCGCCGATCTCGCCCCAATCGGCGGTATAGGCGGGAACAGGTTCGGGTTCCGCGCCATGTATCTCGCGCCAGATCCCGCGCACCAGACCCAGGCAATCCGCCCCCACCCCCTTCAGGCTGGCCTGATGGACGTAAGGCGTGCCGATCCAGCGCCGTGCAGCGGCGACGACATCACCCCTCATCCCTGCCGCCCCCGGTTTGAGGGCGTCATCAGCCAATCCTCGGCGGGCAGATGCGGAAAGCCCCGGAAATTCAGGAAATTCGCGAATTTCAACCGGCAGGACGCGGCGCTCTTGTCGCAACCCACGCTCAGGCGCACGCGGTCGCCCGGCGCGGGACGGATGCCAAGGGCGGCCCACAACTCGACCGCGCGCGCACCGCCCGGCAAGGGCTGGTCGTTCTTGACGACGCCGTGCAGCCCCTGCGCGTGCCCCGACAGGACCTGCAGCCGCCCGCGTTCGAACCAATGGGGTTCCTGCGCGTCGATGCCGGCCAGGCGCAGGCGCATCCCGCCCTCCTCGGCCTCGATAACCCCCTCGGCGCGATAGCCGGGCAGCGACAGGTCCATCCCGCACTGGCCATCCCCCAGATCAGCCGAACAGCGCGGATGATAGACCCGCCCCTGCGCCGCGCCCAAGGACTCGGACAGCCCGCGCAACTCGGCCCGAAAGGCAGCGCCGCCCCGCGACACCTCGCCCAGGTGGCCGCGAAAGACCAGCGCGCGGTTGGCCGTATCGGTCCAGTCCACGTCCCACAGCCGGACCTCGGCCCCGTCCCAGCGGCCCGCCATCAGGTCCGCCTCGGTGATCGCGTCATCCGACAGCGCCCCCACGGCTTCCGAGTTGTCGACCGACAGACCCGCGCCCTGCATGATCGCACCCGCGCTAAGCCCCGTATCGGGGCGAAAACCGATGCCGTCGAAGGCCAGCGCCCGGTCGTGATCGGTAAAGCCCAGCACCACACCGTCGCGCCGCGCGACCGCCCAGGCGCGCGCGACCGTCTGCGCCAGATGCACGCTCATGGCCGCACCTCGATCACCGGGACGCTTGGCAGATCGCCCGCCTGGAAGGACGACACCGACACCGCGATGCGGTCGGCGTCGAAGCGCACCGGCACGTCGAACTCGAACCCCGCCGTGACCTCGGCATCGGGACCGGGGGGCGCGTCGAAGGTGACGGTGCCGGTCGCGGTATCGACCTCGTAATGCAGCCCCTCCTTCATCGCGACGGCGCCGACGCCCGCCAGCACCGTGCCGCGCACCGGCTTGGCGATGGGCCGCACATAGCTGCCCGGACCCGAGGCATAGGTCTTGCTCAGCGCAAATTCGCGCCGCCGCCCGTCGCCCCGCCCGATGATCTGGTCCTGGAACTGCACCCCCGCCCGGACCGAGCCGCTGGTGTAATCCGCCCAGTCCTTCCAGCGAAACCCGTGCAACTGCCCCGAACGCGCCTCGAAGAACGCGATCAGCGCCGCCACGTCGTCCAGCGACCGCAAGCCCAGCCCCGCGTCGTAGCGCCGCCGCGAATGCGCCCAGGGGGTGCGGCGCTGCTCGTGTCCGTTGGTCAGGGCGACGATCTCGGTCCGCCGCTCGGGACCACCGACCGAGCCGAAGGACAGGCTGGCCGGAAACCTGATTTCGTGAAATGCCATGTCACCCGTTCCTTTCACCACGCGCCAGCAGCCGCCCCATCTGGGCCGCGATCTGGCTTTGCGAACGCTGGAACCCCGCCACGTCGGGGGTCGAGACATTGATCGTCACATTCATCGCCCGCCCCGGCGCCCCGGCGGCGGCCACGCCCAGCCTGCCGTCCGCGCCGCGCCGCAGGGGCATGATCGCCTCGGGTCCGGCCTCGCCCATCAGCCCGGTCGCGCCGCGCATCGGGAAATGGGTCGGCTGGCTGACGATGCCGCCCTGCGCAAAGGGCATGACGCGCCCCTGCGTGAAGGCACCCCCATTGGCGAATGGCAGGATGCCCGACACGAAACTGTTGACCCCGTTGGCAATCGCACCCGACACCGCCTGTTCCACCGGGCGGATCGCCACCGCAAATGCCGTGTCCGCGATCGAGGCCGCGACCCCCTTCAGCGCATCGCTCAGCCTGACGCCATCGACGACCAGCCCGTCGAAGGCCCGCCGCAGCCCGGTCCCGATGCCAGCCGACAGCGATGAAACCTCGCGCCCCGTGTAGACCATCGACTGCCGCAGCCGCCCCAGTTCCGCGTCGAATGTCGCGGTCATGCGGCTGGCCTGGCCCAACCCTTCGCCAAGGCTTTCGCCCAGGCTGGCGTCCATCCGATCAATCCCGTCCTTGTTGGCCATTCGCGGCCTCCTTTCCCTTGTCCCCCGCATCGGGGAAGCGCGCCGCAAGGGCCGCTAGCCGGTCGCGCGTCATCGCGCCCTGCCCCGGCTCGATCCCCAGCATCAGCGACAGTTGCGCGGGCGTCAGCGCCCAGAACTGCGCGGGCGTCAGCCCCAGCCCGCCCATCGCCGCCGGGCGCATCCCGGCCCGCATCAGGCCGGGCCAGTCCAGCCCCGCCACGCTCATGTGCCCGCAACAGTGAAGGCGCGGGCCAGCAATTCGGCGGCGGCGCGGGCGGCGGCGACCGGGCCGCCGCGCAGCTCGACCGTCAGCAGATCGCCCGCCTCGCCCTTCCAGCCGCCGCCGCGCAGCCCCGCGACCAGCACCGCCAGCACGTCGCGGCTGGCGTATCGGCCCGTCTCGAACCGCTCGATCAGGGCGATCATGCTGTCCTCGCCCAGTTCGGCCTCAAGCCCCGCCAGCGCGCCCAGTGTCAGCCGCGCGACATGGCGGCGTCCGTCCAGCCAGACGGCGACCTCACCCGCATGTGGATTGGCCATCACAGCGCCACGAATGTCAGCGCGCCGGCGCTGGCCAGCGACATCTCATAGGTGGCCTCGCCGTTGTAGCTGCCCGCATATTCCAGGCTGGTGATCTGGAACGGGCCTTCGATGGTGCCGAAATCGGGCACGACAACTTGAAAGCGCGGCACTTCCCCGTCGAAGAACACCTGCCGCGCGCGTTCGTCGGTGGTCGCGTCGCGAAACACCCCCGACCCCGAGATCGAGGCCGAGCGCACCCCCGCGCCCCCCAGCAACTCGCGCCAGCGGCCCTCGCTCTCCAGACTGGTGACATCCACCATCTCGGCGTTGAAACCGATGCGCGAAGCGCGCAACCCCGCCACCGTCTCGAACTGACCGTCGCCGGTCATGTCCATCTTGATCAACAGATCGCGTCCATTCTGCACAGCCATGACAATTCTCCTTCAAGCCAGATCAATGCGCGCGCGAAAGGTCAGGTCGATCCGCCGCCCCGCGCCGTTTTCCACCCTGCGCGCCCGCGCGCGCTGGAACCAAAGCCCGACCAGATGCCCCCGGCCCAGCGCCAGATCGGCGCCGTCAAGCGCATCCGAAACGGCAGCGGCAGCACCCTTGACAGCGGCGAAGCCGCTGGCGTCGTCGCTGCCCGACAGGACCGAGACGACGAAATCGTGCCTGCTGCCCGCGCCGGAAATATCGCCCGCCTCGCGCACATCCTCGGGACCAAGGGCGACATAGGTGCCTGAGGGCGCGGCGACGGGCATCGCGTCGTAAACGGCGTCCCCCACCAGCGCGCGCAGCCCGTCGTTTTCGGCCAACGCCTGATAGACCGCGCCTTGCAGGGCGGCCGCTGCGGCATAGCTCATGCCAGTTTCTCCTCTCTTGCGGTGCAGATCAGATAGCGGCCCCCCGCCCCCGTCTCGGCGACCGACACGATGCGGAACAGCCGCGCCCCGCCCCTCAGGCGCTGGTCGGGGCGCGGGCGGCGCGGATCGCCCACCGGCGCGGCCCGGACGGTGATCGCCCAGGTCACAACGCTTTGCGCGCCCACCTCGGCGAAACGCTCGGCCCCCGACCGCGCCCGCATCTCGACCCACAGCCGCCCCTGCGCCACCCATTGCAGACGAAACCCGCCCATGCCGTCGGGCTGGCGCTCGGGCGATTCCAGCACCAGCGGCACGCTCAGGCGCGGCGGGATGCCCGCGCCCCTCATCGCCGCACCCCCGATGCGCCGCGCCCGCCAAGGACGCGCACCGCGCGCCAGCGTTCGATCAGCGCGGCGACGCCCTGCGGCATGGCGGCCACGGTGCCCTCGAAGCTACGGTCCTCGTGATAGCGCGCCGCCAGCAGCAGCACCGCCTGCGCCAGATCGGGCGGCACACCCGCCCAATCCGCGCCGAAACCAGCCGTAAAGGTCACCACGACGAAACCGCGCCGCGGGATCGCGGGCAGGAAGGTCCCCGCCGCCTCCAGCCGGGGGCGCTGCCCGTCGGGCACCAGCCGGTAGCGCGCCGGATCGACCTCGGCCACATTGCCCCGCCCGTCGTCGATCCGCACGCCGTCCACCGACAGCACCGGCGCCAGCGGCAGGGGCTGGGACTGCGCATCACGCCAGTCGTCCAGCCGCAGCGTAAAGCGGCGCGTCAGCAGCACCTTGCCCGTCCGCGCCTCGATGGTCGCGATCGCGGCCCGCAGGAACCCTGCCAGCGCCGCGTCCTCGGCCGGATCGTCGGCCAGCGCAAAGCCCGAGCCGATCCGCAGATGATCGCGCAGCCCCGCGATGGGCAGCGCCTCGACGGCAGGCGCCGACTCTTCGACAAGAAACATTCCCGAACCCTCCGTTGGTGTCCTGCGGACCGGCCCCGCAATCGGGACCGGCCAGACGGGGGCGCACGGCACCACCTGCCGCAGCGCGCGCGGACAGTTGCTGTGCCGGTCCGGCAAGCGCGCCGGCGCCCCCCTTCGCCCGATGAATCAGGCGAAGCTCATGATGCGGACGGCACGGGCGTCGGTCACGCCGCCGCCGACGCGCTTGGTCGCATAAAACAGGACATGCGGCTTGGCGCTGAACGGGTCACGCAGCACGCGCAGGTCCGGGCGTTCGACGATCGTATAGGCCGAGCGGAAGTCCCCGAACGCGATCGAGCGGCTGCCCAGGTCGATATCCGGCATCTCCTCGCTGATGATGACCGGATAGCCCAGCAGTTGCGCAGGCTGGCCCGCCGCCAGCGAATCCGCCCAGACGAAACGCCCGTCGCTGTCGCGCATCTTGCGCACGGCGGCGGCGGTTTTCGAGTTCATCAGGAACGCCCCGTTCGCCCGATATTCCGCATCCAGCGCATAGACCAGGTCGATCAGCGAGGACGCCGGGCTGTCGCCGTCGAAATCACCATCGGCACCCGAGGACACCAGCCCGATTTCGTTCGGGGCGGCGGTTTCGTAATCGGCGGCGGGGTGGTTCAGCAGGCCGCGCGGCTTGTCGATGCCGTCGCCGTTGATGAAGGCCGCAGCCTCGGCGCGGGCGAATTTCTCGGCGATGCGCCCGGCCAGCCAGGCCTCGATGTCGAATGCCGCGTCGTCCAGCAGGCGCTGGCTGGCCTTGGGCATGGCCGACAGTTCATGGACCGGGATCACGACACGCTCGACGGTGGGGGTGTCGGTCTCGACGGCATCGCCCTCGGTCGCCCAGCCGCTGGCGATGTCGCCGTGATCGACCAGCACCTCATAGGCGGCGGATTCGACCGTCACGACATTGGCCACCGCGCGCAACGACACCTTGAGGCCCAGCGTATCCTGCACCTGCGCCGCCACCTGCGGCGCGGCCAGGAAACCGCCGTC
Organism: uncultured Paracoccus sp.; assembly: GCF_945915435.1. Lineage (GTDB taxonomy): Bacteria > Pseudomonadota > Alphaproteobacteria > Rhodobacterales > Rhodobacteraceae > Paracoccus. The sequence continues at coordinate 42,942 of NZ_CAMEFG010000003.1, read as the reverse complement.
GCTGACGGTGGTCATGCCCTTTTCCTCCAGCACGATACCGCGCAGCGCGTCGTCGTCGCCGTGGCGCAGATAGGCGTTGAAGGCCTTCTGATGCGGCGCTTCGGTCTCGGCGCGGGTGGACAGGGGGGCGCGGCCCCGGAATGCGGTCTTGCGGTCCAGCATGGTCATGCGTTCTTCCTGTGCGTTCAGCTTGGTTTCGATATCGCGGCGGAAATTCCGCAGTTCGCCCACGAACCCCAGAATTTCGTCCTGCAACGCGCCGGGCACATCGGTCCCGGCCGCGGCTTTCACCTCGGTCATGCTCTGTCTCCGTTGATGAAGGTTGATGCGGAGGGCTTCAGCCCTGCCGCAGGGCATCGGTCGCGGCGCGAAACGCCGCCGCCAATTCGGTCGTATCGCCGGATTTGCGCCCGACGCGGGCATCGGGCAGCATGGGGAAGGTGACCAGCGACACCTCCCACAGCTCCACCTCCGCCAGCAGGCGGCGGCCCTTGGTGTCGCGTTCGGCCACGACGGTGCGATAGCCGATGGACAGCCCGTCGATCGCGCCCGCCTCGATCAGCGCGGCGGCCTCGCGCGCCTGCGCGACCTCGCCCAGCAGATGGCCCTTGACCCACAGGCCGCGGCCGTCCTCGCGGATCTCGTCCCAGACACCGATGGGGCGCTGCGGATCGTGCTGCCACAGCATCCGCACCTTGCCGCCCTTGGCAGCCAGCCGTTCCAGACTGGCCCGATAGGCGCCCGGCTGCACGATGTCGCCGCCTTGGTCTGGCAGGCCGAACAGGCTGGCATAACCCTCGATCCGCAGCCCGTCGGCCACCAGCGGCGAGCCTCGGGAATACTTCAACTCAAGCCCGTAACTGTCTGAACTCACGTCACCCTCCTTTCGGGGTATATTGCAGGATGGATTGCACGGCCTGCGTCAGGATCACCGCGACGACGCCGTAGACGGTCATCCACAGGCGCCGTTCCAGCCCCTCGATCAGGGACTCGATGCGTTCCAGCCGCTTTTCGACCTGACCGAATTGCAGCGCCATGATCCGCTCCTGCGTCTCGAACCGTTGATCGTGCCAGCCGAAGGGCTCCTTGACGAAGCGAGAGCCCTCCACCCCCTAGCCCTCCGCCGGCGGCGGCAGGCCCAGCGCCGCGCGCTTTTCCGCGTCGGTCAGGAAACCCGCCGCGCTGATCCGCTGCCATTGCTGGTCGCGCTCCTCGGCCAGCGCGGGCACCTGATCGGGGTCGGGCCGCAGATCGACCTCGGCCCCCAGATGCTCCGACAGCCACCACGCGACGGATGCCGCGACCCGCGCCGCCAGAGGCAGCACCGTCAGGCGATAGAAGGCCCGGTTCGCCTCGGCGTAATTGGCATAGGTCGCGTCGCCCGGTATCCCCAGCAGCATCGGCGGCACGCCAAAGGCCAGCGCGATTTCCCGCGCGGCGGCCTGCTTGGTGGCGTGGAACTCCATATCGGACGGCGAGAACCCCATCGGCTTCCAGTCCAGCCCGCCCTCCAGCAGCATCGGGCGGCCGGCGTTGCGCGCGCCCTGATGGTGCAGTTCCATCTCGCTCACCAGCCGGTCGTATTGATCCGGCGACAGCCCGCCCTGCCCGTCCGCGCCGCGATAGACGATGGCGCCGCTTGGCCGCGCGGCATTGTCCAGCAGCGCCTTCGACCAGGCGCTGGCGCTGTTGTGGACATCGACCGCGACCGCCGCCGCCTGCATCGGCGACAGCCCGTAATGGTCGTCCAGCGGATGAAAGCTGCGGATGTGGCAGATCGGATCGGGGCTGCCCGACATGTCGAAACGGTGCTTCTTGCCGCCCACCGCATATTCGAACGCGACCGGCCAGCCATCCGAGCCGGGCAGGATGCTCATGCGGTCGGACCGCAGAACATGCAACTCCTGCGGCAGGCCCTTGGCGGTCTCGCCCACGGCCTCAAGATAACCGTTGCCGGTCAGCAGGATCTGGCCGAAAAGCGCCTCGAACAGTTCCGCCCGGCCCTGTCCCGGATTGGGGCGGCGCAGCAGGTCCAGCACCGGATGCGCGTCATAGCGGCAAGCGTGGTCCTGACAGACCAGAGGCACCGCCGCCGCCGCCTCGGCGATCAGCTTGACCGAGCGGAAGCCGACCGGATTGCCCACGAAGCCGCCCCGCGTCATGCTGCCCACGTCGCGCGGCGACCACACCACCCGCCCCGAGCCCGCCGCCAGCGCCACCACGCGGCCGGTGGCGCTGGCCTTCTTCTCCATCACTTCGGGGGGTTCAGCCCGCCCAAACCCCGGTCTGATCCATCGAAACGCCATCCGTTCCTCCTGCATGTCGCAAAGAAAAAGGGCCGCGAGAACCGCGACCCCTTACCGTTTTTTCCGCGCATTTTCGGGCGCAAGACCGGCATCCGGTTTTGCTGAAAATGCCTGCCTTACAGCCCACGCAACCGGGGCCTGCGGAACCGGCCCGCAGGCTCGATCATCAATTCGTGGATCGCCCAGACCAGTGCATCCAGCCGGTCGGGCGAGCCGCGCCCCTGATAGCCCGCGACCGTCATGCGGCACATCTGGTCCTCCAGCGCGCCAAGCCCGCGCAGGTGGCGCACCCGCCCCTGTTCGTAAAGCGCCGCGACGGGTTCGGCCCGCAGACCCTTGCCGCGACCGGCCCGCAAGGCGCGAAAGGGCACCAGCGGGTCAATCTGGCGGATCACGCTTTCGACCAGATCGCCGCCCTGGTTGACCTCGGCCACCAGACGCTCGGCCCCGTGGCGCTCCATCGCCGCCAGGGCCGCGCGCGCCCAGTCGGAAGGCCCGCCCCTGATCGTCGCATCCTCCAGCACGAAGGCGCGCCAGTCCTGCGGCTCGCCCCGCTGCACGACGCCCGCGACCACGATCCCGCATTCGTCGCTGGCCTTGCCCGCCGTCACCGAGGGGTCCACCGCCACCACCACCCGATCCAGCGCGGGGGGCGCCTCGACCCGGCAGCCCTCAAGCGCCGCCGTCGTCCACAGCGCGCCCTCGACATCTTCCAGCAGCACGCCCTCCAACTCCTGCCGGCCCAGCCGCGTCCCGGCATAGCGCGCCTCGACCTCGGCCAGAAAGCTTTCGGCCAGATAGGCGCGGTTGGCATCCGTCGACGCATGGGTCGTCACGGTCGAGGCATTGCGCAGGATCGCCTTCAGCACGCCCACATTACGCGGCGTCGTCGTGACCACCTGCTGGGGATGTTCGCCCAGGCGCAAGGCGAATTGCAGCATGTCCCAGGTCTCTTCCGCCTTCTTCCACTTGGCCAGTTCATCGACCCATGCCGCGTCGAATTGCGGGCCGCGCAACGCCTCAGGCTCATGGGCGGAAAACACCTGCGCCACCGCGCCATTCGCCCAGACCAGCCGGCGCCGCCCCGCCTCCCACACCGGGCGGCGGTCGGGGGGCGAACAGGCGAGTATCCCGCTATCGCCGAACACCATCACCTCGCGCCCCTGATCGAAGGTCTCGGCCACCAGCGCCACGCGCCGCGCCCGCCCCGGCGCATCGGGGGTCGCGCCCTCGACGCGGGCGCGCACCCATTCGGACCCGGCCCGCGTCTTGCCCGCGCCGCGCCCGCCCATGATCACCCAGCTTTTCCAGTCGCCCTCGGGCGGCAGTTGATGCGGCAGCGCCCAGAACTCGAACAGCCACGGCAGCGCGGCCAGCGCATTGTCCGACAGCCCCGCCAGAAAGGCATCCACCTCATCCGGCGCGGCGCAGGCAAGCCAGGCGGCGCCCGATTTCATCTCTTGCCGCGTCAAGGTCGAGCCTGCCTGCCCCGACATTCCCGGCAACGTCCTTGCGAAGCTTGTCAACGCGGTTCCTTTCTTCCAGCACAAGCTGCGTCGCCGCCCGCAGATCGCGGACCAGCCTTGCAGATTCCTTCAGATCGTCCGTGTCCCCCGCCTGGATCCTGCGCCGCAATCGCGTCAGGTCGGTGGCGAAGGACTGGAACAGCTCATCCGCGATGCTCACCACATCCATCGCGGTTTCGGGCGTGTAAGGCCCTTCCGGCGCATCGCTGCCCGGGTCGAAATTGATCGTCATTTCCCGATATGCCCTGCCCTCATGTGCCTGTCCGCACGAGCAAGAAACGAAAAAGCGGCCCAAGGTCATCGACCCGGCCGCTTGCCCACCTCTTCCAGCATGGGTGTTTTCTACCCTGGGGCGTTCGCCAAGTCAATCGAAAACGCCAGAGGCGAGGGGCTTCGCGCCGATTTCCCCCGCAAAATCAGCATGATACAAGGACGCAACGCCCCACCGCCCGCATCCGCGAATGCGCGCAACACCCCCGGCGAATCGCCTTATTCCGTCTGGACCGGCGTATCGGCGGGCAAGCCGCGCTGACGCTCGATCTCGCGCCAGCGGGCGACATTGGCGTTATGCTCGTCCAGCGTCCGGGCAAAGGCATGGCCGCCCGTCCCGTCCGCGACGAAGAAGATATAATCCGTATCGTCGGGATGCAGCGTCGCCTGGATCGAGGCCCGCCCCGGATTGGCGATCGGCGTCGGCGGCAGGCCGGGGATGACATAGGTATTGTAGGGCGTGGGCGTATCCAGTTCGGACCGGCGCAGCCCGCGATCCAGCACCTGCCGCCCCTCGGTCACGCCATAGATCACCGTCGGGTCGGTTTGCAGCCTCATGCCCTGGCGCAGGCGATTGACGAAGACGCTGGCGACGACGGGCCGCTCCGCCGCGACGGCGGTTTCCTTCTCCACGATCGAGGCCATGATCAGCGCCTCCTCGGGCGTCTCATAGGGCAGGTCCGGCGCGCGGCCCTCCCACGCGGTTTGCAGGAAGGCGGCCTGGCGCGCACCCATCTGGTCCAGCAATTCCTGGCGCGAGGCATCGGGCCGGATGTCATAGGTATCCGGCGCAAGGCTGCCCTCGGCGGGGATGTCCTCGATCTCGCCGGTCATGAAGCTGGCGGCGCGCAGCCCCTCGACGATCTGCCAGCTTGTCACGCCCTCGGCGATGGCAATGCGCAGCCTCGCGTCGGGCTGTTCGATGGCTTCGGCGAATTCCGCCGGGATCACGTCGGAAACGGCGGCGGGGTCGTATTTCGCCACCTCGCCGAAAGTGCCGGTTTCGGGATCCATGTCGCGCAAGACGACAGCGGTTTCGCGCACGCCGATGCGCACGGTCACCTCGGTCCCGCAGGTGCTGGCCCCGCCGGCGGTCAGGGTGTCCAGCACGCCCTCCATGCTGGTGCCGGGCGCGATCAGGTATGACCCATAGCGCAGCGACTGCGCCTTGCCGGTGTAATCGGCGCCGGTGCGGAAGATATAGGCGTTGGAAACCACGCCCAGATCGCGCAACTGCTGGCTGACGGCGCTCAGCGACGCCCCCGGCGCGACGCGCACGCAAATGGCCTGCGCGCTTGGCCCCGGCCCCGTGAACTCATGCCTGCCCCAGGCGATGACGCCCGCGGCCACCGCCAGCAAAAGCACCAGCAGCGACAGCATGTTCGAGGCCAGGTTGCGCCAGATCATGCCTCGGCCCGGCCCATCACAAGGCTGGCGTTGGTGCCGCCGAAGCCGAAGCTGTTGGACAGGACGTAATCGACCTTGCGACGCACGGCGGCATTGGCGGCCAGATCGACCGGGGTTTCGCGCGCGGGCGTGTCGAGGTTGATCGTCGGCGGACAGATCTGGTCGCGCAGCGCGAGAATGCAGAAGATCGCCTCGACCGCGCCCGCAGCACCCAGAAGGTGCCCGATGGATGACTTGGTGGACGACATCACCACATTGCCCGCCGCATCGCCCAGCAGACGCTCGACCGCACCCAGTTCGATCACGTCGGCCATGGTCGAGGTGCCATGCGCGTTGATATAGTCGATCTGGCCCGGCTCAAGCCCCGCGCGTTTCAGCGCGGCACTCATCGAACGGAAACCGCCGTCGCCGTCCTCGGAAGGCGCGGTGATGTGATAGGCGTCGCCGGTCAGGCCATAGCCCAGGATCTCGGCATAGATCTTCGCGCCGCGCGCCTTGGCGTGTTCGTATTCCTCAAGCACGACGACACCCGCGCCCTCGCCCATGACGAAGCCGTCGCGGTCGGCGTCCCAGGGGCGGCTTGCGGCGGTGGGATCGTCCGCGCGCGCAGTGGACAGCGCCTTGCAGGCGTTGAAGCCCGCGATGCCGATCTCGCTGATGGGCGATTCCGTGCCGCCCGCGACCATGACGTCGGCGTCCCCCAGCGCGATCAGCCGCGCCGCGTCGCCGATGGCATGCGCCCCGGTGGAACATGCCGTGACCACCGCATGGTTCGGCCCCTTGAACCCGAACTTGATCGACACCTGCCCCGAAACCAGGTTGATCAGCGCACCCGGAATGAAGAAGGGCGAAACCCGCTTCGGCCCACGTTCCTTGATCAGCACGGCGGTTTCCGCGATGGACGTCAGCCCGCCGATCCCCGATCCGATCATCACGCCGGTGCGCTCGCGGTCCTCGTCGCTTTCGGGGGTCCAGCCGGAATCCGCGACCGCCTGCGTCGCCGCCGCGATGCCATAGAGGATGAAATCGTCGACCTTGCGCCGGTCCTTCGGCTCCATCCATTCGTCGGGGTTGAAGCTGCCGTCGGTGCCGTCGCCAAAGGGGATCTCGCAGGCGTATTTCGTCACCACGTTCTCGGTGTCGAAGCGCGTGATCGGCCCGGCGCCCGACTGGCCCGCCAACAACCGCTCCCATGTCTTTTCGACCCCGCATGCCAGCGGCGTGACCATTCCAAGTCCGGTGACGACAACTCTGCGCATGGCAGTTCCTTCCAGGTTTCGACTGGCGCGTTCTACACGCGCCCGGCCAGCCACGCAACGCCGCAGCGCGGCGCGCCTGCCACACCCGCGCCTTTGCAACTGCGCAACACCGGAACCACCAAGTTTCCTTGGCCGTTGAATAAGCTGCAATCCGCCGTATTCTTCCGACATGAAGCAGGCCGAAAAAGGAGCCTTGGATGACCACTGAAACGCAGCGCAGCGCGCAGGCCGCCCTGGACGAAGTCAAGAACGTGACAGCGGTGATCCTGCCCGAACCCGCGTCCGAGGTCGTCGATCTGGATCACGCCCAGCCCCCGCAGGCCGAGGAAATCCGCAAGCGCATCGCGGAAATCGACCTGCGCGACACCGGCTCGATCGTGCATTTCGGGGCGCGCGCGCAGAATGAATTGCAGGAAATCAGCCAGGCGATGCTGGCCGATGTGCGCAACAAGGACGTCGGCCCCGCCGGGGAATCGCTGCGCAACATCGTGACCACGATCCGGGGCTTTTCGGTATCCGAACTGGACGTCCGCCGCGAACGTAGCTGGTGGGAAAAGCTGCTGGGCCGCGCCGCGCCCTTCGCCAAGTTCGTCGCCAATTACGAACAGGTGCAGGGCCAGATCGACCGCATCAGCACCGATCTGGACCAGCACCAGCATCGCCTGCTCAAGGACATCAAGTCGCTGGACCTGCTGTATGAACGCACGCTGGATTTCTACGACGAACTGGCGCTGTATATCGCCGCGGGCGAGGAAAAGCTGCGCGAACTGGACGCCACCGATATCCCCGCCAAGGCGGCCTCGGTCGAAGCCGCGCCCGAGGATCAGAAGGTCATGGCCGCGCAGGAATTGCGCGACCTGCGCAGCGCCCGCGACGATCTGGAACGCCGCGTCCACGACCTGAAACTGACGCGGCAGGTCACGATGCAAAGCCTGCCCTCGATCCGGCTGGTGCAGGAAAACGACAAGTCGCTGGTGACCAAGATCAACTCGACGCTGGTCAATACCGTGCCGCTTTGGGAAACCCAGCTTGCGCAGGCCGTCACCATCCAGCGCAGCGCCGAGGCCGCCCGCGCCGTGCGGGCCGCCAACGACCTGACCAACGACCTGCTGACCGCCAATGCCAGGAACCTGCGCGACGCCAACGCCAAGATCCGCACCGAGATCGAGCGCGGCGTCTTCGACATCGAGGCCGTCCGCACCGCCAATGCCGAGCTGATCGCCACCATCGAGGACAGCCTGCGCATCGCCGACGAAGGCAAGGCCCGCCGCGCCGCCGCCGAACAGGACCTGCAACGCATGGAATCCGAGTTGCGCGATACGCTGGCATCCGCCAGTTCCAGACAATTACCCCCCAGTTCATAGAAAACAGCCCGAAACGTGTCGATTCCTGCGCAAAACCAACTTCTCCGACCGGGCTTCCTTGCTGGCCGGCTCCTACGCAACGCGGCAATGGGGCTGATCGTCGTGGCCGGGCTTGCGGGCTGCGCGGACGCGCCCGGCAATGGCAACGGCGCGGCCTCGGGCATGGCGGTGCCGCCCCCGCCCCGCCCCGAGCGCACGGCCGAGGAACAGGAACGCCTGCGCCTTGAACGCGCCACCCGCGCCCGCCAGGCGAACGAGGCCGCGCGCGCCGCGCTGCAAACCCCCGCCAGCCAGAACATGTCCGAATACCTGGCGGCGGTCGAACGCACCCAGATCTCGCGCGGGAAGCTGCGCACCGACGACGGCACCTCGCTTGGCCCGATCACGCCCGAGCAACTGACCGAGAATTTCGTCCAGGTCGCACTGCACAACGAATATATCCGCGACGGCGACCGGCTGGTGCCCATGACCCACCCCGCACCGCTGCGCCGTTGGGAAATGCCGGTGCGGATGCAGATCGAATACGGCACCTCGGTCTCGCCCGCGCGGCGCAGCCGGATCGGCGCCGACATCCGCGATTACGCGGCGCGGTTGCAGCATGTGACGGGGCATCCGATCTCGATCACCGCGTCGGGCGGCAACTTCCACGTCCTGGTCCTGTCCGAGGACGAACGGCGCCAAAGCGGCCAGCGCCTGCAAACGCTGCTGCCCGGCATCCCGGCGCAGGACGTGGCGGCGCTGGTCAACCTGGCCCCGCAGAACTTCTGCACGGTCTTTGCCTATTCGCGCGGCAACGGCTCCAGCTATGTCCAGGCGATCGCGCTGATCCGCTCGGAACTGCCCGCCCGGCTGATGCTGTCCTGCATTCAAGAGGAACTGGCCCAGGGCATGGGTCCGGCCAACGACAGCCACAACGCGCGCCCCTCGATCTTCAACGACGACGAGGAATTCGCCTTCCTGACCTGGCATGACGAGATGCTGCTGAAGATCCTCTACGACCGCCGCCTGCGCCCCGGCATGATGGAAGCCGAGGCAAGGCCCATCGTGCTGGAAATCGCGCGCGAACTGCTTGCCCCGGCGGGCGCGGTGTGACGGCCCTCGCGCGGGTTTGCATGGACGCGGCGCGCCTGCGCCCCTATCTTTGGCACCGACATCATCCGCGATCAGGACAAGGACCACATGGGCTTTTTTGATTTTCTGTCCGGCGAGTTCATCGACGTCATCGAATGGACCGACGACACCCGCGACACGATGGTCTATCGCTTTCCCACCGTCGGCAAGGCGATCAAATACGGCGCCAAGCTGACCGTGCGCGAGGGCCAGTCCGCCGTCTTCATCCACGAGGGCCAGCTTGCCGACGTCTTCGGCCCCGGCCTTTACATGCTGGAAACCAACAACATGCCGGTGCTGACGCGGCTTCAGCATTGGGACCACGGCTTCCGCAGCCCGTTCAAGTCGGAAATCTATTTCGTCAACACGACGCGGTTCAACAACCTCAAATGGGGCACGCGCAACCCCGTCACCCTGCGCGATCCCGAATTCGGCCCGGTCCGCCTGCGCGCCTTCGGCACCTATTCGATGCGCGTCACCGACCCCGCGAAATTCATGGTCGAGATCGTGGGCACCGACGGCGAATTCACCGCCGATGAAATCAGCTACCAGCTTCGCAACGTCATGGTGCAGGAATTTTCGCGCATGATCGCCGGGTCGGGCATCCCGGTCTTGGACATGGCGGCGAACACCGGCGACCTTGGCAAGATCGTCGCCAAGGCCATTGCGCCCACCATCGCCGAATACGGCCTGACTATCCCCGAGTTCTATATCGAGAACATCAGCCTGCCCGACCAGGTGGAAAAGATGCTGGACAAGCGCACCTCGATGGGAATCGTCGGCGACCTGGACCGTTTCGGCCAATATGCGCAGGCCGAGGCGATGCTGAACGCCTCGAACAGCCAGGGCGGCGGCATGGGCGCGGGGCTTGGCGCGGGCATGGGTGCCGCGATGGGCATGGGCATGGCGATGCGGCAAGGTCCCTGGGGCGCGGTGCCGCAACAGCAGCAGGCCCCCGCCGCCGCGACGCCCCCGCCGGTGCCGCATGAAAAGGTCTGGCATATCGCCGTGAACGGGCAGGCCGACGGTCCCTATGGCCGCGCCGATCTTGGCCGCCTTGCGCGAGAGGGCCGCTTCACCCGCGAAACGCTGGTCTGGACGCCGGGCCTGGAAGGCTGGCACCCCGCCGAGGACGAGGCCGAGCTGGCCCAGCTTTTCACCGTCTCGCCGCCCCCGCCTCCGCCGGTGCCGGGGACCTGATCCGCGCCCATGCCCAACCCGGCCCAATACCGCTATCCCTGCGAAAGCTGCGGCGCGAGCCTGGAGTTCTCGCCCGGCAAGCAGCGGCTGAAATGCCCCTATTGCGGGCATCAGCAGGATATCGGCCCCGGTCCCGCCCGCGCGCCGGGGCGCATGGACGATCCCGACCCCGGCCAGTCCCCCGCGCTGCAATGGGACGCGGGCCACAAGGCCCCCGAACTGCGCGAGATCCCGCTGGATCAGGGCCTGCGCCTCGACCGCGACAGCGACCTGACGGAAACGCTGCGCACCCTGTCCTGCCCGAACTGCGGCGCCAAGATCGAGGTGACTTCGGATCAGACCGCCTCGGCCTGCCCCTTCTGCGCAACGCCGGTCGTCACCGACACCGGCACCACCCGCCAGATCAAGCCGCAGGGCGTGCTGCCCTTCGTCGTGTCCGAGACGCAGGCCAGGGAATCGCTGGAACGCTGGTTGAAGGGGCTGTGGTTCGCGCCCTCGGGGTTGACGGATTACGCCCGGCGCGGGCGGCGCATGACCGGCGTCTATTCGCCCTTCTGGACCTTCGACGCCGACACCCGCAGCCGCTATCACGGGCAGCGCGGTGATTATTACTATGAAACGCAATGGGTTACGCAAACCGTCAACGGCAAGACCCAGCGCGTCGCCCGGCAGGTGCGCAAGATCCGCTGGCGCCCCGCCAGCGGTCAGGTTGCGCGGCATTTCAACGATGTGCTGGTGCTGGCGGCGACCTCTCTGCCGCGCCGGTTCACCGATGCGCTGGCCCCCTGGGACCTGTCGCATCTGCGCGACTACCGCCCCGAATACCTGTCGGGCTTCACCGCCGAGGGTTATACCATCGCCCTTGCCGACGGCCACCAGATCGCGCGCGAGCAGATGGCGGGCGTCATCCAGATGGACGCGCGCCGCGACATCGGCGGCGACGTCCAGCGCGTCGAATCCCTCCAGACCGATTACGCGGACGAGACCTTCAAGCATGTCATGCTGCCAGTCTGGACCGCCGCCTATCGCTATGGCGGCAACAGCTATCGCTTCGTGGTCAACGGCCAGACCGGGCGGGTGCAGGGCGAACGGCCCTGGTCGGTGTGGAAGATCGCGCTGGCCGTGCTGGCCGCGCTGATCGTGGCCGCGCTGCTGGCCTTCGCCTCCGAAGCGTTCGGGCAAGATGCGGCCCCGCCGCCCGAAGCCCTGATCCAGCATCCGGTTCACGGCCCGCTTACGAAATCGTGATCGTCCGGCCTTGCAGCCGGCCGGGAACAACCCCACCTTTGGATGGTTACCCACCGGCAGCACATAACAAAGAATACGGGCAAGCTGACGATGCGTTACCTTCTGACCTTTCTTCCCCCCTCGACCGGACAGTTGCGCCGGATCGATTCCGCGCAGCTTGGGCAAGGCGATTCTCTGCGCCCCCGGCACCTGCCCGCCGCGCTTGGCGCCAAGGCCGACGTGACCCTTGGCTGGCTGATGGGCCGCCATGATTTCGGCGCGTTCCGCCCCGCCGGGAATCAGCCGATCCGCCCCGATACGCCCGGCCAGATCACCGTCTACGCGCTGGACCCCGACAAGGACGCCGCAGCCCTTGGGGACGGCTATTATGGCGCATGGCTGGACGGTTTCCTGCTGTCGGCAACGCCCCTTGGCACCATCGCCGCGCATCCGGCCCCGCAGGCGGCCATGTCGATGTTGCAGGCCCGCGCCGCCGCGCCGCTGCATTCGACGCAGGATGCCTGCCGCAAGACGTTGGAAAAGCTGCGCGAAAGCCGGGCCGAGCGAGTCTGAACCAGCCCCGGAAAAGACAGAAGCCGCGCAACCTGCGTTGCGCGGCTTCTTGTTTTGGTGCCCAGGAGAGGACTCGAACCTCCACGCCTTGCGGCACACGGACCTGAACCGTGCGCGTCTACCAATTCCGCCACCTGGGCCGGTGTCGTGAGGCGGGAATTAGACCCGCTTGCCGGGGGTGTCAACGGGGGTCGCGCGTGATTTTCACTTTTTTCGCAAATCGGTTCGCGGTCGCGGCACGCCGCCACGCTTGCCGCGCGCCCTTCGCTTGGGTAATGAGCAGGAAGCACCTATGAAAAGGAGCGGCGCATGAGTGCAGCCAAACTGCTGACCGTCTATGGCGGTTCGGGATTTCTCGGCAGACAGATCACGCGGATTCTGGCCGCCGAGGGTTATCGCATCCGCGTCGCCGTCCGCCGCCCGCACGAGGCCGGCGTGGTGCGCACCTACGGCGCCCCCGGCCAGGTCGAGCCGGTCCTGTGCAACGTGCGCGACGACGGCTCGGTCCGCGCGGCGATGGCCGGGGCGGATGGCGTGGTGAACTGCGTGGGCATCCTGGGCCGCCGCGGTCCCAACACCTTCCAGAACATCCATGTCGAGGCCGCCGGGCGCGTCGCGCGGCTGTCGGCAGAGCAGGGCGTGGCGCATTTCGTCCATATCTCGGCCCTTGGCGCGGACGAATCGTCCGACAGCCAATATGCCCGGACCAAGGCCGAGGGCGAAAAGACCGTGCTGGAACATCGCCCCGATGCGGTGATCCTGCGGCCCTCGGTCATCTTCGGATCGGACGACACCTTCTATAACCGGCTGGCCGCGCTGTCGCGGCTTGGTCCCGTCATGTTCGTTCCCGCCGCAAGGACCCGCGTGCAGCCCGTCCATGTGATGGACGTGGCGCAGGTCGCCGCCCGCGCCGCCGCCGGACAGGTCGAACCCGGCACCTACGAACTGGCCGGACCCGAGGTCCTGACCATGCGCGACGCCGCCCGGCAGGTGCTTCAGGCGGTGGACCGCCGCCGCCTCGTCCTTGGCCTGCCCAACTGGATCGCGGGCATCGCGGGGGGTGTGCTGGACATCGCGCAGATCGTGACGGGGGGGCTGTTCTACAACAAGTTCCTGACCCGCGACCAAGTCCGCACGCTGCGCCGCGACAACCTGCCCGCACCCGATGCGCGCGGCTTTGCCGAACTGGGGATCGTGCCCGCCGCGCCCTCGACGGTGATCGGGGAATATCTGTGGCGCTTCCGGCCCGCGGGCCAATATGACGCGATCACGGATTCGGCCAGCCAGTTGCGCCGCAACTGATGCGATACGGCGGGCCGCCCTTCCAATCGGCGGCCCGCGATCTTACACCTCCGCTGTAAAAGAACGGGGGACGAAACAATGACGGTAAGCTGGCTGGATGCCGCGATCCTTGGCCTGTTGCAGGGGCTGACCGAGTTCCTGCCGATTTCCTCCAGCGCGCATCTGCGCATCGCGGGGGAATTCCTGCCCTCGGGCGCCGATCCGGGGGCGGCCTTCACCGCCATCACCCAGATCGGGACCGAGACCGCCGTGCTGGTCTATTTCTGGTCCGACATCCGCCGCATCGCCGGAGCCTGGCTGTCGCGCGTGCTGATGCGCGACCGGACCGCCAACGCCGACGACGTGCGCTTGGGCTGGCTGATCTTCATCGGATCGCTGCCCATCGTGGTGCTTGGCCTGCTGTTCAAGGACCAGATCGAGACGGGGCTGCGCAACCTCTACATCACCGCGACGGCGCTGATCGTGTTCGGTATCCTGCTGGGCATCGCCGACCGGGTGGGGCGCAAGGTCCAGACGCTGGACCGGCTGACATGGGGCCACGGCATCATCTTTGGCTTTGCACAGGCGATGGCGCTGATCCCCGGCGTCTCGCGTTCGGGGGGCACGATCACCGCCGGGCTGCTGATGGGCTACACGCGCGAGGCCGCGGCGCGCTATTCCTTCCTGCTGGCCGTGCCCGCCGTCTTCGGCTCGGGCTTTTACCAGCTTTTCCGCAGCATGGGGCAGGAGAACCCCGTCGGCTGGTGGGAAACCGCGATGGCCACGCTGATCGCCTTCGTGGTCGGCTATGCGGTGATCATCGGTTTCCTCAGGCTGGTCTCGACCCGCAGCTATTTTCCCTTCGTCTGGTATCGCATCGGGTTGGGGCTGCTGATCTTCGCGCTGCTGCTGACGGGCCGGATTCCGGCAATCTGATCTGACGAATCACCGTCGGAACAGCCGTTCCTTCTGGTTTCCTGCAAATTAGGTAATATCTACTGACTTAAATTTATCGAAAAAATCGCGCGCGCAGCCAGCCAGCATAAAATAAAACGACATTAGGTAAGCTTTACTGACTTTATTTTCGGCATCGCTGCCTATATCCCTGCCGGTGACACCACCACCGGAAGGGTTGCGCAGCGATGGCCACGCAGAACATGCTCAAATTCGTCACCATCGGGCGGCAGATGCCCGAAAAGCGCGAGGCGACCGACCGCACCGGCGATTTCCACGAGATCTACCGCGAATTCGCCGCCACCAAGGCGACCGAACAGGCCAGCCGGTGCAGCCAATGCGGCGTGCCCTATTGCCAGTCCCATTGCCCGCTGGAAAACGACATCCCCGACTGGCTGCGCCTGACCGCCGAGGGCCGCACCCAAGAGGCCTATCTGCGCAGCCAAAGCACCAACACCTTCCCCGAGATCTGCGGCCGCATCTGCCCGCAGGACCGGCTGTGCGAAGGAAGCTGCGTGATCGAGCAATCCGGCCACGGCACCGTCACCATCGGCGCGATCGAGAAATACCTGACAGACACCGCATGGGAAGAAGGCTGGGTCCGCCCCATCGCCCCCACGGTCGAACGCCCCGAATCCATCGGCATCATCGGCGCGGGTCCGGGCGGGCTGGCCGCCGCCGACCAGTTGCGCCGCATGGGCTTTCAGGTCACCGTCTACGACCGCCACGACCGCGCGGGCGGGCTGCTGATCTACGGCATCCCCGGCTTCAAGCTGGAAAAGCCCGTGGTCGAGCGCCGCAACGCCCATCTGGCGCAGGGCGGCGTCGAATTCGTGCTGAACCAGAAGGTGGGCGAGGACATCAGCTTCGACGCCATCCGGGGCCGCCACGACGCGGTGCTGATCGCCACGGGCGTCTACAAGACGCGCAACCTGGGGCTTGACAGCGCGGGCGCCACCTTGCGGGCGCTGGACTACCTGACCGCCTCGAACCGGGTCGATCTTGGCGACGAGGTGCCCGAATATCAGGACGGGACGCTGAACGCGGCAGGCAAGCGCGTCGTCGTCATCGGCGGCGGCGACACCGCGATGGACTGCCTGCGCACCGCGATCCGGCAGGGCGCGGCATCGGTCAAGTGCCTCTATCGCCGCGACCGCGCCAACATGCCCGGCAGCCAGCGCGAGGTCCAGAACGCCGAGGAAGAGGGCGTCGAATTCGGCTGGCTTTCCGCCCCTGCCGGGCTGGATGCGGGTTCGGTCCGCGTCCGCCGGATGCGGCTTGGCGCGCCCGATGTCTCGGGCCGGCGCAGCCCCGAACCCATCGAGGGCGCCGATTACGACGAACCCGCCGACATGGTGATCGAGGCGCTTGGGTTCGAACCCGAGGACCTGCCCCGCCTGTGGGGCGCCGAGGGGCTGGAACTGACCCGCTGGGGCACGATCCGCGCCGATGCGGGCCACGCGACCAGCATTCCGGGCGTCTATGCCGTCGGCGATATCGTGCGCGGGGCCAGCCTTGTCGTCTGGGCCATTCGGGACGGTCGCGAAGCCGCCGCATCCATTGCAGAATATCTTGGCGATGCGTCGCGCTTTGCCGCCGAATGAAAGGAACCGATATGCTGCCGATCCGCCTTGCCATCACCGCCGCCGCCCTGTCCGCGCTGGCCGCGCCCGCGCTTGGGGCCAGTTTCACCCCGCCGCAGGGCTGTCGGCTGGAAATCACCGTGCAGAACCGTTCCTGCACCGTATCGCAGCATTACCGCTGCGACGCCGATGCGCCGGGCGACCAGCGCGTGACCATCTTCACGCAGGACGGCGCGGTCTTCGAATCGCGCATCGACAAGGAAACCCGCTGGATGGAAAGCACCAACCTGCGCAGCGGCCTGTCCGACACGCTGGAGCCGGAGGCGGCGAACCACGCCTCTTTCTCGAACCTGCTGGAAACCGGGCGCGACGATTTCGACTTCTGGACCCGCTCGAACTCGGGCGAGCGCCTGCGCCACATCGGCCATGACGTGCTGACCGGCGAAAGGCGCGATATAGGCGGCGTGCCGCTGGAAGTGACCGAATTCGACCTGCGCACATTTTCCGAAAGCGGCGATCTGCTGATCCACCGCAAGGGCAGCCAGTTCGTCAGCCGCGCGCATGGCCGCTTTTATGGCGGGACCGAGACGACCAGCGACTGGACCGGGCGCGTCGAGGACAGCAACGACAGCCCCGTCACCTTCGCCTTTCCCGGCCAGCCCGGCTTTGGCGACACGACCCCCCAATACGATTGCAACATGCAGATGGTCGGGCTGACCCCCGCCCTGCCCGTCACCCTGCCCGACCGGGGCGCCAGGCTGTGAGCGCGACCCCCTTTCCGGCCAGCCTCAAGGAGCAAGCCATGACCGAATACGACCAGAACTGGGTCCGGGCCGAGGAAGCCCGCCGCCGCTGGATGGCCGAGAACTCGCTTTACCGCACCGATGACGAACATTCGTCCTGCGGGGTCGGGCTGGTGGTGTCGCTGGACGGCAAACCCAGCCGCAAGGTCGTCGAAAGCGGGATCGAGGCGCTCAAGGCCATCTGGCACCGCGGCGCCGTCGATGCCGACGGCAAGACCGGCGACGGCGCGGGCATCCATGTCCAGATCCCCGTGCCCTTCTTCTACGACCAGGTGCGCCGCACCGGCCACGAACCCGACCAGGGCAAGTTGATCGCGGTGGGCCAGGTCTTTCTGCCGCGCACCGATTTCACCGCGCAAGAAGCCTGCCGGACCATCGTGGAATCCGAGGTCCTGCGCATGGGCCATTACATCTACGGCTGGCGCCACGTCCCGGTGAACACCGCCGTCCTTGGCGAAAAGGCAAACGCCACCCGCCCGGAAATCGAGCAGATCCTGATCCGCTGCGAAAAGCCCATCGACGAGGAAACCTTCGAGCGCGAGCTTTACGTCATCCGCCGCCGGATCGAGCGCGCGGCGATCATGGCGCAGGTCGCGGGGCTTTACTTCGCCTCGCTGTCGTGCAGGTCCATCATCTACAAGGGGATGATGCTGGCCGAGCAGGTGGCCGAGTTCTATCCCGACCTGAAGGACGAACGCTTCGAGAGCGGTTTCGCGATCTATCACCAGCGTTATTCGACCAACACCTTTCCGCAATGGTGGCTGGCCCAGCCCTTCCGCATGCTGGCCCATAACGGCGAGATCAACACGCTGAAGGGCAACCTGAACTGGCTGCGCAGCCACGAGATCCGCATGGCCTCGAACGCCTTCGGCGAGATGGCCGAGGACATCAAGCCCATCGTGCCGGCGGGTTCCTCAGACAGCGCCGCGCTGGATGCGGTGTTCGAGGTGCTGGTCCGCTCGGGCCGTTCCGCGCCCATGACCAAGACCATGCTGGTCCCCGAGGCCTGGTCCAAGACCACCACCGACATGCCCAAGGCATGGGCCGACATGTATGCCTATTGCAACGCGGTGATGGAGCCGTGGGACGGCCCCGCCGCGCTGGCCATGACCGACGGGCGTTGGGTCTGCGGGGGGCTGGACCGCAACGGCTTGCGCCCGATGCGCTATGTCGTGACCGGCGACGGGCTGCTGATCGCGGGTTCCGAGGTGGGCATGGTGCCGGTCGACGAATCCGGCGTCGTGGAAAAGGGCGCGCTTGGCCCCGGCCAGATGATCGCCGTCGACATGGCCGACGGCCGCCTTTACCACGACCGCGAGATCAAGGACCGGCTGGCCGCCAGCCTGCCCTTCGGCGATTGGGTGCAAAAGGTCGTCCAGCCCTCGGCCCTGATGGAGCAGCTTCCCGAATCCGGCATGTATTCCGGCGAGGATCTGCGCCGCCGCCAGACCGCCGCCGGATATTCGGACGAATTGATCGAAACCATCCTGGCGCCGATGGCCGAGGACGGGAAGGAGCCGCTGGCCTCGATGGGCGACGACACGCCGCCCGCGGTGCTGTCGCGCCAGTATCGCCCGCTGTCGCATTACTTCCGCCAGAACTTCAGCCAGGTCACGAACCCGCCCATCGACTCCTTGCGCGAAACCCGCGTGATGAGCCTGCGCACGAGGTTCGGCAACCTGAAGAACGTGCTGGACGAAAGCAGCAGCCAGACCGAGATCACCATGCTGGAAAGCCCCTTCCTGGCAGATGGCGAATTTCAGGAACTGGCCAGCATGTTCCCCGAACAGGTCCGCCGCATCGACTGCACATTCGAGGCCGACGGCCCCGACGCGCTGGCCGGGGCGCTGTCGCGCATCCGTCTGGACGCCGAGGATGCCGTGCGTTCGGGCGAAAGCCATATCGTGCTGACGGACGAAAACACCTCGGCAAGGCGCCTTGGCGTGCCGATGATCCTTGCAACCAGCGCGGTCCATAGCTGGCTGACGCGCAAGGGGCTGCGGACCTTCTGTTCGCTGAACGTGCGCGCGTCCGACTGCATCGACCCGCATGACGTGGCGGTGCTGGTCGGCTGCGGCGCGACCACGGTGAACCCCTACCTGGCGCAGGCCACGCTGGCCGACCGGATCCGGCGCGGGCTGCTGGGGGGCGACCTGGCCCAGATCATGGCCCGCTACCGCAACGCCATCGACGGCGGCTTGCTGAAGATCATGGCCAAGATGGGGATCTCGGTCGTCTCGTCCTATCGCGGCGGGCTGAACTTCGAGGCGGTGGGCCTGTCGCGCGCGCTGGTCGCGGAATATTTCCCCGGCATGCATTCGCGCATCTCGGGCATCGGGCTGCACGGGCTGCAAGCCAAGCTGGTCGAGGCCCACGCCAAGGGCTTCGCCGGTCCCGCCCCCGACCTGCTGCCGGTGGGCGGCTTCTACAAGGCGCGGCGCACGGGCGAAAAACACGCCTGGGAAGCCGGCACCATGCGCCTGCTGCAACAGGCCTGCGAAAAGGCATCCTATGACGTCTGGAAGCAATACAGCGCCGCGATGCGGGCCAATCCGCCCATCCATATCCGCGACCTCTTGGACATCAAGCCGCTTGGCAAGCCGGTGCCGATCGAGGAAGTGGAAAGCATCACCAGTATCCGCAAGCGCTTCGTGACCCCCGGCATGTCGCTTGGCGCGCTGTCGCCCGAGGCGCATATGACGCTGAACATCGCCATGAACCGCATCGGCGCGAAATCCGATTCGGGCGAGGGCGGCGAGGACCCGGCCCACAGCCACCCGCTGCCCAATGGCGACAACCCCTGCGCCAAGATCAAGCAGGTCGCCAGCGGCCGCTTCGGCGTCACGGCGGAATACCTGAACGCCTGCGAAGAGCTGGAAATCAAGGTCGCCCAAGGCGCCAAACCCGGCGAGGGCGGGCAGTTGCCCGGCATGAAGGTCACCAAGCTGATCGCGCGGCTGCGCCACTCGACGCCGGGGGTGACGCTGATCAGCCCCCCGCCGCACCACGATATCTATTCCATCGAGGACCTGGCGCAGTTGATCTATGACCTGAAGCAGATCAACCCACGCGCCAAGATCACGGTGAAGCTGGTCGCATCCAGCGGTGTCGGCACCATCGCGGCGGGCGTGGCCAAGGCCAAGGCGGACGTGATCCTGATTTCCGGCCACAACGGCGGGACCGGTGCCAGCCCCTCGACCAGCATCAAGTTCGCGGGCCTGCCGTGGGAGATGGGCCTGACCGAAGCCCATCAGGTGCTGGCCATGAACCGCCTGCGCGAACGGGTGACCCTGCGCACCGATGGCGGCCTGCGCACGGGCCGCGATATCGTCATGGCGGCGATGATGGGGGCCGAGGAATACGGCATCGGCACTGCCGCCCTGATCGCGATGGGCTGCATCATGGTGCGCCAATGCCAGTCGAACACCTGTCCCGTGGGCGTCTGCACGCAGGATGAAAAGCTGCGCGCCATGTTCACGGGCAGCGCCGACAAGGTGGTGAACCTGATCACCTTCTACGCCCAAGAGGTGCGCGAACTGCTGGCCGCCATCGGCGCGCGCAGCCTTGACGAGGTGATCGGGCGCGCCGATCTGCTCACCCAGGTCAGCCGGGGCGACCAGGGGCTGGACGACCTGGACCTGAACCCGCTGCTGATCACCGTCGATGGCTGGGACAAGATCGTCTACGACCGTTCGCGCCCGCGCAATGCGGTGCCCGACACGCTGGACGCCGAAATCGTGCGCGACGCGGAACGCTTCTTCAGCGACGGCGAAAAGATGCAGCTTTCCTATGCCATCCGCAACACCCAGCGGACGGTGGGGACGCGCACTTCCAGCATGATCGTGCAGACCTTCGGGATGCGCAACGACCTGCAACCCGACCACCTGACGATCCGCCTGACGGGCAACGCGGGCCAGTCGCTTGGCGCCTTCGCGGCACCCGGACTGAAGATCGAGGTCGCGGGCGACGCAAACGATTACGTCGGCAAGGGCCTGTCGGGCGGCATCATCACCGTGCGCCCCTCGATGGGCAGCCCGCTGGTCGAATCCGACAACACCATCATCGGCAACACCGTCCTTTACGGCGCGACGGCGGGCAAGCTGTTCGCCGCAGGCCGCGCGGGCGAGCGTTTCGCGGTCCGCAACTCGGGCGCCGAGGCGGTGATCGAGGGTTGCGGCACCAATGGTTGCGAATACATGACCGGCGGCGTCGCTGTGATCCTGGGCCGGATCGGGGCGAATTTCGGCGCGGGCATGACCGGCGGCATGGCCTGGCTCTATGATCCGCAGGGCATCGCATCGGAATACATCAACCACGAAACCCTGGTCACCTGTCCCGTCACGCAGCCCCATTGGGAAAACCGGCTGCGCGACCTGATCGAGGCGCACCGGCGCGAGACAGGCTCGCAGCGCGCGGCGGAAATCCTGACGCATTGGGCGGTCGAGAAGGCGCATTTCCTGCAACTCTGCCCGCGCGAGATGCTGCCCCACCTGCCCTATCCGCTGACCGATATGCCCGCAGCCATGCCCGCCGAATGACGAAGGCGAAGGGGCGGCCCGGTGCCGCCCCTCTTTCATTGCGACATCCTGTCCCCGCCCCGGACGGAACGCGAAGGACGGCCCGCGCGTTGCCAGATCGGAAAACATTCAGAAAGGACGACCCGCCATGTCCGAGTTGATCGTCATCGCCTTTGAAGACGAAGCCACCGGGTTCGAGCTGCGCGCCGAACTGGTCAAGATGCAAAAGGAATACCTGCTGGAGCTGGAGGACGCCGTCGTCGCCACCCGCAGCGCCGAAGACGACATCCAGTTGCACCAGGCCGTCAACCTGACCGCCGCGGGCGCGCTTGGCGGCGGTTTCTGGGGAACGCTGGTCGGGATGCTGTTTCTCAACCCGTTGCTTGGCGCCGCCGTGGGTGCGGGCGCGGGTGCGCTGGCCGGGCGCTTCACCGATATCGGGATCAACGACGATTTCAT
This sequence comes from uncultured Paracoccus sp., assembly GCF_945915435.1. GTDB lineage: Bacteria > Pseudomonadota > Alphaproteobacteria > Rhodobacterales > Rhodobacteraceae > Paracoccus. The sequence goes on along the minus strand of NZ_CAMEFG010000003.1, from coordinate 21,103 downwards.
GCGCGAGGTCGGCCATGCCATCGTCCCCGGCGGCTCGGCCGTGTTCATCCTGCTGCGCAAGATGACCGCCGACAAGGTGCTGGCGCGGCTGGAAGGCTTCCACAAGCGCGGGCGGGTGCTGCAAACCTCGCTGTCCGAGGCCGATGAGCAGCGCCTGCGCGACGCCTTCGCGGGCGGCCGGCTGGCCGAGACGGTCGGCATGGCGCAGGCAGCCCCGGCGGACGCCGGCCCCGCGACCGATCCCTCGGACATTCCCGCCGTGCCCAACCCCGGCGCACCTGGCCGCTGAGGCCCGCCAGCAGGGCAAGCTCCGCGCCTGTAAACCCTTGACGAAACAGGGCCGGGCGTGACAGGACGCGGCCATGTCTCGTCACGCCGCAGATCGCGCAAGGAAAGCCCCTCGCAAGCCGTTGTTGCGGGGGGTTTTGTCGTGGCTGGGCGGCTGGCTGCGCTGGCTTGTGCTGCGGCTTCTGGCGCTGATGGCCGCGCTGGTGCTGATCTTTTCCTTCATCAACCCGCCGACCACATGGACCATCCTGACCGAGCGCCGCGCCCATCCCGGCACGGCGCATGAATGGACCCCCATCGGGCGGATCGCGCCGGTCATGGTCCGCTCGGTCGTCGCGGCCGAGGATGCGAATTTCTGCAATCACTGGGGTTTCGACATGGTCGAGATCCGCAAGGTCGTCGCCTCGGGGTCGTCGCGGGGGGCGTCGTCGCTGACGCAGCAGACGGCCAAGAACGTGTTTTTGTGGCAGGGCCGAAGCTGGCCGCGCAAGGTGCTGGAAACCACCTACACCCCGATGATCGAAGCGCTCTGGTCCAAGCGCCGCACCGTCGAGGTCTATCTGAACGTGGCCGAGTTCGGCCCCGGCGTCTTCGGCATCGCCGCCGCCGCGCGCCATCATTACGGCACGACCCCCGACAAGCTGTCCGCGCGACAGGCGGCGGCGCTGGCCGCGATCCTGCCCGCCCCCAAGACGCGCAAGCCCGACACCGGATCGCGCCGCACCCGCGCCATCGCCGACGGCGCGGCCACCATCGCCCGCGACGGGCGCGACCGCTGCCTGCGGCTGGACTGATCCGACATCCGCCGGGCGCGCACGGCCACAGTTGAAACGCGGTCCCCCCCGGCGTATCACCGGGCCAGATTCACGAAAGCCGGGTTTTTCACATGAACAGCTCTTCGCCCTCGCAGACCATTCGCCTTTACCACCTTGCCCTGTCGCCCTTCTGCCGCAAGGTGCGCCTGGTGCTGGCGGAAAAGCGGCTGGAGGTCGAGCTGGTCGAGGACCGCTATTGGGAACCGGGCAGCGAGATCATGCGCCGCAACCCCGCCGGCAAGCTGCCCGTGCTGCGCATGGACGGCCGCCTGATGGCCGAAAGCCAGGCGATCTGCGAATATCTGGACGAGGCCTATCCCACCCCCGCGCTGATGCCCCCTTCGGCGATCGAGCGTTACGAGGTGCGCCGCCTCTGCACCTGGTTCGACGACAAGTTCAACGCCGAGGTGACCCGCCCGATCATGATCGAACGGGTCTGGAAAAAGGTCATGAAGGCGGGCTATCCCGATTCGCGCACCGTCAAGGCCGGGCTGCGCGCGATCAAGGACCACATGGATTACCTGTCGGGCCTGCTGGAATCGCGCCGCTGGCTGGCGGGCAATACGATGTCGCTGGCCGATTTCACGGCGGCGGCGCATTTTTCCTGCCTCGATTATATCTCGGACGTGGATTGGGAACGCTCGACCACCTTGCAGGAATGGTATGCGACCGTGAAATCGCGCCCTGCCTTCCGCAGCCTGCTGGCCGACCAAGTGCCGGGCCTTCCGCCGGCGCCGCATTATGCCGAACTCGACTTCTGACCCCCATGCGCTGAAGGCCCGCCTGCGCGAACATGCGCTGGCCGAGGGTTTTTCCGACATGGGCATCTGCCGCCCCGATGCCGTGCCCGCCCTGCCCGGCCGGCTGGCCCATTTCCTGAAGGAAGGCCGCCACGGCGATATGGATTGGATGGCCGAGCGCAGCCATTGGCGCGCCGACCCTTCGGCGCTGTGGCCGGATGCCCGTTCCGTGATCATGCTGGCCGAACTCTACACCCCCGAATATGACCCGATGGAAACAATCGCGCAGCCCGCCCGCGGCGCGATCAGCGTTTACGCCCAGGGCAAGGACTACCACGACCTTGTTAAGAAAAGGTTGAAGCGCGTGGGCCGCTGGCTCTTGGACCAGCGCCCCGGCGAGCAGATCAAGGTTTTCGTCGATACCGCCCCGGTGATGGAAAAACCGCTGGCCGAGGCCGCGGGTCTGGGCTGGCAGGGCAAGCATACGAACCTGCTGTCGCGCCGCCTGGGAAGCTGGTTCTTCCTGGGGTCGGTCTTTACCACCATCGAACTGCCCCCCGACGCGCCCGAAGCAACCCGCTGCGGCAATTGCCGCGCCTGTCTGGACGCCTGCCCGACCAAGGCTTTTCCCGCGCCCTTTCAACTGGATGCACGGCGCTGCATTTCCTATCTGACCATCGAACACAAGGGACCCGTCGCACCCGAATTGCGCCCGATGCTGGGCAATCGCATCTATGGCTGCGACGACTGCCTCGCCGTCTGCCCGTGGAACAAGTTCGCGCAAGAGGCCAGCGAGATGCGCTATCACGGCCCCCACCGCGCCCCCGACCTGGCCGAGCTTGCGATGCTGGACGACGCGGGTTTCCGGGAACGGTTTTCAGGCAGCCCGATCAAGCGGATCGGACGCAATCGGATGGTGCGCAACGTCCTGTATGCGATCGGCAATTCGGGCTTGCAACCGCTGCGCGCCACGGCACAATCCCTGATTGACGACAAGGACGAGGCGGTCGCGGATGCGGCGCGTTGGGCATTGGACAGGCTGACATGAGCACGGGCCGGGGGATCATGCTGAAACTGCTCAGCGTGGTGGTTTTCACGATCATGGCGGCGCTGGTCAAGGCGACGGCGGACACCGTGCCGCCGGGCCAGCAGGTCTTTTTCCGGTCGTTCTTCGCGATTCCGGTGATCCTGGTCTGGCTGGCGCTGCGGCGCGAATTGCACAAGGGCCTGCGCGCCCGCGACCCGATCAAGCATGTCTATCGCGGTGTGCTTGGCACGGCGGCGATGGCGCTCGGCTTTGCCGCGCTTGGCTTTCTGCCCCTGCCCGAGGCGACCGCCATCGGCTATGCCGCGCCGCTGCTGGTGGTGATCTTCGCCGCGATGTTTCTGGGCGAGGACGTGCGCGCCTTCCGCCTGATCCTTGTGCTGGTCGGGCTGGCGGGCGTCATCATCGTGCTGACGCCCCGGTTCAACCTGACCGGGGATCAGGTGTCGCTGGCGCAGACCCTTGGCGCGGTGCTGGCGCTGTCGGGCGCGGCCTGCACGGCGCTGGCCCAGATCTTCATCCGCAAGCTGGTGATGGAGGAGCGCACGGCCGTCATCGTCTTCTGGTTCTCGGCCACCTCGTCGGTGCTGGCGCTGGCGACGATTCCCTTTGGCTGGGTCTGGCCCTCGGCCCCGGTGCTGGCGCTGCTGGTGCTGATCGGCCTTCTGGGCGGGCTGGGGCAGATCCTGCTGACCTCGGCCTATCGCTTCGCGCCGGCGTCGGTGGTGGCGCCGTTCGAATATGCCTCGATCCTGCTGGCGCTGGCGATCGGCTATGCGGTTTTCGGCGATATGCCGACCCCGGCCATGCTTGGCGGATCGGCCATCGTCATCGCCGCCGGGATCGCCATCATCTGGCGCGAGCGGCAGTTGGGCATCGAGCGCAGCCGCCAGCGCAAGGCCATGACCCCGCAGGGCTGATCAGTCGAAACCGAAAGCCGCGTAATCGCGCAGATAGGCCGCCTTCGCCGCCCGGTGCAGCGCCTTGTCGTTCAGGAAACCGGGCCAGGGCGCAGGATCGGGCGCAGGGGCATCGACCCCCGCCGCGGCGGCGATGAAACCCAGGTCCTCGGCCAGCCTTTCCTCGCGCACGATCAGGTCGGGGGGCGCGAAACGGGCGAAACCGGCCAGAACCTCGGACTGGCTGGCCCAGCCGGGATGCACGGCCATCGTCGTCTGGCCATTGAGGTTGCGGCGCAGAAAGTCCAGAAACTGCGCGAAACGCGCAATCCGGTCGTCGGGGGACATGCCGCCGATTTCAGGATCGGGGGGCAGATCGACGCGATAGACCTGCCGCATGGCCTGGCGCAATTCGGCATTGCCGCCAGTCAGCATGGCCTGAAACGCCGCCCATGCGCGCGGCAACGGGTGGCGCAGCACGGTAAAGCTGCGATGGCCGGGACGCTGGCGTTTCCACTGGCGCAGGCTGTTCTGGTTGAAGCTGCGTTCGACCTGCCCCAACCCGCGCAACCAGCCCTGCACGACATCCGAAGGCCCGCCCCTGACCGGCATGAACAAGAGGCCACGCCCCGCATCGCATCCCATGAAGGATGGCACGTTCGGCCCCCGACGCGGCTCGAAATTCGGGATGCGGCGCAGCATGAACGGGTCGAGCGCGGCAAGCGCGGCTTCCATCTCGTCGAAGTTCGACACCTTGTCGGACAGTTCGCGCGGGTTCTGGGGCACCTGGTCGTTGGCAGGCTCGACCCGTTCCAGATCGGTGCGACCCATCCAATGCAGAAGGCCGGTCATCACATCGCCGTCGCGCAGATCCTCGTAGCCCAGCCAGAAGGCGGTCTGGCCGGTCACTTGCAACGCGTTCAGGACGCGAAGCTGGAACGCCTCGATGGCGGAAAGGGTCTCGCGGAACTCATCCGCGTCGAAGCGGATGGCGGCGGGGATGGGGGTCTCGGTCTCGTTCAGCTTCCACTGGTTCGTCTCGCGCGCCAGAACGGTGGAAACATAGCTGTCCACCGGGTTGCGGGTCAGCACGATCTTGGCGCATTCGCGGTCGGCGATGATCGCGTCGAACACGCGCGGGTCGTGGTCGTGGAAATAGCGAAAACCCGGCAGGTGGTCGGGCTTGTCCCACAGCGCGGCCAGCAGGCGCATGGGATCGGCGTCGCGTTCCGCGCGGGTGATGCCCTTCAATTCGTCCTTGTCGGGCCAGCCCATCATATAGGGGTTGAACGCCTCGCCAAAGCAGGTGACGCGGCGCAGGTTGTTCAGCGTGGCCTCCAAAAGGTTCGAGCCGGTCCGCATTTCCGCGAAGATCACGAAACGCTTGAAGGGGGGATGTTCGCTCATGGCTTCGCCTTTCCTGCGGGTTCGTCGACAGAGAAATCGCCCATCTTCTTGGGCCGCAAGCCCGCGTTGCGCAAGCGTTGCAGAAAGCGCCCGAAGCCGGTCAGGTCGCGCATCGCGGGCAGATCGCCGGGCGGGGCAATGCCGGCACCCAGCCCATGCAGCACCGATTCCAGCGCACCGGCGGGACGGGCCGCGAAATCGGCGAGGTTCCAGCTTTGCAGCCGCGCCTTGAGCCAGATGGATTGCAACGCGCCCAGCATGTGCAGTTCGCGCTGTTGCAACACGGCGGCGGTGCGGCGGATGTCGTCGAAGGGCATGTCGGAATGAAACAGCGGCACCGCCCAGACCCCGGTGATGACAAAGACCCGCGCATTGGGATCGGTCGCGGTGAACCAGTCCAGGTTGTCGCGGTCGCGCGCGCTGGCCTGGAATATCTGCATCCGGGGCTGGGTCATGCGGATCAGGCTGGTCAGGAAGCCGCGCTCGTCCAGGTCGCGCAGGCCGGGCCGGGCGGGCAGCGCGCCGGGACCGACCGGGGGACGGCCGGCGAATTCCACCGTATCGGGGGCGAAAAGATGGCCGTGGACGTCGGCATCGACGCGGGCCGCCAGCCATTCCTCGAAATCGGGAAACAGGTCGGTAAAACCGTAAAGCACCCCGTAAGGCGCGCTGGTCTTGCCGTTTTCGCTGTCGTTGCGGGGATAGCAGCTTTGCATGTAAAGCCCCGGCCGCCCCAGCCTGCGCCGCGCCACGGCCCGGTCGATCAGCCGCCGGATGCGGGCCGGGCGCGGCTCGGCAATGGACGGCTCGGGGGCGGGGGGACGCGGGAAATATGCGTAAAGCCCCTGCGCGCCGGGCCAGATCTTGCGGGCGATGAAACAGCCCGATTCCGCCAGCATCTGGCGATGGTCGTCGTAGAAGGTATAGGGCTTGCCCTGCCCGTCGAACTTGGCCAGCGTCAGCGAGCGGCTTTCGATCCGAACCGAATGCCGCCGCGCGATGGTCTGGAAATAGCTTTCGTCGGGCACCCAGACATTGCGGAAATAGTTGTCGTATTCCACCCGCCGGGGATCGTTCAGGATCGCGCCGAGGGTCTCGCGCGTCAGGCACCACCATTGCGACCCCAGATGCGGCACCAGCCCCTGCGGGACCCTGCGCCGCACGCCCAGGCGCCGTTGCAGCGCCACCGCCATGTCAAAGCGCCTGCGCGCGCGGCGGAAGGAAAAGGGGAAATGCAGCGTGAACCGTTCCTCGTTCAGCCCGCCCATCGTCCAGCCGACATCGGCGGCATTCACGCTTTCGATGAAGTCGCGGCGCGGATAGCGCGCCAGATAGGCCAGCAGGTCGGGAATCGGGCGCAGCGGCAGGCAGGACCCCGACAGCAGCAGGACATGGGTGATATCCTCGAACCGTTCCAGCAGCAGGGTGGCGGCGTCCTGCGTCGCCTGAACCAGCCCGAACATGCCCCATTCGCAGGGACGGCGGCGGACAAAGACCAGTTGCCGCAGGTCCGCCAGTTCGGAATGCATCCGCGTCACATGCGCCTGCGGGCTGCGGGAATCGACATGCACCGCGATCGCCGCGCCGCTTTCGACCCACAGCCGCACCATCCGCGCGGCCAGGGCCAATTCGTCGTGGCACAGCATCACGATGCCCAGTCGGACGGGCTGAGTCATGCCCAGTTCCCCGCCGAGATCAGGCCCAGTTCCTCAAGCTGGCGCCAATCCTGCAAGCGGCGCGACTCGGGGCACCACAGGTCCGCGTTGTCCTGCAAGCCCGACTGGTAGGCACGATATTCCTGGCTGCCCGCGTAATGCTGGCCCCGGTCCAGTTCCTCGGCCGATTTCTGGATGAAGGTGGACAGGAACTTGGCATGCAGCAGGCAGCCCGAGACCTTTTCCCCGCCGTTCTCGTCATAGACCAGGTTCAGCGAACGCGGCAGAGCCATATGGGTCGAGCTGACATAGGCATAGGACCGCTTCCACCGGACCAGCGGGATCTTGTTCAGCGCGGGGGATTCTTCGGGGTTGTCGGGGAAAAAGACCCGCCCGCGCGGGCCGCCCTGAATCCACAGGTTGCCGAACTTGCCGTTCTTGCGGATCGCATAGCCCGCCGGATCGAACCAGCAGGCGATATCGAAGGGATTGGCGCCCTCGGCATAGGGCTGCGCGCCGATGGCACCCTTGGGATACATGTCCAGCAGCATCGCGGAAAACGACCGGATCGCGGATGCGTCCAGCCAGTCGGTCAGCGCGCGCAGGGGCCGCGTATCGCAATGGGGATAGACCAGGAATTCGTCGGGATCGACCGTCAGGCACCAGTGCCCGCTGCCGTGACGGCGCAGCAGCCGGTTCATCCAGTCCATGCCGAAACGCGCCTCGCGGTAGCTGTCCCGCGTCGTCCAGACCGAGCAATCGGGCTGGCGCAGCGTGTATTCCCGCCCGCCGTCGTCGGAATCGTTGTCCACGACAAGGAAATGCCCGATGCCCAGCTTGCGGTAGTAATCCAGAAAGAACGGCAGGCGCGGCTTTTCGTTGCGAAAGCTGCAAAACAGCAGGATGTCGCGCCGCCGGATCTGGGCGGTCCGATCCGCCACGGGCGACAGGCGGCGGCTGCGGCGGATGGCCCGGCCCAGCAGATATTGACGATGGGCGCGCAATGCCAATCGGCGGCGCCAACTCTTGAACACAGGCAACTGACAACAACTCGTCGATTTATCGTCTTATTAGACTAGTCGCTTGCCTGCTTCAATCCAGCCATGACGTTACGGAAATGATCGGGCCAGCCGGGCACCGGCAAGGGTGGGAACCTGCGCAGCGGTGCCCCCGCCAGCGCCATGACCTGCGCGGCCCAGCCATCGGTATCGTCGGGGTCCAGATAGGTCGCGTAATCGCCCAGAAGCCGGGTGGCCGAGGGCAGGGCTGCGCAAATGATCGGAATGCCGCGCCCGGCGGCCTCGGTCAGGGGCAGGCCGAACCCCTCGGCCCGGCTTGGCATCAGCAGCGCGCGGGCCTGCATCAGCAGCGCGGCGACGGCGCCATCGTCCAGCCCGCCAAGCTCGGCCACCGGCCCGCCGGGCGGCAGGGCGTCCAGCCGGGCGAAGGTCTGGCGGTTTTCCCAGCCCCGCCGCCCAACGATCAGCAGGCCTGGCACTTGCGCGGGGCCGTGGCGCGCGGCCAGGTGCTGCCAGACATCCAGCAGCAGCGCGTGGTTCTTGCGCGGCTCGATGGTGCCGAGGGTGACGAAGAAGGGGCGCCCGGTCAGACCCGCGGGCACGTCCGCCGCCGTGGGCGCGGCCAGTTCCGTCCCGATGGGCGTGGCGATCACGGGCTGGCGGCGCAAGATTCCCAGCCGTTCGCACCACAGCGCCACGCTGTCCGCGCTGGCCTGCGAGACCGTCGCGATCACATCCGCCATTTCCGCAACGGCGGCAAAGCGGTCGCGGAACAGCCGGTCCTGGCCGGGGCGGGTGTATTCGGGGTGATCCAGCGGGATGGTGTCATGGACCAGCACCGCGCGCCGCAGCGGCTGCAATGCGGCGAAAAGCCCGCGGTCCCAGTTGGCATGGCCCGTGTTCAGATAGGCCGCGCCGGGACCAAGCCGGTCGGTCGCGGCGCGCGCCACGCCCCGGCCATCCGGCCCGGCGCGATGCAGCGCATGGCCCGACAGCGCCCGTTCGGCCCGCGCGCGCAGCGTCGGCGTGCGGCGCAGCCGGTCGCGCAGCCCGGCGCGCGGCAGATCCGCGACATCGCCCTGGGTCCAGCGCAGGATCGCGGCCCCCGCCTCGGGCGGCAGCACAAGCTGGCCGCGCGGCACGCGGCACAGCAACAGGTGCGGACGGGTTTGCAGATGGCGCAGCCAGGCGGCTTCCACCCGGTCGATGCCCGTCGCCACCCCGCCCCCAAGGCGCGAGATCAGCCGCGAGACATCCAGCAGCAGCGGCGGCTCACTTGTCATAACCACCGTTCTGGTGCCAGCGCCACGCATCCGCGATCATCTGCGGCAAGTCCGAGCGGTGGGGCCGCCAGCCAAGCCGCGACACCGCCTTTTCGCTGCCGCAGACCAGCTTGACCGCATCACCGGGGCGGCGGGGGCCTTCGGTCAGGGGCACGGGGCGGTTGGTGATGGAACCGGCATGCTCGATCACCTCGCGCACCGAAAAGCCGTTGCCGGTGCCAAGGCAAAAGACCTCGGTTCCCGAGACATGGCCCGCGCGCAGATGTTCCAGCCCCAGCACATGCGCATCGACCAGATCCATGACATGAACGTAATCGCGGATACAGGTGCCGTCGGGCGTGGGATAGTCGGTGCCGTGGATGGTCAGCGCGTCGCGCCGCCCTTCGATGGCGTCCAGGATCAGGGGGACCAGATGGGTCTCGGGCTGGTGAAACTCGCCCACCTCGCCCTGCGGATCGGCACCGGCGACGTTGAAATAGCGGAAAATCACCGCGCGCAGCCCATCCGAGGCGGCGAAGTCGGCCAGCATGTCCTCGATCGCGCGCTTGCTGGCGCCATAGGCGTTCAGCGGCGCCTGCGGGGTGTTTTCGTCCAGCACCACGCCGTCATGGTCGCCATAGGTCGCGCAGGTGGACGAAAAGACGAAATCGCGCACCCCTGCCGCCACCGCCGCCTCGATCAGGTTCAGCGAGGCGCAGACGTTCCCGCGCCAGTATTTCCCCGGCTCGCGCATGGCTTCGCCGACCTGGCTCAGCGCAGCGAAATGCATGATCGCGACGGGGCGATGGGTGGCCAGCACCTGATCCAGCCGGGCGCGGTCCATCAGATCGCCCTGCTCGAAGGGACCGAACTTCACCGCGCCCCGCCAGCCGGTGACCAGCGAATCATAGGTGACGGGCAGATAGCCCGCCGCGTGCAACGCCTTGCAGGCGTGCGAGCCGATATAGCCCGCGCCGCCGGTAACCAATACCTTTTGCACCATCCGGTTATTCCGCCGCTTTGCGCAGCGCCGTGATGTCGTGCAGGTATTCGCTGAATTCTTCCCTCAACTCGTCCCGGGCAAGGCCGAAGGCGACGGTGGCCTGCAAGAAGCCCGCCTTGGACCCGCAATCGAAACGCTGCCCGCGAAAGCGCAGGCCGTAGACGCCGCGCCCGGCCTCGATCTCGTCGGCGATGGCGTCGGTCAACTGGATTTCCCCGCCCGAGCCTTGCTTGAGCTTGTTGAGGTTCTGCATCACCGTCGGCGCAAGGATATAGCGCCCGATCACGGCAAGGTTCGAGGGCGCGGTGCCGGGGGCGGGCTTTTCGACCATGCCCCGCGCGCGCACGATGGCGCCCATGTCCTCGGCCACGTCCAGAACACCGTAGGCCGAGGCCTTTTCGGGCGCGACCTCCATCGTGGCGACCATGCTGCCGCCGGTTTCGTCATAGGCTTCGATCATCTGCTGAAGGCAGGGCGGTTCGCCCATGATGACGTCGTCGGTCAGGATCACGGCAAAGGGTTCGTCGTCGGCCAGCAGGCGCCGCGCACACCAGACCGCGTGGCCAAGGCCAAGCGCCTTGTGCTGGCGGATATAGGCGATGGCGCCCGATTCCATGTTGGTGGTGCGCAGGATATCCAGCAATTCGGTCTTGCCCGCCTTCTTGAGACTGGATTCCAGCTCGTGCGCGTGGTCGAAGTAATCCTCCAGCGCGCCCTTGCCGCGCGAGGTGACAAAGATGAATTCGGTGATGCCTGCCGCGCGCGCCTCGTCGATGGCGTATTGGATCAGCGGGCGGTCCACCAGCGTCATGATTTCCTTGGGAATGCTTTTCGTCGCAGGAAGAAAACGCGTTCCAAGCCCGGCTACGGGGAAAATGGCCTTGGTGACCTTGCGAGTCATAATAACTACTCCTGACGCCTGATGTCCGGTCGAATGTGTAAGTTTACGTCACGTCCCTATCAACAGGATAGGGGGCAAACGGGTTTCAATCACAGATATGTCCCTTTCGACAGGTCGGGCAGGTGGCGGGCTGCAAAAAGTCGCCCAGTCGGCGGGTCATTGCCGCCCGGAAGGCGGCAGCGGCAGCGGCGCGCCGACGAAAGCGCGGATCGGGCGGGGAATCGCCCATGCCGCCCTTCATGCCGCCCCACAGGCCGCCATGCTGTTCCCACCAGCCGCCGGGCCGCAACCCCAGCCGGTGGGGCACGAAGGTGGGCGTCAGCAGCAGCACGGCGGCCCGGTCGCCACGGGCCACGGCGGCGGCGGCGGACCGGCGCAACCGGGCGGCCTGCCAGTGCCAGCCGCTGAACAACCGCAGCCCGGCGGGCGCGGCGGGTGCGGGGCGCAGGGGCAGGAAGCCCGGCGCGGCATCCGGCAGGGGCCGGGGCGGTTCGGGCAAGGGCTGCGCCGCCGCACGCGCCCTGCCCTCGCGCAATCCGCGCAGCAGGGGGGTCAGCGCGAAAGGGTCCAGCCGCCCGGCGACCATGTGCCGCAGCAGCCGCTTGCGCTGGATCGCTTCGACCGGGGGCAGCGGGCCGCCGTGGCGGCGGGCGAAGGTGACATGCGCATGGCCCACCGCCGTCAGGTCGCGCGGCACGCCCCATGCCTGCCGCATGGGACCGGCGGCGATGCCATGCACGACCTCGGCCCCCGGCACGATGGCGGTCAGCGCCTCGGGGAAGGTCCGCGCCATGCGCATGTTCACGTCGCTTTCGTCCAGGTGATAGGCAAAGGCGGGGTCGAAGCCGCCGACCGCCAGCAGCGCGTGGCGCCGAAAGGCGCAATTCGTGCCGATGGTGCTGACGGGGCAGCCGTCCCGCGGGGGCAGCGCGGTTTCCTCGGCCACCTGGACCGGCACGGTCGCGCCCGAGGGTCGCAGCCGCTCGGCCCGGACCTGCCAGCCAAGCCCGTCGGGACCGCGCGTGAAACCCGCCGCCGCGATCACCCCCGGATCGGCGAAGGGCGCCGCGATCCGGCGCGCCCATCCGGGCAGCGCCAGCGCATCGTCGTCGATGAAGGCGACCACCTCGCCCGCCGCCGCGCCAAGCCCGATATTGCGCGCGGCCGAGACATTGGGCAGATCGAAGGCGATGCGCTTGATCCGCAGGTCGGGGCGGGTATCGACCGAGGCAGGGTCGGCCACCAGGATCACCTCGTATTCCGGGTGGTCCTGCTGGCTCAGCGCCGTCAGGCACAGCGCAAGCAGGCCGGGGCGGTGCCGCGACAGCACGACGATGCTGAGCCGCACCGGGGCAGAGGCATTTGAACGCGCCGGGGCGGCGACTTCTGGTTGCGCCGGGGCGGCGACATTGGATTGCACCGGGGCGGCGACATTGGATTGCACCGGGGCGGCGACGCTCAATCCAGTCCCATCCGGGCCATCATCGCCTCGATCCGGGGCACGTCCGAGGGATTGTTCAGTTCCCAGAACTCGCGCCCGCGGGCCTCGACCTCGACGCAAAGGACGGGGCGGCCGCGTTCGAGGAAGCGAAGCTGCTCCAACCCCTCCAGCACCTCGGTCCGGCCCTCGTCCCATGTCGCATATTCGGCCAGCGCGGCGGGGCGATAGGCATAGACGCCGACGTGGTGGAACACCGGGGTCGGGTCGTCCGCGCCGTAATCGCCGCCCGCGTAGGGGATGACTTCCTTGGAAAAATACATCGCCCGCATGTCATGGCCGAAAACGGCGGTGGTGCCGCCGACGCGGCCCGCGTGGCGGTCGCCGATCAGGTCGGCGCGCATCTGCCCGCTGCATCGCAGCACCGGGGTCGCCACGTCCGCGCCCGGATCGGCGCGCAGCCCGGCAACCAGGTCCTCGACGAACCAGGCGGGCGTCAGGGGCGCGTCGCCTTGCAGGTTCACCACGATTTCCGGGGACAGGCCCATGTTCGCCACCGCCTCGGCGCAGCGTTCGGTGCCGTTGCGGGCGTGCGGAGAGGTCATCGCGACCTCGGCCCCGAAGCCCTGCGCATGGTCGCGGATGCGGTCGTCGTCGGTCGCCACCACCACGCGGTCGATGCCCGAAACCGCCCGCGCCGCCTCCCAGCTTCGCCGGATCAGGCTGAGCGGCTGGCCGGAGGCGCCCTTCAGCTCGACCAGCGGCTTGCCGGGATAGCGCGAGGATTGGTAGCGCGCGGGAATGACGATGACGACGCCCGCCACGGGATCAGCCCTTCACCAGCAGGACGCCGGGCGCGAAGGCGATGAAGAAGGGGTTCTCGAACCCCGGCTTGCCATAGGTCAGCGCCGTGTGGTCGTCGAAGCGCACCACCTCGCCCCCCGCCGCGCGCAACACCGCGTCGCCCGCCGCCGTGTCCCATTCCATCGTCCGGCCAAGGCGGGGATAGAGATCCGCCTCGCCCGTCGCGACGAGGCAGAACTTCAGCGAGGACCCCGCGCTGGTCATGTCGCGCACGCCGTATTGGCCGATATAATCGTCGGTCGCCTGGTCGCGATGCGATTTCGAGGCGACGACCATCAGCCCGCGATTGTCCGGCGTGGTGTTCACGCCGATGGGCGCAACCTCGCCCGGCGTGGGACCGAAGGGGGCTTTTTCCTCGACCGCACCGCCTTCGGGCAGGGTGTAGAACAGCCGTTCCCGCGCCGGGGCGTAGACCACGCCCAGAACCGGCGCGCCGTCCACGACATAGGCGATGTTGACGGTGAAATCGCCCCGGCGCTGGACGAATTCCTTGGTGCCGTCCAGCGGATCGACGATGAAGAAGGTGGACAGGCTCTGGCCGTGGGTGTCGGCCTGTTCCTCGGTCACCAGCGCGACATCGGGGAAAGCGGCGCGCAGCCCGGCAGAGATCAGCGCGTCGGCCTCTTCATCCGCCTGGGTCACGGGCGAGGCGTCGGATTTCGCCCGCACCTCGAAATCGTCAGAGTTGTAAATCTCCATGATCCGCGCACCGGCTTGCAGCGCCAGGCGGCGCAATTCGGGCATGATCGTTTCAAATTGCATCTTTTCAGTTCCTTTCCAGCCGCGATCGCAGGATCAGCCCCGATTGATACCGGCCGCCTGCTCTCTTATGATCCGGTCCGATGGCTTGGGCAACCCGCCCCGGCAGGACAGGGGCTGGACGGTCGCAAACATGTTTACGGCGCATCGCAATCGCAACATGTTCGAGGCGGCGTTCACCACGCTGTCGCTGATCTATCATGTCACGGTCTACAACCTGCGCAAGGAACATCGCAACGCGCTGATCGGCCTGCTGCTGACGATCCTGCAATCGAGCGTGTTCATCCTGGGCTTCTTTGCCCTCTACCTGATCATGGGGGTGCGCCATTCGCCGATTCGCGGCGATTTCATGATATATATCATGTCGGGCATCTTCACCTTCATGGTCTTTGTCCAGACCATGGCCGCGATTTCCAATGTCGGCGGCAGCACGGGCGGGCTGACCAAGCACGGGCCGCTGAACACGGCGGTGCTGATCACGGCGGCGGCGCTGGCGGTGCTTTACCGCATGGTGGTGTCGATCATCGTGATCCTGGGCACCTATCACATGATCTTCCAGCCCATCACCCTGCACGATCCCATCGGTTGCCTGGCGATGGTGCTGCTGTCATGGGCGGTCGGCGCGGCGATCGGGCTGGTTTTCCTGGCGCTGCGCCCGTGGTGGCCGCAGGGGGCCAAGATCCTGACCCAGTTGACGCAGCGCATCAACATGATCGCCTCGGGCAAGATGTTCGTGGCCAACGCCCTGCCGCCCGTCATGTTGCAGATGTTCGACTGGAACCCGCTGTTTCACATCGTGGACCAGATGCGCGGCTATGCCTTCATCAATTATTCGCCCCGCAACACCAGCCTGGAATACCCGATCTATGTCGGAATCGCGATCCTGATGATCGGTCTGATGGCGGAATTCGTGACGCGCAATTCCGAATCGCTAAGCTGGTCTGCGGGAAAATGATCGTTTGAAATCATGGTTATGGGCCGGATGCGGCGGCCCGGCGGCCGGTGTCGCCGCCAACCGCGGCCCGCAGCGTGGGCCGGAATGCGCGTCAAGGCGGCAATCGCGAAAATCATAGGCGTTCACCGGCTTGCAGCCCGCTTTCGCGGCCCTATATAGAGTGCGAGCCGCCACCGGGGCTGTCAGGCTTCGCTGGCGCCAACCACTGGGATCAGGACCTCGGGGGCCATAACGGACCCGAGAGCCACAACATCGCCGCAAGAGAGGATTTTACATGTCTAAAGTCATCGGCATCGACCTTGGCACCACCAACAGCTGCGTCGCCATCATGGACGGCAGCCAGCCCAAGGTCATCGAGAATTCGGAAGGAACCCGCACGACCCCTTCGATCGTGGCATTCACCGACAGCGAACGCCTTGTCGGCCAGCCTGCGAAGCGTCAGGCCGTGACAAACCCCTCGAACACCATCTTTGCCGTCAAGCGCCTGATCGGCCGCCGCGTCACCGACGCCGAGGTGGAAAAGGACAAGAACCTGGTGCCCTATGCCATCGTGGACGGCGGCAACGGCGACGCCTGGGTCGAGGCGAAGGGTGAAAAATACTCGCCCTCGCAGGTCAGCGCCATGATCCTGCAAAAGATGAAGGAAACCGCCGAAAGCTACCTGGGCGAGACGGTCACGCAAGCCGTCATCACGGTTCCCGCCTATTTCAACGACGCGCAGCGCCAGGCGACCAAGGATGCGGGCAAGATCGCGGGGCTGGACGTGCTGCGCATCATCAACGAACCGACCGCCGCCGCGCTGGCCTATGGGCTGGACAAGAAGGAATCCAAGACCATCGCCGTCTATGACCTTGGCGGGGGCACCTTCGACATCACCATCCTGGAAATCGACGACGGGCTGTTCGAGGTCAAATCGACCAACGGGGACACGTTCCTGGGTGGCGAGGACTTCGACATGCGCATCGTCAACTACCTGGCGGATGAGTTCAAGAAGGAACACGGCGTCGATCTGTCCAGGGACAAGATGGCCCTTCAGCGCCTGAAAGAGGCCGCCGAAAAGGCCAAGATCGAACTGTCCAGCTCGTCGCAGACGGAAATCAACCAGCCCTTCATCAGCATGGACAAGGACAGCGGCACGCCGCTGCACATGGTCATGAAGCTGACCCGCGCCAAGCTGGAAAGCCTGGTGGGCGACCTGATCAAGCGCACCCTCAAGCCGGTGGCCGAGGCGCTCAAGGACGCAGGCATGTCCAAGGGCGACATCGACGAGGTCGTCCTGGTCGGCGGCATGACCCGCATGCCCAAGGTGATCGAGGCCGTCAGCGAATTCTTCGGCAAGGAACCCCACAAGGGCGTGAACCCCGATGAGGTCGTGGCGCTTGGCGCGGCCATCCAGGCAGGCGTGCTGCAAGGCGACGTCAAGGACGTGGTGCTGCTGGACGTGACGCCCCTTTCGCTGGGGATCGAGACGCTTGGCGGCGTTTTCACCCGCCTGATCGACCGCAACACCACGATCCCGACCAAGAAGTCGCAGATCTTCTCGACCGCCGAGGACAACCAGAACGCCGTGACGATCCGGGTCTTCCAGGGCGAACGCGAAATGGCCACCGACAACAAGATGCTGGCCCAGTTCAACCTTGAAGACATCCCGCCCGCACCGCGCGGCATGCCCCAGATCGAGGTGACCTTCGACATCGACGCCAACGGCATCGTCTCGGTTTCCGCCAAGGACAAGGGCACCGGCAAAGAGCAGAACGTGACCATCCAGGCATCCGGCGGTCTGTCGGACGAGGATATCGAGAAGATGGTCAAGGACGCCGAGGCCAATGCCGAGGCCGACAAGTCCCGCCGCGAACTGGTCGAGGCCCGCAACCAGGCCGAAAGCCTGATCCACTCGACGAAGAAGTCGCTGGAAGAGCATGGCGACAAGGTAGACAGCTCGACCGTCGAGGCGATCGAACTGGCCACCGGCGCGCTGGAAGAGGCGCTCAAATCCGAGGACGCCGGCAAGATCAAGGGCGGCATCCAGAACCTGATGGACGCCTCGATGAAGCTGGGTGAGGCGATCTACAAGGCCAGCCAGGCCGAAGGCGGCGATGCCGCCGAGGCCGAGCAGGGTCCGCGCGACGTCGATGACGAGATCGTCGATGCCGATTTCGAGGACCTGGGTGAAGACAAGCGCAAGTAAGCGCCCCAGTCAGACAGGCCGGCCCATGACGTGAATGCGCATGGGCCGGCAAATTACATGAAAGGCCCCGACGGGAACCACATGGCGAAACGTGATTATTACGACGTGTTGGGTGTCTCTCGCAGCGCCTCGGCGGATGAGATAAAGAAGGCCTTCCGCACGAAAGCCAAGGCGCTTCACCCCGACCGCAACCAGGATTGCAAGCAGTCCGAAGCCGAGTTCAAGGAGGTGAACGAGGCTTACGACTGTCTCAAGGACGCACAGCGCAAGGCCGCCTACGACCGTTTCGGCCATGCCGCCTTCGAAAACGGCGGCGGCGGATTCGGGCGCGGCGGCCATCCGGGCGGCGATTTCGGCTCGGCCTTCGCCGATGTGTTCGAGGATCTTTTCGGCGATTTCATGGGCGGTCGCGGCCAGGGCGGCGGACGCCAGCGCGCCAGCCGGGGCCAGGACCTGCGCTATAACCTGCGCCTGACGCTGGAAGAAGCCTATGCCGGGCTGAAGAAAACGATCACCCTGCCCGGCTCGGTCGCCTGCGGCGCCTGCAACGGCACCGGGGCCGAGGGCGCGGTCGAACCGGCCACCTGCCCCACCTGCGGCGGCATGGGCCAGGTCCGCGCGAGCCAAGGCTTCTTCACGGTCGAACGCACCTGCCCCACCTGCGGCGGCCAGGGCCAGATCATCAAGAACCCCTGCAAGGCCTGCCACGGCGCGGGCCGGGTGCAGAAGGACCGCAACCTGTCGGTCAACATCCCCGCAGGGGTCGAGACCGGCACCCGCATCCGCCTTGCCGGCGAGGGCGAGGCCGGGATGCGCGGCGGCCCGGCGGGCGATCTCTATATCTTCATCGAGGTCAGGGAACATCCCATCTTCCTGCGCGACGGCCGGGTTCTGGCCTGCCAGGTCCCCGTCAGCATGGCCACCGCCGCCCTGGGGGGCGAGATCGAGGTGCCCACCATCGACGGCGGCCGTTCGCGCGTCAAGGTGCCGGCCGGAACCCAGTCGGGCCGCCAGTTGCGCCTGCGCGGCAAGGGCATGCCCCCCCTGCGCCACGGTCCCGGCATGCAGGACGATCACGGCGACATGCTGATCGAACTAGTCGTCGAAACCCCGGTCAACCTGACCGCGCGGCAAAAGGAACTGCTGCGGGAATTTTCCGACATCCGTGCCGACAACAACCCCCAGACCTCTGGTTTCTTCCAGAAGATCAAGGGGTTCTGGGACGAGATGAAAGGCTGAGGAAAGGCCCCCGGATGCGGGGGCCTTTTACCTTTTCTTTACGGCCTGCATGCCACAATGCGGTCATGGCTACGAATCATTCCTTTGACGAGGCGGCAATGCCGCTATTCTCCCGTCCCGCGCAAATGGTGCAGGGGGGCGAAGCCGGTCCGGTGCTGATGGGGGCAGGGGGCAAGCCCCGGCTGCCCAGCTATATCGCCGATCATCGCGCCCGGCTGCGCGAAAGGTTCATGTCCGGCGGCGCAGATGCCCTGCCCGATTACGAAATGCTGGAACTGGTCCTGTTCCGCGCGATCCCGCGGCAGGACGTCAAGCCGCTGGCGCGGCGGCTCCTGGATCATTTCGGCGATTTCAACCGCGTCCTTTCCGCCAGCCCCGCCCGGCTGACCGCGGTGCAGGGCGTCGGTCCCGCCGTGGTCCAGGAATTCAAGATCGTCGAGGCGGCGGCGGCGGCGCGGCTGGCACGTTCGCGCGTGATGCTGCGCCCGGTCCTGAGCAGTTGGGACGCGCTGGTCGATTACTGCCACACCGCGATGGCCCATGCCGAGATCGAACATTTCCGCGTTCTCTACCTCGACCGCAAGAACGTCCTGATCGCGGACGAACAGCAGGCCCGGGGCACCGTCAACCACGTCCCCGTCTACCCCCGCGAAATCGTCCGCCGCGCGCTGGAACTGAACGCGAGCGCGCTGATCCTGGTGCATAACCATCCCAGCGGCGACCCCTCGCCTTCCGAGGCGGATGTGACCATGACGCGGCGGATCATCGACGCGGCGCAGGTGATGGAGATCACGGTCCACGACCACCTCATCATCGGCAAGTCCTGCGAACTGAGCTTTCGGGCCGAGGGGTTGCTGTGACGCCCCGCCGGCAGCCCGCGAATCTGCGCCGGGACGCGCCACGCGCCTGCCCGCCTTGCGCGAATATCGCCCGCCGAATGCGCCCAAGGGGGAAAAACCAGCGGCGGAAAACGCACGGCTGCGGTAATTTGCCCACTTATGAGGGCAGTCGAACGCTGGACTGACACGAAATTGATCGCTACAACCGCCCCGCGAAGGCCGTGCAAAACGCGGCCCATACTGTCGTATAGCCGCTTAGCCCATCAGGGCAGAATTGGAGATCTGATCGTGTCCCACGCAGACGAACACGCAGGCGATCACGGCGCCACTCGGAGAGATTTTCTTTATTACGCGACCGCCGGTGCCGGCACGGTCGCGGCCGGTGCAGCCGCCTGGACCCTTATCAACCAGATGAACCCCTCTGCGGACGTGCAGGCACTCGCCTCGATCGAGGTCGATGTCAGCGGCGTCGAAGTCGGTTCCCAACTGACCGTGAAGTGGCTGGGCAAGCCGGTGTTCATCCGCCGCCGGACCGAGGCCGAGATCGAGGACGCCCGTTCGGTCGAACTCAATCAACTGGTCGATCAGGGCGCCGAAAACGCCAACCGTCCCGGTGAAAACGCGCTGGACGAAAACCGCAGCCTGGACGAGGCGGGCGAATGGCTGGTCATGATCGGCGTCTGCACCCACCTCGGTTGCGTTCCGATCGGCGACGGCGCGGGCGACTTCGGCGGCTGGTTCTGCCCCTGCCACGGCTCGCATTACGACACCTCGGGCCGGATCCGCCGCGGCCCGGCGCCGACGAACCTGCCGGTCCCCGTCGCCGCCTTCGTCAACGACACCACCATCAAGCTGGGCTGAGGAGAACGCACATGGCCGGAATCCCACACGACCATTACCAGCCCAAGACGGGTTTCGAACGCTGGCTGCATCGCCGGCTGCCCGTTGTCAGCCTGGTCTACGACACCATCATGATCCCCACCCCCAAGAACCTGAACTGGTGGTGGATCTGGGGCATCGTCCTTGCCTTCTGCC
The DNA here is from genome assembly GCF_945915435.1 of uncultured Paracoccus sp. Taxonomy (GTDB): domain Bacteria; phylum Pseudomonadota; class Alphaproteobacteria; order Rhodobacterales; family Rhodobacteraceae; genus Paracoccus. The sequence goes on along the minus strand of NZ_CAMEFG010000003.1, from coordinate 752 downwards.
TGGCGTTGCAGATCGTCACGGGCATCGTCCTGGTGATGCATTACACGCCCCATGTCGATCTGGCCTTCGCCAGCGTCGAACACATCATGCGCAACGTGAATGGCGGCTACATGCTGCGTTACCTGCACATGAACGGCGCCTCTCTGTTCTTCTTCGCCGTCTATATCCACATCTTCCGCGGTCTCTACTACGGCAGCTACAAGGCCCCGCGCGAAGTGACCTGGATCGTCGGCATGCTGATCTACATCCTGATGATGGCGACCGCCTTCATGGGCTATGTGCTGCCCTGGGGCCAGATGTCCTTCTGGGGCGCGACCGTGATCACCGGCCTCTTCGGCGCCATCCCCGGCGTGGGCGAGCCGATCCAGGCATGGCTGCTGGGCGGACCCGCGGTGGACAACGCGACGCTCAACCGCTTCTTCTCGCTGCATTATCTGCTGCCCTTCGTGATCGCCGCGCTGGTGATCGTGCATATCTGGGCCTTCCACACGACCGGCAACAACAACCCCACCGGGGTCGAGGTTCGCCGCGCCTCGAAGGAAGAGGCGCAGAAGGACACCCTGCCCTTCTGGCCCTATTTCGTGATCAAGGACCTGGTCGGCCTGGCCATCGTGCTGGTGCTGTTCTTCGTCGTCGTGGGCTTCATGCCGAACTACTTCGGCCACCCCGACAACTATATCGAGGCCAACCCGCTGGTGACGCCCGCCCATATCGTGCCGGAATGGTATTTCCTGCCCTTCTACGCGATCCTG
>NZ_CAMEFG010000002.1 GCF_945915435.1 uncultured Paracoccus sp. | reverse complement strand
CGTCGCGCACCTCGAAGCCCGCGCGTTCGCGGGTCAGACCGCCCGGCCCAAGCGCGGACAGGCGGCGCTTGTGCGTCACCTCGGACAGCGGGTTGGTCTGGTCCATGAACTGCGAAAGCTGCGACGAGCCGAAGAATTCGCGCACCGCAGCCGCCGCGGGCTTGGCGTTGATCAGGTCCTGCGGCATCACGGTGTCGATCTCGACGCCCGACATGCGTTCGCGGATCGCGCGTTCCATGCGCAGCAACCCGACGCGATACTGGTTCTCCATCAGTTCGCCGACCGAGCGCACCCGGCGGTTGCCGAGGTGGTCGATATCGTCGATCTCGCCCTTGCCGTCGCGCAGTTCCACGAGGCCGCGGATACAGGCCACGATATCCTCGGGGCGCAGCGTGCGCTGCGTGTCCGGCGCATCCAGGTCAAGGCGCATGTTCATCTTGACGCGGCCAACGGCGGAGAGGTCGTAACGCTCGCTGTCGAAGAACAGGCTGTCGAACATGGCGCTGGCGGCTTCGACCGTGGGCGGCTCGCCGGGGCGCATGACCCGGTAGATGTCCATCAGCGCGCCTTCGCGGTTCATGTTCTTGTCGGCGGCCATCGTGTTGCGGATATAGGGGCCGACGTTGACGTGGTCGATGTCCAGCACCGGGATGTCGGTGATGCCGTTGTCCAGCAGCACCTTCAGCAGCCCGCCCGACAATTCGCCGTCCTTGTCGTATTCGGCGGTGATCTCGTCGCCCGCCTCGGCATAGATCAGGCCGGTTTCCTCGTTGATGATGTCCTTGGCGACGAAGCGGCCGATGATCTGCTCGAAGGGGATCAGCAGGTCAAGCTGTTCCTCGCTTTCCAGCAGTTGCTTGACCAGGCGCGGCGTCACCTTGTCGCCCGCCTTGGTGATCACCTCGCCGGTGTCGGCGTTGACCAGGTCGAAGACCGGGCGGGTGCCGCGCATCCGCTCGGGGAAGAAGCGCGTGACCCAGCCGCCTTCATGCCCCTTGCGCAGCGAATAATCCACGGTGTCATAGAAGGCGTCCATGATGCCTTCCTGGTCCAGCCCCAGCGCATAGAGCAGCGTCGTCACCGGCAGCTTGCGGCGGCGGTCGATGCGCGCAAAGACCAGGTCCTTGGCGTCGAATTCGAAATCCAGCCAGGAACCGCGATAGGGAATGATGCGGCAGGCGAACAGCAGCTTGCCCGAGCTATGCGTCTTGCCGCGGTCATGGTCGAAGAACACGCCGGGGCTGCGGTGCATCTGGCTGACCACGACGCGCTCGGTCCCGTTCACGATGAAGGTGCCGTTCTGGGTCATCAGGGGCATGTCGCCCATGAAGACATCCTGTTCCTTGATGTCCTTGACCGATTTGGCACCGGTGTTCTCATCGACGTCGAACACGATCAGACGCAGCGTCACCTTCAGCGGCGCGGCATAGGTCATGTCGCGCGCCTGGCATTCCTCGACGTCGTATTTGGGTTTTTCAAGCTCGTATTTGACGAATTCCAGCGTCGCGGTCTCGTTGAAGTCCCTGATCGGGAAAACCGACTGGAAAACGCCCTGAATACCCTCGCCGTCCTGGTGGCCTTCGGCCTCGCCCGACCGCAGGAACAGGTCGTAGGACGATTTCTGAACCTCGATCAGGTTCGGCATCTCAAGGACTTCGCGGATATTGCCATAGTAACGCCGGATGCGTTTCTGGCCAACGTAAGCTTGCGCCATAGGGGGTCATACCTTTCGTCTTTCGCCTGCACCGATCGTCGGGGCCCGACCGGCACAGAGCGGCGAATGAGGGGTGGGGTCCCATTCGTGCTTCGCGTCCCACCGCGCAGCTCCCGAACCCCGAACATGCCCTGAAGGAAGGTTTCCGGCTGGAAACGGCGAAACCGCCCTTCAAGACAGGTTCGGCAGGGACCGGGAAACCCCGGACCCTGCCCGATTTTCACGACGCGGACGGGCAAGACAGCCCGTCGCGCCACCCGGTCACGCCGGATTACTTCAGTTCGACCTTGGCGCCGGCTGCTTCCAGCTTGGCCTTGATCTCTTCGGCTTCTGCCTTGGCAGCGCCTTCTTTCACCTTGCCGCCGGCTTCGACCAGGTCCTTGGCTTCTTTCAGGCCCAGGCCGGTGATGCCGCGAACTTCCTTGATCACGTTGATCTTGCTTGCACCGGCATCGGTCAGGACGACGTCGAATTCGGTTTTTTCCTCGGCAGCCGCACCGGCGTCACCACCGGCAGGACCTGCGACCATGACGGCGCCGCCAGCGGCAGGCTCGATGCCGTATTCGTCTTTCAGGATGGTTTTCAGTTCCTGGGCTTCCAGCAGGGTCAGGCCCACGATTTCTTCGGCGAGTTTTTTCAGATCAGCCATTTTTCCGTTCTCTTATCTAAGTGTTCCAACGTCGGGTTCAACCCTCGACGGGACGGGATTGCCTCAGGCGGCCTCACGCTCTTCCAGAGTCGTGAGGATGCCCGCGATGTTCGAAGCAGGTGCGCCAATCGCACCGGCGATGCTGGAAGCAGGGGCGCCGATGCAGGACACGATCTGAGCGACAAGCTCTTCACGCGACGGCATCGCAGCCACGGCTTTCACACCGGCCGGATCAAGCGCCGTGTCACCCATTGCGCCGCCCAGGATCACGAACTTGTCGTTAGCCTTGGCGTATTTGTCCGCGACCTTGGCCGCAGCCACGGGGTCCTCGGAGAAGGTAAGCACGGTCATGCCCGTCAGATAGTCGGCGATGCTTGCGCAGGGCTTTCCATCCAGGGCGATCTTGGCAAGCCTGTTCTTGGCAACGCGGACGGACCCACCCACTTCGCGCATCTGCGCGCGCAGGTCCTGCATTTCGGCAACCGTCATCCCCTCGTAGCGGGCAACCACCACGACGCCAGAGGCATCAAAGATCTGGCCGAGTTCTTCGACCACTTGCTCTTTTTGCGCTCTATCCACGGTTTCACTCCAAGTATGGGGGTTTTCGCCCCCGGCTCAGCTTTTGCCACCGGCCAGAAAGGCCAGGGGCGCGTTCAGTCCGCTTTGGAAGGCCCAGAAGTTCCCAATCGCGGACGCGTCGCGCCCTGATCTGAATACTCGTCTGGATCCCCATCTCAGGAAGGACTTAATGGCCGAAACCCGCCCTCCTTCTCGGACAGAGATCATGGGCACCTGACGAATCACGCGCCCACGAACGGATTGTCGATTAAAGCAGTTGCGCGCGAATGCCAAGGCCCCCGGCGGCAAATCACGCCTTTTTGCCATGACGAAGGCCCCCGAAGCGATCCGGGGGCCTTGCGCAATTCCCTGTGACCGCCGCTTATTGCGCGGCAGCCGAAGCCAGGTCCAGCGAAACGCCCGGACCCATCGTCGAGCTGATCGAGACCTTCTTCAGATAGGTCCCCTTCGCGCCCGAGGGCTTGGCCTTGTTCACCGCATCCACGAAAGCGCGGATGTTCTCGGCCAGCTTGCCTTCGTCGAAGCTGACCTTGCCGACGCCCGCGTGAACCACGCCGGCCTTTTCGGCCTTGAACTGGACCTCACCGCCCTTGGCGGCCTCGACGGCGGCCTTGACGTCCATCGTCACCGTGCCGACCTTGGGGTTCGGCATCAGGTTGCGCGGACCCAGGATCTTGCCCAGGCGACCGACCAGCGGCATCATGTCCGGCGTCGCGATGCAGCGGTCGAACTCGATCTTGCCGGACTGGATGGTTTCCATCAGGTCCTCGGCACCCACGATCTCGGCGCCTGCGGCCTTCGCCTCGTCGGCCTTGGGGCCACGGGCGAAAACGGCGACGCGAACGTCCTTGCCGGTGCCGTTGGGCAGGGTGACCACACCGCGGACCATCTGGTCGGCGTGGCGCGGATCGACGCCCAGGTTCAGGGCGATCTCGACGGTTTCGTCGAACTTCGCCTTGGCGTTGCCCTTGACCAGGGCGACGGCTTCCTCGACCGACAGGTCGGCCTTGCCTTCGAAAGCGGCGCGTGCGGCGGCCTTGTTCTTGGAAATCCTTGCCATGACGTCAGCCTTTCACCTGAATGCCGATCGAGCGGGCCGAACCCAGGATGATCTGCATCGCCTGATCGACGTCGGTCGCCGAAAGATCCTTCATCTTCAGTTCGGCAATCTCGCGAACCTGCTTGGCGGTCACGGTGCCCGCGTTCTCGCGGCCCGGCTTTTCCGAACCCTTGGCGCGGTTGCGCTTGCCGACCGGCTTCAGGCCGGCGGCCTTCTTCAGCAGGAATGCGGCGGGCGGGGTCTTGGTCTCGAACGTGAACGACTTGTCCGCGTAATAGGTGATCACCACGGGGATGGGGGCGCCCTGCTCCATCTCCTGCGTCTTGGCGTTGAACGCCTTGCAGAATTCCATGATGTTGATCCCGCGCTGACCCAATGCAGGGCCGACGGGGGGCGACGGGTTGGCTTGCCCCGCCTTGATCTGCAGCTTGAGCTGCCCGACTACCTTCTTGGCCATCTGGCCTTCTCCTTATCATCACGCCCCGGATCGGGGCCGACTTAGCGGTTCGGCGTCACGCCTCCCGCACGACATCACGCGATCTTGGCGACCTGCGTGAATTCCAGTTCGACCGGCGTCGGCCGGCCGAAGATCGAGACCGTGACCTTGATCCGGCTCGACACTTCATCGACTTCCTCGACCGAGCCGGTAAAGCCCTCGAACGGCCCATCGGTCACGTTGACCTTCTCGCCGACCTCGAAGCGGATCAGGTTGCGCGGTGCGACCTCGCCACCGTCCTCGCCGGTGCGGTTGAGGATGGCGTTCACCTCGTCGTCGCGCATCGGCATCGGCTTGCCCTGCGCGCCCAGAAAGCCGGTCACGCGGTTGATCGAGTTGACCAGGTGATAGGTCCGGTCGTTCATCTCCATGCGCACCAGCACATAGCCGGGCATGAAGCGCCGTTCCGAGGTGACCTTCTTGCCGCGGCGGATCTCGATCACCTCTTCGGTTGGGACCAGGACCTCTTCGATCTGCTCCTCAAGCCCCTTTTCGACGATGGCCTGACGGATCGCCTCGGCGACCTTCTTCTCAAAATTGGACAGGACGCTGACCGAATACCAACGCTTTGCCATGAATCGATCGACCCCTGTTTCCTGCCTGGCCGCTGGTTGCGCGGCCCTGTTTCATACCAAATTCGCCACGTTTTCCGGCCTTTCGGCCAAATCGAAACCGGCACGCACGAGCGAATCCCTGCGCGCCGCCTGTCGGGCAATCCGGGGCGACATACCGCCCGGCGCGGCCCGGCGCAACCCCTGCTAGCCGAGGAAGCCCAGAATCAGGCCCAGCCCCTGGCGGATGCCGAAATCGACCAGCGAAAAGAAAAGGGCGGCGATCGCGGCCATGATCAGCACCATGATCGTGGTCGTCATCACCTCGCGGCGGGTGGGCCAGGTGATCCGGCTGATCTCGGCGCGGACCTGGTTCAGGAACTGGACGGGATTCGACATTGTTTTCCCTTTGGCGTTGCAGCGGGTCAGATAGCGCGCATGGCGGTTCGTTTCAAGCCATCCCGCGATCACGGGTCCAGAAAGATCACGCCGGGCAGTTCGCGCAGCCGCGCGACGTCCTGCGCGTAACGCCGGGCGGAAAGGCGTCGCTGCGCATGTCCCAGCAGCACCAGCGGATCATGGCCCGCGCTGCGGGGAAAGCGGGTGCGCGCCTGCCCCGCCAGTTCGCGCAGGTCGGCCTCGGCATCCTGCATGGCGCGCCCCGTCAGCCAGTCGTAGCCCTGCCTGCTCATGCCCACGTTGACGGGGCGGGGGTCGGGGATCAGCGGCGCGACGCCCGGCGGCAGCAGTTCCGACAGGATGCGCGGGCGCAAGGCGCGATAATCCTCGTATCGCCAGACGGTGAGGCGGCGGATGCCGGGCAGCGACAGGATGCGCGCGGCCAGATCGGTCCAGTCCACCGCCGTCGGATCGCGCCCGTTCAGGTAGCCGTCCAGCTCCAGCTCCATCCCGCGGTTGAGTTGCAGCGAAAAGGCCGAGGTCAGGAAGGACGCCGGATCGCGGACCGACAGCACAGCATCGACCGGGCGATTCGGCAACAGCGTCAGCAGCTTGCGCAAACGCGGCGCGGCCTGGGGATAGATCTGCCCCCGCCGCCCGAAGAGATAGCCCCGCCGCGTGCCGCCGATGATGTTTTCGTCGGAAATCAGCAGTTCGGGATAGATCTCGGCCACATCGGCAAGGTGACGCCGCGCCCTTTCAGCTTGCCGTTCGGTGCCCGATTCGCTTAGCGCAAGGGTCAGCGGGCATCTTTGCGTGCGCAGGATCGTCGGCCCGGCGAAATGGACCCCTCGTTCCCGCAGCACCCCGTTGGCGGCGCGCAGGGATGCCTGAAGATGCGTGGTCGCGGTCTTATGCGCGCCCAGATGTAAGGTTAACACCATACCGGATAAAAACTGTCCGCATTGCTGCGTGAAAAGCGGCTGGCAGGGGCAGGGGGACTCGAACCCACGACCCTCGGTTTTGGAGACCGATGCTCTACCAACTGAGCTATACCCCTAGGCCGCGCGCCTGATTACGGCAGGAACGCGCCCGGATCAAGTGCAAACTTCACCCCGCGCGCACCCCCTGCCCCGGTTCCTCGCCCGCGTCCAGGGTCAGGAAACCGCCCGACTGGCGCGCCCAGAGCCGGGCGTAGATCCCGCCCCGCGCCAGCAGTTCGTCATGGCTGCCCTGTTCGACGATGCGGCCCTCGTCCATCACCACCAGCCGGTCCATCTGCGCGATGGTGGACAACCGGTGCGCGATGGCGATCACGGTCTTGCCCTGCATCAGCCGCAGAAGCTGGCCCTGGATGGCCGCCTCGACCTCGCTGTCCAGCGCGCTGGTCGCCTCGTCCAGAATCAGGATCGGCGCGTCCTTCAGCAGCACCCGCGCGATGGCGATGCGCTGGCGCTGGCCGCCCGACAGCTTGACGCCGCGTTCGCCGACATGGGCATCCAGCCCGCGCCTGCCGCGATTGTCCTCAAGCCCCTGGATGAAATCCAGCGCCTCGGCGGAACGGGCGGCCTCGATGATCTGCGCCTCGTCCGCATCGGGGCGGCCATAGGCGATATTGTCGCGCACGGAACGGTGCAGCAGCGAATTGTCCTGCGTCACCATGCCGATGGCGGCGCGCAGGCTTTCCTGCGTCACCCCTGCGATGTCCTGCGCGTCGATCAGGATGCGTCCGCGCGTGACGTCGTGGAAACGCAACAGCAGGTTCACCAGCGTCGATTTCCCCGCGCCCGAGCGTCCGACCAGCCCGATCCGCTCACCCGGACGGATGGTCAGGTCCAGGTCGCGCAGGATCGTGCGCGGCTCGGCATGGCGGTCGGAATGATAGTGGAAGGTCAGCCCCTCGATGCGCACCTCGCCCGGACCGGGGCGCAGGGGCCGCGCATCCGGCGCGTCCTGGACCAGTTGCGGCACGGCAAGGCTGCCGATGCCGTCGCGCACCGTGCCGATATTCTCGAACAGGCCCGCGAATTCCCACATGATCCAATGCGACATGTTGCCAAGCCGCATCGCCAGCGGAATCGCGATGGCGACCGCGCCGACCTCGACCGCGCCATTGACCCAAAGATAAAGCCCAAGCGCCGCCACCGCCCCCGTCAGCAGCGCGTTCAGCGACGACAGCGCCACGTTCTGGATCGAGGCCAGCCGCATCTGCCGATGCACCGTATCCAGAAAACCGTCCATGCTTTCGCGGGCATAGGATTCCTCGCGCGCGGAATGGGAAAACAGCTTGACCGTCGCGATATTGGTATAGCTGTCCACGACGCGGCCCGTCATCACGGCGCGGGCGTCGGCCTGCTCTTCGGACACCCGGCCGATGCGCGGGATGATCCACCACAGAAGCAGACCGTAAAGCACGCCCCAGCCCGCGAAGGGAATCGCCAGCCAAGGGTCGGTCGTCGCCGCCAGCACCAGCGCGCCGATGAAATAGACCCCGACATAGACCATGACGTCCAGGAACTTCATCGCCACCTCGCGCACGGCCAGCGCGGTCTGCATCATCTTGGCGGCGATCCGGCCCGCGAATTCGTCGGCGAAATAGCTGGCCGACTGGCGCAGCAGGTAGCGATGGGCCAGCCAGCGGATGCGCTGCGGGAAATTGCCCATCAGCGTCTGGTGCATCACCAGCGAAAACAGCACCTGCATCAGCGGCAGCAACACCAGCAGGACCCCGCCCATCACAAACAGGCGGCGGCTTTCGTCCTGCCAGAAGGTGTCGCGGTCGGCACCGGCCAGCCGGTTGACCAGATCGCCCAGATAGCCGAACAGCACGACCTCGGCCACGGCGATCACCGCCGAGCACGCCGCCATGACCAGCATCCACGGCAACGCGCTGCGCGCATAATGCATGATGAAGCGATACATCCCACGCGGGGCCATCGCCGGGGTGTCGTCCGGGTAAGGGTTCAGCCGGGTTTCAAACCAGTGAAACATGCCATGCCTGCGGTTCAGCGGGGTTGCGAGCCGGGCTTTATGCCCGATTCGCGCCCTGATGGCCAGAGCCGCGCCGCGACGTAACCCTCACTCCCCCGCGAGCTTCATCAAGACGATGCCCGAGATGATCAGCACCGCCGCCACCGCCCGCGTCAGGCTGAAGGTCTCGCCCAGCAGCACGACGCCCGCGACAAAGGCCCCCGCCGCCCCGATGCCAGTCCAGATCGTATAGGCCGTGCCCAGAGGCAGCGCCTTCATCGCGACCGCCAGCAGGCTGAAACTGGCGATCATGGTGACGATGGTCACGACCGAGGGCAGCAGCAGCGTAAACCCGACCGATTTCTTCATCGAGAACGCCCAGACGATCTCAAGCAAACCAGCGATGAAAAGATAAAACCAGGCCATTTCTGCACCTCGCAGCCATTGCCGGGCCGTCCCGCGCCTTCGTCCATGATCGGAGAGGTCGTCCTCTGCCCGCCCCCTATCACGAGGCGCCGCATGGGGCAAGGCTGCACAAGCCCCGCCGGAAACCGGCCCGCAGCGTCATGTCCCGGCAGATGCGGCGCAATCTGGTCGGTCCACGGGTGCAGGGCCGGACCGGGCGCTCGGGGCGCATTCCTTGCCGGGGCACCATCCGCGCCCGCAGCGTCATGCTGCGCTATCCCGCCCGGCCCGCCGCCACCGGCAGCTTGCAGCCCGAGGGTCGCCGGCCGCTCATTTTCCCAGCCCCCTGGCATAGGTTTCAAGCTGCGCGGCCACCGTGCCCCAGCCATCGAAGAAGCCCATGTCCTCATGCGTCTTGCGGGCCTGGGGATTGCGGTGGCGGGCGATGGCCGTATAGGTCGTGCCGCCGTCCGGCGCATCGGCCAGCAACAGGATCGCGGTCATGAACGGCTCGGGCGCGGGTTTCCAGCCCTCGGTATAGCCATCGGTAAAGACCAGCTTTTCCTGCGGCACCACCTCAAGGTAGACGCCGTGATTGTCCATCACGTTGCCCTCGACCTCGAAAGTCGTGTTGAAGCGCCCGCCGACGCGCAGGTCGATGTCCACCGCCGTGACCTTGTGCGGCGCGGGGATGAAGAAATGCGGGATATGTTCGGGGCTGGTCCAGCATTCCCAGACAAGGTGCCGCGGCACGGCCAGCGTGCGGGTAAAGCCGAGGTCGGATTCGGGATCCAGTTCAGGGGTCATTTCGCACGTTCCTTTGCAAGTTTCGTGACGTAGTCGTCCAGCCGGTCCAGCCGGCTTTCCCAGATGGCCCGCTGCTCATCCAGCCATGTCCGCACCGGGACCAGCGCCTCGGGCACAATGGCGCAAGAGCGCACCCGCCCGTCCTTGGCACTGACGATCAGCCCCGCCCCTTCCAGCACGGACAGATGCCGCATCACGGTCGGCAGGCGCAGCCCGGTGGGCGCGGCCAGTTCACTGACGGGCGCGGGACCTGTCGCCAACCGCGCCAGGATCGCCCGCCGGGTCGGGTCCGCCAGCGCGTGAAACAGCAGCGACAGGTCAGGATCATGCTTAGCCATAAGGCTAACTATATCCACCCCCTGGCCCGAGGCAAGAAAAACTTCGCAGATCGGCTAAGTTTTGCTTGCGGCAGCGGTTCCGCCTTTCATTGACGCCACCCCTTGGCCAGCGTGGGGCGCAATCCCCTGTCCGATCTTTCGACCGGCCTCGGCAACTGGTGCATGATACATCCGCACTTTCGACAACACCCCTTGGCCGAGGCATGGGATTATCTTTTCAATATCTTGAAGATATGTGGGCCGTTAATATGCATAAGCGACCACGATAATTTACGAGGCTTATGCCGATGCAGCCTTTCAAATCCGATCATTCAAGACCTGCCATGCATGGACACGTGAAATCCAGACCTCATTCAGAAGAGGAAAGATAATTTGCAAAGGTAAAAAATTTTTAATTACCTGCCCGCCTCGCTTTTCTCATAGAACCGCGACAGCGATGCCTTGCGCCAATGGCCGGAAACCGGGTTTGGCATGCATGGTTTCAAGGATCGCGGCAGGGATGCAATATATCGGAGGAGCCGTTTCAGGATGCGCGATCATGGAAAGACCGATACCCCGTCCGATCATGTTTCCGCTGCCGATATTGCCGCCCGGACGTTCGATTACGTGATCGTAGGCGCCGGCTCTGCAGGTGCGGTCCTTGCGGCGCGCCTTTCCGAGGACTCGGGCCTCAGAGTCGCATTGGTGGAGGCGGGCGACGACGTGCTGCCGGGGCAGGAGCATCCCGATTGTCTCGATCCCCTGCCCATCGGCCCCGCCGTTCCCGGCTTGTCGTGGCGGGGCCTTGCCGCGGATGTGACTGTTCAACCGTCGAATAACCCTATCCGCCGCATCAGGGCGTTCACGCAGGGACGCGGCATCGGCGGCGGGTCGATGATCAACGGCTCTTTCGCCTTTCGCGGCCAGCCAGAAGATTACGATGCCTGGGAAGCAGCCGGTGCCGTCGGCTGGGGCTGGCATGATGTCCTGCCCTATTTCCGCAAGATGGAAACGGATCTGAACGCAACCGGCCCGCTGCACGGAACGGACGGCCCCATGCCCGTGCGGCGCGAGGAGCGATCGGCCTGGGCGCCTTTTTCGGGCTATCTGGCCGAGTTCATGCAAGCAAAGGGGTATCCCTGGCTCGACGATTATAACGGGCAGTTCGGGGACGGCTGCGCCAGCCCGCCGATGGCCAATCTGCCGCAAAAGCGGATCCCCGCCTCCAGCGCCTATCTGACCGCCACGGTCAGGCAGCGGCGGAACCTGTCGATCCTGCCCGGCATCGAGGTGCGCGGGCTTCTTTTCGAAGGCGCGCGCGTCACGGGGGTGGATGCGGTTCATCGCGGCGCCCCGGTCAGGCTGCATGGCCGCGAGGTGATCCTGTGCTGCGGCGCGATCTTCACCCCGGCCTTGCTGCAACGTTCCGGGATCGGGCGGGCCGACGATCTGAAGGCAGCGGGGCTGACCCCAACGATCGACCTGCCCGGCGTGGGGCAAGGGCTGAAGAACCATCCCAAGATCGACGTGGCATTCCATCTTCCCAAGCAATCACGCCAGCGCGAGGATATCCGCGCCATCGGGCAAGTCTGCGCGCGCTATTCCTCGGACCGGCCCGATTGCCGGCGTCATGACATGGGGCTTGTCGCGATCAACCGGGCGTCTTGGCATGCGCTTGGGCATCGCATCGGCGCGCTTATGGTCGCGCTTTATCAGCCGAAATCCGAGGGCGAGGTGCGTGTGACCGGGCCGGGCGGGCAACCCGCGGATATCGCCGTCAGGTTCGGGCTGCTCGACCATGACGACGATTTTGCGCGCTTGCGCGACGGTCTGTCTCTGGCGATGCGGATCCTTACCGGAGCGCAACGCCGGGGGATGATAAACACGGCTTTCATGCCGGATCCCAGGTTGGTGGCGCGGTTTCAACCTCATACGCGATCAAACGCATGGGCAACGCGGGCCATCGGCCTGCTGATGGACAACGGGCCGTTGCGCAGGCTTGCCCTTGGCCGGTCGGCCCTGAACACCGCGACGCTGGCCGAAGAGCGGGCCGCGCTGGAGCGCATCCTGCGACGCCATGCGGGCCTTTCGCATCATGTCAGTTGCACCTGCAAAATGGGCGCCGCGAATGACCCGATGGCCGTGCTGACGCCCGACTGCCGCGTTCGCGGCGTCAGGGGGTTGCGCGTGGTCGATGCCTCGATCTTTCCCGACATACCCCGTGCCGGCATGTTCTTTCCCGTCATGATGGCCGCCGAAAAGATGGCGGACCGGATCAGGCAGGAAGGCAGCCCTTACTGAACGACCCTTTCGCGCAGGCGCGCCCTACTGCGCGCAGCAGTTGCCTGTCCGGGCCGATCCGGCCACGCCTTTCATAAGGCGCGATGCCGGGCATGACAGCTTTGCGCCGCACCCCATCCGACCGGCTTGCCCCAGCAATTGTTTTCCGCTGGTCAACCAGAATCCTGTCCATTGCGATGCGCTCATCCGTAAATCGGAATCTAATTATTTATATTTGTTTTCATATTCTTGACCTCTACTGGCCGTCACAACTCCGCGACCCTCAAGAACAGGCAGAAAAAATTCAGCAGGCATGAATCTTATTGAGTTGCGCCAGAGCAGGGGAGGCCGGATTGTCTGGGAAACCTGACCTTTCGGAGTCCCACGATGACCAACGCCCATGCCCCGGATCGCGCTTCCGATATCTTCGTTTCCGCGCTCGAACCGCTCTCGATCACCGTCATCGTCGATGCGATGTATCAACTGGGCCTGGCCGAGGGCGCGCTGGCGCCGAACGTGCGCCATGTCACCGGACCCCGCATCGTGGGGCGGGCGCGGACCGTGGACAGGGCGGTCATGCCGCGCAACGCCGCCCAGAAGGACATCGACCCGGATCTTGGCCTGGGCATCTACGAGGTGATCGATTCCCTCAAGCCCGGCGAGGTTCTGGTCGTATCGGGCGAAGGCGATGCCAGCTATTCCACCTTCGGCGACAACATGGCGCTGCGCAGCAAGATCGCGGGCGGCATCGGCATCGTCACCGACGTGGCCGTGCGCGACACCGCCGAGATCGGCGAGCTTGGCTTCGCGGCCTTCGCGGGCGGCGTCTCGGTCCGGCCCGGTCAGTTCCGGTTCATCACCCGTTCGATCAATCAGCCCGTCATCCTGGGCGGCGTGCGGGTCCGTCCCGGCGATATCGTGGTGGGCGACCGCGATGGCGTGGTCGTCGTGCCCGAGGAACATGCCCTTGCCGTGGCCGAGCGCGCCACGGCCATCGAGACCGCCGAGAAACAAAAGCAGGCAAGCCTGCATGACGGGATGAAAATCACCGAAGCCGTCAGGAAATACAACGTGCGCTGATCCGCCGTCAGGGCGCCAAGCGCGACGGCAACGCCGCAGCCCGATCCCCCGGCAAGCCGAGAGGCGGGACAACCGCCCCTTGGGTCGAAAGGTCCACCGATCAATCCCACCCCCCTTCAGGGAGAATATCCAGATGACCGACGCAAAACGCAGGCAAATTCTTGGCTTCGGTGCGGCCTTGGGCGTCGCGGGGGCCTTTCCCCTGCCGCTTCTCGCGCGCTCGGCTTCCGGCGCGGCCGATCCGGTTGCGGGCGGCACTCTGGTTCTGGCCGAATTTCCCGAACCGACGCTGCTGACTTCGGCGCTGATCGCGGCGGCGCCGACGAACAACATCTCGCCCAAGATATTCGACGGGCTGCTCTACTACGACGTGGAGACGTTGGAGCCGAAGCCGCAGCTTGCCGAACGGTGGGAGGAAAGCGAGGACGGCCTGACGCTGACCTTCTTCCTGCGCGACGGCGTGCGCTGGCACGACGGCCAGCCCTTCACCTCGGCCGATGTGGCCTTCACGATCACCGAGGTCCTGTTGCAGTTCAACAGCCGCGGCAAGGCGATCTACGGCAACGTGACGGCGGTCGACACGCCCGACCCGCTGACCGTCGTGCTGCGCCTTTCGAAGCCCGCGCCCTATATCCTCGCGGGGCTGAGCAGCTGGATCTCGCAGATCCTGCCCCGGCACCTCTACGAGGGCACGGATTTCATGACCAACCCGCACAATACCGCGCCGGTCGGCACCGGCCCCTACAAGCTGGCCGGATGGGAACGTGGCAATTACATGCGTCTGGTGCGTAACGAAGATTACTGGGACCAGCCCCGCCCGTATCTGGACGGCATCCTCTATCGCTTCCTGCCCGACTCGGCATCGCGCGCGGCGGCGCTTGAGGCGGGGGATGTCCATGTCGTCGCGGAATCCAAGGTGCCGGGCAGCGATCTCGTCCGCCTGCGCGAGGATCCGCGGCTGGAATACGAAACGAAGGGCTATGCCCTGCTCGCCTCGATGCAGTTCTTCCAGTTCAATCTGAAGAACCCCAAGTTCCAGGATGTTCGGGTGCGGCGGGCCTTCGCCCATGCGATAGACCGCGATTTCATCGTCCGCAACATCTGGTACGGCTACGGCAGCGCCGCGACCGGCCCGCTTTCGCCGGTGCTGACCACCTTCTATTCCGAAGAAGTGCCGGCCTATCCGTTCGACCCCGCAAAGGCCGAGGCGCTGCTGGACGAGGCGGGCTTTCCACGCGGTGCGGACGGGATACGGATGCGGATCGTCCACGACGCCGCCCAGAACGGCGAAGCCTTTCCCCGCACGGCGGAATATCTGCGCGACGCCTTGGGAAAGATCGGCATCGCGGTCGAGGTGCGCATCAGCGATTTCGCCAGCTTCTCGCGCCGGGTCTATACCGACCGCGATTTCGAAACCGCA
The DNA here is from genome assembly GCF_945915435.1 of uncultured Paracoccus sp. Lineage (GTDB taxonomy): Bacteria > Pseudomonadota > Alphaproteobacteria > Rhodobacterales > Rhodobacteraceae > Paracoccus. Next base: position 126,765 of record NZ_CAMEFG010000002.1, on the reverse strand, counting down.
AACTACTATACCAGTTGCGGTCCCGACCCGGCCATAGGCGCGCAGCGGATCTATTGGTCCCAAGCCTATGTGGACGGCGTGTCCTATTCGAACGGCAGCGGCTACGACAACCCCGACATGGACCGCATTCTCGAAACCGCCCAGGCCGAGCCGGATGCCGCCACCCGCCGCGCGCTCTATGCCGACTTCCAACGTCTCGCGATGGAGGAGCTGCCCGAAATACCTCTGGTCGCGATGCAATTCGTCACGATCACCGCCCGCGAGGCGCATGACGTCTCGTCCAAGGCGGACGGAATCAAGGCCAATCTGGCCGATGCCTGGATCGAAAGCTGAGCGCAAACCTGTGGAACGGCCGAACCGGGCCGCCCTTTCCGAAACCGAGAGACCGCCGCCATGCCTGAACTGCTGACCGTCGAGGTCGAAGACCGTGTCGCCCTGATCACCTTCCGCCGGGGCGGCAACCTCAATGCCTTCAACCGACAGCTTCGCGGCGAAATCGTCGAGGCCGTGGCCGCCGCCGATGCCGATCCGGCGGTCCGCGTGCTGGTGCTGACCGGAGAAGGGGGGCGCAGCTTTTCCACCGGCTACGACCTGAAGGAAGCCGCGCAATCCGAGAAGAAATCCCTGCCCGAATGGAATGCCTATCTGCGGGCCAACCATCATTTCACCGAATGCGTCTGGACCTGCTCGAAGCCGGTGATCGCGATGATCGACGGCTTCTGTCTGGCGGGGGCGCTGGAATTTGCCCAGATGTGCGATATCCGCTATGCCTCGGATGACGCGAAATTCGGGGTGATCGAGACCCGTTTCGCCACCGGCATCGCGACGATGATCATGCCCTGGGTCGTCGGCGCGCGCTGCCGCGAGATGATCTATACGGGCGATACGGTAGGCGCCGAGGAAGCCCAGAGACTTGGCCTTATCAACCGGGTCTATCCCAAGGCGGACCTGCGGCGCGAGGTGATGAAGATCGCCAAGCGCATGGGACAGGTTTCGCTGGAATGCCTGCAATGGAACAAGCGGTCCCTGAACGGCGTTGCGAGGGCGCAGGGGATGGATGCCGCGATGGAAAACGGGATCCATGCCTGCACCATGATGAATGCCACCGAAAGCGAGGAATTCCGCCAGTTCGACACGCTGCGCCGCCGCGACGGGCTGAAAGCCGCCCTCGCCTGGCGCGAGGCGCAATTCGGGCGCTTCGAATGAACGCGCATCCCCCATCGCCATCGGGCCGCGCCCTGCCCTATGGCCGGGCGGAACTGGCGCGGCTGATCGCGCCCGGCAGCATCGCCATCGTCGGCGCCTCGGCCCGTCCGGGTTCTTTCGGGCAGCGGGTCGAACGGAACCTTGCGGGTTTCTCTGGCCGGCTGCATCTGGTCAACGCGCGCTACGACCGGCTGGGCGACATGCCCTGTCATCCCTCGCTTTCGGCCTTGCCCGAGGTGCCCGATTGCATCGTGGTCTGCACCGGCAAGGAACACGTGCCCGCCGTGATCGAAGAGGCGGCCGGGCTGGGCGTCGGCGGGGCGGTGGTTTTCGCTTCGGCCTTCGCCGAGACCGGCAAGCCCGAGGATATCGCGGCCCAGGCGCGGCTGTCCGCAATCGCCGCCGGATCGCGGCTTCGGATTGTCGGGCCGAACTGCCTTGGCGTGCTGAACCTCGGCCTTCGCGCCAACATGACCTTCCAGACCCCGCCCACCCGGCAGGAACCGCGCCGGGGCGCCATCGGGCTGATCAGCCAGTCCGGCGCGCTCGGCATGGCGCTGTCGCAGGCGGCGGAACGCGGAGTGTGTTACTCGCATGTGCTGACCTCGGGCAATTCCTGCGATGTCGATGTGGCGGATTACATCGCCTATCTGGCCCATGATCCAGCCTGCGCGGCGATCGCCTGCGCCCTTGAGGGCGTCGCGGTCCCGGCCCGTCTGATCGCCGCCGCCGAAGCTGCCGCCGAGGCGGGCAAGCCGTTGGTCATCTACAAGATGGCGGCCTCGGACCAGGGTGCGGCGGCGGCCATGTCGCATTCGGGAACATTCGCAGGCTCTCATGCCGCCTATGGCGCGGCGCTGCGCCGGGCGGGGGCGGTCATGGTCGATGCGCTGGACGCCCTGGTCGAGACGGCCGCCTTTTTCGGCAAGGCCCCTGCCCGGCCCAGCGGCCCCCGCGCGATGGTTCTGACCACCTCGGGCGGGGCCTCGATCATGGCGGCGGATGCGGCCTCGGCGCATGGGGTCGAACTGCCGCCGCTGGGTCCTCGGACCGAAGAGGTGCTGGCGGCGCGCGTCCCCGACTTCGGTTCGGTCGGCAATCCCTGCGACGTGACCGCGCAGATCGTGAACGATCCGCAGATGTTTGCCGATTGCGCCGGGGCGATGATGGCCGATCCGGGTTGCGATGCGCTGGTGACGCCGCATGTGCTGGCGCAGGAATTCGCCGTGCCCCGCATCGCGGTGTTGAACGATCTGGCCCGCGATCACGGCAAGATCGCCTGCAATGTCTGGCTGAGCGAGTGGTTCGGCGGTCCGGGCGCGCAGGAATCCGAAGCGGCGCCGCATGTCGCCCTCTTCCGTTCGATGGATCGCTGCATGCAGGCCCTGCGGCTCTGGCACGACCGGGCCGAGACGCTGGCGATGCGCGCGCCCTGCCCCCGTCTCTCGGATCCGGGCGCGCGGGCGCGGGTGGCCGAAATTCTGACCGCCGAGGGGCCGGTGCTGACCGAGCGCGCATCGAAGCGCGTGCTGGCTGCCTATGGGATCGCAACCGCCTCGGATCATGTCGTGGCGAATGCGGCCGAGGCCGCAGCCATCGCCCGCGATCTGGCCGCGCCGGTCGTCCTGAAGGGCGAAGCGGCAAGCATCCCCCACAAGAGCGAGGCCGGGCTTGTCCACCTGAACCTCGCGCGCCCCGAAGAGATTGCCGCCGCCCATGACGACCTGATTGCGAAACTCGCCCGGCTGGCCCCGGGCGAACCGACCGCCGTGGTGCTGCAACCGATGATCCCCGAGGGGGTCGAGATCATGATCGGCGGCCATGTCGATCCGCAATTCGGCCCGTTCGTCGTTCTGGGTCTGGGCGGGGTTCTGGTCGAATTGATGAAGGATGCCGTGCTGGAGCCCGCCCCCCTCGGCCCGGCGCAGGCGAAACGCGCCCTCGACCGGCTGCGCGGGCGGGCCATCCTTGATGGCTTCCGCCACCTGCCGCCGGTGGACCGCGACCGGCTTGCCGAAACGGTGGCGCGCTTTTCGGAACTGCTGGCCGATCATGCCGGCCGCATCGTCGAGGCCGACGTGAACCCGCTTTTGTGCAGCGGCACGGCTGTGATCGCCGTGGACGGGCTGATCCGCAAGGTGGAAGACCGCCCGACAGGCGCCTGTCCCGCCGGTTCAGGCGGAGTTTACTGAAACAACCTGCACAAAAAGGGACAGTTTTCGCGACAAAGGCAACCCAGACCAGAAGCCCGGAAAGTTGGAGAAAATGGTATGAGCATCAACAGAAGAAGCATCCTTCAAGGCGGTCTTGCGTTGACTGCCAGCGGATTTCTGCCCTTCGACATGGCCCTTGCGCAAGCGCAGGAAAAGACCCGCGGCGGCGTGCTGGTCATCGGTCAGTATCCCGAACCCAGCATATTGACCGCTGCCTTGGGCGGCGGTGGGGCGACGAACAACGTCTCGCCCAAGATATTCGACGGGCTGCTGGCCTATGACAACGACCTGAAACCCGTGCCGCAACTTGCGAAATCCTGGGAAGTCTCGCCCGACGGGCTGACGATCACCTTCCATCTTCAGTCTGAGGCGAAATGGCATGACGGCACACCCTTCACCGCCGCCGACGTCGCCTATTCGCTGCTGGAGGTGTGGAAGGTTCTCAACAGCCGGGGCAAGCAGATCTTCGCGGATGTGATCGCGGTGGATTCGCCCGACGACCATACTTCGGTCTGGACGCTTGCCAAACCCGCGCCCCATATCCTGAACGGCCTGACTTCGCATCTGGCGCAGCTCGTGCCGCGCCACCTCTATGAGGGAACCGATGTGATGAACAATCCGCACAATACCGATCCCATCGGCACCGGCCCGTTCCGCATGGTCGAATGGAACCGGGGCAACTACATGCAACTCGAACGGTTCGACGACTATTGGGACAAGGGCAAGCCCTATGTGGACAGGGTCTTTTTCCGCTTCCTGCCCGATGCCGCCAGCCGCGTCGCAGCACTTGAGGCGGGCGACGTCCACCTGCTTGGCGAAACCGGTGTGCCGGGCAGCGACCTCGAACGGCTGTCCCATGATCCGATGCTACGGATCGAGACCAGGGGATACAATTACATCGGCCAGAACACCTTCTTCCTGTTCAACCTGGACCGGCCGGTGTTTCAGGACGTGCGGGTGCGGCAGGCCTTCGCCCATGCGATCGACCGCGACTTTCTGGCCCGCAACGTCTGGTATGGCTACGGCGAGGCGGCCGACAGCCCCTTCCCGCGCGACATGGGCGATTTCCACACCGACGACGTGCCGACCTATCCCTTCGATCCCGAACGCGCCATGCAGCTTCTGGACGAAGCCGGGCTGACGCCCGATTCCAACGGAATCCGCTTCGAGTTCACCCACGACTTCCTGCCCTATGGCGAGCAATATCCCCGGATGGCGGAATATATCCGCGATGCGCTTTCGCGGATCGGCGTCAGGATGACGATCCGCGCGCAGGACTATGCCAGCTATCTGCGCCGGGTCTATACCGAGCGCGATTTCGACACGATCAACTACCTGATCGCCGTCGGTCCCGATCCGGTGATCGGCACCCATCGGCTTTATGCGACCGACGCCTTCCAGCCCGGCGTCTCCTTCTCGAACGGCGCGCATTATTCCAGCCCCGAGGCCGATGCGCTGATGGAGGCCGGCGCGGCAGAGATGGACCCCGCCAAGCGCAAGCAGATCTATGACGATTTCCAGCGCGTGGTGCAGCGCGACCTGCCGCAGATACCGCTGGTCGCGCCGAAACAGGTGACGATCGTCAATGCCCGCGTGCATGACGATGCGCTGTTTTCGGAAGGGATCAAGGGCAGCCTCGCGGATGTCTGGCTTTCACCCGAATAGGCCGGCCGCAAGCAGAAAAAGGCCCGGAGCCGATGTTCCGGGCCTTTTCCATTCATCCGATGACGCCTCTGGCGCGCAAGTCGTCAAGCATCTCCTCGCTCACCCCCGCCACCGAAGCAAGGATTTCGTCGGTATGCTCGCCCGCGACAGGCGGCGGATGGCGATAGCTGACCGGGGTCGCACTCAGCTTCAGCGGGCTGCCGACCAGTTCCACCGTGCCGCTCTGCGAATGATCATAGGGCATCGAGATGCGCATCCCCCGCGCCAGCACCTGAGGATCGGCGAAAACCTCGTCGATATTGTTCACCGGACCCGCCGGAACCCCTGCGGCCTCAAGCGCCGCCAGCCATTCGGCGGAACTGCGGGTCGCCATGATCCGGGCCACCGTCTCGTTGACGAGATCGCGGTTCCGCACCCTGGCGGGATTGGTCGCGAAGGCAGGGTCCTGGGCCAGATCCTCTCTCCCTGCCAGTCTTGCCCAGGCCTGGAACTGGCTGTCGTTGCCCACGGCCAGCACGATATGCCCGTCCAGCGTGGCATAGACCCGGTAGGGCACGATATTCGGATGATCGTTGCCGCGCCGCACCGGACGTTCGCCCGAAACGAGGTAATTCGTCGCCTCGTTGATCAGCCACGACACTTGCGTGTCGAGCAGGCAGACATCCACCTGCTGCCCCTCGCCCGTCACATCGCGCCGACGCAGGGCAGCCAGAATGCCGATGGTCGCATATAATCCGGTGGTGACATCCGCGATCCCGACACCGACCTTCATCGGCGGCCCGTCGGGGGCGCCGGTGATGCTCATCACCCCGCCCATAGCCTGCGCGAGATAGTCGTAGCCCGCACGGGCACGATACGGCCCGGTCTGGCCGAAACCGGTGATCGAGCAGTAGATCAGCCGGGGATGGCTTTTGCGCAGGCTCTCGTAATCCAGCCCGTGACGGGCAAGCCCGCCGGTCTTGAAGTTCTCGACCAGAATATCGCAGCCTTCCAGCAGGTGCAGCAGCAGGGCCTTGCCCTCGGGTTGGGTGAAGTCCAGCGCAATCGACCGCTTGTTGCGGTTGGCCGAAAGATAATAGGCGGATTCCCGCGTCGGGCCGCCGTCGCGGCCCGTGACGAAAGGCGGGCCCCATTTGCGCGTATCGTCACCCGCGCCGGGGCGTTCGATCTTGAGAACCTCGGCCCCCAGATCGCCCAGGATCTGCGTGCAGGTCGGCCCGGCGAGGATTCGCGACAGATCCAGCACCCGCAGCCCCGAAAGCGCCCCGACAGGCGGCGGCAACTCAGTCACGACCCTGCCCCGCCTTCGACAGATAGCCGTCGCGGGTCTGCGGCAGTTTCCAACCAAGCATCCGCGAGGCGACCAGCGTTCGCAGCACCTGCGCCGTGCCGCCGCCGATGGTGAACATCCGCACGTCGCGCGCCATGCGTTCCAGCGGCAGGTTTCGCGAATAGCCGCGCGCACCATACATCTGCAGCGCATCGTTGACGATGCGGATCGCCGCCTCGGATGCGTGGATCTTGGCCTGCGCCGCCAGCATCGGATCGGGGAAGGGGCTGCCATCCGGCCCGTTCGAGCGCGCCGCCGCATGCAGCATCAGCCGCGAGGCGCTGAGTTGGGTCTGCATGTCGGCCAGCATCCACTGGATGCCCTGGAACTCGCCGATCGGGCGTCCGAACTGCTCGCGCTCGCGCACCCAGGCGATGGCGTGATCCAGCGCCCCTGCCGCGACCCCCATCGCCACGGTGCCCGCGCCGACCCGCTGGCTGTTGTAGGCATTGATCAGCGCGGTGAACCCCTTGGCCAGCCCGCCCGGAGGCATGACCAGCCGGTCGGCGGGCAGCACCAGATCCTCGAAGGCCAACTCGCCTTCGGGGATGCCGCGCAGCCCCATGGTCGGCTCGCGGTGGACCATCTTCAGCCCCTCGTCCTCGTCGCGCAGGGCGATGAAGCCGCCCACGCCCAGATCCTGACCCGTCTCGTCGAAAACGCGGGCAAAGATCAGATGCAGCCGCGAGACCCCCGCCCCGGTTATCCAGTGCTTGCCCCCGTTCAACACATAGCCGTTGCCGCGCCGGTCGGCCCGTGTCTTCAGCGCCAGCGCATCGCTGCCCGCATCCGGCTCGGTAATGCAGATCGCGGGCTTGTCCCCGGCCAGCACCAGCCCGGCAGCCAGCTTCTTCTGCTCTTCGCTGCCATAGGCCATGATCGCCGAGATGGCGCCCATATTCGCCTCGACCACGATCCGGGCCGTGACGGTGCAAGACTTGGCCATTTCCTCGACGACCAGAACCGCGTCAAGGAAAGAGCGTCCCTGCCCACCGTATTGCTTCGAAACGGTCATGCCCATGAAGCCGGCCTCGGTCAGATCGTGGACGTTGTTCCAGGGATAAGCCTCGCTGCGGTCCACCTCGGCCGCGCGCGGTGCGATCATGTTGCGGGACAGCTCTTCCGCCCGGCGGCGCAGGCTTTCTTCTTCATCGGTCAATCCGACATGCATACCACTCTCCACTGCTTATGCGGGAATGCGGCAATCTTGCGAAAGAACCTTCGAATTTTCTATTGAATTATCGCATCGACCGGACAAATTACTTTTTCAGTTCCAGAATTGGGCGGCGCTTGCCATATCCGTATGCTGGCAGTTTCGGATCATTCGCCGTGAATAACGCTTCAGGCGCAGACGCCTTCGGCCAGTTCCAGATCATCGCTTCTTGCTTCGGACACCAACCAGTCCCAGAATTGCGAAACCGGCTTTGATTTCGCCTTCTCATAAGAGCAGACGAAATCATAAGTATGCAGCGACGGCACCGAGACATTGAATGGATTTATCAGCCTGCCATCGCGCAATTCGTTCTGCACCAGAAGATCCTTGGCCAGCACCACGCCGTGCCCATCCGCCGCGAAACGATAGGCGGCAAAGGCGTTGTTGAAGCGGATGCCGCCGCTGACATCGAAGGAATCCGCCCCCGCGCGCGCCAGCCAGCTTTCCCAGCTTACGTTGTCGGTGCCGTTCAGGCTCTCGTCGTTCAGCAACTGCTGGTGGCGCAGGTCGTTGATGCTGCGGATGGCGTTCGGCCCCTGCATCAGACGCGGGTGGCAGACAGCAATGATGTTGTATTTGAACAGCGGTCGGCGGATCAGGAAATCCGGCGTCGGCGTGCCCGAAACAATGCCGATATCGTCGCGCCGCCAATGCGTTTCGGGCGATGGCACCCGGATCGAAACCGAGATCGGCGTATTGTATGCGCTTTGGAAAGAGGACAGTCGCGGCACCAGCCATTGCGCCGCGAAAGAGGGCGGCGCGCTGATCGCCAGTTGCTTTGCGGCGGCGGGGGCGCAGACCTGTTCGGTCGCCGAGGCGATCGAGTCGATGCCCCGGCTCGCGCCTATGAAGAACGTCTGGCCAGCCGAGGTCAGCTTCAGCGCCGAGCCGGTTCGATGAAAGAGCTTGACCCCGAGCCAGCGTTCAAGCGCGCGCACCTGATGGGTCACGGCGGCAGGGGTGACGCAGAGTTCGTTCGCCGCATGGGTCATGCTGCAATTGCGCGCAGCCGCCTCGAATGCGCGCACGGATGTTAACGGAGGCAAACGCACAGCCATCGCCGTAACCCCATCGTCTTCTCAATATGCCATGACCATAGCTTCACCAAACGCAAACTCAAAGGAAATTACAATCCAAATAACATGATCGTGCTGGTGCAATATTTCCCCGGAGCCAGTAATTTTGAAATATTCTTCCGAGCCGGGAAGTCATGCTTCGAAACCGCTCTCGACATAACCGTCGAGAAAGTCCTTCGGTAGAATCTGGGCGAACTGGCCGCGGAAATACATCAGGGGTTCGCCTTCGACGCGGCGAACGGTATCGACGATCCTGCCGATCAGGATCATGTGGCTGCCGAAGGGAATCGCCTCGGCCAATTCGCAATCCACCGAACAAAGCGCGTTTGCCAGCACCGGCGCGCCGGTGCTGAGACGGGTCCACGATCCCATGTCGAATTTGGCCTCGTGGCGGGCACCGCCATGACCGGCAAAGCGCAGCGCCAGATCAAGCTGGTCGAAGCCAAGGAAGTTGACCGCGAAGCTGCCGGTCAATGTCGCCGTCTCCACCGCTTCGGAAGCGGTGTTGAGGCAGACCAGCACCGAGGGCGGCTCGCCGCTGAGCGAACAGGCGGCAGAGACGGTCAATCCACGGCGTTGCGCGCCCTGGCCGGTGCTGACAATGGTCACCCCGGCCGAAAGGTTGCGCATGGCGGCCTTGAAGGCGGCCAGATCTATCGAGGGATAGCCGATGGTTTCGCGATCCGACGACAGGGATTCGCAACGGTTTTCGTTCATTCGCCCACCTCCGTCCGTGTCAATCCTGCGCCGCCGGGACCAGCGCGGCACGCGCCTTGCTGACGAAATCGCTGGAGACCCGCAGCAGCGGCGGCAGGAGGCCGGTCACCACGATGGAATATCCGCGTTCGAAATAGGCGCGCGCGGCATCGGGCGACTGCGCGGCGATCGACGTCGCCACCCCGAACTGCCGCCCGGCCTCGGCCACACGGGTCACCGCCTCGTCCACCCGGCTCTCGGTATCGGGTCCAAAGCCGATATTGGCCGAAAGATCGCTTGGCCCCATAAGCACCAGATCCACGCCGGGGGTCGAGGCGATGGCGATGGCATTGTCCACGCCCCTGGGGGTTTCGATCAGCACGCCGGTCACCACGCGCTCGTCGGCGGCCTTCATCGCGGCCGGGCCGGTATCCTTCATGAAGCGATGCGTGCGGGTGTAGAATGCCAGGCCACGGTTGCCGGCGGGCGGGTAGTGCAGCGCGTCGACCACGGCAGCCGCTTCCTGCGGGGTCTCGATTTGCGGAATGATCAGCCCGTCCGCCCCGGCGTCCAGCGACCGCAGCACGAAATCCGGCGTCATGGACGGCACGCGCACCATGACCGCGATTCCCGCGGAATGGCCGGCGCGGATCATGTGAACGATGTCGCCGATGCCGATCGGGCCATGCTCGGCATCGATCACGACGAAATCGAATCCGGCAAAGGCCGCGACCTCGACCAGTTCGGGCGAAGGGGCCGGGCAGAAGGCGCCCAACAGGGATTCCCGCGCCTTCAGCCTTTTGCGGAAATCGTGGCGGCTCGGTCTGGTCTCGGTCATTTCACAGGTTCCTTTTCAGGGGACGATCTCGGGCCGGGTCAAAGCCCGGCGACATTGACAACCACCCGGCCGCGGATGCGCCCGGCAATGATCTCTTCTCCCAGTTCCATGACCTCGCGCAGCGGCACCTCGCGGGTCATCCGGGCCAGCGCCGCGCGATCCAGATCGCGGGCCAGCCGGTCCCAAGCGGCAATGCGGCGCGCGCGGGGCGCCATGACGGAATCGACGCCCGCCAAGGTGACGCCACGCAGGATGAAAGGGGCGACGGTCACAGGCAGGTCCATGCCGCCCGCAAGGCCGCAGGCCGCCACCGCGCCGCCGTAGCGGATCATCGACAGCATGTTGGCAAGGGTGGTCGAACCCACGCAATCCACGCCCGCCGCCCAACGCTCCTTGCCCAACGCGCGCGGCTTTCCCGCCAGTTCCTCGCGAGAGATGACTTCGACCGCGCCAAGGGCCTTCAGATAGTCGGCTTCGGTCTCGCGGCCAGTGACTGCGGTCACGCGACAGCCCGCCCGCGCCAACAGCGCCACCGCGACAGAGCCCACGCCCCCTGCCGCCCCCGACACCACGACCGGCTGCCCGTCTGCCGGTTCGAGTCCGTGATGCTCCAGCGCCAAAAAGCACAGCATGGCGGTATAGCCCGCCGTCCCGATGGCCATCGCCTCGGCAGGACTCAGGCCCTTCGGCAGCGGGATGAGCCAGTCGCCCTTCACCCGAGACAATGCAGCCCAGGCCCCAAGATGGGTTTCGCCCGTGCCCCAACCGTTCAGGATCACCGCATCGCCGGGCTTGTAACGCGGATCGGTGCTGGTCTCGACGACGCCCGCCAGATCGATCCCCGGCACCATCGGAAAGCGTCTGACCACCGGCGCCTTGCCGGTCAGGGCCAGCCCGTCCTTGTAGTTCAGCCCGGAATGGCTGACACGGACGGTCACATCCCCTTCCATGAGATCGGCCTCGGTCAGTTCGCGCAGCGAGACCCGCCGCTCTCCATTGCTCTCCTCGATGACGACCGCTTCAAAACCGCTCATGGCTGCTCTCCTTCAAAGGGTGGTTTGGGTGATCGTGCGGATGTTCAGATAGGCCTCCAGCACTTCGCTGCCGCCCTCAGATCCCTGACCGGAATCCTTGATCCCGCCAAAGGGAAGTTCGGGCAGCGCAAGGCCCTGATGGTTGATCGACAGCATGCCCGCCTCGACCCGGTTTCGCAGTTCGGCCATGCTGCGGGCCGAGCCGGTGAAGGCATAGGCCGCGAGCCCGTAATCCAGACGGTTCGCCTCGGCCACGGCATCGTCGAGGCAGGCCACGCGGCTGACCAGCGCCAGGGGGCCGAAAGGCTCTTCGTTCATCGCCGCCATGTCGGGCGTCATGCCGGTCAGCACCGTCGGCTGAAAGAAGCTGCCGGTATTGCCGACGCGCCCGCCGCCCGTGCGCAGTTCCGCTCCACGGGCAAGGGCATCCGCGACCAGCCGTTCGACCGCCTGAAACCGCCGTTCGTTCGCCAGCGGCCCCATCGTCGTGGCCGGCTCCAGCCCGTCGCCCACGCGAATGGCCTCGGCCTGCGCGACCAGCCGCGAGACGAAAGCGTCATGCACATCGTCCTCGACCAGGAAACGGGTGGGCGCGATGCAGATCTGGCCCGCATTGCGGAATTTCGAGGCCGCCATCACCGCCGCCGCCCGGTCCAGATCCGCATCGGCGGCGACGATCACCGGCGCATGGCCGCCAAGTTCCAGCGTGATCCGCTTGAGATGCCTGCCCGCCAGCGCCGCAAGCTGACGCCCGACGGGGGTCGAGCCGGTGAACGACACCTTGCGGATCACGGGATGGGCAATCAGATGGGCCGAAATCTCGGCCGGGCGTCCGAAGACCAGATTGACCACGCCCGGCGGCAACCCGGCGTCGGACAAAGCGCGGACCAGGGCGGCAACACTCGCAGGCGTCTCTTCCGGCCCCTTGAGGATGATCGAGCAGCCTGTGGCGATGGCCGCGCCAAGCTTGCGCACCGCCTGGTTGATCGGAAAGTTCCAGGGCGTGAAGGCCGCGACCGGCCCTATCGCATCGCGGATCACATGCTGGTCGATACCCGCCGACCGGGCCGGAACGATCCGGCCATAGCTGCGGCGCGCTTCCTCGGCCAGCCAGTCCAGCATATCGGCGGCGCCCCTGACCTCGCCCAGGGCTTCGGCCAGCGGCTTGCCCTGCTCGCGGGTCATGACCGGGGCGATGGCCTCGGCCCTGTCGCGCAGAAGGTCCGCCGCCCTGCGCAAAAGCGCCGCCCGGTCGAAGGCGCCGGTGATGCGCCATTCGGCAAAGCCCCGCGCGGCGGCATCAAGCGCCCGGTCCAGATCGGCAACATCCGCGCAGGCGACCCAGCCGATCGTTTCGCCCGTGGCGGGGTTTTCGACCGCGAGCCGCGCGCCCGAGGATGCCTCGACCCATTCGCCACCGATGAAAAGCGGGGTTTCGTGCTGCATCGTCGGACCTCAGGGCGCTGCCGGGTTGTGGCCCAGCCCGGAAAGAACGCGCTGGATGTCCTGCGCCAGTTGCTCGGCGGCCTCGGCCGAAAGTTCGACCTTCCCGGCGGGCGCTTTCGGGTCGCCGAAGGAAATGCGGATCACCCCGGCACGGGCCAGAACGGTGGTGGTGCGGTCGTGGACCTCGGTCATCGTCTTGTCCTTTCTCAGCGTTGCAGCGTGGAATCGAAGGTTTCGCCCAGTTCGGATTGCCCCAGGATCTGCGCCGTCCGGTCATGGCCCGCGTGCAGCACATGGGTTTCAAGGTCGCGGATGTAGCGGCTGAGCGGGAATTCATCGAAAAGCGCGGTCGAGCCGGCGCAATGGATGATCTTGTGCGACAGGTCGAACGCGGTATGGGCCGCGGTGGATTTCGCCGCCATCGACGTCAGTTCGGCCTTGACCACATCGCCCTCGGTCCAGGCGATGATGGCGCGGTGGAACAGCGCCCGCGCGGCGTCTAGCGCGACCTTCATCTCGCCCACCCGCAATTGCAGGACGGGATCCTTCCCCCGACCCTTCTGCCGCATATAGTCGAGAAACCAGTCATACATCCCCTCGGAAGTGCCGAGGTAATTGGCGGTGAAGCCCAGATGGAACCGCCCCTGCCAGCGGTCGCGCGGATAGCTGCCGGGCTTGCCGAGGACGTGGCTGTCGGGCACGAAAACATTGTCGAGCGTGATCACCGGGCTGGGGCAGGCCCGCATTCCGGCGGGGCGATACCATTCGGTGTCGATGCTGACACCTTCCATGTCGTGATCGACCACGACCATCAGATGGCTGTCGAAATAATCGGTCGCCCCCTCGATGGTGACGAAGATGATGCCGAAGCCAAGCTGCTCCATCGCATTGGTGGCATAGTTCTTTTCGCCGTGGACGATCCAGCCGCCTTCGGTCCGCCGCGCCGAGGTGTTCAACTGATACATGTGCTTGCGCCGCGCTTCGCTGCCCACCAGAGTGCCCAGGAAGGGCCGCTCGAAAACGGGTTTCAGGAAGAGTTCGCGCTGCTCGGGCGTGGCGACCGAGTTCAGCACCCAGGCGGCATGGTTATGCACCTGGAAATTATGCGCCGTGCCGGGGCAACCTCGGGCCAGCACCCGGATCGCCTGCAAGTAGGTGGCCGGATCGTCGCTGTCCAGATTGCTGCCCTTGCCCCCCATCTCGCGCGGCAGGGTGGTGGCCAGCCAGCCGCGTTCGAACAGCGCCTGCATGTTCTCGACCGGCATGGAGCATTCGGCGTCATAGCCGCGTCCCCGCGGGCGGAACTCCTCGATGGCGAGCCGCTCAAGCTCCTGGATATCGTCGCGCTGAAGCGCGGCTTCGGGATTGAACACGGGATTCCTCCTTGGCTGATGCCGCCCGGCTTCCGGCTTGCGGACCGGGCGAATTCGATGCGGGTCCCGCCCTTGGCCCGGACGTTCCAGACGCGGCGCGGCAAGCGGGAGCCTTCTCGTTGCCAGCAAACAGGACGATGATCGCGAGGGGAATTGAGTTATCTTTCGCAGTCGCGAAAATTAATTTTGACGCGACATCCGGCAGGGGAATGACCCGGATCAACTATCTGTAATTGAACGATATTTCATTCCGTCCAAGCCACGGGAAAATTCCTTTCCGTGGCAAGGAAAGAATTTTCAATTGCCCGATGCGATCCCGGAACCGAACCATTGCGGAACCGATTGCCTCGCCCGGTTGGGTCCGCAATGACGGCAGGATTGTCTCAGGAGGAATATGATGAACGGCGCCGAAAGTCTGGTGAGAACCCTGGTCGAGGGAAAGGTGGACGTCTGTTTCGCCAACCCCGGCACTTCGGAAATGCATTTCGTCGCCGCGCTCGACAAGGTTGAAGGTATGCGTTGCGTGCTGGCCCTTTTCGAGGGCGTGGCGACAGGCGCGGCGGACGGTTTCGCCCGGATGGCGGACAGGCCGGCATCGACCCTGCTGCATCTTGGGCCGGGCCTCGCCAACGGGCTTGCCAATATGCACAACGCCCTTCGCGCCGGCACCTCGATGGTCAATATCGTCGGAGACCATGCCACCTATCACCGCAGCTACGACGCGCCGCTGACGTCGGACATCGAAGGGGCGGCCCGCCCGTTTTCGCATTGGGTCCGCACCTCGTCTTCAGCCGAACATGTCGCCCGCGACGGCGCCGATGCCATCGCGGCGGCGCAGGTCAAGCCCGGCAAGATCGCCACGCTGATCCTGCCCGCCGATACCGCCTGGACCGAGGTGACGAGCCTGCCCGACGGCGGCCATGTCCCCGTCCCCGACGTGGCCGCGCCGCGCCAGACGTCGCAGGCAGCCGTGGACGAGGCGGTCGCGCTCTTGCGCGGCGGCGGGCGGACGGCGCTGTTTCTGACCGACCCCGCCTTGCGCGGCGAGGCGCTGGAGAATGCCGGCCGCATCGCCGACGCCACCGGCGCAAGGCTTATTTCCCAGACCTTCAACAAGCGGATGGAGCGCGGGGTGGGCCGCGTGCCGGTCGAGCGGCTGCCCTACCCGATCGACCCCTCGATCGCGATGCTGAAGGAGGTGGACACGCTGATCCTGGTCGGCGCCAAGGCTCCGGTCGCCTTCTTCGCCTATCCCGGCAAGCCCAGCGTGCTGACCCATCCCGGTTGCCGCATCCATGCCCTCGCGCTGCCGGGCGAGGATGTCGAACAGGCGCTGGCCTGGCTTGCCGACGAACTCGGCGCGGCGAAGGCCCGGCCCAAGCGGGTCGAGGCCGCCGACCATCCTCTGCCCGAAGGCGCCATCACGCCGGAAAAGCTGGGACAGGCGCTGGCGGCGCTGATCCCCGAAGGCGCGATCCTGGTGGACGAATCGAATACCTCGGGACGGACCTTCTTCAACGCGACCATGCAGGCGCAGCCGCATGACCTGCTGCACAATCTGGGCGGCTCGATCGGCTACGGCCTTCCCGTGACCATCGGCGCGGCCATCGCCTGCCCCGACCGCCCGGTCTTCTGCCTCGAATCCGATGGCAGCGCGCTCTACACCTTGCAGGCGCTTTGGACGCAGGCGCGCGAGGGAACGCATGTCATCACGCTTCTGTTCTCGAACCGCGCCTACCAGATCCTGAAGGGCGAGCTGACCAATGTCGGCGCGGCCAATGCCGGGCGCAAGGCATTGGACATGATGGATCTGGGCAACCCGGACATCGACTGGGTGTCCATGGCCGCCTCGATGGGCGTGGCAGGGTCGCGCGCCGACACCGTGGAGGACGTCGTGCGCGGCATCAGGGCCGGACTTGCGGGCAAGGGACCTTATCTGGTCGAAATCATGATGTGACACTTGCCCAAGACTTGCCGCCGGGACAACTTCCCGGCGACCTGCGCGCTTGCGCAGCGCCATTCAGAGGGAGAGAGACCATGCAGACAAGCATCGCCGGACCCGTCCGAGGACGCGCCCGCCTTCCAGCCTTGAGGCCCGCGCCATGAGCGGCAGCGGCGGGCGCCTGAACGGCGCGATCAATACCGGCATATTCGTCCTGCGGCGTCTGGTCCATGTTCTGCCGACGATGTTCCTGATCCTGACGGTCAATTTCTTCCTGCTGCAAATGGCGCCGGGCGATGCGGTCGACGTGCTGACCGGAGAGGCCGGCGGTGCGTCGCCCGAAATCGTCGAAATGCTTCGCAAGGAATTCGGGCTCGATCAAAGCACGGGAATGCAGTTTCTGCGCTATGTGCAGAACGTGGCCACCTTCAACCTCGGCTATTCGGTCGGCTACAACGGCCATGTGGCGCCGATCATCCTCGAACGGATCCCGGCCAGCCTGCTTTTGATGTTCACCGCAATTGTGGTGGCGCTGATCGTCGGCGTGACCTTCGGCGTGATCTCGGCGGTCTGGCGCGGGCGCTGGATCGACAATGTGATCAACGTGATCTCGATCTGGGGCTTCGCGCTGCCGCTGTTCTGGCTGGCGCTGATGCTGATCGTCGCCTTTTCGCTGACGCTGCGCTGGTTCCCCGCCAGCGGCATGTACAACGTCTATCAGGGCCATACCGGCTGGGCCTTCGTCACCGATGTGGCCTATCACATGGTGCTGCCGGTGATCAGCCTTTCCGTCTATTACCTGGCGATCTTCAGCCGCATCACCCGCTCGTCGATGATCGAGATCTTCGGTCAGGACTACATGCGCTTCGCCAAGGCCAAGGGGCTGCATCCGGCGCGGATCACGCTGCGCCACGGGCTGCGCAACGCGCTTTTGCCCATCGTCACCATCACCGGCCTGCAACTTGGCGCCATGCTGGGCGGCTCGGTCGTGATCGAGACGATATTCGCCTGGCCCGGCATGGGCCGGCTGGCTTTCGACGCCATCTTCCGGCGCGATCTCAACCTGCTGCTGGGCATCCTGTTCGTCAGTTCCTTTCTGGTGATCATCGCCAATATCCTGACCGACATGATCTACAGCGCCCTGGACCCGAGGATCACCCTGAAATGACCGGATGGCCCGCCTTCAGACGCCGCTTCCTGCGCAACCCGGCCGGAGTCTTCGGCCTCGTGGTGATAATCCTGATGATCCTGACCGCGCTCGGCGCCGGGCTGCTTTTTCCGGCCAGCCCTCTGTCGATCACCGGCGATCCCTTCATCTGGCCCGGCCAGTCGCCCGCCCATCCGCTGGGCACCGACATCCTGGGCCGCGACATTCTGGCAGGCATCGTCCACGGTGCCCGCGTCTCGCTGATCGTCGGGCTGGCGGCCACGGCCATCGCGGTGATCCTGGGCATGACGCTTGGCGTTTGCGCGGGTTATTTCGGCGGTCTCACCGATGTGGTGATCATGCGTCTGGTCGAACTGTTCCAGACCATGCCCTCGCTGATCTTCACCATCGTCGTCATGGTCTCGCTTACGCCCTCGATCCCGGCCATCGTGCTGGCCATCGGCATGACAAGCTGGCCACAGATCGCCCGGCTTGTCCGGGCCGAGACGCTTCGCCTGCGCAACAGCGAATTCCTCCTTACCCTCAAGGTGCTGGGGCTGAGCGACCTGCGCATCATCATCCGCCACCTTTTCCCGAACGTGACCTCGATCGTGGTCGTCACCGCGTCGATCATCGCCGCCCAGGCCATCCTGCTGGAGGCGGCGATCTCGTTTCTGGGGCTGGGCAATCCCAACATGATCTCGTGGGGCAGCATGATCGGCTCGGGCAAGGAGGCGCTGCGGTCGGCCTGGTATATGGCAGCCATTCCCGGCATGGCGATCTTCGTCGCGGTGCTTGGCCTCAGCCTGTTCGGCAACGGGCTGAACGATGCGCTCAATCCGCAAGGGACCCATAAATGACACAGGAACCCATTCTAGACGTCGCCGACCTGCGGATCGCGTTCCGCAGCGCCGGCAAGTCCATCCCGGCGGTGCGCGGCCTGTCGTTCAACCTGCGCCGGGGCGAGATCCTTGCCCTGGTCGGAGAATCCGGCTGCGGCAAATCGGCCACGGCCCAGGCCGTGATGCGGCTTCTGCCAGAACCCCCGGCCGAGATCGCCGGAACCCATGCGCTGTTCGAAGGGCGGGACCTGCTGCGCCTTTCCGAAGCCGAGATGCGGAATATCCGCGGCAACCGGATCTCGATGATTTTTCAGGACCCGCTCTCGACGCTCAACCCGGTGATGAAGGTGGGCGACCAGATCGCCGAGGTCTTCGTCCGCCACAAGGGCATGGGCTGGGACGCCGCGCGCAAGGAGGCCGTGCGGATGCTGGATCTGGTCCGCATCCCCGAAGCGGCCCGGCGCGCGTCCGACTATCCCCATCTCTTTTCCGGCGGAATGCGGCAGCGCGTCGCCATCGCCACCGCCATCGCCGCCAGACCCTCGGTCCTGATCGCGGATGAGCCGACGACGGCACTGGACGTGACGATCCAGGCCCAGATCCTGGAGTTGATACGATCGCTTCAGCGCGAAGAGGAGATGGCCGTCCTTTTCATCACTCACGACATGGGCGTGGTGGCCGAGATCGCCGACCGGATGGTCGTCATGAACGGCGGACAGGCGGTCGAGAGCGGAACCACCGAGGCGATCTTCGCCGATCCGCGCGAAGCCTATACCCGGACGCTGATTTCGGCGGTGCCCCGGCTGGGCGCCATGAACGGTTTCGGCCAGCCGATGCGTTTCCCGCCGCCCGGCAGGATCGACACGCCGCCGTCCGAGTTGCTGATGCCCGATACCGTGCGCGCGGACGAAAGACCGCTGATCGAGGTGCGCAACCTCTCGGTCCGCTTCGGCGGGCGGGCAGGGTTGTTTCGCGCCACCGGCAGCAGCGTCCACGCGGTCGAGAACGTCTCTTTCTCGATCCAGCCCGGCGAGACGCTGGCGCTGGTGGGCGAATCCGGTTGCGGCAAATCCTCGACCGGCCGCGCCATCGTGCGGCTGAACGAACCGACCCGAGGCAGCATCCTGCTTGAAGGACGCGACATCGCCGGCATTCGCGGCGAGGATCTGAAACGGATGCGCAGGCGGGTGCAGATGATCTTTCAGGACCCCTTCGCCAGTCTCGACCCGCGCATGAGCGTGGGCGCCGCCATTGCCGAGCCGCTGGTGGTCCACAGGCTGCTGGACCGCAAGTCCGCCCGGACACGGGTGCTGGAGCTTCTGGCGCAGGTCGGGCTGAAGCCCGAGATGGCCGACCGGCTGCCGCATGAGTTCTCGGGCGGGCAACGCCAGCGGATCTGCGTCGCCCGCGCGCTGGCGCTGGAGCCAAGCCTGATCGTCGCAGACGAATCGGTTTCGGCGCTGGATGTCTCGATCAAGGCGCAGGTGGTGAACATGATGCTGGAATTGCAGCGCAAGCTGGGGCTTTCCTATCTGTTCATCAGCCACGACATGGCCGTAGTCGAACGTGTGAGCCACCGCGTCGCAGTGATGTATCTGGGCGAAATCGTCGAGATCGGGCCGCGGGCCGAAATCTTCGGCAATCCGCGCCATCCCTATACGCAGCGCCTGATGGCGGCGGTGCCGATCCCCGATCCCTCGCGGCGGGGCGAATTGCGCAGCGTTCCGCTGAACGAGTTGCGCAGCCCGGTGCGCCCGCATGGCTACGAACCCCCCGAACGGGTCTATCACGAGGTCGCGCCGGGGCACCTGGTGATGAAGGCAGGCTGATTTCGGCGATCTGCGCTCGTCATGCGTCGATCCGAAGCGATCGGGCAGGTGGTCATGGCGCTTTGGGCGCCCGTATCAGGGCGATGAAGTTTTCCGCCGGACGGCTGCGATGCCGTTCCGGGTGGGCAAGCACCGAAAAGCTGCGTGAGGGGAAGGGAAATCCCGCTTCGAATATCCGCCCCTGCGCCAGATGCGGCGCGGCCGCCAGCATCGAAAGGACCGTCGCGCAGCGTCCCGTCTCGACCGCGGCGATACAGGCTTCGTTCGAGGGCAGTTCCAGCAACAGGTTCAGTTCGTCCGCCCCGAACCCCAGATGCGCGAACTCCGCATCGACTGCCGCGCGGGTGCCCGATCCGGCCTCGCGCAGCACCCAATCGACACGAGCCAGATCCTCGGGGCGCAGCGCCCGCCCGTCCTGCCAGGCCCGCCCGTCCTGCCAGGGATGACCACGCCCCACAAGCAGCACGAGCCGGTCCCCCCCAAGCCGTTCGACCGTCAGTTCGTCGCTGTCGACGCGCCCCTCGACAAGGCCCAGATCCGCCTTGCCCGCCGCAACTGCGGCGGCGACCGAAGCCGTGTTTCCCTGCCGGAATTCCAGTTCGACGCGCGGATAAAGTTCGTGGAAGCGGATCAGGTGGCGGGGCAGGACATAGCTGGCGACCGTCTGGCTGGCCCGGATACGCAACCTTCCCCCCTCGCCGTCCCGCAATTCCGAAAGCCAGGCCGCCGCTTCGGCGGCACGGCGCAGCACATCTTCGGCATGCGGCACGAAGCAACGGCCCGCCTGGTTCAAACTGATTCCCCGCCCGACCCGATCGAACAGCGGTATGCCGTGCCGTTCCTCCAACGCGGTGATCGCGGCGCTGACCGCCGATTGCGACAGATGCAGCCCTTGGGATGCCCGCGTGACATGCTGATGGCGCGCGACCTCCAGAAAGATGCGAAGCTGTTCCAAAGTCATGCAGATGTTTCCCTTGATCGCACAACCGTTCCACGGCCGAAAATAAACAATCGGAAAAACAGGATGATTTGTCCATAATAAACACTTGGACAGAAGGAATGCCATTCTGTTATTTCCTGCCTACAGAGAACAGGATTCTCCCCATCAAGCCTCTACGGTGTTTTCATGTCCCCTACTGCCCTGCACGCGCGGGTCGGATCGGTCCTGCTCGATCTCTTGCCCGGCCTGCTTCTCGTCGCCCTGATCACCGCCGCTTCCTTCGGGCTGCGGGGGCTTCCGTGGCTGGCGGGTCTCAGCCCGGTGATCCTCGCGATCCTTTTGGGCATGTTCTTTACCAATGTCGTGGGTGTGACGGCGCCGTCGCTGCCCGGGATCACCTTCGCCAGCCGAACGCTCTTGCGTTTTGCCGTGGCGCTGTTGGGGGCACAGGTTACATTGGCGGAACTGACCGCCTTCGGTTGGGCTGGCGCCGTGGGGCTGGTCGCGACCGTCATGCTGACATTGGGCTTTGCCTATATGGCGGGCAGGGCATTGGGAATCGAACGCGACCTGTCGATGCTGGTGGCGACGGGAACCGCCATCTGCGGAGCGTCGGCCATTGCCGGGGCCAATGCCATCCTGCGCGCGCGCGAGGAGTTCGTGACCTATGCGGTCGCCGTCATCACCATCTGGGGCACGATCGGACTGTTCGGCCTTCCGCTGCTGCAAGGCGCGTTGGGACTAAGCGATGTGCAACTGGGGCTTTGGGCCGGGCTGTCGCTGCATGAGGTCGCGCAGGCAGTCGGCGCGGGCTTCGCCGTCGGCGATATCTCGGGCCAGGCCGCCATCGCGATGAAGCTTGGCCGCGTGTTGATGCTGGCCGCGGTGATCTTCGGTCTTGCCCGGCTTTGGCACGGCCCCGAGGCGGCCGGCGGCCAGCGCGCGGGCATTCCGGGATTCGTCCTGATGTTTCTGGCACTGGCGGCGCTGAACTCCTTCGGACTTCTTCCCGAGCAGGCCCGCCTTGTTTCGGCCACCCTGACGCCGATCATGCTGGCGGCGGCACTGGCCGGATTGGGATTGGCCACGCGCTTCGACAAATTGCGGGTGCTGGGGGTGAAACCCCTCATCCAGGGCGGGATCGCCTTTGCCTTCATCGCCATCACGGGGCTTGGTGTCGCCGCCTGGATCGGTTGATCCCCAGCCGTGCGCCAGTGGCGAAAAACTGATTTCCTGCTGCTTCGCCGTTGCTCTTGCTGTTCACCTTCTGGCCTTGGAAGGCCCTTCGCCGTCGCTGGACGAAACAGATGCGGCCCCGTGGGGGGCGGGGCCGCAATCGCCAAGTCGGGACACCGGATCAGGCGGCGCGTTCGGGCAGTTCCATGCCCAGCCAGTCCTGATAGAAGGTGTCGATATCGGGTTCGAAGTCGTGGATCACCGGATACCAGGGGGTGGGCGCCTCGACATCCAGCAGGTCGCCCGACAGCGGGCAGTAATATTCGCGGATCACCTGCCAGCTCGAGGTCGGCGTCATCAGGCGGGGATAGAGCTCCTCCATCTCTTCCTGCGTTTCGCGCACGCGCATCACCGCATGCAGCTTCCAGTTGTCCCGCCAGTCGCAGAACTCATGCCCCGCGATGCTCTTGACCACCCACTTTTTGTCCGCCTTGCGCTGGACGATGAACAGCTTGGGGCCAAGCGGCAGGATGATCCGGTCGTCCCAGGGCACGCTTTCCTGCAGGATTTCCAGATAGATCTGAAAACGCTCGCGGTCCTTGGGGGTGGACAGCATGGTGTGCAGCGTGTCGCGGTCGATCTTGCCTTCCACCAGATCCTTGATCTTCGATTTCGTGTAAGCCATCGGTTTCTCTCCTGATCCAAGAGGGGGCCGCCGGGGCGGCCCGCTGCGCTTATTCGTCCACGAACCGGACGGTCTTGACGTCGGGCAGTTCCGAGATGTCCATGGAATATTCGCGGCCATAGGACGGGATCGGCAGATCCGCCTCCATCAACTGCCAGTCCGCGGGCAGGTCCCAGAACTTGCGGAAGCTTTCCTCGAACCTCGGCCCCAGCTTGAAGCTGGCGGCGAACATCTGCTGGACATGCAGCCCGGCATCCTTGGCCAAGATGCGTTCGCGTTCGCGGGCCATCCAGTCGCGGGTCGGCACGGCCCTGGCCAGCCGCTCCTTGCGGATTTCGGCGCGCCGCGCCTCGGTCGCGGCCTGATCGACACCGAACAGCCCGTCCGCGCCCTTGACCAGCCTGACGCCATAGACCGAACCCGCAAAGCGTTCGATCAGATAGCCGCCATTGACGTCATCGGCCACGCTTTGCGGTTCGCGGTCCAGCGGATCGCCGAAGCCCGGCCCGCCGCGCATGTAGTTCAGGTAAAGGTCGTAATCCTTGAACATCGCCTCGGTGGTGATGGCCTGCTTGTCGCGCTTGATCAGCGCATCGGGGATCAGGCCGTCCCAGACCGGGTTTTCGGGATCCTTGTCACCGCCATGCGGGATTTCGCCGCCATTCGCGATGATCTGCCTGAGGTTGGTGTCATGGGCCTCGAAGCGATAGCCCGATGCCGCCGGATAGCCGCCCATCAGCCCCCAGTCCGAACTGATATGGCCGTTGCCCATGAAGAACATCGTCCAGTCCTTGGCGTTCCAGACCATGCGCAGCGACTGGAAGCCGCAGCCACCGCGATACTTGCCCGCGCCGCCGGACGATGCCTTGATCTCGCGGCCCAGATAGATCAGCGGCTCGGCCAGTTCCCAGATCTCCATGTCGCCCATGTCGCCTTCCGGGTTCCAGATCGCGGCGGCATGGCTGATCCCGTCCCTGTGCGCGCTGGCGCCCACCCCGTTCGCGGCGCATTCGAACGAGTTCACGGCGTGAACCTCGTCGAACTGGTTGAATCCGCCGCCTTGCAGCCAGTTAGAGGTGTTGGCGTTGCCCGCGTTCACCTCTTCCAGGTAGCCGCGGCCGAAATAGGACCGCGACAGGCCCCGCCACAAGGATGTCCAGGAACTGACCAGGAAATGCCAGCTATAACTGAAGGCCACGCGCCGGTCGTCGGGGTTCATCCAGGTGCCCTTGGGCAGGCGGAACTCGGTCCCGTAGGCGGCGCCGTCGTTGATCATCTCGGTCGGGATCAGCGATTGGGTCATCATCACCCAGATGCCACTGGTGAAGCTGACCGCATGGGCGTTGTAGGTATGCCAGCCCCAGCGGCTCGACCCCTCGAAATCCAGCCGCCAGGTCGCATCCGGGCGGATGGTGATCTCGGAGGGCGTGTGCATGATCGTGTCGACCTTCGCGAAATCCGAAGGCACGCGCACGTCGTCATGGGCATAGGGCACATCGACGAAACCGACCTGGCGATACTTGCCGGGAATGGTCATCGCCTTGATGCGGGCTTGCAGGCCGGTGCGGCCATGCTCGATCGCCTCATAGGCGAATTTCCAATAGTTTTCGATACCCTCGTCGGCGATCACCTGCTCGACCAGGTCGCGGATCATGTGGCAGCCGGCGATCCGGGTGCGTTCGTCCAGCATCCAGTAGCGCGTGGTGCGCACCGAACGCTGGCTTTCATGCAGCCAGTCGCGCATCAGCGTATCGTTCTGGCCGATCTTGCGGCAGGTGATCTGATAGCCGTCGCCGAAACGCTGGATCTGGCCGGTGGACATCGAGCCCGGCCCGACCGAGCCGGTGTCGATCACATGGGTCACGCCCCCGACCCAGCCGATCAACTCGCCCTCGTGGAAGATCGGCACGATGGTGTGGATGTCGCAGGTATGGACGTTGCCGATCAGGTTGTCGTTGTTGCAGAAGATATCCCTGTCGTTGATGCCGGGATTGGATTCCCAATCGTTTTCGATCATGTATTTGATCGCCGCGCCCATCGTGCCGACGTGGATGATGATGCCCGTAGAGGTCAGGATCGCATCGCCCGCCGCGTTATACAGCGTAAAGCACAGTTCGCCCTCTTGCTCGACGATGGGGCTGGCCGCGATCTTCTTGGCGGTTTCGCGCGCGTCCACCACCCCGGCCCGCAGGCGCGAGAACAGCTTGTTATACATGATCGGCTGGCTGTCGCGCAGTTCCATCCTGTCAATGCCGCCGTAATGGCCGGTCCTTTTTGTGGCCTCCATCAGCCGGTCGCGGTGCTGTTTCAGGGTCTCGCCACCACGGACGATTCCCTGGACCTTGGTTTGAATATTCATTCGTATTTCCTCCCCTCAGACTTCTTTCAGGTGGAACAGGCGATGGCCGTCCAGGAATGTCTCGAACCCGCCCGGCACGACAAAGGTGGTCGCGTCGGATTCGATGATGGCGGGGCCGGTGATGCGGTTGCCGGGCTTCAGCGTCTCCATCTGGTAAAGCTGCGCATCGACCCATTTGCCGTGACGATAGAATTGCCGCGTGCCCAGTTTCGCGTCTTCGGGGGGCGTCGGGCTGCCCTCTTCCTCTTTCGGGATTTTCGGCTTGGGGATCGGCACGGTGCCGCGCATGATCGCGCCGGTCACGGAATAGCCCAGTTCGGGCGAGCGGGCCGAGGCCGCATAGACCCGGCCATAGGTGTCGTTGAACGCCGCGACCAGCTTGTCCCAGTCACCGGGCTGGCCGGCGGTCTTGATCGGGCTTTCGATTTCCAGATCGTTCAACTGGCCGCGATACTGCATCCGATAACCGGGGGTCAGCGTGACCTGATCGGCGCAATAGCCGTTCACCGCGAATTCCTCCAGGACCCGCTTGGCCAGTTCCTCCCAGGCGTCGTTCAGCAGCCGGGCCTCGGCCGCCTTTTCCGCGTCCGGCGCCTCTTCGGGGATGTTGATGTCCAGCGACTTGTCATAGCGATATTCGAAATCCGCCGCCGCGCAGCCGAAGGCGGAAAAGCCCGCGGCCCATGCCGGCACGATGACGTCCTCGAAGCCCAGACCTTCGGTATAGCCGTAGGTATGGACCGGCCCCGCGCCGCCATAGCTGAAGCAGGTGAACGAGCCGGGGCTGTAGCCCTTGCCCGAGATCATCGCGCGCAGATAGTCGCGGAGTTCGCTGTCGAGCAGTTCGATCACGCCCGCCGCCGCCTCTTCGACCGACAGGCCCAGCGGATCGGCGATCTGTTCCTTCATCGCGTTCCATGCGCGTTCGCGGTCCAGCTTGACCTGCCCGCCCAGGAAATTGTCGGGGTTCAGATAGCCCAGGATGACGTGGCAGTCGGAAATCGTGACCGTCTCGATCCCCGATTCCGCCCAGCAGACGCCGACGCGATAGCCGGCGCTGTCGGGCCCCAGCCTGATCGCCTTGGTATAGGGGTCGAGGCGGATATAGGACCCCGCGCCCGAGCCGACCGAGTCCATCGCGACCAGCGGCAGGGACAGCACCAGCCGCGCCATGTCGGGGTCGTTGCGGATGGTCAGTTCGTTCTGGGTGATCAGGGCGACGTCAAAGGACGTGCCGCCGATATCGGAACAGGCGATGTTTTTGTAGCCCAGCACCTCACCCAGGTATTTCGCGCCGATCACGCCGCCGATCGGGCCGGACACGATGGTGCGGGCCAGTTCCTTGGCCTTCCACGAAATCGTGCCGCCATGAGTCGCCATCACCCGCATGTCGAATTTCGAGCCGTTGTCCTTGAAGGCGGCCGAGATCTTTTTCAGCGTCTGGCGCGAGGGTTCGGCGGCGAAGGCTTCCAGGATGGTGGTGTTGGTGCGGTGGGTTTCCTTGCGCACCGGATAGTAATCTACCGAGGCAAAGACCGGGATGTCCTTACCCGCCGCCTTCAGTTCCTCGGCCACGATATCGCGGACGCGGCGTTCGTGGGTGGGGTTCTTGTAGCTGTGCAGCAACGAGATCACGATGCCTTCGACATCCTGTTCGATCAACTCGCGCGCGGCCTGCCGGGCGGTGTCCTCGCGCAGCGGGATCACGACCGTGCCGAACATGTCCACCCGCTCCATCGCGCCGCGGGTCAGGTGACGGGGGACCAGCGGATCGTCGTAATAATGGGTGTTCAGGTGGATCCGGTCCTCATAGGCAAAGCCCAGATAGGCCTGGATGGCGCGGCCCATGCGGTGGAAATCCTCCATCCCCGCATTGACGATCAGCCCGCAGCGCAGCCCCTTGCGCTGGACGACGCGGTTCAGCATCGCGGTGCCGGAATAGACGCCGGTCTGGATCGAGGACAGCGCCTCCTCGATACTGATCCCCCAATGCTCCAGCCCCTCTTTCGAGGATTCGATCAGGCCCAGCGCCTCGTTTTCGGGCGTGGACTGGGCCTTGCCGACGACGAACTCTCCATTCGCGTCGACAAAGAATGTGTCCGTCATGGTGCCGCCGGCGTCGATGCCCAGCACCTGCACGGAACGTTCGTTCTTTCTGTCAAGTGGCACGTCAAACTCCTCCCTTTGACCGGACCCGCCTTGACCGGGCGGGCTGGCATTCAGGATGGAATCGGTCGGGCTGTCAGGGTTGTCCGAAATTCGGACGGGCCGACGGACATGCTGCGGACGCGATCAGGTCTTTCGCCCCCGCGCGATGCCGTGGGCATCCAGCTTCAGATACAGCGTCGATCTGGCGATCCCCAGGCGCCGTGCGGCCTCGGTCAGGTTCCCGCCGGCTGCCTTGATGGCGGTCAGTATCTCGGCCCTTTCCACGTCGCGCAGGGTTTCCTCGCCGGTCCCGGCCGTGGCCGGCTGGCGCATCTCGGGCGGCAGGTCGCGCTCGTCGATCAGCGCATTGGACGACAGCGCCGACAGGGCCGAGACCATGTTCTGCATCTCGCGCAGGTTGCCGGGCCAGGCATGGGCCTGCAAGACCGTCATCGCGGCATGGGTAAAGCGCAACCGGCGCCCGCCATCCTCTTGCTGCCGCCGCTGGATCTCGCGCAGGAAGACCGGGATTTCGTCGCGCCGGTCACGCAGCGGCGGAATCCGCAGCCGCGCGCCCGCGACCCGATAATAGAGATCGCTGCGAAACGCCTCTTGCTGCATCGCCTGGTAGAGCGGGCGCGCCGCCAGCGTGATCACCCGCGTCCCCGATTGCTGCGCCAGTTCGATCAGGCTCAGCAACAGCTTCTGCACCTCGGGCGAGGCGCGGCCCGGCTTGTCCAGGCACAGCGTGCCGCCCTGAAGGCGCAGACGGCCCTGCGCCAGGTCCTCGCGCAGCACGGCGGCTGTCAGGGCAGCGCATTCCAGCAAGGTGAACTGGTCGTCCGGCGTCTTTTCGTCGTGAATTGCGCGGGCCAGATGGGTCTTGCCCGTGCCCGTCTCGCCCTCGATCAGGATCGGCAGGCCGGTTTGCAGCAAGCGCCGCGCCTGCGCCACGATCTCGGCCATGACCGGGCCGCTGGCCGCGATCCGCGCCAGGCTGGCCGCCCCCCGTTCCGGCCCGCGGCGGCGCCGGGCGGCCAGCGAGACCATCACGCCGATGGCGTCCGAATGCGGCTCGATCACGGTCAGCGAGGCACCGGGCAGGCAATCCGCCAAGGCGTCCAGCATCGCCTCGCGGCCACGGTCGCGCAGCCCGTCGATCAGGTCTGGAATCCGTTCGCGCAGGGCATTCAGGGCCTGCGGATCGTCCAGTGCGCGGGAAAAGCCCTCGCTGGCAAATATCTGCGTGCCGGCACGGTCCAGCAGCAGGACCTGGTCGGACATGCGGCCATCATGAAGATATTCCAGCAGCGCCTGGCGTTCCTGGGCCAGTTGCCGCGACAATTCGCTTTCGACCTGCAAGGCCAGCGCCGATGACAGGGCGGTGCTGCCCGGTTGCCGCATCCCCTGCGGCCAGGAAATGTCGATCACCCCCAGCAGCCTGCCGGTGCCGGGATCCTTGACCGGGCTGGCCGCACAGCTCCAGCGCTGGATTTCCTCGCTGTAATGTTCGGTGCCGTTGATCTGGACCGGGCGGCCCAGGTGGATCGCGGTGCCGATGGCATTGGTGCCAATGGCCGCCTCGCTCCAGCGGCCGCCGTGGCCGAGGTGGTTTTCGCGCCCGCGCGACAAGGTGGCCGAATCGCCTACGGCATCCAGAATGATGCCGTCGCGGTCGCAAAGCAGCAGCATGTTGCCGGTCCGTTGCAGCAGGTAATCCGCCCGCGACAGCGCCAGCCCCGCCGCCCGGCGCAAATGGTGGGAATGCTGCCGGGTGGCGTGGATTTCATCCTCGGCCAGCAATGGCGCACGTGCCGCAGGCTCTGGCGCCAGCCGCGCCGACCGCTGCCAGCTTTGCAGCACGACCTCGCGGATGCTGGGCGGCACCTTGCCGACAGCACGATAATTTTCCCAGTCAACCTTTGAAATGCTGGCGACCATCAGCCCCTCCTCGACGAACGGTCCATGCATTATTGACTCGCATTACTGGCACATGGGGATGCCTCATCGCAACTGTTAACCTTCCCCGCCGTGTCGCCTTCAGCGCCTTGTCCACCATCAGAACATCCGGCGCAGATCAGCAAAACAGCCTGCCGCGGCAGATCGCAGTCCGGCAGGGCCGCAGACGCGCAGCCAGCGACGCTTGCGGTTGGTTTCCAATGCGAAACTTCGTTCATACCTTCTTGGTGAATGGTTTCGGCCCGCTCTCTGGCTGCTGCCCCAACCTCTCGTCCGGGAAGGTTACCGCGCGGCGGTAAAGGTGCCATGTCGCGTGGCCGAGGACGGGCAGCACGACGATCAGCCCGGCAAAGAGCGGGATCGACCCCAGCAGCAGCAGGACCGCGACGATCAGCCCCCAAAGCGCGGTCGTGCGCGGGTTGCGGCGCGCGACGGCAAGCGAGGTCGCCACTGCCGCGCCCACGCCCACGCCCACCGGGCGGTCGATCAGCATCGGAAAGGACACGAGGCCAAGGCATAGCACCGCGATGCCGAAGACAAGGCCGACGCCCATTCCAAGGACGATCATCGTCCACCCCGCGCCGGTGGTCAGCGTCTCGCCAAGGAATGCTGCAATGCCCTCATGTGGCTCGGGTCCCAGCGTGAAGGTCCAGATCACATGCGCCGCATAAAGCCAGACGACGAAGATCACCGCAAGGATGAAGCCAAGCGTCAGCACGGGTCCCAGCATCCGGCCCCTCAGCGCGGACAGCGCCGCGCTCCAATGCGTTTCCTCGCCCCGCTCGTGCCGCCGGCTCATTTCGTAAAGGCCGACCGCTGCGACCGGCCCGACAAGCGGAAAGCCCGCGATCAGGGGGAAAAGCAGATGCACCTGCCCCGAGTTGAAGGCCCAGAAGGCAAGGACGAAGCCCATCAGCGGATAAAGCGCCACGGCAAAGATCACGTCCGAGCGGAACACGGCAAAATCGCGGGCGCCCTGACGAAGCGCAGCGCGGATGTCGTCCGTGCCGATCTGCATGATCCGGGGTTGGACCGCACCGTGGCCGCCTGTCGCCTCGGCAGGGTCGCCGCCCATGCCGGACGGCTGCCCTGCGCTCAGGCCTGGCGGGTTTCCGGTCGTCTCGCGGGGCATGGTTCATCCTCCCTGCCTTGAAGGCCCGGATCCGGGCGATGCGCCACCGGCGAGTCCGGCAAACGCCCGCAAACCTGCCGGGCCGATCCATCCTCAGCCTGTCAGTATAGCAGAACCGGCGCGAATTTGCACCCCACCCCTTCGGCGCGGGCCATTCCAAAGCGGCAGGGAACCCGGCGAACAGAGGGGCGGACCTGGCTGCAAGCTGGGCTGGTGGGGGATGGCGGGCAAATCCACGGGGCCGGACAAGATGCTGCCACATTCATGCTGACGCTGCGGCAGTTGCGCCAGCGCCCGCCCCGCTAATCCAGCCTGCGGATGGCGGGCCAGTAGTCGGCCAGCCACAGCAGGAAGGCCGCCGCCCACAGGGTCGAGGCCAGCAGGTGCAGCGGGCCGGGCGGCCAGGGGGCCAGCCCCATCTCGGGCAGGGCGCGCAGCAGCGCGGCAGCGCCGGCCAGCAGGAAACCGGCGCGGGTCGGCAGGTTCAGGCCAAGCCCCTGCCCGGTATGGAAGCGCCCGGCGATGGCCAGAACCGCCAGCACGCCCAGGCCGAGGCCCCCCATCAGCGCCAGATGCAGCGGCCCGGCTGCCCCCCAGGGCGCGCCCAGCCCCGCCGCGCCAAGCGTCAGCAGCCCGGCCCCGGCGAAACCGGCAGCGCCCGCCAGCACCATGATCTCGGCCCGCAGCGCCTCGCGGCCGACGAAGCCTTCGGCCATGCGGTCCATGAAGCCCGCGCCCGCCGCGATCCACAGCCAGCCCGCAACGGCGGGCGACAGCCCCGCCAGTTCCGCCGTCAACGCCAGCGCCACCAGCCCCGAGGGCAGATTCAGCCGCCCCGGATGCGGACGAAAGGGCGCGGTCCTTTCGCTGGGGTCCAGCACCGCATTGGTCACCGGCACCGTGATCCGCGCCAGCGCCAGGCCAAGCAGGCCCAGATAGACCAGCCCCGAGACCCGCAGCCAATGGCCCGCATCGCCCATGCCCAGCATCGCCAGCCGCGCCATCAGGCAAGCCAGCGCCAGCGCGGCCAGCCATGCGGCGAAGGACAGCACCCGCGCCGTGCGTTTCGCCCAGGAAATCCGCAGCAGATAGACGATCAGCGCCGCCTGCCAGCCCAGATCGGCCAGCATCGCGGGCAGGACCAGCGCATCCGCCCCCAACACTCCGGCGATCCGCGCCACACCCCACAGGGCCGCCAGCCCCCACAGCACCCGCCCGCGCAGGCGCGGCGTATCGGTCCATTCCGGCGCGGCGGTGGTCAGGAAACCGATCAGCGCCGCGCCCCAGGCGCCGAAGATCATCTCATAGCCATGCCAGGTGCCGGGCGCGATCTCGCGGGCCAGCGGCAAGTCAAAAGACCACAGCGCCACCCAAGCCAGCGGCCACAGCGCCGCGTGCAGCGTAGCCAGCGGGAAGAACAGGCGGAAGCCCTCGTCGGACAGGGCGCGATGCAGGGGGGTCATGGGCGCAACCGCTCGTCTATGTCGTCGATATGGGCGAACAGCGGGTCGTCGTTCAGGCAATGCTGGCGCAGGGTAAAGACCGCCGCGTCGTCGCGGCTGCCGGGCGCTCCGGGCAGGCCGCGCTGGCCCGCGATGCCCTGGCCTTGCGGGTCCAGCACCAGGATGCGGTGGCTGATGCGGATGGCCTCGGACAGATCATGGGTGATGAACAGCGCGGCGAAGCGGGCCGAGGCGGCGGCCTCGATCACCAGGTCCTGCATCCGGCGCTTCAGCGCGATGTCCAGCGCGGTGAAGGGTTCGTCGAAATAGATGAAATCGGGTTCCGTCACCAAGGCGCGGGCGATGGCCGCGCGCTGGCGCATGCCCCCCGACAGCTCCGAGGGGTATTTGCCCAGGTCCTCGGGCAAGAGCCCCGCACGCAGGGCGGCGGCGCGGATCATCGCCGGGCGCGCCCGGCGCGGCGCGCGGGTCAGGCGCAGGGGAAAGCCGATATTGCCCGCCGCCGTCGCCCAGGGCAGCAGGCGCGGGTCCTGGAACACCATCGCGTGACGCGCATAGCGGCGGGTGATGCGGCCCTCTCGCGGCTGAACCAGCCCGGCGGCGATATGGGCCAGCGTCGATTTGCCGGAACCGGAAGGCCCCACCAGCGCCACGATCTGCCCCGGCGCGATCCGCAGCGTGATCCCCGCCAGCACGGTGCGCCCGAAGAAGCTGTGGCCGATGCCGTCCAGTTCCAGCAGGCTCATCGCTTGACGCCCCAGGGCGCGGCGGCCTCGCGCCAGCGTTCCAGTTCCGCGCGAACCGAGCGGATCAGCACATATTCCACCACGATCAGCGCGGCCACGGCCAGGATCACCCAGGCCAGCGCCTCGGCGATGTCCAGCATGGCGCGCGCCCGCGCCAATGCGCCGCCGATGCCCCCGGCATTGGCCAGCAGTTCCGCCATGATCGCCACCTTGAAGGCCGATCCCAGCGCCAGGATCAGCGCCGGGAAAAGCTGCGCCGAAATCTGCCGGGCCGAGACAAAAGCGAACCGCCGCAGCGGCCCCGCACCGAAGACGCGCGCCATGTCGTCGAGGCCGCGGTCGCGGGTCACCACGCCCTCGACCGCGCCGACAAAGACCAGTGGCGTGGCCGAGATCAGGATCACCACCGCGACGGTGGTATCGGACGGCCCGAACCAGATCATCGCCAGCACAATCCAGGCGATCGGCGGCACGCCCAGAAGCAGCGTCAGGATGGGCCGCGACAGGCGCAGCACTGCGGGCGAATAGCCCGCCGCCACCCCGGCCAGCCCGCCTGCGACGGCGCAAAGCGCGAAGCCGGTCAGCGCGCGCCTTGTGGTCAGGGCCAGCAGGTCCTGCGCCTCGCCCTCGCGCAGCAGCCGCGCCGCCGCCGCGATGGTATCCAGCGGCGCGGTCAGGACGAAATCGCCGTAGGCCTCGTGCCCCGCCTGCCACAAGGCGGCGATCAGGCACAGGCCGGCCAGCCCCGCCCATGCCGACCACAGGAAGCGCCCCAGCCGCGCCAGCCGGTCGAGACAGGCGCCAAGGCTCACAGCAGATAGAACCCGTCATCGGGCAGCTTACCGCCGATGATCGCGGGATCGGTCTCGGCCATCAGCGACAGCATCGCCTCGATGGCGGGCCGCGCCTCGCTGGCCGGGCGCACCGCCAGCCGCGCATGGGGGATCGAGGCCGCCAGCACCGGCGCCGGCATCTCCAGCGGGCCGGTGGCATGGGCGGCGGCGGCGGCAGGATCGGCCAGCACCTCGGCATTGGCGCGGGTCAGCGCGTCCTGCAACGCGGGCAGGGTATCCGCACCGGCAGCCATGAAGCCCTCGGTCGCGGCCAGCCCGGCCTGCGGCAGGATCGGCCCGGCATCGGCCATCCGGCCCCATTCCTCTTGCAGGTCGATGGCGCGCACGAAACCCTTGCCCGCCTCCGCCCCGCGCAGGATCGCCACCGAGGATGCAGGCTCGCTCAGCAGCGCCGCGTCGATCTGGCCCGACAGCAGCATCTGCGCGGCCTCAATGGGGCTGCCGACGGCGACCTGTTCCACCTTCTCCGCCAGCCCATGCCGCGCCAGCAGGGCGCGCAGCACGAAATCCGGCGTGTCGTTGACGAAGGGCAGGGCCAGCCGCCTGCCCTCAAGCCCCGCCATGTCGCGGACCGCGCCATCCTGGGCCACGACAAACAGCAGCCCGTCGGTCATGGTATTGACCAGCCGCAGCCCCATGCCGCGATTGTAGAGGTTCGAGGCGACCTGCACCGGCACCACCGACAAATCGATCACCCCCGAGGTCAGCCCGGCGCGCAACTCGTCCGGGCTGCGCCAGACGGTCAGCGAGACATCCCCCGACAGATCCGCCAGCGCGCCGCTGGCGACCGCATGGGCCAGGGTGATGCTTGGCCCGGCGGGCGGGCCGTAAAGCGCCAGCCGCGCCAGGGGTGCCGCACGCAGCAGCGAGGGCGCCGCCAGACCAGCGGCCAGCGCGCCCGCCCCGGCAAGGACCAGGCGGCGCGAGGGGGTAGGAACGGAACGGGACATGACGGCCCTCCTGTCAGGCGAAAGGAAACGGATTCGCTGGCGAAGGGCTGGCGTTGGGCAAGGATAACGCAGGCCGGGCCTTCTGTCCTTGACTTCGATCAGGACGCAGGGCGGGCGCAGAACTCGACGAAGAAGCGCACCGGGCCGCAGGTCGCGACCTCGTGCAGGCGCTCGGGGTGGATCAGCGGGTGGATGCCGGGGCCCAGCACCACCTCGGTGCCGTCCACCAGATCGCGAAAGATCAGCCGCCCCTGCAAGACATGCAACCGCGCCCATGTTCCCACCTTGGTCGAATGGGCGCGGGTCAGCCCGCCCGGCACGGTGGTTTCCGTGAACTCGGGCGTGCGGCGATAGGGGGCGGCGTCGGCGGGCCAGTCAAGGGTCATGCGGCGGGCCAATCGTAAAGACGGATCAACCTGGGATCGTCCGCGGCCTGAAACGGCGCCCGCCCCGGCACATTCGCCGCCCTGGTCAGATGGCCGCGCGAAACGCCACGAGCCGCTGCTGCCATGATCGCCCGCCGGACGGGATGGCGCGCGGCATGGATCAGCAGGCGCAGGGCGTAATCCGAAAAGCTGGTCAGTCGCATGCGGGGGCCTCCTCGATCCGCCCGCACGAAAGCACGGGGCACACCAGCGGGTCAATGCCGGGCGGAGGGGCGCGGCGCCTCGCTTTCTTCATCACCCAAATACCCATGCGACCGTCCAACCCGCGCGGCGCCGCCCGATGGGATGCCGACCGGCACCTGCAACGCCATCCGCGCGATCGTGCCCTGCCTCGTCCAGAACGGGGCCGGGCACATCATCGTGACCCCGCCGGACAGGACGAAAGCGGGGGCGCTCGAACGATAATGCCCCGGCAGCGGCGGACCCCCTTGGTTTCGCATGATTGCCGGCGGTTGCGAGGGGCAGGGACGCCGTGCGCGGTTCGATCCCGGCCAGTCCGGCGGCCCGCTTGCCTGGCAAGCCTATTGCATCCGGCCGGTCACGGCTGCCTTGCGCGCGGCGCCGTATTGACGCCACAGCCCTAGGGAATACATCGCCAGCGCCGCCCAGATCAGCGGAAAGGCGATCCGCCGCGACTGGTCGAACGGCTCGCCGAAGACCAGCACCGCGCACAGAAAGATCAGCGTTGGCGTGATATATTGCAGGATGCCGACGGTCGACAGGCGCACCAGCTTGGCGCCATTGGCATACATCATCAACGGGATGGCCGTGATGACGCCGCAGCCCAGCAACAGCAATGTGTCGCGCCCCGAGCCTGCGCCGAAATGCGACTGCCCGGTCAGCGTCAGCCACAGCAGGATGCCTGCCGCGAAGGGGCACAGGACCAGCACCTCAAGCGTGAAGCCCTGATTGGGACCCAGCGGCAGGCTCTTCTTGCAATAGGCATAAAACCCCCAGCTCAGCGTCAGCCCCAGCGCCACCAGCGGCAGGCGGCCCGCCTGCACGGTCATCATCAGGACCGCCGCCGCCGCCAGCGCGATGGCCAGAAGCTGGGTCCGGCCCAGCCGTTCCTTCAGCAGCACGGCCCCCAGAAGGACGCTGAAGAGCGGGTTGATATAATATCCCAGCGCCGCCTCCATCGCCTGGCCGCTGACGATGGCCCAGACATAGATCAGCCAGTTGACCGAGATCAGCATCGCCGTCAGCACCGCCATCGCCAGCAGGCGCGGGCTGCGCAGGGCCGCGATCACCTCGGCGCTGCGCCGCTGCCAGACCAGCACCGCCGCCGCGATGGGCAGCGACCAGACCACCCGATGGGCGATCACCTCGATCGGCGGCACATGGGCCAGCGCCTTCATGTACAGCGGCAGAAACCCCCAAAGGGCATAGGTCAAGGTCACGAGGACCAGGCCACGGGGGGAATCGCTGTCGAGATCGGCAGGGCTGCGCATATGGGTTGCATAAGCCGCAACCTGCGCCCGCGCCAGATGCTGCGGGCCGCGCCCGCGATGATCGGGCGCAATCCGCGCATCCGTCGGCAAGCCACCCGCACCGCGAAACGGTTCGCAGGCGATGGCAGGCAAGAGGGTCGATTCGCCCCCGCCACCCGGCTTTCCACGCAGGGCAATGGAAATATTATCTCTGGATTCGGGCAAGCGGCAGGAAACTGCTTCTCCAACAGGCACGCAAAGGGGGGAATCCTGCCCTGATTTCCTTGTTTCGCTTAATCACTATATACTCGGTCGTGTTTTGATGTTTTCTTTCCCGCATGACGAATGGCGGGCCGCGCAGACGGCCCCGAACAGGAAAGGACGGCACATGAGCATCCCAACCCCCGAAAAGATCCGCGTCCTGTGGTTCCTGCCCACGCATGGCGACAGCCGCTATCTGGGCACGTCGGAAGGCGGGCGGGCGGTGAACCTGCCCTATCTGCGCCAGATCGCGCAGGCCGCCGATTCGCTTGGCTATTACGGCGTGCTGCTGCCCACCGGCCGCAGTTGCGAAGATAGCTGGGTGACCGCCGCCGCGCTGGCCTCGCAGACGGAAAGGCTGCGCTTCCTGGTCGCGGTGCGGCCCGGCCTGCAATCGCCGACGCTGGCCGCGCGGATGACCGCGACGCTGGACCGGCTGTCGAACGGGCGGCTGCTGATCAACGTCGTCACCGGCGGCGATCCGGTCGAGAACGCGGG
Source organism: uncultured Paracoccus sp. (assembly GCF_945915435.1). Classification (GTDB taxonomy): domain Bacteria; phylum Pseudomonadota; class Alphaproteobacteria; order Rhodobacterales; family Rhodobacteraceae; genus Paracoccus. The sequence continues at coordinate 89,868 of NZ_CAMEFG010000002.1, read as the reverse complement.
CGACGGCATCCACCTGTCCCATGCCGAGCGCTACGAAGTGACCGAGGAATTCCTGAACGTCTACAAGGCCCTGCTGGCGGGCGAGACGGTCAACCACGCAGGCCGCCACCTGCGGATCGAGGACGGCAAGCTGCTGTTCCATCCTTTCCAGAAAAACGGCCCGCCGCTGTATTTCGGGGGTTCCTCGGATGCCGCGAACGCGGTGGCGGCGCGGCAGATCGACAAATACCTGACCTGGGGCGAGCCTCCGGCGCAGGTCCGGGACAAGATCGAATCGGTCCGCCGCCTGGCCGAGGCCGAGGGCCGCGAGGTCAGCTTCGGCATCCGCCTGCATGTGATCGTCCGCGACACCAATGCCGAGGCCTGGCAAGCTGCCGAGCAACTCATCAGCCGCCTGGACGACGCCACCATCGCGCGGGCGCAGGAAAACTTCCTGCGCATGGATTCCGTGGGACAGGCACGCATGGCGGCGCTGCATGGCGGGCGCCGCGACAAGCTTGAGATCAGTCCGAACCTCTGGGCAGGCGTGGGGCTGGTGCGCGGCGGTGCGGGCACGGCGCTGGTCGGCGACGCCGAAACCGTGGCCGAGCGGATCGACGAATACCGCCGCATCGGCATCGACAGCTTCATCCTGTCGGGCTACCCGCATCTGGAGGAAGCCTATAGCTTCGGCGAGCGTGTCCTGCCCCTGCTGCCGCTGGACCACCCTCTGCCGCAGGATCAGGTTCCGCTGCACAACGGCCCCTTCGGCGAGACGGTGGGCAACGACTATCGCCCCGCCGCCCGTCCCCAACTGGCCCTTGCGGGGGGATAGGGCGATGAATGCGATCCGGCACCCCCTGCGCGTGGTCATCGTCGGCGGTGGCTTCACCGGCGCCTCGCTGGCCTGGCAACTGGCCCGGATGCGGCTTGCCGCCCGGCTGACGGTGATCGAGCCGCGCGCCGATCTGGGCCGGGGGCTGGCCTATTCGGCCCCCGACCCCACCCATCGCCTGAACGTGCCCGCGCATCGGATGTCCATCGACCCCGACAATTGCGCCGATTTCAGCGACTGGTTGGCGGACAATCCGGACGCGGCGGACCCCGAGGCAGTAGCGCCGAACGGCGATATCCATGTCCAGCGCGCGTTGTTCGGGCGCTATGTGGCCGAACGGCTGGCGCCGCATCTGGCCTCGGGCGCGGTCCGCCATATCCGCGCGCGGGTCGTCGATACCCAGCGCGGCGGAGGCGGCGGGCTGTGGCTGAAGCTGTCGGACGGTCGCGAGATCCGCGCCGACCTGCTGGTGCTGGCAACGGGCCATCCGGCCCCTGCCCTGCCCGCCCCGGTGACGGGACTGGCGGACAGCGGCACGCTGATCGCCGATCCCGGCGATGCCGGGCGGCTGGCCGAGGTGCCGCCGGGTGCCAACGTGCTGATCCTCGGTTCGGGGCTGTCCGCCGCCGACGCGATCGCCACGCTGGACCGGCAAGGGCATCGCGGGCGGGTCACCTGCCTGTCGCGCCGTGGCCTGCGCCCGCGCGGGCAAGGCGGCGGTCAGGGCAGCGAGGCCGATTTCACCGACCCGCCCTCGCATCGGGTTTCCGATCTGCTGCGCCGGGTGCGCCACGCCATCGTGGACGATCAGGCGCGCGGCGAAAGCTGGCATGCGACCTTCTGGCGGCTGCGCGCACAGGCGCCGCAGATCTGGGCGGCGCTGGACCCGGACGCGCAACGGCGCTTCCTGCGGCACCTGCGGGTGTGGTGGGACGTGCATCGCTATCGCCTCGCGCCCCAGACCGAGGCAGCGCTGGACCGGATGAGCGCCGAGGGCCGGCTGCACTTCGCCGCCGGGCGTCTGGTCTCGGCCCGGCTGCACGAAGGCCGGATCGAGGCGCATTGGCGTCCGCGCAGCCAGCCGCAGGTGCGGGTCGGCCATTTCGACCGCCTGATCCTGACCACCGGCCCGGCGCAGGACCGATGTATCGCCGCCAACCCGGCGCTTGGCGCGCTGGCCCGGCTGGGGCTGATCGCGCCCTGCCCGCTGGGGCTTGGCCTCGCCACCACGGCGATCTGCAAGGCGGTGGATGCGCAGGGACGCGAAAGCGACCGCATCCTGATCGCCGGCCCCTTGGCGCGCGGCCATCTGGGCGAGCTGACCGGGGCGCCCGAATGCGCCTCGCAATCGCGGGAAATCGCCCGCCAGATCGCCCGCCACGCCATGCTGGCGTCCATCCTGCGGCCCGCGGCTTCGGAACGGACCGCCCAACCGTCCTGACACGAACGACAGGAGATCACGATGACCACCCTGACCATCACCGGCTTTGCCGGCAGCTTCAACGCGCCCTCGCGCAGCCGCGCGCTGGTCGAGGCCGCCGTCGATCTGGCCACCACCCGCTTCGGCGCGGCGGGCCATGTCTTCGACCTTGCCGATCTCGGCCCCTCGCTGGGTCACGCCCGGCATCTGGGCGATCTCGAACCCGAGGCGCTGGCCCATGTCACCGCGCTGATCCGCGCCGATGCGATGGTCGTCGCAAGTCCCGTCCACAAGGGCAGCTATGCGGGGCTGTTCAAGCATCTCTTCGACCTGCTGGACCCCGACATGCTGGCGGGCAAGCCGGTGCTGCTGGCCGCGACCGGCGGCGGCGACCGGCACGCGCTGGTGATCGAGCATCAGCTTCGCCCCCTGCTCGCCTTCTTCGAGGCGCAGGCGCTGGCCACCGGCGTCTATGTGGCCCAGCGTGAATTCGTCGGCGGACAACTGGTCGACGATGCCGCGCGGCTGCGGCTGGTGCGGGCCGTGAACCAGTTCGCACCCTTCCTTGCCCCCTACACCATCCCCCAGCCCGAGGCCGAACCGGCCCCGCTGCTGCAAGCATTCTGAGAGGACCGACATGACAACGACATTTTCCCGCCGCGCCGCCATCGGTCTGGGGCTGAGCGCCCTCGCCGCCCCGGCCATCCTGCGCGCATCCCCTGCCAGAACCCTGCGCGTCGGCTGGCAGAAAGGCGGGCTGCTTGGCCTCGTCAAGGGATCGGGCGCTTTCGAACAGGCGCTGGAAGGACAGGGCATCCGGGTCAGTTGGTCCGAATTCACCTCGGGTCCGCCGCTGCTGGAGGCGCTGTCGGCCAATGCGCTGGACTTCGGCTATACCGGCAACGTGCCGCCGATCTTCGCCCATGCCGCGCGCGGCAACCTGGTCTTTGTCGGCGCCAGCCAGGGCTCGCGCGAGGGGCATGCGATCCTGGTGCCCAAGGATTCGCCGCTTCAGTCGGTCGAGGAACTGAAGGGCCAGACCATCGCCTTCAAGCGCGGCAGTTCGGCCCATTACGCCACCATCAAGCTGCTGCGCGAGGCCGGGCTGACGCTGGACGACATCCGGGCGCAGGACCTGTCCCCACCCGACGCCATCGCCGCCTTCGACGCGGGCGTGATCGGCGCCTGGACGATCTGGGACCCCTATTTCGCGATGGCCGAGGACCGCCCGAACACCCGCGTCCTGTCCACCACCGAGGCGCTGGAGCCGGAATTCAGCTTCTATTCCGCCAATGGCGACTATGCCAGGCAGAACCCCGAGTTGATCGCGCAACTGATCGGGCTGGTGCGCCAGGTGGGCCAGCAAGGCCAGGCCGACCTGCCCGGCACCATCAGGACCTTCGCGCAGGAAACCGGCCTGTCCGAGGCGGTGATGGAACGCGCCCTGACCCGCAAGGAAGCCGACCTGGGCCGCGTCGGCCTGATCGAACCGCGACATGTCACCTATGAGCAGGGCATCGCGGACGAATTCTTCGACCTGGGCATCATCCCGCGCCGTCTGGACATCGCCGCGGCGGTCTGGACCCCGCAAACCGCAAGCTGAAGGAGGACGAGATGAGCCTGACAGACACAATCAAGCCCGCGCGAACCCGCGCCGGCTGGCGCCCCGGCCTGCCGCCCTTGCAGGCGCTGCTGCCCTATGCCGTGCCCGCCGCCATCCTGATCCTGTGGGAAATCGCCGGGGCCACCGGGCTGGTGCGCGAAACGGTGATGCCCCGCCCCTCGGTCATCCTGGCGACGGCGGTGCAGATGATGCTGACGGGCGAGCTGTTCACCCATCTGGGCGTCTCGGCGGCCCGCGCGCTGGCCGGGCTGCTGATCGGCGGCGGCATCGGTTTCCTGCTGGGCGTCGCCAACGGCGTTTCGCGCCTGTCCGAGACGCTGACCGACAGCACCCTGCAAATGGTCCGCAACATCCCGCACCTGGCGCTGATCCCGCTGGTCATCCTGTGGTTCGGCATCGGCGAGGGCGCGAAGCTGTTCCTGGTCGCGCTTGGCGTGTTCTTCCCGATCTACCTGAACACGCTGCACGGCATCCGCAACGTCGATCCGCAATTGATCGAGATGGGCCGCGCCTATGGCATGAACGGGCGCAGGCTGTTCTTCCGCGTGGTGCTGCCGGGCGCGCTGCCCTCGATCTTCGTCGGGCTGCGCTATGGGCTGGGGATCATGTGGCTGACGCTGATCGTGGCCGAAACGCTCTCGGCCTCGTCCGGGCTTGGCTACATGGCGATGAAGGCGCGCGAATTCATGGTGCTGGACGTCGTGGTGCTGTCGATCCTGCTTTACGCGGCGCTTGGCAAGCTGGCCGACACGCTGACCCGCGCGCTGGAACGCCGCGCCCTGAAATGGAGCCCCGCCTATGCAAATGCCTGACCTTGCCGCCCATGGCGTCCCGACCCCGCCCATGCTGCGCCACGCGCCCGAGGGCGTGGAAATCGCCATCCGCAACCTTGGCCGCAGCTTCGGCGGCCAGCGCGTGCTGGTGAACCTTGACCTGGACGTGGCGCCGGGCGAGTTCCTGTCCATCGTCGGCAAGAGCGGCTGCGGCAAGTCCACGCTGCTGCGCCTGGTCGCGGGGCTGGATCGGCCCACCTCGGGCAGCGTCACCGTTGGCGGCCTGCCCGCGCATGAGGCGGGCGACCACCTGCGCATCATGTTCCAGGAGCCGCGCCTGCTGCCCTGGGCCTCGGTCGCCGAAAACGTCGCCATCGGCCTGCCGCGCGGTCCCGACCCTCGGGCCGTGGCCGAGGCGCTGGAGCAGGTCCAGCTTGCCGACAAGGCGGGCTTCTGGCCCGCGCAGCTTTCGGGCGGCCAGCGCCAGCGCGCCGCGCTGGCCCGCGCGCTGGTCAGCCATCCGGGCCTGCTGCTTCTGGACGAGCCGCTTGGCGCGCTGGACGCGCTGACGCGGCTGACCATGCAGAACCTGATCCGCGACATGCACGACCGCGCCGGGTTCACCGCGATCCTGGTCACGCATGACGTGGCCGAGGCGGTGGCCCTGTCGGACCGCGTCATCGTGCTGGGGCAAGGCGGCATCCTGACCGAAACCCGCATCCTGCGCGCAGGTCCCACCACGCGGGGCAGCGCCGAACTGGCCGCCATCGAGACCGGGATCCTCGATGCGATCTTCGCCCGCTAGCCCCTTGGCCGATCGGGGGTGCCGAAGGATGACGACCGCGGAAGAGGAAAGCCCGATGGACACACTCGATCTGATCGACCGCAAGATCGTGGCCGAACTGATGCGCGACGCGACCCTGCCCGTCGCGCAGATCTCGGACAAGGTCGGCCTGTCGCAAACCCCCTGCTGGAAACGGATCCAGAGGTTGCAGAAAAGCGGCGTGCTGACCGGCCGCGTCGCGCTGGCCGATCCCGACAGGCTGGGCTTCGGCCTGACCGTCTTCGTCGGCATCGAGGCCCCCGATCACTCGGCCCGGTGGCGCGCGCGCTTCGCCGCCGTCGCCGCCTCTTTCCCCGAGATCATGGAGGTCTATCGCATGGCCGGAGAGATGGACTACCTGCTGCGCATCGCCGTGGCGAACATGGCGGCCTTCGACGCCTTCTACAAGCGCCTGACCGAGACGATCACGATCAAGAACGTGACCTCGCATTTCGCGATGGAGCGGATGAAGTTCACGACCGCATATCCGGTGGACACCCAAAGCCGCTGAACGGCGGACGGCAAGATGACCGCTCATGGCGGCAAGGCAGGGGGTTGCGGCTTGCCGCGATGGGGCGCAGATACGTCCCGCACGAATGTTCTCGCATTTTTTCTGAAGCCTGGAAGCCTATCCGAATGACCAGTCAAACAATCGAACTGCTCGCCAAGCGGCGGACCCAATATGCCCTTGGCAAATCCATCCCCCTGACCCGTGACGAGGTCGAAAACCTGATCAGGCAGGCCGTCCGCCTGTCGCCGTCCTCCTTCAATTCGCAAAGTTCGCGGGCCGTCATTCTGTTCGGTGAGGACAGCGAAAAAGCCTGGTCGCTGATCGAGGCGGAGCTGCGCAGGATCGTGCCCGCGGATGCCTTCGCCTCGACCGAGGCAAAGATGAAAGGCTTCGCGGCAGGCGTGGGCACCGTGCTGTTCTACGAGGATCAGGACACGATCAGGAACCTGCAAGAGAAGTTTCCGCTTTACGCCGATGCATTTCCGGGCTTTTCGGGCAATTCGGCGGGAATGGCGCAGCTTGCCGTCTGGACCGCGCTGGCCGAGGTGGGGATCGGTGCCAGCTTGCAGCATTACAGCCCGATTGCCGACGATGTCCTGGCGCAGGCTTTCGGCGTGCCCACAGGCTGGAAGCTGATCGCACAGATGCCCTTCGGTTCAAACGAGGCCGAAATACCGCCAAAGACCTTCATCGGCGACGCCGAGCGGTTCATCACGCTTGGGAAATGACATGCGAAAAAGGGCCTCGCGGCCCTTTTTTCCGTCCTGGCAGAGTGGCATGGGCGACCTGCCCGGCATCGCCCGCACCGTCTCAGGGCGCATGGGCGGCAAGGCGACATGTCCTTAACCCAACCTCGCGCAGGACGCGCGCCGCTTGAGATGGCGCGCTGCCCAACTCTCGACCAACCCGACGGCGAATAGCATGGCGCGCATCACGGATCCGGTTGCCTGCCGCGGTTCGGGGCGGGTTGCGCGCCGTTCCAGGTGCAGGCCTGCGAGGCTGCCCGGGTTGCCGTCGCAACGGCCTGTGGCAGAGACGCCGCCCCATCCAGCGCAGCGGCAAGGGCGCCGACAAAGGTGTCCCCGGCGCCGGTCGTGTCGATGACCGCGATGGGCGGGGCGCCTTCATGCAGAAAGCTGCCGTCCGCCCCATGCAGATCGACCCCTGACGCACCCCGCGTCAGGATCAGGTCGCACCCGATCCTGCGCGCCATTTCGGCCGGCGTTCCCGAATCGGGCAGAACGTGACGGCCAATCGCTTCCGATTCCGGCTCGTTCACCACCAGAATGTCGATCAGTTGCAACAACTCGTCCACCCCCTGCGGATCATTGGCCGGACCTGCGGGGGCGAAGTTCAGGATCACCTTGCCGCCCGCCGCCCGAACCCGCCGGGCACAGGACAGGTTTTCCGCAAGGCTGACTTCCATCTGCATGACGCAGATGGTGCTGGCGTCGATAACCAGCCCGTCCAGCCATTGCGCCGAGATCAGGCCATTTGCCCCGCTGGCGACGGTGATCGCGTTTTCCCCGCCCCGATCGACCGAGATGAAGGCCAGCCCGGTCGGCGCATCCACGCAATGGACGGCGGCGGTATCGACACCATGCGCGGCGAAGTTGCCGAGACAGCCCTGCCCGAAGGAATCGTCGCCCACCGCCCCCACCATCATCACGCCGCGATCCGAGGCGCGCGCGGCGGCCACCGCCTGGTTGGCCCCCTTGCCGCCGAAAAAGGTATCATAGCCCGGCGCCAGCACGGTTTCGCCCGGCCGGGCGATTTCGGCGACGCGCGCGACCAGATCGACATTGATGGAACCGAATACGATGATCATCCGAAAGCCCTGCCCCGTGAAATGGCGGCGGCAGGGGATCCGCCGCCGCCGATTGTCCAGCCGGTCCCGGCGCTGCCGTTATTGCAGCATCTCTTCGGGCAGCGGGGTGCCGTGATATTTCTCGTAGATCTCGTTCAGCTTGCCGTTCTTCAGGTTCGTCTCGACCCATTCATCCAGTTTCGCCTTCAGTTCCGGTTCGTTCTTGCGCAACCCGATCGCAAGATCGAAGGTCTCGATGGTGAATTTCGGCTCGAAGGCCAGTTGGGGATTGCGCTCGCCGATCTGCTTGACCAGCGTTTCCGAGGTGGCGACGGCCCGCGCCTGGCCGCTGACGGCGGCGGTGACCATTGTCGCATCGTCGTCATAGCGGGTGACGGTGAAGCCGCGCTCGCCCGCCTGCGGCGTCAGATGGGTGTCCTGCGTCGTGCCCCGCGTGACCGAGATCGCCACGCCCTGAACGTCATCCCAACCCGAAATTTCCGCGGCGGCAGGGGCGCCGACGACCGAACGCAGCGCGGCATAGGGTTTCGAGAAGTCGATGACCTCGGCGCGTTCCGGCGTGACCGAAAGGGTCGAGATGGCGATATCCGCCTTGTTGGTTTGCAGGTTCGGGATCCGCGTCGCGCCGGTCGTTTCGACGAATTCCAGTTCCAGCCCCCAGTCCGCAGCCAGAAGCTGGGCCGTTTCGACGTCCGAGCCGGTCGGCTGAAGATCGGCGTCCAGCATGCCCGAGGGCGGGATCGCCAGGTCCGTGGCGACCCGGATCTTGCCGGCGGCCATGATGTCGGCATATTGATCCGCGACGGCCAGGCCGGGCGCAAGCGCGGCCATCACCGCGCCGGCGGCCAGCATCTTCCTGATGGTCTTCATGTTCTTCTCCTCCTCCGTTGTGCCCTCGGGTGATCCCATCCGGGCATTCAAAGCTCGTTTGAAACGAAATCGCGCAGTTCAGGCGTCGCGGGCGCGGTCAGGATCTCGGGGCCGCCCTGTTCATGCACCTTGCCCTCGTGCATGAAGACGATCTTGTCGGCGATGCGCCGGGCAAAGTTCATCTCATGGGTGACCATGATCATGGTCATGCCGGTCCGGGCCAGTTCCTCGATGACGCGCAGCACCTCGCCGGTCAGCTTGGGATCGAGGGCCGAGGTCACCTCGTCGAACAGCATCACCTTGGGCTGCATCGCCAAGGAACGCGCGATGGCGGCGCGCTGCTGCTGGCCGCCCGAAAGCTGCTCGGGATAGGCGGTGACCTTGTCGGCCAGCCCGACCTTGGCCAGCACTTCGGCGGCGATCCCCTTCGCCTCGGGGCGGGGGATGCGCTTGACCGAGACCGGACCCAGCATGATGTTCTGCTCGATCGTCAGATGCGGAAACAGGTTGTAGCTCTGAAAAACCATGCCGACATCCAGCCGCAGCTTGCGCAGGTCCAGGCCGGGGTCGGCGACCTGATGGCCGCAGACCTCGATCCGGCCGCTGTCGATCTGTTCCAGCCGGTCGATGCAGCGCAGCGCGGTGCTTTTGCCCGAGCCGCTGGCGCCGATCAGCGCCATGACCTGCCCCTTCGCGACCGAGAAGGACACGCCGTGCAGAACCTTGACTGCGCCGAAACTCTTTTTCACATTGTCGAGGACGACGATGGACATGGGATGCTCCGAATTGAAACTCAGGCGGAAAGGGCTTCGAGGTTCCTTGCGCGGGCGCTGCCCGTCCGCTCCAGCCGGCGGCTGAGCAGCGAAACGGGAAAGCACAGGCAGAAATAGAGACCGGCCACGATGAGATAGATCGTGAACGGCTCGAAGATCGAGTTGTTGACCAGTTGGCCCGCGCGGGTCAGTTCGACAAAGCCCACCACCGACGCAAGCGAGGTGTTCTTGATGATCTGGACCGAGAAGCCGACCGTGGGCGGGGTGGCGATGCGGATCGCCTGCGGCAGGATCACCTTGAACATCCGCTGTGCCCGGCTCATCGCCAGGCATTCGGCGGCCTCCCACTGGGCGCGCGGCACGGATTCGATGGCGCCGCGCCAGATCTCGCCCAGATAGGCGCTGACATAGATGGTCATCGACAGGCCCGCGGCGAACATGGGCGAGATGGAAAAGCCCAGGGTGGGCAGCCCGAAATAGGTCACGAACATGATCACCAGCAGGGGCGTGCCCTGGACCAGTTGCACATAGCCCGTCACCACGATGCGGATGATCCGGGAGGGCGCGATCCGTCCCATTGCGACCGCAAACCCGCCCAGGCCGCCCCCGACGAAGGCCATCAGCGACAGCACCAGCGTCCACAGCGCGCCGTCCAGCAGGAACCTGATATGATTGGGATTGAGAGCCGTATCCATGTCCGGGTCCTACAGGTTGGTTCCAAGGCGGCGGCGGCGCGGAAAGATGACCATGCTGATCGCCCAGAACACGACGCGCATGGCCAGCGACAGCGCCACATAGATCAGCGCGATCACCAGATAGGTCTCGAAGGGGCGGTAGGTCGCCGACTGGATGAAGTTCGCGGCGGCGGTCAGTTCCTCGGTCGAGATCTGCGAGGTCACGGAAGACGCCAGCATCAGCAGGATGAACTGGCTGGACAGCGAGGGATAGACCCGCTCCATCGCCGGGCGCAGCGCGACGTGCCAGTATTGCTGGACCTTGCTCAGGCCCAGGGTTTCGGCAGCTTCCCACTGGCCCTTGTGGATCGAATCGAACCCCGCCCGCATGATCTCGGCGGTATAAGCGCCGACGTTGATCGTCAGGGCGATGATCGCGACGGTGACCGCCGACAGGGACAGGCCAAGGCTGGACAGGCCGAAATAGACAAGGAAGATCTGCACGAGGAAGGGGGTGTTGCGGATCGCCTCGACATAGGTGCCCGCAACGGCGGCGGCCAGCCGGAACTGCGACCGGCGCGCGACGGCGCAAAGGGTTCCCAGCAAAAAGCCCGTCAGCGTCGTCGCCACGGCCAGTTGGATGGTCAGCCACGCGCCATCCATCAGCATCTGCCAGCGGGCAAGGATGGGCGTGAAATCCAGTATCATGCCGGGCCTGCCGCAGCATCGGGCCGGGTGGGCCGCCCGGTCATCCGGTCATAGACCCGGAACAGGGCCTGGTTGCCGTTCGCGCCCTCTCCATGCGCCTGCGCGTCGATATATTGCGAGGCGACGAGGCCGGTGGCGGGCAGCGGGACCAGCTTTTGCTGCGCCTCGCCCAGAACCAGCCGCAGGTCCTTCATCATCAGGTCGATGCGGAAACCCGCCGAGGTATCGCCCTCGATCATCGCCTGGCCCAGCCTTTCCAGCATCCAGGAATTGGCCGAGCCACCCATCAGCACCTCGCGCATCTGGGCAAGATCGACACCGCAGGCCCGGCCAAGCGCAAATGCCTCGCAGATGGCCTGAAGATTGATGCCGCAGATCAGTTGATTGCACAGCTTGACCGTCTGCCCCGCACCCGAGGCGCCGACATGGTTGATCGTCGTGCCCATGCCCCGCAGGAAGGGCAGCGCCTGTTCAAAGCCCACAGGATCGCCGCCGGCCATGATGGTCAGCGCCGCATCCCTTGCCCCGACGGGACCGCCCGAGACCGGCGCATCCAGCATCCGAACGCCCACCTTCGCCAGTTCGGCGGCCAGTTCGCGGGTCGCACCGGGGGCGATGGTGCTCATGTCCACATAAAGCCCGCCCTGCGGCGGGTTGGCCAGCAGCCCGCCCTCGCCCCGCACGACGTCCTGGACCTGCGGGGTGTCGGGCAGCATCGAGATGACGATATCGGCCCCTGCGGCGGCATCGGCGATGCTTGCGGCGGGCGTGACCCCGGTTCCGGCCATCGCCTCGATTGCGGCGGGAACGACGTCATAGGCGCGCACCGCGAAACCGGCCGCCGCCAGATTGCGGGCCATCTCGCGGCCCATGACCCCCAGCCCAAGGAAGCCGACGCTTCCCCCCATCTGAACAGACATCGTCTGGCTCCTCCCAGTTCGGCTTGCGGCGATGGCCGGGACCGGCCCGGCCGCACCTGCCGTCAGTTTTCTTCTTCCAGTTGCGCAAGCTTCTCGACGCGGCGGACGAAATCCGCGTCCTGCACGAAACGCGCATCCAGGAACGACTGCACCAGATCGCGCGCCAGCCAGGGACCGACGATCTGCGCGCCGATGCACATCACGTTCACATCGTCATGCTCGACCCCCTGATGGGCAGAATGCACGTCATGGCAGACGGCGGCCCGGATCCCCTTGATCTTGTTGGCGGCGATGACCGCGCCGACGCCGGTGCCGCAGATCAGCAGGCCGCGCTTGGCCTCGCCCTCGCGGATCTTGCCGCAGAGGCTGCGGGCGATGTCCGGAAAATCCACCGGATCGGGGTCGAAGCTGCCGATATCGATCGGGTCATGGCCCAATTCGCGCAGAAAGCCTGCGATCTCTTCCTTCAGGTGATATCCGGCGTGGTCGCTACCGATCACGATCTGCATTCTGTTCTCCTTGCGTGATGACTGTCGCGGACGAGGCGGCAAGACCGGCGGCCGCGCTGCGAAAGCTGGCCCGGCGCCGGAAATCGGCGCCGATCTCGAAATGTCGGGCCAGAAGTTCGTCCGCCTGGGCCAGGTCGCGCGCGACGATGGCCTCGTATATCTTGCGGTGGTGGACGATCAGGAATTCCTCGATCCCATCGACCTGGATGATCTGTTCGCGCCGGTCGAGATGCGAGCGCATCATCAGCGACGAAATCGAGGCGTAGAGACTGATGAGGGTCGGCGACCCTCCTGCCTGCACCAGCGCCTCGTGAAAGCGGAAATCGGCGCGGCCACCGGCCTCGGGATCGCGGATCGTTTCGACGATATCGCATAGCCGTTCGGCCAGGCGGTCGAAATCGGCCTGCCCGGCCCGGCGGCAGGCCAGGCGGATGGCGTGATGCTCGATGGCGACCCGCGCCTCCATGATGTCGTCGATCACCTGCGATTGCTGCGCCAGGGCGAAGGTGAAGAATTCCCCAAGGGTCGAGACGTTCGGGCGGCTGACGATGGTGCCGACGCCATGACGGATCTCGACCGCGCCGATCATCGCCAGCGCGCGCAGGGCCTCGCGCAGGACCTGGCGGCTGACGCCCAGCCGTGCCGAAAGCTCTCTTTCCGGCAACAGGCAGTCGCCGGTCTTGAGTTCGCCCGACAGCAGTTGCTCGCGCAGATAGGCCACGACGCTTTCATAGCCGCCCTTGCCTTCCGCCTTGTCACGAAGAATCGACACAGATCCGTCCAGTCATATAACCGTGGTCCGACCACTGGTATCAGATAGGCAGAAGCTGTCAACGATTTTTGTCCTGTGCTGAGACCGCGAAGAATGAAACCGCCCTGCTTCGCCCGCCGCGGTTGCGCACCCGGCATGCGCGGGAAGCGCCGGTTCCGAAGATTTCCTGGAAAAGGCGATGCCAGATCGCCTGTTTTCGCTTGTCCGCAGCAGGATCGAAAGGGCGATATCGTCGCGGGCGATTGCCCCGGCGGTGTCGGGCTTCCAGGGTTTGGCGTTCTTGCGGGTCACTCTAGGCTGGCTGGCGCCCGCGCTTGCCGGTGGGGGCGGCTTCCCAGGTCATGGCGGGATCGAACCAGATCGTCAGCGCGCCACGGCGCTTCAGCGCCTCGTTGTAAGCGGCCCGGTTCCGGGTCCTGTAGGTCGGAGGTGCGGGTCTGCTCATGGGGACCAGCTACCACGCTGAATTCTCAAGATGAATACTCTCAACCGATTTGTGCGGCAGAACCCCACATCATCCCGGCTTCGTCAGGCGGCTTCAAGAAGTTCCATCATACCCAGCAGACGGGCTTTGGAAGCACATGAATCCAGAAACCCGTCGAACGGCGGCCTGACGCCGCCGACGCGGGAAATCACCTCTTCACCCAGATGCTTGACAAAACGGTGGCTACTAGAGCGTATGGCAGTCAATCAACCGACTTGTCTGGCCAAGCAAGCTGCGATCACCCTTCCAGGCGCGTCAGCGCGCTGTCGATTGCGTTGGTGATGGTGTCGATGTCGTCTGCCGTAGCGATCAGGCCGGGCGAGAGGCACAGCGTGTTGTTCAGCCCCGGCAGCGAGCGGTTGGTGGCCCCGATCAGCACGCCGTTGGCCGCGCAATCGGCAACGACCGCCTGCACGCGCTTTTCGTCCAACGGTTCCCTGGTTGCCCGATCCGCGACCAGTTCCGCCCCGCAGAACAGCCCCTTGCCGCGCACGTCGCCGATCACCGCGTGTTTCTCCATCAGCGCGCGCAGGTTCGCCAGCACGCGCTCGCCCATGCGGGTGGTGTTCTCCAGCAGCCCCTCGTCCTCGATGATGCGCATGTTTTCCAGCGCCGCCACCGGACCCGCCGTGCAGCCGCCATAGGTCGAGATGTCGCGGAAATAGCTCAGCCCGTCCTCGGGCGCGTCCTTGAACATCTCGAACACCCGCTCGGTCGTGACGGTGCAGGAAATCGCCGCATAGCCCGAGGCCACGCCCTTGGCCATCGTCACGATATCGGGCTGGATGCCGTATTGCTGATAGCCGAACCAGGCGCCGGTGCGGCCAAGCCCGCAGACCACCTCGTCCAGGATCAGCAGGATGTCGTGCTTGCGGCAGATCTCCTGCACGCGCGGCCAGTAGCCGTCGGGGGGCGTGATCACCCCGCCGCCCGCGGTCACGGGTTCCAGGATGATCGCGCCCACGCTGTCGGGGCCTTCGCGCAGGATGACCTCTTCGATGGCATCCGCCGCACGGGTGCCATAGTTTTCCACGTCCCATTGCCTGCGGTATTCAAGGCAATGCGGCACCATCACGAAGCCGTCGGGGAAGGGGCCGTATTGCATCGCCCGCTCGGGCTGGCCCGAGGTCGCCAGCGTGCCAAGCGTGGTGCCGTGATAGTCGCGCTCGCGATACAGGATCTTCCACTTGCGCCCGCCGTGATGGCGCGCGGCGATCTGGCGGACCATCTTGTAGGCCTTTTCATTCGCCTCGGACCCCGAGTTCGAGTAATAGACCCGGCTCATCCCCGGCATCTTCCCGACCAGCTTCTGCGCAAAGACCGCCGCGGGGATATTGCCCGCCGCCCCGGCGAAATAGTTCAGCTTGACCAACTGGTCGCGCACCGCATCGGCGATGCTGGTCCGGCCGTAGCCGACATTGACCGTCCACACGCCCCCCGAAACGGCATCCAGGTATTCCCTGCCGGCCGCGTCCCACAACCGCAGCCCCTTGCCTTCGACAAAAACGCGCGGGTCGGTGGTCTCATATTGCTTGTGCTGGCTGAGATGATGCCAGACATGCGCACGGTCCGCGGAAACCACCGCGCCAAGATCGTTGCGAATGCGCTCAAGGGACATGGCCTGGCTCCTTCGGTGCTGCCAAGAATGCTGATATGTTTTCACGACGTCTGATCATCCAGCGGCAGTGCAATGCCTCCGGATCGGCAAGATCCTGCACGATTGCCCATGACCCGGCAATTCCGATTTCGGCCAAAGAACATCTTGCTGGAATTGCTTGAATATTCCAAAATCCGCTTCGAATATGAAGCACCGAAGCAATGTCAAAGATACAAGAGACCGAAGATCCACTGGTTGCGATGAGGTTGCGCGTGATTCGCAAGGCCAACGGCCTTTCTCAACGCGAACTCGCAAGGCGTGCCGGGGTGGGCAGCGGGACTGTTTCGCAGATCGAATCGAATACGATTCAGCCCTCCGTCTCTGTCCTCAAGAAGATCCTTGACGGGATTCCGATGGATCTCGCCACTTTCTTCAGCTTTGAGCTTTCGGCGAACCAGACCCATGTGTTCCGCCGGGAAGAACATGTCAACATAGGGGCTCCTGGGATCAGGTATCTTCTGATCGCCGCGCAGCGGGGACAACGTGACATTCAAATGCTGCACGAGTTTTACCAGCCGGGCGCGGACTCGGGCCGCCATGCATTATCCCATGACGGCGAAGAATGCGGAGTTGTGATCAGCGGCAAACTGGAAGTGACGGTCGGGGATAAGGTGCATATATTGCACGATGGAGATGCGTATTATTTCAACAGTTCCCAACCCCATCGATTCCGCAATGTCGGCACCACGGTCTGCGAGGTCGTCTCTGCATGCACGCCACCTTCATTTTGATCCGAAGTGGCCCGCGCCACGATGAACGCAAGGCAATACGGAACCGGGATTCATGATGCCATGTGGGTCGAGGCTTGACTTGACCGCTGCCATGACCGCTACCTCGGTATCACTGCGGCTATGGCGCAACCAGTCGGCCTTCAGCCGTCCCACGCCATGCTCGGCGGTGACGGCACCCCGATAGTCCTGGACCAGGCCATAGATCGCCTGCTCGACTATCTTGACGTCCTTCGACAAGCCGGAATGGGCAACGAGAAGATGCACATTTCCATCGCCAACGTGGCCGACCTTCACAGTGCGGCCTGCCTGAGGAAGCGCATCAAGCATACGGTCTGCCTGATCGCAGAAACGGCCAAGGCGGGACGGATCGATCCCGATGTCGAAATTGATGTGCGGCCCAAGCGCGTCGTCGATCTCTCCGACGGCTTCGCGCAAGCGCCACAAGGCGCCGTGATCGGCCAGCGACTGCGCAAGGACACCGTCCTGCACCAAGTCGTTTTCGGACACTTCGGCAAACCAGTCTTCGACATCGCCAGGGCCTTCATTGTCCGGCAACTCGACCTCGAACAGCACATGAAACCCGTGACCCCCGGCAAACGGCGGCTTGGCCAGGCCCGAATCGTGGCAAACCAGCTTCCAGTAGTCGGGCCACATTCCTTCGAAAGCGATGAGCCGGGTGTCGAAACGCTGCCGCAGCGAGGTCAGGCATCTCAATGCCGCCGCATGATCGCGCAGCCCAACCAGGGCAAGCGCGCTGTTCGCGCGCCACGGGCGCAATTGTAAAACCGCCCGGCAGATAACGCCCAATGTGCCCTCGGATCCGATGAGAAGCTGTTTCAGGTCGTATCCCGTATTGTCCTTGGCGGTTCGCCCCATGCGTGACAAGATCGAGCCGTCAGGCAGGATGGCCTCGAGTCCCAGGACATGGTGGCGCGTCATGCCGAAGCGCAGCACCCTGATGCCGCCGGCATTCGTGGCGATCGTTCCGCCGATGGTTGCCGTGCCGCGCGCGCCGATATCGACCGGATAATCCAGCCCATGCCTGCGCGCGGCTTCCTGCACCTGTTCCAGGGGCGTTCCGGCGCGAACGGTCATGGTCATGGTAGCGGCGTCCAGTTCTTCCACCCCCACAAGACGTTCAAGGCTGAGAATGACGCAGCCGTCGATTGCAGAACCGCCACCCGACAGACCCGTGCGTCCTCCCTGCGGCACGATCGCGACACGGTGTTGCGCACAGAGCGCCACCGCCTGGGCTGCGGCTTCGGTCGTCGCGGGCCGAAGCACCGCAATCGGCATTCCGGCGGCATGACCGGACTGATCGCATCGGTAGCGTTCGCGATCCGCCGTATCCACGAGAACCGCATGCGAACCAAGGACATCGGCCAATTCGGCCAAGATAACGCCGTCTTGCAAGGCTGCACCTGTCATCTATGATTCATCCCCATATACAGGCTCCAAGAGGTTCTCCTTGGCATCCAGCAAGATCCTTGCCCGCCTTCCGGGTCTTCGCCATTTCATCGAGGTTGCCCGTGAAGGTTCCTTCCGGGCCGCCGCCGACCGGCTGCATGTCGCCCCCTCGGCCGTCAGCAAGCAGATCAAGAATCTGGAAGAAAGCCTGGACGTGGAACTGTTTCGCCGCGACCGGGGACGCGGCGGGCTTGAATTGACCGAGGCGGGCGAGATCCTGATGTTCCGCTGCGCCTCGGTCGTGAACGAACTCAACATCGCACAGGATGAACTGCACGAGTTGCGCGGGTTGCAACGGGGGCATCTGCGGCTTGGCGTGAACGAGGTGCTGGCATCGGACCTGTTGCCCGGCATCCTGAACAACATGCACCGCAACCATCCCAAGCTTCAGTTCACGATCCTGGTCGAGAATACCCCCATCATGCTCGAACGGATGCGCGACGGGGATATAGATATCGGCCTTGGCTACAATTTCCCGCCCTCGCCCGATATCGAGACATTGGCCACGCTGCACCGCCGTGCTTTCCTGATCACGCCGCTGACCCATCCCCTTGCCCGCCTGCGCAAGGTCCGGCTGGAGGACATTGCCGACGAGGATTTCATCTTTCCCGACGCTTCTCTGGCGCTCTACCAGATGTTGCAGGATGCGCTTGTGCGTTCGCAGGTCAGCGTCCGCAATGTGATGACCACCAATTCCTTCACCTTGCTGCGCCAGATGGTGCAGGATGGAATGGGCGTCAGCGTGGTGATCGGGCGGTTCCTGCAGACCCGGCGCGAAAAGATCGCCTTTGTCGAAATCGACGACCCCGTGTTCGTGCGCAAACCGCTGACCTGCTGCCGGTTGGTCGGTCGTGCGCCCACCACCTCGGCAACCGCCTTCGCGGCGGCGATCAAGTCGATTTTCGCGCAATATGGCGGCGGCTGATCGGGCCTTCATCTGCACTCGAGCGGGGGCCGATTGTAGTTCTTGTAGATCAGGTAGCGGGCGCCATCGCGCCCCAATGCCCCGAACCATTGCGGCACATGCGGACCCATCCAGATCGCGTCCCCCGCACCGACGGGATACCATCGGTCGTCCAGCCGGTAGACACCTCCGCCGTCCAGCATCAGCAGCCCGTGTTCCATGAAATGCGTTTCGACATAGGCCAGCGAGGCGCCGGGGCGAAAGCTCATGATGTTGAACTCGGCATCGAAGGAATCGTCCGTGGGCAGCAGCTTCTGCACCATCAGCCAGTCGTCGCCCCGCAGCGGCACGGCCTTGCCGGGATCGACGCGGCCCAGCACCCGTGGGGGGACCGGCCCTCGCGGCAGGAAACGCCACTCGAACAGGACAAGGCGCGTGCCCCCGGCAATCCGCAAGCCGCTATCGGTATCCGGGGGCAGGAAGGCAAATGCCTCGGGTTCCAGCCTCGTCCCGTCGGGCAGCGTCACCGTCCCGCCGAGGCAGAACAGGAACCGGGCAACCCCGGCATCCGCGGGAACGGCAATGCAATCGTCCACGCAGCGCACCAGCGACATCGCGAATTTCGCGCCCATATCGGGCGAGATGAGACATGCGAACTCGGCCCCCGTCCAACCCGGCTGGGTGATCCATTCATGGCTTTCGCTTGTCAGCAGCGCATGGCGGGCGCGGATATCGGATCGGGTCATCCCGAAATTCGGAATCATGGCGTTTTTCCCAGGGGCCGCTCTCCGGCAAAGCGCAGGATAAGCTGGCGAAGCAGCATCTCTCGCCGGGCAAGGCAACCGACAAGGATATGTTCTTGCGGCGAATGCCAGTCGTTGCCGATCACGCCCAGCCCATCCAAGGTGGGCACGCCGACCGTGCTGGTGAAGTTGCCGTCGCTGCCCCCGCCCGAGCGCGTCTCGGCCAGCGGCCATCCGGCGGCCTGGTTGATCTGCCGTGCGGCTTCGCAAAGTGCCAGCGTCGCTTCGGTGCGGGCAAGGCAGGGCTTTTCGATTTCGCCCTTGACCTCGATCCTCGTGCCGTCACCTTCCGCGCACATGGCCAGGATCGCCTGCTCGACCTCTTGTCCCAATCGGTCGTCGGCAAAGCGGACATCCACCTCGCAGGATGCCTTTCCGGCCACGACATTCGGTTCGGTCCCGCCCTGCACGCGCCCGACATTGACCGTCGTTCCACCCGCAAGATCGGTCATCGCGTCCAGCCGTGCGATCACCCGGCCCAGTTCCGAGATCGCCGACCGGCCATCGGCAAAGGCCGAACCTGCATGTGCCTCGCGCCCGGTGATCTGCAACCGATACTTGGCGCGGCCCTTGCGAAAGGTGATGACCTCGTCGCCACGTGCCGGCTCGGGGATCAGGGCGGCACCGTGGCGGCGTGCCTCGGCCTGGATCAGCTTGGATGACGTGGGCGAACCGATTTCCTCGTCGCTGTTGAAGATCAGCGTCACGGGACCGGGCAGGCGCCCGCCGGTTGCCGTGATGTTGCGCATCGCGCAAAGCGCCAGGAACCCTCCGCCCTTCATGTCGGCGATGCCTGGACCATATTGGCGGTCGTCCTTGCGCCGTATTGCGACGGCGCCCGGCTCGCAAACCGTGTCGATATGACTTGTGACCAGCACGCCCGGACCGCTGCCACCCGCGAAACGCGCGATCAGGTGATCGCCCATGCCATCGCGGCCCGGCACCCGTTCGAGGCTGGCGCCCAAGGGCAACAACTGCCGGGCGATCAGGTCGACAAGCTTGCCGATGTTTTCGACATGGCCCGTAGGCGTCTCGATCGCGACCCATTCCAGAAGGCCGCGCAGGATGTCTTCGCTGTCCATGCTCAACTCAGGCTGTCCTCGTAATCCCGCCAGATCGACGGCTCCAGTTTCAACCTGCGCGATGCCGGAAATGCGTCGTGCCAATGCGCCGCGATCTCGGCGCCCGTCGCAGCCCAGATGGCAGGGTGTGCCATCGCGTCGCGCAGGAATGAGGACAGGTTGACGAACCTGTGCCCCCAGCCCGACCGCGCAGGCGACACGCAGATGTTGAAATAGCGCCCGCGGCGATACTGGGCGCGAAATTCGGCATGCCAACCGCGCAGCAGGGCTTGCGGACGTTCCAGCCCCGTGCCCTCGCGCGGGAACATCAGAAAGAACGTGTCGTCGAAATGATAATAATAGGGCAGCGTCAGCAAGGCCGTGCCCTTGCCGGCATCCGTCACCCACCAATAGGGCGCGTCGTCAGCCAGGCCATTGCCCAGATAGCGATAGGCGCGCTGTTCCAGAAGCCTTGCGGTATGGTCCGAAACGCTGCCGGTCGCGGCACGGTCGTCGGGGCGCGGCAAGGCGAACCACCCCTTGGGCTGACAGCCAAGGGCGGTCGCGATGATCTCGGTGGCGCGGTCCATATGCGAGGCCTCGGTTGCGGGATCGACCAGCAGCGCGCTTTCGCCGTAAAGCCCTTGGGCGGCGATTTCGTGCCCGCCGTCGAGGATGGCCTTCATGCGGTCGGGGAACGCCTCGACGACAAGCGCCGGCACGGCGAATGTCGCGCGAATGCCCAGCGCGGCGAACAGGCCCAGAAACGCATCCAGCCCCTCGTGCAGGCCGAAATGCCAGGCCGGATAGGCAAGGTCCCCGGCCTGCACCCCCTTGCCGGTCGCGGCAGGGTTGAGGTTGACGGTCAGCGCCAATGCCATCTGGCGGCCCAGCGGCCAGACGATATCTTCGTCACGGATGCCGATTTCGTCGGAGGTCGTGTAATTGTCCTTCCAGGGCATCCGCTTACTCCGTCACAGGCCGATAAGGATGGTTGGTCAGCACATGCTGCGCCAGCATGTCGCAGGTCGGAAACCAGACTCCGGGCAAGGTCTTCATTCGCTGGATCAGCCGCTCGATCATGTCCACGCGCATTGCATGGCCCGAAACGAAGGGATGAAGCAGGAAGTTGACATAACCGCCCTGCCTGTATTGCTGCTCGAATGCGGACCACCAGATGTCAAAGACCTCGTCCACGTCCATGATGCGCTGCGCGGCATTGGGCGTGTCCAGCCAGCCGAAGCTGAAATACATCGCGTCGTCCAGCGCATAGTGGAACGGCAGTTGCAGGATCGGATTGCCGCCCCCCTCGTCCAGTTCGTAAAACGGCATGTAACCCGCCGAGGTGAACGAGTTGTAGACGATACCCTTTGAGCGCAGGAGCGCGGGCGTATGGCTGGACCGGGTGCCGGTGATCGCTCGTCCGGCAAAGCGTTCCAGGGCGGCGATGGCGCGGGACAGGTGCGCGTCTTCAATCACGGGGTCCTCGGGGACTTCGTGCTGCCACATGTGATCGGCCAGTTCATGCCCGGCAGCAACTGCCCTTTTCAGGGCCTGCGGATAAAGCTCGCAGATGCGGCCGGGCGTGAACAGCGTCACCTTGACGTCCTGGGCGTCGAACATGTCCAGGATCCGCCAGACGCCGACCCGGCCACCGAATTCGCCCTTTGCCTTCTGGCCCCACGGTTCGTTCAGAAGCCTGCGCAGCAGCATGGCGTCGAAATCCAGCGTGAAGTTCACGGCGATCCTGACGCCGTCGGGATAACGGAACTCGGGGATCGCAACGCGGCGGCGGCGATGGAAATCCGCCGCGCGCAAAAGCGCGCCGTGGTGGTCGGCGTCGAATGCGCCGGGCTTGTCGTCCTTCATGTGTCGGTCACTCCTGCAATGTCGGTTTGGCGCGCACGCAGGCCGGCGCGGTATAGAATTGCCGCCTCGGCCGCCTTCAACCCGGCGATGACGGGGTTCACCACGGGCACGCCCAATTCCTGGGACAGCCGCTTGGGCAAACCTTCCATGAAGGAAAGCGCAAGGCAGCCCAGGACCAGCACCCCCGCCCCCTGGCGAAGGCAATTTCGCCCTTGTTCGATGATGCCGGACAGGTGACGGTCGGGTTCGCGGACAAGATCGCCGACGGCACCGCCGATCAGCGCCTCGGACACGAACATCGGTTCCGCCCCGATACCTCGGATACGGCGGCGCAAACCCGGCGGCGTGGGGTCCGAAGACAGGACCGAGAACCGCTCGCCGCTCAGCATCGCGGCAAGGATACCAGCCTCGCCCGGACCGATGATGGGCAGACCGGAAATCTCGGCCAGCGCCTCGACGCCGGGATCGCTGAAGCAGCCGATCACCACGGCATCCAGCCCGGATGCCGCCCAACGCGTGGCCGCATCGCGCAGATGGGGAAAGACCATTGCCGCATCGGCAGCGGATTGCACGGCCTGCGGACCATCATCAGGCGATGCTATGAGGATTTCCGATGCAGGCGCCCAGTCCTGCAACATCCGCAATCGCCGGGCGATCTCGGCCTCACCCGCCGTCAGGTGAAGCGGGCTGACCAGTTGATACAGGATGCGGGGCGTGCCGGTCTGGGCAGACATGGATGCGGCTTTCTTCTGTGACATCTGGGACGGCCCCCCTTCAGAAGGCGCGTTGCAGCCCGACGAGCCGCTGGACCAGCGCGACCCCCAGAATGGAGAGCAGGATGGAAATGGTCGCGGCGGCGGCAGCCGTGGGCTTGAACTCGTAGGTCAGGAAATCGAACAGGGCCAGCGGCAGCGTATTGCCGCCCAAGGGCTTCAACAGCAGCGACACGGTGTAGAGGTCGAAGCTGTTGATGAAGGCAAAGATGCCCCCCATCGCGACGCCGGGCATGACCAGCGGCAGGATCACCAGCCGGAAGGTCTGCCAGCCGCTTGCCCCCAGGCTCGCCGAGGCTTCCTCAAGCGAGACCGGAACCTGGCGCAACGCCGCCACGATCGAGACATAGGCATAGGGGAAGGACATCAGGATATGTCCGATCTGAAGTCCGATCACGGATTTGCCAAGCTCGATCTTGTAGAGAAAGAACAAAAGCCCGATGGCCGTCAGCAATTCGGGAACCAGCAGCGGCAGCGTCATGCCGATCTGGAACCATCCCGACCAACGCCCCGAGATCACCTGCCCCGCCAACCCCGCCATGATGGCGACGGCAGTGGTGACGACTGCCGTGACGGTGCCGATCCGCAGCGACATAAGCAGCCCATCCACCAGATCCTGGCGCGCGAAGAATTCGCGATACCATTGCAGCGACAGCCCCTCGGGGGGGAAGCGCATCAACAGCCCGCCGGTGAACGACGCGCCGACGATCGTGACCAGCGGCGCAAGCAGGAAGACATATAGCAGCACGATCAACAGCCCGAACGCCGGGGCCATGACACGCCGATTGCCGAAGGTGTTCGTCTGA
The DNA here is from genome assembly GCF_945915435.1 of uncultured Paracoccus sp. Lineage (GTDB taxonomy): Bacteria > Pseudomonadota > Alphaproteobacteria > Rhodobacterales > Rhodobacteraceae > Paracoccus. The sequence goes on along the minus strand of NZ_CAMEFG010000002.1, from coordinate 66,294 downwards.
TCGGTCATGCGCGCGACTTCTCCATCAATTTTGCGGTCAGCAGGGTAAAGGCCGCCACGCAGATCAATGTCACCACCGCCAGGACGATGGCCAGGGCCGATCCCAGAGGCCAGCGGAAGGTGCCGTTCAACTCGGCCACGATCAGCGTGGGCATGTAGCTGACCATCTGGCCACCAAGCAGCGCGGGCGTCACATAGGCCGCGATCGACAACACAAAGACCAGGATCACGCCCGGATAGATGCCCGGAAAGCTGAGAGGCAGAATCACGTCCCGAAACGCCTGCCAGCGATTAGCTCCCATCGACGAGGACGCCTCGACCAGCGCGGGCGGGATATTGCGCAGCGCGTTGTTGATCGGCAGCACCATGAAGGGAACAAAGACATGGACAAGCGCCAGCACCACAAGCCCCTGCGTGAAGAGCAGCCTCAATGGTCGTTCGATGATACCCAGCCCCAGCAGCGTCTCGTTCAGCGGACCGTTCAACGCGGTTACGATCATCCAGCCGAAGTTGCGCACCAGCACGCCCGTCATCAGCGGCGATGCGATCAGCGCATAAAGCATGACCGCCTTGAAGCCATGCGCCTTCGACATGTGCCATGCGATCGGGTAGCTGACGAGAAGGCACAGCAACGTCACCAGCAACGCCGTCACCAGCGACCTCAGCAGCACCTGCCAGTAATAACCGTCGGAAAGGATGCGGGAATAATGGCCGGTGGTATAGCTGTCACCGAATGGTGCGGTCGTGCCGAGCGTGCGAAAGCTCATCTCGACCATATTGGTGATCGGCAGGACCATGAAGACGAAGATCAGCGCGACTGCGGGCAGAGCCAGCAGCAGTCTCAGCCGGGCACCGCGGGTCATTGCCGGACCTCGGGCATCAGCCAGGCGTGTTCGCTATCGATCCTGATGCCGGCCTGATCGCCAACCCCAACCGGGCGGTTCGCCTGAACGGCCAGCTTCAGCGCGCCGCCGTCCGGCAGCCGAACCTCGCAATGCTGCGAAGCACCCAGGAATGCCAGCTTTTCCACCCGGCCCTGAAACAGGGCTTGCCCGGTATCGGGGGCAATGGACAGGGCTTCGGGGCGCAGCAGAAGCTCGGCCCGGTCGCGGATACCGGGAACGCCCGCAACCCGCAGATGTGCGCCGGCAACCTCGATATCGTAACCTCCCGCCACGGGTGCGACACGGGTGCAGGACAGGAAATTCGCCTCGCCGGTAAAGTCGGCCACATAGCGTTCGACGGGTTTCTGGTAGATTTCGCGGGGGGTGGCGAATTGCGCGACCCGCCCCTCTTTCATCACCGCGACCATGTCCGACATCGCCATCGCTTCGGATTGGTCGTGCGTCACATAAAAGGCGGTGATGCCCGATTCCTGCTGGACGTCGCGGATCAGCCAGCGCACTTCGTCGCGCAGGCGCGCATCCAGATTGGCCAGCGGCTCGTCCAGCAGCAGCAAACGAGGCCGCAGGACCAACGCGCGCGCAAGCGCGACGCGCTGCTGCTGCCCGCCCGAGATCTGGCGCGGATAACGGTCCTCCAGCCCCTGAAGCCGGACCAGACGCATGGCGTCCGCGATCCGCTCGGCCATTTCGGTCTTCGGGCGCTTCTGCAGTTTGAGCCCATAGCCGATGTTGCCGGCCACGGTCATGTGCGGGAAAAGCGCATAGTTCTGGAACACCACCCCGAAGCCACGACGGTTGGCAGGGACGCCAAGGATGTCCGACCCATCTATCGAGATGCTGCCGCCATCGGGGTCGAGAAACCCCGCCAGGCAACGCAACGTCGTGCTTTTTCCACACCCGGACGGACCCAGCAGCGTTACCAGCTGGCCCGTCTGCGCCGTCAAGCTGACGCCGTCCAGGGCCAGAAAGCTTCCGTAACGCTTGCGCAGGTCCCTGACTTCAACCGCCGCCATTGCTCAGATCGTCCGTTCCCAAAGGTCATTCAACTGCGGGCTGATCGTCAGAACCTCGTCCCAGTCGAAACGGATGGCCTGCGACACGAGTTCGGGTTGCAGCGGCCATCTGGCAAGATCTTCGGGCAGTTCCACCGTCTTGTTGACAGGCGCGATCAACCAGTTCTCGGCCATCCAGAGCTGCGTCTCGGGGCTGAGGACAAAGTTCACATAATCGAAGCCAAGCTGCCTGTCGGGGCTGTGTTCAAAGACCGAGAAGGAATGATCGAAGACCAGCATCCCTTCCTCGGGCACGACGTAGTCGACCGCCAGGCCCTGATCCTGCATCGTCTTGACCTCGCCCACGTCAAGGGGGGCAACTGCGATCTGACCCTGCATCATCAGGGGCGTAAGCTGCGCGGAATAGCCAAGCTGCGGGAACGGCGCCAGTTCCTTGAACTTGGCCACGGCAGTTTCGACATCGTCGCGACCCGAGCCAAAATGCTCGGCAGCCCACAATGCCATCATCACGGCGGCCGAGTTGGTAATCGTGTAAAGTCCGATCTGGCCACGGAAACGTTCATCCCAGAGGTCCGCCCAGCCACGCGGCGCCTGCTCGACCATGTCGGTGCGATAAGCGATCACCAACGGCGCAAGCATACCGGTCACGCCGGTATTGCCCTTCAGGATCGCAGGCTCGATGACATCTGCGATGTTTGGCACATTTTCGGGCGTCAGGGTGGCGAAATAGCCCTCGTTGCGCAGCATGGCCGTGTAGCGCTCATTCAGCATGACCGCCGGAAATGGCGGGTTCTCGGGTCCGGCAGCGCGGAAGTTCGCCACCCACGAGGTGCCCATTCCGATATCGAGGTTGAACGGGCGGCCCACCTGTTCCGAAAAGCGCGGCATGACATGCTGGCGCCAGTCGTTTTCCCAACGTCCGCCAAACATGTTGACGGTGAAGGGACCATCCTGCGCGAAAGAAGGCAGGCCGAAGGCGCTGGCCATTGCCGCGCCCGAAGACAGTTGCAGGAAGTTGCGTCTGGAAAGGCTCATGGCTGGTGACTCCTGTTGGTTGGTTTGCCGCGTGGTTGTCCGCAGCGGTCATGCCTGTCCCTCTGGCGGGGCTTGGCTACATTTCGATTTTCGCCGGATCGAGCCGCAGGTCGATCAGCACGGGTCCCCGCCGTTCGCGAATGGCAAGACAGGCTGCTTCAAGCTGGTCGCGATCCGTCACGCGAAGCGACCAAAGACCCATCGCCTGTGCGACTGCCGCGAAATCGGGCGGGTCGATCATCGACAGGTCGGGGGGCATGTTGCGGTTCGTGAACTGCACATGTTCCGCGCCATAGCTGCCGTCGTTGCAAACGATGATGATCAGATCCAGCTTTTCGCGCCGGACAACCGACAGTTCGGACAGGCCCGACAGCAGAAAACCGCCATCGCCGACGACCAGCACGGTCGGGCGATCCGATACCGACGCCGCGGCTCCGACCGCCTGGCCCATGCCGCAGCCGATCCCGCCGAAATGGCTGGTATAGACCAGGTCCGAAGGGCACGAGACCGGAAGATGCCGCCACGCGGTGGTAACGAACCGGCCCAGGTCCGCCACCAACACACGCCGATCCGGCAGCGCCTTGCCAAGACGCCGCAAAGCGGGCGCGAAATCGACCGTTCCCGGCGCCATCGCCGCAAAGGGCAGGTCCTGCCCCGCCGCGCGCGCCTCGTCGGCGATGCGCGATGCCAGATCTTCGGTCGTGGCCCCCGATGCCGGGATCTCGGCCATGTCGAGCAGTTCGATGATCGCCTCGGCGGTAGCGGGGAGGTCGCCGAACAGCCGGATCGAGGGCACATCCAGCCGCGGCGTTTCCTGCATATCCGGCAGAATCTGGATGATGCGCTTGTCCTTGGTATAGGCGCCCATCTCGGTCGTATGCTTGCTGAGGCTTGCCCCAAAGGCCAGGATGCAGTCCGAACCGGCGATCTGATCCGTCGCGGTCGGGTGGCTGAGACCGCCGCAGATGCCAAGATCGAACGGCTCGCCCGAAAACAGGCCCTGGGCTTTCAGGGTCGTCGCCAGCGGCGCCTCGATCCGCCGCGCCAGCTGCAGGATCGCCTCGCGCGCCCTGGCTGACACGGCACCGCGCCCGGCAAGGATCAGCGGCCGGCGGGCCGAGGCAAGCATGCCGACCGCCTCCTCCAGCAACTCGCCCGAGGCGGCAGCCATCCGAACGGCCTGCATTTCCATCGGAATGCCGCGCGGCCGGACATCCTGCCATTGCAGATCAATGCGCATGTTGAACACGACCGGCTTGCGATGGTGGGCGGCAAGCCTGAAGGCGCGGGCCAGGTCGTCGATGGCGGTGTCGGGACCGTGCATCTCGACAAAGAGGGCGCCGGATGCGGCAACCACTTCGCGCTGGTCGATCTTTTGCAGATGTTGCGTATCCCCCGGCGCCGTATCGCCACACAGCACGACCAACGGAATGCCGCCCTTTGCGGCCTCGGTCAGCGCGGTCATCACATTGGTCAGCGCCGGTCCATGCGTGACGGTCGCAACGCCGGTCCGCCCCGTCACCTGCGCTGCCCCGATGGCTGCCAGCACCGCATTCGCCTCGTGCGTGCAGGCGATATAACGCCCCTGCCCGTTCCTGCGATAAGCATCGACCAGGAACAGATTCGCATCGCCAACCAGCCCGAACAACCGCGTCACCCCCATCCGGATGAGGCTTTCCGCAAGCAACTGGTGCAACTTCATGACGGGGGCGGCATCTTTCACGGCAGCATCTCTACTCTGGCTCGATCAAAGGCTAACCAAGCACCATCAAGGGGAAAAGCTCAATTTAAGACCGTTAAAGTTCCATTTTGGAACTTTAAACCGGACATGGATACGGACCACCTCATAAGCTGCATGCAGGTTCAGCAAAGCGCCGTTCCGGCATGCTTCATGGCGATGCGCTTCCGCGTCTAACCCCGGCCTTTCAACGTCAGGCCGATTGACAGGAAAACCATCGCCACGCCCAGAATTTGCTGGGCATTCAGGGTTTCCTGCATGACCCCGATACCCAGAACCAGCGCCACCACCGGGCTGAGAAAGGCCAGGACCGAAACCCGGCTGCCCAGTCTCTGCACCCCGCTGACCCAGAGCCAGTATCCCAGGGCGGTGACAAACAGCGTCAGATAGCCCAGACCCAAGGTGTTCCGGCTGTCCCAATGCGTCGGCAATCCCTCGACAAGCAGCGCGACCGGCAAAAGCAGCGCGCCCCCGATCAACAGTTGCCATGTCGCCATCTGCCTCGGCGGCGCAAGATTGCGCCAGCGCTCCATCAGCACGATGCCAAGCGCCATCGACAGGGCCGCTCCGATCCCGGCCAGCACGCCCGTCAAATCGTAGGCAAGGCCGCCGTTCAGCACCATCAGGCCGACGCCGGCCATTCCCAGCACGGCCAGCGCGATCCGGCCTGCCCCCGGCCGCAGGCCCAGCAGCGGCCATGCCAGAAGTGCGACCAGCAGCGGCTGGCACGCGGCCAGTGTCGCGGTGATGCCACCCGGCAAGCGCGCGGCACTGATCAACAGCAGCGCAAAGAACACCCCGATATTCGTCAGCGCCAGAACCGTGACGGGAAACAGGATCCGAAGCGACGGCAGGCGACGAACGAACAGCAACATCAAAAGCCCTGCCGGCAACGCTCGCAGCGCCGAGATCAGCAGGGGATAGTCTGTCGGCAGCGTCTGGACAAAGACGACATAGGTCGTGCCCCACAGCATCGGCCCGATGGCGGTGCCCATGAAGCGGCCAGCATTATGGGTGGACATGCCAATCCTCGTGGTCGCGACATTGCGGTTTGCGGTGATCGACCCGCTCAGCGCGCCAGTTCCGGCGTCCAGTCGCCCGGCTGCGGTTCGCGCGTCAGATAGCTGATGACCATATCGACCAGATGCGCCTGGCGATGCTCGATATTCTCGGGCGCGCTCAGTTTCCGATTGAACAGCATCGACAGGGTATGCCTGTTGGACAGGTAGAAATAGCCCAGAGCCGAAATCGAGATGTAAAGCTCGACCGGATCGACGCCTTTGCGAAACACGCCCTGCTCTTCCCCGGCTTGCAGGATTTCGCGCAGGTTTTCGGACAGCCTGTCATACATGCTGCGGATGATCGTCGACTTGGCGAGATGCCTGGCTCGATGCAGGTTTTCGGTGTTCAGCATCACGATCACGTCGGGTTCCTCGACGAAAACGCGAAAGGTGTTCTCGCACAGCCGGATCATCGCGTTGAGCGGATCGAGTCCGTTCACCGGCACATCGCTCTGCCGGCGGCGAAGCGTCTCGTAGGTGCGTTCGAGGATGCGGATATACAGATCCTCCTTGCCGCGAAAATAGTGGTAAAGCAGGTTCTTGCTGACCTTCGCCCGCGTCACGATGGCATCGACGCGCGCACCATCATAGCCACGACGGGCGAACTCGGCCTGTGCCGCCGCCAGGATCTTTTCCTGTGTCCGTATCGCGTCCCGAATAGCGGGTTTCTCCGCCATCTGCCCCCCTACCACTTCCGTCGAAGGACCGTTCAGCACGGCGCCTTCCGCCTTTCCGCCACATATGGCGCACATCGTTCGACCGAGACGGCGACGGTTTCGTTGCCATCACGCAACCACCAGTCGAGTTTCGAGAACAGCTCGATCTCGAAGGGGCCGTCGTAACCGATCTCGTCGAGAAGCGCCTTGTAAGCCGCGAAATCGATCACGCCGTCGCCGATCATGCCCCTGTCATGGTATACATCGCGGGTTGGCACAAGCCAGTCGCAAAGGTGAAAGGTAAGAATGTTCTCGGGCCCTGCCGCGCGCAAACCCGGCATGAAACCGGCGTCCCACCAGCAATGATAGGTGTCGGCGACGATGCCGGTCCCTTCGCCCAGACTGCGGCAGAGATCCAGGCAATGGGCAAAGCTGTTCAGGCAACTGCGATCCGCCGCATACATCGGATGCAGAGGCTCAAGGCCCAGCTTGACCCCGACCTCGCGGGCATGGGGCAGAAGTTCCTCCAGCGCCCCGATCACCCGCGACCGCGCCGCCGCCAGATCCTTCTCGCCCGTCGCCAGCCCGCCCGGCACGACCACCAGGCAGGGCGCACCGATCTCGGCGGCGGCGTCCAGCCGGCGGCGGTTTTCGTCAAGGGCTGCGTTGAAACCATCCTTGTCGGCAATATTCACCCAGGCGCTGGTGCAAAGGCAGGGCACGAACAACCCGGCATCGCGGATCAGCCGGGCACCCTGCCTGATCCCGGCAGCGTCAAGATACTCCATCCAGACGCCGATCCCGGCGACACCTTGCCGCGCATAGCCGTTCACCGCCTGTTCAAGGGTCCAGTCGCGCGTGGTGATCTGGTTGATCGCGAAACGCCGCAGCGGGGACATCAGACGACCTCCGGCTGACGATCACGCAACTCCGCCGTCGCTTTTTCGTCGATCTGCCCGTCGTGGATCACGACCCGGTAATGCTCACGGGCGAAAGCCGGGGTGATCTTGCCATCCAGCGCATCTTCCAGCACCTTTTCCAGCGGACGTTGCAAGGGGTCGCCATAACCGCCGCCGCCAGCCTGTTCATGGCGGATCACATCGCCCTTGCCGACGTTGCGCGTGACCTTGCTGTCCAGCAGTTCGAATGCGCCGCCGCTCAGGCTGAGCAGATTGCGCGAGGGCGCCGCCGGATTGCCGCCGAACAGCCCATAGGGCCGATGCTCGTAACGGTCGGCGCGCAGTTGCAGCACCGCATCCTCGGCCAGCAGGCGATATTGGCGCACCACGCCCAGGCCACCGCGCTGCCTGCCCGCCCCGCAAGAATCGGTGCGCAGCGAATATTCCTCGATGCGGATCGGATAGGTCGATTCCATCAGCTCGACCGGCATGTTCGACATGTTCTGCGACGGGTTGGTGATCGCGTCGATGCCGTCCTTGGTGGCACGCGCACCCAGGGCACCGTTGATCATGTCGACCATCACGAAGGGCTGGCGGGTCTGCTTGTCATAGCCGCCCAGGCAAACCACCGAATTGCCGCCCTCGCCCGCCGCGGATACGCGCGTCGGCACGATCTTCGACAGCGCACCAAGCACGGTATCGACCACGCGATAGCCGGTCAGGGCGCGCGCCGCGACGGGCGCCGGAAAGTGCGGGTTGAGGAAACTGCCCTTGGGTGCGCGGATGTCGACGGCGCGATACATGCCCGAGTTGTTCGGCACCTCGCTGTCCAGCGTGCAGCGGATCGCCAGATAGGTCGCGGACTTGACGAAGGACAGGGTCGAGTTGATCGCACCCTTGACCTGCGGCGCGCTGCCGGTGAAATCCACGTCCAGATGGTCGTCCTTGACGGTGATCGTCACCTTGATCGGGATCGGCGCCGGATCGAAGCCGTCGCCGTCGATGTAATCGGTGAACTCATAGCTGCCGTCCGGCCATCTGGCGATCTCGTTGCGGGTCAGACGCTCGCCGTAATCGAGGAAATCAGCAAGGAATCGATTGAAGGCGGGCGCGCCGTATTTGTCGACGATGCGCAGCAATTCCCGTTCGCCAAGCGCGCAGGTCGCCAACTGGGCCTCAAGATCGCCGATGACCAGATCCGGCAGGCGCACGTTGCGGCCGATGATGTCGAAGACGATTTCGTTGCGGACCCCGCGATCGTAAAGCTTGAGCGGCGGCAGGCGCAGCCCTTCCTGGAATATCTCGGTCGAGTCGCTGGCGTTCGAGCCGGGCACGCGGCCACCCACATCGCAATGATGGCAGATCACCACCGAAAAACCCAGATGTTCGTCGCCGTGGAAGATCGGCTTGAACATGAAGATGTCGGGCAGGTGCATGCCGCCTTCATAGGGGTCGTTGAAGATGATGACGTCGCCGGGATGCAGGTCGCCTTCGAACCGTGCCAGCAGCGCCTGCATGGCGTCGGGAACCGCCCCCAGATGCAGCGCCACGGTCTTGGCCTGCGCCAGGATACGGCCCTTGGCGTCGCACATGGTGGTCGAATAATCCAGCACGTCGCGGACGATGGGCGAACGCGCCGTCCGCATCACCGTATAGGCCATGTCGTCCACGATGGATTCGACGGCGCTTTTCAGCACGGCGAAGGTAATCGGGTCGTTGGTGGATATCTCGGTCATGACCGGCGCTCCTTACGAAAGACGGATGTGGAGGTTCAGGAAGTCGTCGCGCTCGACCGTGGCATCCGGCGGCACGACCACCGTGCTGTCGTTCGATTCCACAATGACCGGGCCATTCAGTTTGCGCGGCGAACGTGTGCGGTCGTAGACCGGGGTTTCGATCCAGCCGGTATCCTTGCCGAAATAGACCCTGCGCTGTGCGACCGGCCCCGCCTCTTCGTGATCGGGGGCCGAAAGCTTGCGGAAATCCAGCCGCCCCTGCCGAAGTCCTCGCCCGGTCATGCGGATGCCGACGACCTCGACGGCATCGGACGAGACATAGCTGTAGATCGAGCGGTAGGTCTCAAGGAAATCCTCGCGCACGCGGGCGGGATCGAAGGGTTCCGCAAAGGGAATTGCCAGCGACATCTCCTGTCCGCGAAAGCGCATGTTCGCTTCGGGCAAAAGCTCCATGACATCGTCCGGGATACCCTCGTCCCGCAGGATGGCCACGGCTTGCTGGCGCAGTTCCGCAGTAGCGCAGGCCAGTTTCTCCAGATCGACATTCTCGACCACATCGCCGACGGGGGCGGTGAAATAACGTTCGACGTCGCTCGAAAGCATGCCCATAGCGGTGAACACGCCGGGCGTGGCCGGAACCAGCAGCTTGTCCATCGACAAAAGCCGTGCAATGGCGGCGGCATGGACGGGACCGGACCCGCCAATGGCGACCAGCGTGAAGTCGCGCGGATCCACCCCCCGTTCCACCGTCACGGCACGGATGGCGCGGGCCATGTTGGCGTTCACGACCTCGCGGATGCCATAGGCGGCCTCGGTGACATCAAGTTTCAACGTCTCGCCCAGCCCGGCGGCGATGGCGGTCTGGGATGCGGATTTGTCCAGATGGCGCGCACCGCCCGCCAGTTCCTCGGGCAGATAGCCCAGAACGAGGTTCGCGTCGGTCACCGTCGGCTTGTCGCCGCCAAGCCCGTAGCAGGCCGGTCCCGGATCGGCGCCCGCGGAAACCGGACCCACCCGGACCAGCCCGGCGCTGTCCAGCGAGGCGATCGAGCCTGCGCCGCTGCCGACTTCGGCGACATCGACGGTCGGCACGCTCATCATGTAGCCGCCCGCCTTGATGAAGCGCGAAGGCGTCGATATCCCCGCACGGAATTCATATTCGCTGACCCGGCTCAACTCGCCGCCATTGACCAGCGAGGCCGAGGCGGTGGTGCCGCCCATGTCGAAGATGACAAGGTTTTCCTGCGCCAGCGCCTCGCCCAGACGCGCACCGCCAACAGCCCCGGCGGCGCGCCCGGACGAGATGAAGAACACCGGCTTCTCGCAGGCGGTTTCCGCCGAGGCGAGCGCCCCGTTCGAGTTGCTGACCAGCAGGGGCGCGTTCACGCCCAACCGGCTGATGCCGGTTTGCAGGCGTTGCAGATAAGCGGCCAGAACCGGCCCGACATAGGCGTTCACGACCGTGGTGCTGGTGCGTTCGTATTCCTTGGCCTCGGGCAGGACGGACACCGAGGTGGTGATCTGGACCTTGGGGAACCGCGCGCGGATCAGTTCCTCGGCGCGCTGTTCGTGGACCGGGTTGCGATAGCTGTTGAGAAAGCAGATGGCGATGGATTCCACGCCCGCCTCGACCAGTTCGGCTGCGGCGGCGATGACGCTTTCCTCATCCAGCGGCGTGATGACGCTGCCGTCGGCGGCGATGCGTTCCCGTGCCTCAAGCCGGTGCCGGCGCGGGATCAGCGGAACGGGCTTGTCCCATTGCAGGTCGAACATGTTCGGCGTGCGCAGGCGGCCGATCTCAAGCACGTCGCGGAATCCCGCCGTGGTGATCAGCCCCGCCCGGGCACCGACCTTTTGCAGCAGCGTGTTCGAGCCGACGGTGGTGCCATGCACGATCTCGCGCACATCACCGACCGAGATACCCGAATCCCTTACCAGGTCCGAAATCCCGGCGATCACCGCCTCCTCCGGCGCGGCAGGGGTCGAGGGGACCTTGGCATGATGCAAACGGCCGTCACCCTCGATCATCACCAGATCGGTGAAGGTTCCGCCGATATCGACGCCGATTCGCGCCGTCCTGGTCGTCGAGACCGTCATGATTCTTACCCTTGTTGGACTAGTTGGTTAGTTTAGTAACATGTCGATTTCCAAACCAGCAAGTGATTTTTTATCTGTTATATAACAGCAAATTACATGAATTTTTTGCAGGATATAGCAAAGAAACTTGATTACTATTGGACTAGTAGTGCTATTAATAGACTCAGAAACAGAAAGGCTTGCCGGGCGATTCGCCGCAGCCCACACCACAGGAGAGGACGAATGAAAAAAGTGCAGAATCTATCGTCAGCCACCATCGCGCTGCTGATCCTTGCCAGTCCGCTGTCGGCGCAAGAGCCGCTTACGGTGCGGCTGGACTTTTCGCCCTGGGGCGTCCACGCCGCCATGCACCTTGCGCAAGAACAAGGCTGGTTCGAGGAAGCCGGGCTGTCGGTCGATATTCAGGATGGGCGCGGGTCGGGCAACACGTTGCAACTGGTCAACGCGGGGCAGGCCGATGTCGGCCAGATCCAGCTTGGCCTGGTCCCGTCGGCCCGTCAGGGCGGGGCGCAGGTGACGTCCTTTGCAGGTTTCGTCCGCCGCACCGATCTTTGCGTTCTCGTCGACAAGGATGCCCCCATCGAAAAGGTCGAGGATCTGAGGGGCATGACCCTGGTCGTCTTTGCCGCCAGCCCCTGGGCGCCCTATATCGACACTTTCCTTGCCGCCGGGGAACTCGACCGCGACAACACCACCATCGAGTTCGTCGACGCATCAGCCCTGTGGGGAACCTATACGGCCGGTCGTGCAGACGGGATGATGTCCACCGTTTCCTCTGCCCTGCCGCTGGCCGAGGCGTCGCGTCCGTCGAAATGCGTGACCTCGGATGCTGCCGATCTCTATTTCCCCAGCTATGGCCTGATCGCCTCGGATCAGACTCTCCAGAATCGGGCCGACGACCTCAGGAAACTTGTCGAAGTGCAACAGCGCGCCTGGGCCGAACTGGCCGAAAACCCCGATCTGGGCGTCGAGGCCATGATGGCGCAGCGGCCGGATGCCATGCTGAATCCTGATGTTCTGCGCGAGCAGATCCGTCTCTCGGTCGAATATTTCGACACCCCAGCAACCGAGGGTCAACCGATCGGCTGGCAGGCAGCGGAGGACTGGGAACTCGCGCTGGAAGGGATGGAACGGGCAGGGGTCGTCACCTCCGGCTGGCAGGTCGGTGATTATTTCACCAACGACCTGATTCCCGAATAAGGAAACGGGCATGAACATGACGGTCACACCTCCGGCCGAGCCGTATCTTCGCGTCAGCGCCACGGACAAGATCTATCCCTCGCCTCATGGAGAGATTGTCGCCCTGAGCGATATCAACCTGGACGTCCAGCCGGGTGAGTTCATCAGCATCGTCGGCCCAAGCGGGTGCGGCAAAAGCACCCTGATGAAATGCATCGCGGGACTTGAGGACATTACCTCGGGCAGCATTTCGGTCTCGGGCAGGCCTCTGGCTGGCCCACCCGACCGGATGGGCGTCGTCTTTCAGCGCGACGTGCTGCTGGACTGGCGCACCATCCTGGACAACGTGCTGCTGCAAGCGGAGTTCCTGGGCCATTCGCGCGCGAAATATCGGGATCGTGCGATGCAGCTTCTGGAACGCTTCGGGCTGAAAGGGTTTGAAAACCGTCACCCGTGGGAGCTTTCGGGCGGCATGCGGCAGCGCGCCTCGATCTGCCGGGCCTTGCTTTGCGATCCCGATCTGCTGCTGATGGACGAACCTTTCGGCGCGCTGGATGCGATGACCCGCGACGATCTGAACGTCGAATTGTCCCGCATCTGGCAAGGCAGCAACAAGACGGTGATCTTCATCACTCATTCGATCTCGGAGGCGGTGTTTCTCGCCGACCGGGTCGTGATGATGTCGCGCGGGCCGGGTCGGATCGTCGATGTCTTCGACGTTGACCTGCCGCGCCCTCGCCCGCTGTCCATCCGCGAAACCGAAGCCTTCGGGGTCTATGCCCAGCGCATCCGCCATCACTTTGCCGAACTCGGAGTCATTCAGGAATGAAAAACAGTTTCGCCGCAAAGCTGATGCGGGACAATCGCTCGCTGGATATCGTCCTGGTGCTGCTCGGCACGATCGCGCTGTGGGAGGTCGGAGTGCGGATATTCAATCCCCCCGCCATCATCCTGCCCGCGCCTTCGGCCATCTGGGCGGCCTTCATGCAAAGCCCCTGGGTCTTTATCCGCAACATGCTTTATACCCTTTCGACGACGGGTATCGCCTTTGCCATTTCGGTCGCGCTCGGGGTGATCATGGCCGTGGGCATCGTGCAGTCGAAGTTCCTCGAACGCACGGTCTATACCCTGCTCATCGCGGTCAATTCGGTGCCCAAGGTCGCCCTGGCGCCGCTGTTCGTGATCTGGCTGGGCACCGGCATGGCGTCGCAACTGGCCGTGGCGGTCATGCTGGCGATCTTTCCCATCGTGATCAACACGGTGCTGGGCCTGCGCTCGGTCGATCCGGACATGCTGAACCTTGCCAAGGCGACGCGGGCCTCGAAATTCGACATCATCTACAAGATCCGGGTGCCGAACGCCCTGCCCTCGCTGTTTTCGGGCATGAAGGTCGGCATCTCCTTCGCGCTGGTCGGCGCCATCGTGGGGGAATTCGTCGCCGGAGGCCGGGGACTGGGCTTCCTGGTCCTGACCGCGCAGGGCCAGTTCGACACCACGCGGGTCTTCGTTTCACTGGTGCTGCTGGGTGTGATGGGCACGATCCTGTTCTACGCCGTCGACGTGATGGAGAGGGTCGCCCTGCCGTGGCACAGCTCGCAACGTCAGCCCAACGCATGAAGCAGGGGCGGGAGCATCCCGCCCTATTCCACTCGATCTGAAAGGCATCCGATGTCCTCGACCAATCTTCTACGCGCCGGTGGCCTTGCAACGCCGTTCAGGTCGATCCCTGCCGACGAGGCGCTGACGGTGCTGGGGGCATATTATAACGTGGCCGGCACTCTCAAGCGCCTGGACACCGAAAAGGACGATACCTTCCTGCTGACCACCCCCACGCGGGAACGGTTCATCGTCAAGTTCTCGAATCCCGACGAGGATCCGAACGAACTGGCGCTTCAAGCCGACTTGCTGGACCATCTGGCAAGGACCGATCCCGACCTGCCCGTGCCCCGCATCATCGGTAACCGTGATGGCCGGTCTTTCTTCACCATCGCGGATGGTCATGGGCAGTCACGGATGGTTCGGATGCTTACCTATCTGGAGGGCATGCCGCTTGACCGGCTCGAACCGGCTGGCGACGAATTGGCCAGGGTCGGCGCCACCCTGGCGCGGTTGCGGCTTGCCACGGCCGACTTCTCTCATCCACATGACGAGCGGGAAATTGCATGGGATGTTCAGCACCTGCCGAAGCTTGCCTTTCTGCTGGACGGCGTGGCCGATCCCGGACACCGCGCCATGCTGGCCGAAGGACTGGATCGCTTCAACCAGATCGAGAGCAGGCTGAAGGTCTGCCGCCGTCAGGTGCTGCACAACGATTTCAGCCGCTCCAACATCGTCGTCGACCGGAACAGTCCGGCTTTCGTGACCGGCGTGATCGATTTCGGCGATGCAGTGCGCACCTATATCGTGGTCGATCTTTCGACGGCGCTGCTCAATCAACTCGACCCCGCAGGCGGACCGGCAATGTTTGAACCCTGCCGCAACCTGCTTGCCGGTTATCTTGCCGTGGCCGACCTGACCGCCGAGGAAATCGAGGTTCTGCCCCATCTGATCATGGCTCGGGTCATCGCGCGCGCATTGATCACGACATGGCGCGCCCGGCAGTTTCCGGATAATGAGCCATATATCATGCGAAACACCCATCAGGGTTGGGGCCAACTGCGCCGGTTTCTCAGCCTGCCAGCGGACGAAATCAGCCAGACATTCGCATCAAGCGCCGCAAGCGAGGCGGCCCGCAATACAGAGGAGGCACGGATATGAATGCCAATGACAAGCCCCGTATCAATATCGGCATGGTGAACGGGTTCGACCCGGACGACATGGACAGGCTTGATCCGGCGATGCAGGACATGATCCGCCAGCGCCGCCGCCTGCTGGGTCCGGCCTATCGGCTGATGTATGCCGAGCCGGTTCAGATCAGCCTCGCGCTGGGCACGAAAATGTGGGACCGCGACGGGAATGAATATCTCGATGCCTACAACAACGTCGTGTCGGTCGGCCATTGCAACCCGCGGGTGGTCGAGGCCGTGCATCGGCAGATGCAGACGCTCTGCACCCATACCCGCTATGTGCAGGAAGGCATTCTGGCATTCGCCGAACAGATCGTGCCCAGTTTCGGCGCTCCGATCGAACACATCATGTTCACCTGCACCGGCTCCGAGGCGAACGATCTGGCATTGCGCATCGCCATGCATCAGACCGGGCGGAAGGGTATCGTCATCACCTCGGAGGCCTATACCGGAAACTCGCATCTGACGGCGGGGCTGTCGCCCTCGCTTGGCAAGAAAAGCCCGCTGGGGCAGTGGGTGCGCCGTATATCCGCACCAGATTCCTATCGCATGAAGCCGGCCGAGATCGGCGCCATACTGGCCCGTCAGGTCCAGCATGAAATCGACGAGTTGGAACGTCGCGGCGAAGGCATCGCCGCCTTCATCGCGGATTCCCTGTTCTCTTCCGATGGCATCTATGCCCATCCGACCGACATCTTGCAGCAGATCACCGAGGTCGTTCATGCCGCCGGCGGAGTGGTCATCGCCGACGAGGTGCAGGCGGGATTCGGACGGTCGGGCGACCGGCTTTGGGGATTCCAGCGTCATGGACAGGTGCCGGACATCGTTACCTTGGGCAAGCCGATGGGGAATGGTTTCCCCGTCGCGGCGGTCGCGATACGCGGCGAGGTGATCGAGCGCTTCGGCAACGAAATGCGCTATTTCAACACGTTCGGCGGCAACACCGTGGCTGTCGCAGCGGCAAAGGCAACCTTCGATGTGATCCGCGACGACAGGTTGCAAGAGAACGCGGCGCGTATCGGCACCATGATCCAGGAGGGGCTGCGCAAGATCGCCCAAGAGGATGGACGCATCGGGGACGTGCGTGGCGCAGGTCTCTACATCGGGGTCGAATTCGTCAAGGACCACGACAGCAAGGAACCGGATTCGGCCACAGCCCTGGCCGTGGTCGACGGTCTGCGGCAACGGCGTGTCCTGATCTCGGCCACCGGTCATCACGCCAATATCCTGAAGATCCGTCCGCCGCTGGTGTTCTCGGAAAGCGACGTGGACCGGCTGCTGACCGAAACCCGACATGCGCTGGCCGCGATCTGACAACAAGGGGCGGTCCGAAAGCTTCAGGCCGCCATCGACCCCGAACATCCCTGCCGATGGCGTTTGATCCGTTCGGTCTGGCCCAAGGGCATCAAACGCCATCCAGTTCCGCCGGATCGCAACGGGGCAACAAAGGCCCAATCCTTCCCGATATAATCCTTCCCGATATACGGTATCCCCTTCCGCCTTTTCCTCTGGAGGCATGGTGCCCTGTCCATTAGGCTGGTGTCATTTCCGCCCCAGCCACCGAGCGCAAGATGAACAGTTCGACACGATCTCTCGAAGCGCGCATCTATGCTGCCTATGCCTCGCTGTCGCCGGCAGAGCGGCGCCTTGCCGATGTCATGCTGGAACATCAGATGGATCTGGCGCTTTATACCGCCGCCGAACTTGCCAGAGAGGCGCAGGTGTCCACCGCCACTGCCGCACGGCTGATCCGCACACTTGGATACAGCTCGTATCCGGCGGCAAAGCGCCAGATCCGCGAAGCGACGCATTGGGGTTCACCGCAGGGCGGCGTTCTGGACAAGCCGGAAACCTCTCCGGGTGTGCTGTCCCTTTCGACGGTGGTCCAATCCACCATCAACAATATCCATGCCACGGTGAACGGCATTCCTGCGGCCACGCTCGATGCGATATGCTCTGCAAGCACTTCGGCGGAACGGGTCTGGATCATCGGATTGCGCAACGGCTTCGGCCTTGCCCATTATGCGGCGCATTACTTCGGGCTGGTCAAGGATGACGTTCGCGTTCTGCCTGCGACCGGCACGTCGATGGCGCATGAACTGGCCGGCGTGCGAAAGGGCGATCTGGTCATGGTGTTCGCATTCCGGCGCCGGCCGAAACTGCTTCCGCGCCTGATAAGCGAGCTACGATCCGCTGGCGCCGTTGTAACGCTCATCACCGATATCAGCGCAGCCGAAAGCGCCAGAACGGCCGATCATGTGATCCGTTGCCGCTGCCATTCCCCTGCACCGTTCAACTCGCTTTCGGCAGCCACGACGATCATCGACTATATCTGCTGGCACATCTTCGCCCGCCAGGAAAAGGAAAGCGTCGCCCGCTTCCAGCGCATAGACCGCTATGTCGAGTTGATGGATCAGGTCGCAACTCCGCGCCGCGAGTAACGGAGAGGCTACCCCGCGACAGGTGGAAGCTCATCAATACGCGACGGCAACGCCCAACCCCCAATCTTGGACGGGCGGTGGCCTGATGCGGCAAGAGCTTCGGCCAGCCGGACGGCAGCATCGACGCCGTCAACGACCGGGACGCCCAATTCCCGCGTCAGTTCGTTCGCCAGATCGGCCATTCCCGCACATCCGAGAACCGCAGCCTCGGCCCCGTTGCGCAACCCGGTGCCGATCAGTTCAGCGATACGTTCCTTCGCACCGCTTCCGGCACGGTGAAGATCCAGAACCGGGATGTCGCTGGCCAGCACCTGCGGACAGCGGCGGTCGAAACCATAGCGCAGGATGTTGGCCCGCAAGGTCGGAACCGAGCGTGAAAGGGTCGTCACCACGCAAAACCGCTGCGCAAGCAGGCTGGCCATGTGCAGGGCCGCCTCGCCCAACCCGATCACCGGGCGCGCGGACATGGCGCGGGCGGCATCCAGGCCGGTATCGTCGAAACAGGCGATGACATGGGCGGCGGCCCCGTCCTGTTCCGCCTTTCGGATCGCCTGCAACAGGCCCGGCACGCAAAGCGCGCCGTCGAAGGGACCTTCGATGGCGGCCGGGCCTGCGGGCGACTGGTCGATCAGGATCCGGGTTCCCGGCCCGGCAGCACGCCGCGCCGCCGCGCCGATCATCCCGGTCATCGCCTGTGTGGTGTTGGGATTGATGACCGCGATCTTCATTCTGCGGGTTTCGACGGTGCGGTGGGCCGGGAATCGTTCAGAACCTCGTAGGGAATCGGTTGCTCGATCAGATGCCCGTCGGCGATGCCGTGCTGCCATCTTTCATAGCCTTCGGGGTCGATCCTCGGGGTCGTCCACATGCCATGCGCGCGATAGGTTCGCGCGGCTTGCAACAAAACCTCGGGCGGCAGGGCGGGAAAGGTGCGGGTGAGAAAATCAATATAGGATTCGGGTTCGCGGGACGCGATCCAGTCCATCCCGCGCTGCAAGGCCCGGCAGAATGCCGTCTGAAGCTGCAACCGCGCGTCATCCGCCGGCCCAAGCGCGTAATAGACGCTCCAGGGGATCGGGCCGCCCTCGACGGGAAAGGCCTGGACGATATGGCAGCGCCCCCCGGCCGCCAGTTTCAGCGCGCCGGGATAGTCGGTCACCAGGTAGTCCCCCATCCCGCCCAGAAAAAGCTGGGACAGCATTGCCCCGTCGAGGTCCTGGATGAACCCGCTGCCTGCGAGGTCCAGCCCCTCTTCCCGCATCCGCATCTTGAGGTAGAGGCCGACGCTTGCGCCGTTGCTTCCCTTCATCAGGACGGTCTTTCCCGGCAGGTTCCGCCAGTGGAAATCCTCGGCCCGTTCGCGCCCGACAAGGGCAAGGGGCGCGCGCGCCGCGATCTGTGCGAACGGCACCAGGTGATCGGCCCGGCCGCGATACATCGAGGGCACCCAGATCCCGCCAAGCGCGGCGCTGGCCGTCCCCTCGCGCAGATCGTCCAGCACCCGATCCCACGGGCGGGGCACGCTGGCGGTGACCTCAAGCCCCTCATCTGCGAAGAAGCCCTGATCCACCGCGACATATTCCGGCAGATAGTTCAGGCTGTGGCCCGTGGCGGTAACGTGAAAAGCGGTCATGGTCCTGTCCTTCATGCCGATTGCGGCAAGCCTTGCGCGGGCGTGTCGATTGCCACGCCAGTCGCCTGCGAATACCAGTTGATCTTCGAGGGATCGTAACTCAGCCCCACCCGATCGCCGTGGGAAAGGCCCGGATTCCCCGGCAGCCGCACGAAAAGCAGATCCTGCCGCAACAACGTGCCGGAAGAGACGTTCCCTTCGGAAACGACCCGGCAGCCCAGAATGACCTCGGCCCCCAACCGCTCGACAAGCGCGATCTCGACAGGGATATCACCCTGGCCCTGCGGCATGAGCCGGAAATTCTCGGGCCGGATGCCAAGAATCGCATCCTTTTCGGAAGGCAACGCATGGCCCGCCTGCCAGCGGCAACCCTCAAGGGAAAGATGGCCGTCTTCTATGCCGACGTTCAGCAGATTCATCGGCGGCGCGCCCACGAAACGCGCCACGAAGGTGTTCGCAGGACGTTCATAGATTTCGTCCGGTGTGCCTACCTGCTGGATTTCGCCCTTGTTCATCACGATGATCTTGGTGGCCATCGTCATTGCCTCGACCTGATCGTGGGTGACGTAGATGAAGGTCTTGCGCACCCGCTGGTGCAGGGCCGATATCTCGGACCGCATCTGGGTGCGCAGCTTGGCGTCAAGGTTTGAGAGCGGCTCATCCAGCAGGTAAAGCGACGGATCGCGAACCAGCGAACGCGCCAGCGCCACGCGCTGCCGCTGGCCGCCGGACAGTTGGGCCGGGCGGCGATCCATCAGGGCCGTCAGTTCCAGTTGCTCGGCCATCCGGTCGGTCCGCTCGACGATATCGGGTTCGTTCATCATCCGCCAGCGCACGAAACTGCTGACGACGGGGATATGATGCCATTTGCGAAAGCGGTCCATCAGCAGCGGAAAGGCGATATTCTCGCGCACGGTCATATGCGGATAAAGCGCATAGGACTGAAAGACGAAGGCCACGCCGCGCTGGCTGGGTGTCCAGGTCCCGACATCGGTGCCGTCGAAACGCAGCGCCCCGCCGGTGATGTCGCTAAGCCCGGCGATCATGCGCAGCAGGGTCGATTTCCCGCAGCCCGACGGCCCCAGCAGGACAAGGAATTCACCATCCTCGATGTCGGCGTCGAATTGTGGGATCACCTGGGCGTTGCCAAAGCTTTTGCGAACGCGGTCAAGCTGGATATGGGGCATGTGATTATCCTTTCACGGCGCCGGCGGTGATCCCCGCGACGATCTTGCGCTGGATCAGCAGGAAGAAGACGACGGCGGGCAGGCTGAAGATCAGCGCCGAACTCATCACCGCGGAAAGCGGCGTTTCATATTGGCCGATGAACGAGGCAAGGCCGACGCTTGCGGGCCACAGGCTGCTGTCCATCAGGAAGGTCGCGGCAAAGAGGTATTCGTTCCACCCCGCGAAGAAGGCGATCACCGCCGCCGCCGCCAGCGAGGGCGCGATGATCGGCAGCACGATCATGGTCAGGACGCTGATCCGGGGACAGTTGTCCACGGCGGCGGATTCCTCGATCTCATAGGGAACCGCGTCGATCGCGCCCTTGATGATGAAGGCCGCGACGGGCAGCGAAAAGCCGACATTGGCCAGCACCAGCCCGGTCAGGCTGTTGAGCAGCCCAAGGCTGATGAACATCGCGTAAAGCGGGACGAGGATCAGCGCCTCGGGGACGACCTGCGTCATGAACAGCAGAAAGCCGATGATGCCCTTTCCATGAAACCGGAACCGGCTCAGCCCATAACCCGCGAGCGAGCCGAGGATCAGGCTGAGAAGCGTCGTTCCGACCGCCACGATGCCGGTATTGGTCAGCCAGCGCAGAAGAGGAAGTTTCGCCAGCTCCTCGGCTGCGGCGGGAAGGTTCGACAGTTGCGGCCAGGGCACCTGTCCGGTGTTGTAAAGCTCGGCATTGGTGGAAAGCGCGGTCGTGGCCATCCAGTAGATCGGGAAACCGCCAAAGATGACGAGCACCACGATCAGCAGGATATGCAGCAACGAGCGGGTGGCGGAGGTCAGCCGGTTCATCAACTTTGTCCTTTCTGCCGACGACGGTTGAAGGCCGCATGGATCGCGGCGACCAGAAGCGCGAGGATCAGGCCGATCACGCCATAGGCGCTGGCAAGGCCCAGATCGTGGTTCTCGAAAGCGACCTGGCGCAGCTTGACGATCAGGGTGCTGGTGCTGCCGATCGGGCCGCCGCCGGTCAGCAGATAGATGATGTCGAAGCGCCGGATCGACCAGACCGCGACCAGCAGCGACACCAATTGCAGCGTCGGCATCACATGCGGCAGCGTCACCGCGCGAAAGATGTTCAGCGCATCCGCACCGTCGACGCGGGCGGCCTCCTTCACCTCTTGCGGGACGGATTGCAGGGCGGCAAGCATGACCAGCATGACGAAGGGCGCGACCTGCCAGACCGTCACCAGCAGGACCGAGGACAGCGCCATATCGGTGCTGGTCAGCCAGGAAATCCGCTCCAGCCCCAGGCTGGTCACGATGCTGTTCAGCACGCCGGACCGTTCGTTGAAGATCCACAGCCAGACCAGCGCAGCCGCCACGTTCGGCACGGCCCATCCAAACAGCAGGATGGCCCGCACCAGCGTCCGGCCCGGAAACGGACGGTTCAGCGCCAGCGCGGCCACGGTTCCGATGGCCACGCCGATGACGACGGCCAGCGCCGAGTAAACCAGCGTGACATACAGCGCCGAGTAGAAGTCCGGGCTGTCGAACAGCCTTTCATAATTGCGCAACCCGATGAATTCGCTGCGATTGGGATTGGCCAGCCGCGTGCGGGTGAAGCTGAGCCAGATCTGGCGGCCCAGCGGCCAGAACATGAAGACGGCAAGGTAGATGACCGGCAGCGCCATGAAGGCATAGGGCAGCAACCGTCTGAGCCTTGCCGTCGCCGCCGGGCGCCCGCCTGTCGTGGGCCGCACGGCCACAGGCTGCGCGGATTGCGAAGAATATGCCATGAGGGCCTCCTGCGTTGCGCCGCGTCACTCAGAACATCTGGTCGATTCTGCCCTGGGCCTTTGCCAACGCATCCTCGGGGGCGATGCCCGTCACCAGAACCTCTTCGACGGCCTCCATGACGGGGCGCATGATCTGGGTGGTTTCGACCTCATAGCCGGGGATCAGAACCGAGCGGGAATCCGTCGCCAGTTCCGCAAAGACCGGCGCCCAGGGGTTGTCGGCCACGAATGCCTCGTCCAGCGGCACGTCGGTCGCCAGCGCATCCGGCCCCGAAGCCTTGCGCAGGGCCGCCTGTGCCTCGGGCGTGACCAGCCATTTCAGAAAGGCCATCGCCTCATCGGGGTGTTTGCTGTTGGCGTTCACGGCGACATAGATCTGCTGATGCGCGCCCGGATGGGGAAAAGGCAGCGGCATCGATTCGATCAGCCCGCTGTCCATCGCTCCGCCCGACGCGATGTTCAGCGTGCCGCCCGAATTGTCGATGCTGAATCCGACCTGCGTTTCCTTGAAGCGCGTGCGCTGCGTCGGCATGTCGTCCCCGATGGGGATGATCCGCGCATCGTAGACCTGCTTGAAGGCGGCGATGGCCTCGGCGGCCTCGGGTGTATTGATGGTCAGATTGCCGTCGCCATCGACCCAATCCACGCCATAACCATAGGCCCAGTTCTGGAAGTCCATGTAGAACCCGGAAAAATCGCTGATCTGGTGGCGCGAGGTGAAGCCGATCGCCCCGGTTTCGGCCTGCACGCCCTGCGCGCTGGCGATCAGCTCCGAAACCGTCGTGGGCGGCGTCACACCGGCCCGCTCCACCAGGTCCGCATTGTAGATCAGCGCATAGACGGCGCGTTGCCAGGGGACCCCCAGCGTCACCCCGTCAAGGATGCCGTTGTCCTTGGTGGCGTTCAGTTCGACGCCTTCCACCGCCTCGCCGACATCGACCAGCAGACCCGCATCGGCAAGCGCAAAGAACACGCCTTCCTGCAAGATGGCGATATCCGGTCCCATTCCGGCCCCGAATTCGGTCATCATCCTGTCGCCGTAATCCTTCGACGGAACGCCCAGCGCCTCCAGGCGGACATTCGGCGCCTCGGTCTCGTATTCCTTCAGCACGCTCCACAGGCTGTCTCCGCGCAGGGCGTCGAGCCATTGCGAATTCGCGATCACCAGCGTCACCGGCTCTTGCGCATGCAGCGGAAACGCGACGGCCGAGGCAAGAAGCGCGGCGCGCGCAATGGATGAAACGGTCATTTCTTTCTCCTGTTGGTCGGTCGTTGTCTTATTGGCCGCCGGCGCGTCAGACCGGCACACGATGGGGTGCAAGGGGGGTGTGACGGCTCAGGTTTTCGCAGCCGTCATCCGTGACGAGATAGCAATCCCCGATATTCGCGCCGGCCACCTCGGGTTCCAGCCATTGCGAATGCAGAACGAAGGTCATCCCCTCTTCGAATCGGTCATGGTTGTTCGAGGCGATGTTGTAGGGCTGGAATTTCGGCATCGAGACCGAATGCCCGACATTCGGATTATGGGGACCGTGGGTTGCGGGATAGACATGCATCAGCTTGCGGCCCATCGCCTCCCAATCGGCGTCCGGGACGTGACGGCGCGGGATCAGGCGGGGCGAACCGTCGTCATTGGCCGCCCAGTTGTAGGGCATCGTCCGGCTATCAGCGGAATTCAGATAGCCCCGCCGGATGTAAGGCTCGAACGAGGCATCCGCCGCCGTCGAGACCAGCGCGCCGGGACGAACGCAGGCCGCGGCGGCCTCGACCCCCTCGAGGCACATTTGCAGCACCTCCTCTTGCTTGTCGGTGATGTCGCCCACGGCGATCATCCGGGCGATCTGGGCGGTATAGCCGTGATAGCTGACCGCCGAGATATAGAGGTTGATCAGGTCGCCGGGCCGCACGACATGGCCGTAAGGCTTGCCGCAATGGGTGCCGAAACGGTTGACGCCGATCTGATAGCCGTCCCCCCATTCACCGCCCCGCGCCATCTGGGCGAAGGTGAAGGCGGCATAGATCTCGTGATCCGTCACGCCCGGCCGCGTAACGTGATACGCCGCCTGCATGCCGATGCTGGCCAGTTGCGCCGCAGCGCGAATGATGGCCTGCTCGCGCTTGCTGCGGCGGCGTTGCATCCGTTCAAGGATACCCGCATCCGGCACGAAGCGGCTACGCTTCAGGCGTGCCTGCAAACCGGCCCAATACGGCTGCGAAGTCGCATCGCCAAACAGGCCGATCTGGCTGGCAGAAAATCCGTTGCCTTCCAGATAAAGGGCAACCGCCTCGACCACGCGGTCGACGGTGCGACCGGGGCGGTTGTAGGTTTCGCGGCCCCATGTTCCAACCTGCCAGATATCTTCGACCAGCACAGGCTCGCCTCCCGGTGGCAGCAGGACCGAACTGCTGTAGAAGGAAAACAGGGTCAGAGGCAGGTTTTCGTCGGTAGGAATGACCAGAACCCCCTCGCGCATCCAGTCGCAGAGATAGCGCAGATAGGAATTCGACACCCGATAGGCCCCGATGCTGTCGGCATGGGCCAGGATCACGTCATGCCCGGCGATGGTGGCCTCGCGCCGGATATGGCGCAGCCGCTCGACGAACTCCGATTCGGGCAAGGGGTCAATGGGCGTGAATTCGAAGTCGGGCTGAAAGCCGTCGAGAAGGCTTTCCGATGGTGTCGCGCTTGTGATGCGGTTGGCCGTGTGCAGCATGAATTGGCTCCCTTTCGAAGGGAACTATCAGCAAGGTCATCCAGTATTGCAATAAAAATTTCAGAAATAGATACCCGATACGCTTCGGAACCAGAATGGTCCTGACGACGATCAGATCAAGTTATGACTATAAATTTCAATAACAATACAACCACCTTTTGCGAATTTCCCAAGTTCTTGAAGACCATGACCAGCATCGATTGACCCTGACGAATGTCGAAAATTTTCCCGTTTTTGTAATAAATATTTCATTCCATGAAAACCAAGGGACGCGATAGCAGATAAAGCAATCGGCAACCCTGTCCTGTCCGCGCCACGTCACCAGCAGAGCAGGGCCGCCAGCCCGAGCCAGTTCAGCGCGACGCGGCAGAATGGCTTGCGCAATAGGCTCTGCTCGTCGGGCAGAGCCTGCCATGAGCGATGCGGTTTCGCCTGTGCGAAACCGCCCGAGGGATCTCTCTGCTCAGGCCCCGTCATTCACCGGCATGTAGAGGTCGCCGCCCTCGCGGTATTTTTGCGCCATCTTCGCCATGCCTTCCTTCTGCGCCTCGGCGCGGATGTCGTGGGAAATCCGCATCGAGCAGAACTTCGGCCCGCACATCGAGCAGAAATGCGCCACCTTATGCGCCTCTTTCGGCAGGGTCTGGTCGTGGAAGCTGCGCGCCGTTTCCGGGTCCAGCGACAGGTTGAACTGGTCCTCCCAACGGAACTCGAACCGGGCGCGGGACAGGGCGTCGTCGCGGATCCTGGCCGCCGGGTGTCCCTTGGCAAGGTCGGCGGCATGGGCGGCGATCTTGTAGGTGATGACGCCCACCTTCACGTCGTCGCGGTCGGGCAGGCCCAGATGCTCCTTGGGGGTGACGTAGCACAGCATCGCCGTGCCGAACCAACCGATCATCGCTGCGCCGATGCCGCTGGTGATATGGTCGTAGCCCGGCGCGATGTCGGTGGTCAGCGGGCCAAGGGTATAGAACGGCGCCTCGCCGCAGACGGCAAGCTGCTTGTCCATGTTCTCCTTGATCTTGTGCATCGGCACATGACCGGGGCCTTCGATGATGACCTGGCAGTCCTTGGCCCAGGCGATCTGCGTCAATTCGCCCAGGGTCTCCAGTTCCGCGAATTGCGCCGCGTCGTTGGCATCGGCGATGCTGCCCGGACGCAGCCCGTCGCCCAGGCTGAAGCTGACGTCATAGGCGCGCATGATGTCGCAAATCTCGTCGAAACGTTCATAGAGGAAGCTTTCGCGGTGGTGATGCAGGCACCATTTCGCCATGATTGACCCACCACGCGACACGATCCCGGTCACGCGCTCCACCGTCAGCGGGATCATGTGCAGCCGCACCCCGGCATGGATGGTGAAGTAATCCACACCCTGCTCGGCCTGTTCGATCAGCGTGTCGCGGAACACCTCCCAAGTCAGGTCCTCGGCGATGCCGCCGACCTTTTCCAGCGCCTGGTAAAGCGGCACGGTGCCGATGGGCACGGGCGAATTGCGGATGATCCATTCGCGGATGTTGTGGATATTGCGGCCCGTGGACAGGTCCATCACCGTATCCGCGCCCCAGCGGGTGGCCCAGACCATCTTCTCGACCTCTTCGGCCATCGAAGAGGTCACTGCCGAGTTGCCGATATTGGCGTTGATCTTGACCAGGAAATTGCGGCCGATGATCATCGGTTCGGCCTCGGGGTGGTTGATGTTGGACGGGATCACCGCCCGCCCGCGCGCCACCTCGTCGCGCACGAATTCCGGCGTCACGAAATCGGGGATGGCGGCGCCGAAATCCTGTCCGTCCCGAGGTGCATCGCGCAGCGCCTTGCGGCCCAGGTTCTCGCGGATGGCGATGAACTCCATCTCGGGCGTGACGATGCCGGCGCGGGCATAGGCAAGCTGGGTGACCGCCTTGCCGCTGCGCGCCCGCAAGGGCCGGTGGCGGGTGGGAAATTCGGGCGTCAGCCGATCACCCGAGACGAAGCCGTTATCCTCGGGCTTCACATGCCGCCCGTCATAGGTTTCCACGTCGCCGCGCGCCGTGATCCAGCCTTCGCGCAGGCGCGGCAAGCCGCGTTCGATGGCGATCCGGGCCGCCGGATCGGTATATGGCCCCGAGGAATCATAGACCGTCACCGGCGGCTCGCCCGCGCTTGGACGCAGGGCGATCTCGCGCATGGGCACGCGGATATCGGGGTGGATCACACCCGGCTTGAACACCTTGGCCGAGGCGGGCAGCGGTCCGGTCGTCACCGTCGGGGTTTCGTTGGTTGTCATGTCGAGGCTCCTCGCGTCGCAGCAATGGAGACCCAGGCACTGACGGGAAGGAGAATGCCCCCATATTGGCCGCATGCGACCGGCAGGGCATCCGCACCGTCCCTACGCCAGTATGAACTGGATCAGGTTCATAGGGTCACTGCGCTGCCTTGCGGCCCAGCAGAATCTCAGCCCCTTGACGGGACCCCCCTGGTGGAAACCGCAGGATGCGAAGCCGGGACAAGGTTGTCAACCGCCGCGCAGACGGCAATCCGCACGACCTCAGCCTTGCATCCATCCCCGCGAAATGGCGGGGCACCGACCTGCCCGCCTCGGCTTTGCATTCCGGCGCGACCGTCACCATATGGTCAGATGCAGACCCATGACGCGGAGGTTGTTCATGCTCAGGGCACTCTGTCTTTCCGCCGCGCTCGCGCTGCCGCTGCTGGCGGTTGCGCCGCTTCCGGCCGCTGCCGAAGTCACCGTCACCTATGTCGCACCCGAAAGGTTCCGGGACCGCGAATTCCGGCAGGAGCGCAGCCGCGCCTCGGCGCTGGCCGAGTTCGACAAGGCGTTCGAAGGGCTGGCCGCCCGCCACCTGCCTGCCGGGCAGGACCTGGCGATCGAGGTGCTGGACATCGACCTTGCGGGCGATTTCGAGCCGTGGAACTTCGACTATCGCGATGTCCGCATCATGCGCGCGACCACGCCGCCGCGGATCCGGTTCCGCTACACTCTGACCCAAGGCGGCCAGGTGCTGGCGCGGGACGAGGTTCGGCTCAGCGACATGAACTATCTCGCCGACCCCGCCGCGCGCAACAGCACCGAGCGCTTCGCCCATGACAAGCGCCTGCTTGAAGACTGGTTCAGAAAGACATTCGCCAATTCGGCGCGCATTCGGGGCAATGGTCCGTCCGGGGTTTAGCGGCGCGGGTGGCTGTGGATCAGATTGGGCCACGCCCAGAGTCTTTGCTACTGCCCGCGCCGGAAATCGCCGTCCAGCGATGAGCCGGGCATCGGTTACGACCCGGAGCCACCCTTTTCGGCGCGGACCCCATTAAGTCGATTCCGGCATGGCGCCGATCACCCTGGAAGCGGGCCTTGTCCCGCGCCTGCGAACAACCGGGCAGAGGAAATGGTCCGAAATGCTGGTTCCGATGGCTTGCTCAGGCAGCTTCGTGCTGCAAAAAGGATTCGATATGGCGAAGCGCCGCAATGGCCATGTCCGGGCTTACACGCGCAGCGGCAGCGTCATCGCCCCTCAGGGCGATCCGGGCCAGGTGTTTGCGCAGCCCATCCACGGAAAGCGCGCCGTCTTCCCTTAACGCGGCAATGGCGATTTGCCCGATGGTGAAGGCTGCCATGTCCGGGTTGGTCACATATTCCGGTGTTTGGCGGTGGGGCTGCGTGATGGTTGCGCTGCTCATCAATCCCTCGTTGCATTGCGAAATCGACAGTCCGAAGATCTGCTTGGCACTCATGATTACACGCCGGACAGACCGCCCCATGCGCGAACTGTCCCTGCGTCGTGCATGACCTATCTAGACGGTGCGGTTCAGCACTGTCATACGCCGATTGGTGTATGCCCTTCAGTTTTGGCGCGCCGAGGCGATGATGCGATCAAGAATAAGATCGTTGCGCTGGTAGAAGACCAGTTCGGCCGCACCGGGCACCGGCTCGACCGTGATCATGGGATTGTCCCGTTCCAACTGCCTGCACGACGCGAGGTCCACGGCGCTATCCTCAAGCGGCGCCAGATACCGCATGGGGATGGGCAGTTCCCGCAGCGCGCCCTCCATGTCGTGGCGCGAAAGCTGCAATTCCCGCACGAAGGTCGCGTGACCCTGTTTCAGCAGATGTTCGCAAGCGTTTCGGATCAATGCCGTCCAGTCGGGATTGCGCACCGTTTGCTGGTTCAGCGGCGTATGGCGGAACGCGCGATCCAGATACCAGTCCAGGCCGTGCTGGCGCATCATCCTGTGCCCGGATTTGGCCATCAGCTCGGCAACCCAGGGCGCGCGCTCGGCCAGTTGCAGCATGATACGCTGGATCTGCGGCTGACGACGCACCCCCGAAGGGTCGATCCCGCACGAGAAACCAACCGCCAGGATTGCGTGGAAGCGCGAGGGGTTTGCGACCGCCTCGACCACAAGGGGCAAGGTGCCGCTTGCCATGCCGACACCCAGGCAGGGGCGTCCTACGACCTGGTCGAGAAAGGCCCGCAATGCGACCAGGTTGTCGCTCATCACGTCAAGCGAGGGGTCCATCGTGCTGTTGCCGTGACCGGGCCGCGACGGAAGATAAAGGCAGATACCCGCATCGTGCAGCCGGGCCTCTCCATCGCCGGGCAGCAGGTAGGTCATCGGCAATCCGCGCAGCATGACCACCGGCACGCCCCGCCTGGCGCCCATCCAGGTCCAGGCGATCTTGCGTCCGTCGGGCATCTCGATCAGCTTTTCACGGCCCAGGGGGTCGTGCCAGACAGGGTCCTCGCCCCTGAACCCGACATGTTCGCGGCTGGCGATCATCGCCAGCAGACGCATCAGGTCGATATTCGACGGGGCGCCCATCTTGGCCATGATCGTCTTGACCTGGGTGCGCACCGTCAGCAGCGACACACCCCGCTGCGCCGCGATCGATTCCAGGTTGCGCAGGCGAAAGAACAGATGCGCGACCTCGGATTCCGCCTGGGTGAGGCCAAAGGCCTGTTGCAGCCGCTCGGCGATACCCGCCCCCCACGCGATTTCCAGCGAGCGGATCGCGATATGCGCGCGGCTCTGGCCGGGCATGCGAATCAGATAGCCCTCGGCCAGGAAGGATTCTCCATAATCCTCGGTTGCGGGCAGGATCGTCAGGATCGCTTGCGCCGCGTTGCCCTGCCCGGTGGCGGCGCGCAGCAGCGCGCGATAATCCTCGACCGAGTTCGGCGCGATGACGGCAGCGTCCATGAGCGCGCCCTGTCGTTTGCCGAACGCGCGTTCGCCCGCGATATTGACGACAGCGATGTTGCCGTTGGGCGACAGCACCATCGCCGGACCGGGCACTTCGGAAACCGCCAGTTTCAGCGGGTCGTTTTCCGCCGGAACGTCCATCTGCTCCAGGGTATTGCGAAAGGCCAGCAACTGGCTGAACAGCCCCTTGGAAACCTTGGGCTGGCCGGTGCCTGCGCCAGACTGGGCAAGCTTGGCGCCCCAGTTCGCAACCATTTCATCGAAGGCATGTTCGTCGATGATCGAGCGATAGGTGCTGGCGATGATATCCAGGTCGATATCGTCACCCGAATCCTGGCCTTCGCTCAGTTGAGGCGACAGGAAGAGATGCTGATCGGCCAGTGGCGTCTTGGATTCGGAATCGGGCACGAACGGACCTTTGTCAGGCAGACCCTCACGACATCGCATTTTGCCCGTCTGCGTTCAACTGCCCGATAGCGGGACCCCGGCAATCCGCAAGTTTCGGACCGCCGCGAGGGGTAAAATGCCCGGCAGATCCTCATCAGCATGGAACGCGGCTTCAAGGCGGAACAGGCGGAGATCCCTGCTCGGGCGCTTAACATATTTTTGCCCATCGTCTGATATATTTGTTGCATCCTAATAGTAGATCTGTTTGCTTGACCGCACTCAGAGGGAGGAGACGACATGACAGACCTCACGACAGGTGCGGGGGGGATCACGGCCCCGCGCCCATCTGCCGAAACGGTGCGAGGGCCTGACGATACGGCAACGGATGCCATGATCGCCGCGCGCCTGGACCGGCTGCCGATGACGGGTTATCAACGCTTCATCTTCGGCATCATCGCGACGGCCTGGTTCTTCGATTCGATAGACCTTGGCTCGCTGACCTTTCTGCTCGGCTCGATCCGGGCCGAGTTCGGGCTGACCACCGCCCAGGCCGGGCTGCTGTCCAGCATGAGCTTCATCGGCATGTTCCTGGGGGCGGCCATCGCGGGCATGGCCGCGGACCGTTTCGGACGCAAGATGGTCTTTCAGGTCAGCATGATCTTCTGGGGGCTGGGCAGCCTCTGGTGCGCCTATGCCCCCGATGCGCAGACCCTGGGCTATGCCCGGCTGCTGCTGGGCTTTGGCATGGGGATGGAATTCCCGGTCGCGCTGGCCATCGTGTCCGAAATCCTGCCAAGCGCCAAGCGCGGGCGCTACCTGGCGATCCTGGA
Source organism: uncultured Paracoccus sp. (assembly GCF_945915435.1). Taxonomy (GTDB): domain Bacteria; phylum Pseudomonadota; class Alphaproteobacteria; order Rhodobacterales; family Rhodobacteraceae; genus Paracoccus. Next base: position 35,014 of record NZ_CAMEFG010000002.1, on the reverse strand, counting down.
AGGCTTCTGGCCGATCGGCTTCATTGCGGCGGGGCTGCTCAGCCTGTTCTTCCTGACCCATTTCGACTGGCGCACGATGTTCCTGTTCCAGGCTTTCCCGGCGGCATTCCTGCTGGTCATCCGCATCTTCGTGCCCGAATCGCCGCGCTGGCTGGCCGACCGTGGCCGCCGGGCCGAGGCCGAAAAGGTCATGACCCGGATCGAGACCAACGTCCTGCGCCGCCTGCCCGCAGGCCGGCAACTGGCCGAACCCCGGCCCGAGCCGACGCGCAGCAAGGCCGCGCGCCGCTTTTCCTTCATCGAGCTGTGGTCCAACGGCTATGCCAGCCGCACCCTGATGATCTGGACGGTCTGGTTCTTTGCCCTTCTGGGTTTCTACGGGCTGACCACATGGCTCAGCGCCCTGCTGCAAGAGGCCGGGCACAGCGTCTCGCAATCGGTCACCTACACGATCACCATCTCGCTTGCCGGGGTGCCGGGCTTCATCGCCGCGGCGATCCTTCTGGACAGGTGGGGGCGCAAGCCCACCGCGATCATGATGCTGGTCGGATCGGCGGCGGCGGCCTATTTCTACGGCAATGCCACGACGACGGCGACGCTGATCTCGTTCGGGCTGGTGATGCAGTTCTTCCTGTTCGGCATGTGGTCGGTGCTTTACGCCTATACGCCCGAGCTTTACCCGACACGTTCGCGCGCGACCGGGGCGGGCTGCGCCTCGGCGGTGGGGCGGATCGGGTCGCTGCTTGGTCCCTATATCATCGGGATCGTGCTGCCGACCCTTGGCAACGCCGGCGTGTTTGCGCTTGGCGCGGGGTCCTTCATCGTCGCCGCGCTGGCCATCGGCCTTTTCGGGGTCGAGACCAGGGGCAAGTCGCTCGAGGCGATTTCCCACTGAACCCGGCGAAACCCGCGGCCGCCATCTTGCATGGCGGCCGTTTCATGTTTGAATGGACCACCACCTGAAAGGCCCGTCATGGCACCCAGACTGATCGTCATCGGCGGCGGCTACATCGGCACCGCCGTCGCCCGCCGGCTGGATGCCGAGATGGACGTCACCCTGATCGAACCGCGCGAGGCGATGGTTCACACCCCCGCGATGATCCGCGCGCTGGTCCACCCCGAACTGACCGGACGCGCCATCCTGCCCTATGACCGGCTGTTGCGGCGGGGCCGGGTGATCCGCGACCGCGCCCTGCGCGTCGGGACCGATGGCGTCGCGCTGGCGGGCGGCGCGACGGCCAATGCCGACCTGATCCTGGTCGCCACCGGCTCGTCCCATGCCGCCTTTCTGAAACCGCGGGGCGATTCGCTGGACGATTTCCGCGACAGCCAGGCAGATACCGCCGCGCGGATCGCCAAGGCCCGGCATATCGCCATCGCGGGCGCCGGGCCTGTCGGGATCGAGCTGGCGGGCGAGATCGCCGCCGCCCTGCCCGGCAAGCCGGTCACGCTGGTTTCCTCAACGGCGCGACTGATGCCCGGTTTCCCGCAGCGGCTGGGGCGGATGCTGGATGCCCGGCTGGCCGGGATGGGCGTCACGGTGATACAGGGCCGCGCAATCCTGCCGCGGCAGGACTGCCCCCTGACCGGCCCCTTGCTGCTGGAGGACGGGCGCCGGATCGACGCCGATCTGGTCCTGCCCGCCACCGGCGCGCATGCCCGTTCCGACATCTTCGGCGATGCACCGCTGGCCCATGACGGGCGCATCGTGACCGATCCCTGGCTGCAGATTTCGGACAAGGCCCCGATCTTTGCCGCCGGAGATGTCGCGGCGACCGGCGATGCCATGACCATCGTCGCCACGATGCGGCAGGTCCCCTACCTGGTCCATGTCCTGCGCGCCGCCGCCAGGGGCCGCGACATCCAGCGCCTGCGCCCTTACCGGCCCTGGCCCTGCGCGCCGATCCTGCTGCCGCTTGGTCCCCGGCACGGGGCAAGCTTTCTGCCCCTGCCCGGTCCGCTTCGCCCCCTTGGCGTGGTGGGCGGGCTGGCGACGCGGCAACTGAAGGGGGCGGATCTGTTCATTCCCAAATACCGCAGGGCTTTCGGACTTGCCTAGCCTGCCCGGCAACCACGGGATTCAGATGGTCGAGCGGGTGAATTCCACGATGTAATCCATCAGCGCATCCGACGCCACGCCCGCCTGTCCGGGATCGCCCGCGGCGATGGCGCGGGCGACCTGTTCATGCAGGCGGGCGCAGCGTTGCAGGTCCAGCGCCTCGCGGTAATGCTGGAACCAGAAGCGGCGCGACAGGCCCTGGATGCGGCGCATCGCGCGTTCGGCGAATTCGTTCCGGCTGGCGGCGACCAGGGCCTGGTTGAATTGCAGGTCCAGCCGGATGAAGGCCGCATGATCGCGGTTTTCGGCGACCTCGGCCAGTTCGTCGGCCAGGGTGGAAAAGAACCGCCGTTCATCGTCGTTGGCGCGTTGGGCCGCCTTGGTGGCGCAAAGGCGTTCGACCTCGCGGCGCAGTTCCAGCAGCAGCAACTGGCGCGAAAGGTTGATTTCCGAAACCAGCACGCCGCGGCGGGGCAGGACGTTGACCAGCCCTTCGCTTGCCAGACGTTGCAGCGCCTCGCGGACCGGGGTGCGGCCGATGCCCAGATCCTCGGCCAGTTGGGCCTCGGACAGGACCTGGCCCGGCGCAAGCTGCAAGGTCACGATCATTTCTTCCAACTGGTGATAAGCGCGGTCGGTCAACGTGTCGCCGCCCTTGCTCCGTTTGGGTGATGGGCCTTGGGCGGTATCCACGGACTCGACGACACTCATTCCTGACCTTCCGAAACAAGGGAAATGCCCGGACAGTCCGGGCTTCCTGCTGGTTTTCCAGATATATGTCGGGCATGTTACAATGCCGGGACGGCAAGAGAAAGCCACCTGCCGGAAATGCCGGATGCGAAAATCAGTCGCAGGCGGGTGGGCAGCGATCCGCGAAAGCCAGCAGTTCGTCCAGAAACCCCGCGGGATCATGCGCCATCGGAACATGGCCGCAGCCGGGCCAGACGCGAAGCTCGGCCCCCGCAATGGCGCGGGCCATGATCCGGGCATGTTCAAGCGGGCATTCGGGGTCGTCGGCGCCGTGCAGGATCAGCGTGGGCAGGCGGATATCCGGCAAGAGATCGCGGTAATCCGCAGCCTGCGCCGCAAGCCACGAGCCGGCGACGGCGGCGGGCGTGGCGGTTTCGCGCAGCCGCAACCGCCTTGCGCGGTCGGTGGCGTCGCGGATCAGTTCCGGCATGGTATCGCCCCGGAACCAGCGCGCATCCGCCCCGCCCGTCGCGCCGAGGCAGGGGCTGCCGCTGGCCAGCATCAACCCGCAAAGACCCTGCTGGCCGTGACGGCGCAGATATTCCAGCGCGACGAGGCAGCCCATGCTCCAGCCGACAAGCAGGACGGGGGCGGGCAGCGCGCACAGCACGGACCGCAGGTCGCAGGCAAACCCCGCAAGGCCGTAGGCGGCGGGATCGTCGGGCGACCACGATCCCGCCCGCCCGCGCAGGTTCGGCGCCACCACCCGGCGATCCTGCGCAAGCCCTGCCATCAGCGGCTGCCAGATCGAGGCGGTGCCCTGAATCCCATGCACCAGCACGATAGCGGGCCGGTCGGCGCCGACAGGCCCGGCGAACAGGCAGTCCAGACTGCCCTGGGGGGTCGTGATCTTCATCCTGCACCTGCAAGTTCAAGGCGCTCCCGGCAAGGACCCCGCCGGAAGCGCGCCATGGGCTCAGCCGTCAAGCGAGACGACGCTGCGGATCGTCTCGCCCGCCTTCAGCGCGGCGAAACCCTGGTTGATCTGGTCCAGCCCGATCTGCTGCGTGATCATCCCGTCCAGATCCAGCCGCCCCTCAAGATAGGCGCGGCACAGAAAGGGGAAGTCCCGCATCGGCCGCGCATCGCCATAGGACGAGCGCCGGATACGCTTTTCCTGCATGAGCGAGCCCCAGCGGAACGCGACCTCGGCATCCACGTCGGTCTTGCCCAGCCAGATCACCTGGCCGCCGGGCCTGACGGCCTCGACCGTCAGGCGAAAGGCGCGTTGGTTGCCAGCCGATTCCAGCACGACATCGACGCCCCGCCCGGCGGTCAGGTCGCGGGCGGTTCCGGCCGCGTCCTGGCTGGCGGGGTTGACCAGCGCGGTGGCCCCCATCGCCTGGGCGGCGGCCAGCCGGCTGTCTTGCAGATCGACGGCGATGATCGTCTCGGCCCCACCCAGCCGCGCGCCCTGGATGGCGGACAGCCCGACCGCCCCGCAACCGATCACCATGACCGAGTTTCCGGGCCGCACCTGCGCCACGTTCAGCGCAGCCCCCACCCCGGTCATGACCCCGCAGCCGATCAGGGCGGCCTGGGCAAAGGGCATTTCCTTGGGCACGGGGACGGCCTGCTGGTCCTGAACCACGCAATATTCCCCGAAGGCCCCCAGATACATCAACTGGTGCAGGTCGCCGCCAGCCGCCAGCCGCGCGCGAGGACGGCCATCGAAGGCCAGCGCGGCAGGCGTGTTCGCCAGGTAGGTCTCGCACAGGATGGGCAGGCTCTGGTCGCAGTAAAAGCAGTGGCCGCAATGCGGATTCCAGGACAGCACCACGTGATCGCCGACCGCGACGCCCTGCGCTTCGGGACCGACCGCCTCGACCACGCCCGCGGCCTCGTGCCCCAGGACGATGGGCATGGGCTGGCGCAGCGAACCTTCGATCACCTCAAGATCGGTATGGCACAGACCCGCGGCACGCACCCTGACAAGGACATCCCGCGCAGCCAGGCCGGTAACCTCGACGGTTTCCGTCCTCAGGGGGCTGTTCACCGAATGAAGGACCGAAGCCCTGAAGCTGAGATTCACTGCGCGGCTCCTTTCCTGCGGCTGGCTTGGCTTTGGGGGACGGCGGGGATGGCGTTGTCGCGATCATGGCCCCTCATCCCGCGCCGACGGTTTCAAGGCGGGTGATGGCGCTGTCCATGTCGGCCGAGGTCATTTCCCATTCGTTGCCGAAATTCGCCGTCACCTCGCGCATGAAGGGCCTGGCCAGCCGGATCGCCAGGCTTGCATCGCCCGAGTGGTCGTAGAGCAGGGCAAAGGCAAGCTGCGTCGCGGCCAGCCCCTCATAGCCCCATTCGTAATCTGCATTGGTGAATCGCTTGACGTCGGTGTGGCTGGGCAGGTCCTGCCCGTTCACCTCGACCACGACGCCGTCGATGGTGCGGTCGCCGGTATAGGTCTTCATGCTTTCCTCCTGTCGCCCTTGGTGCGCATGACTTCGGGGAAGATCCACAGCGAAAAGACGCTGAAGGGTCCCAGGAAAACCAGCGCCCATTGCGGGCCGGTCCGGCCGAGGTGGCCCATGTAGAACCATCCGGCGAGCGCGGCGAGCGCGACCATCACGGACAATCCGAACTTGATTGGAAATGGCATCGGGGGTTCCTTCTTGCTGACTGAATGGCTGGCGGCTGTATCCGGGCGCGGCTCAGGCCATGCTGCCCAGAAGCCAGGCGGTCAGGCCAAGGCCCGCCATCACCGTGGCAAGCCCCGTCACGCCGTCGCGCCACCTTCCGGGCCAGATGTTGAAAATTCCGGGCGTGAACAGGAATGCCATTCCGCCCACGATCACCATGCTGGTCCAGCGCAGTTGATCCAGCCCGAAGGCCAGCGTGCCGTAAAGCACCCCCGCCAGCAGCACCAGGTCGATGCCGATCAGCACCAGCCCGAGGGGCCGTTTCAGTTCGGGCCGGGTGGCAAGCGGGAAGACCCCGCTCAGCACCAGGACCCCCATGCTGCCGACGCTGGCCAACAGCGCAAAGATCAGCAGCCCGGCGGTATTGGGTTCGATCATGTCCATGACGTTTCCTTTACCGCGATCACTCGCCCGGATGGACGGCTGGCGCCTGCACGGGCTTGCGCGAGGTCTTGCGCATGTCGGTGCGGACATGGCTTTCGTCATAGCCGTTGAACAGATGCCCCAAGAGGCCGCGGTTCAGGTCCGAGGTGCCGAACAGCCAGTCCATGATCGGGAAGGTCAGGTTCATGTTGCGCTCCATCATCAGCGACTGGTCATGATGCGCGGTATGGTGGCGGCGGTTGGTGTTGACGAAGGGCATGTTGCGGACGAACCAGTTGTCTTCGACATGGCAGCAGAAATGCATGAATTCATAGATCATGTAGATGCTGGTGGTCGTCGAGATGAACAGCCAACCCACGTTCGGCGTGAACAGCCAGCCCAGCACGATGGCGCCGGGGATCGACATCAGCGTGAAGGCCGCCAGCGCATAGGGCGGGAAGAAGGTCACGCGATAGTCCTTGTGATCGGCAAAGCGCATCTCGGCCTCGGTGAAGAACTGGTGATGCTGCAAGGTGTGGCGGTTGTAGACCGCGCGCGCGATCGGGTTCCTGGAGGGACGGTGCATGACATAAAGATGCAGCCACCATTCGAAGAAGTTGCAAAACAGAAAGACCACCGGGATCGTCAGCCACTCCAGCGGCCTGACGTCGTGGATATTGGCCACATAGACGTAAAGCGCGGTCAGCCCGATGGTGTAGATGATCGCGATATGCAGAAAGCCGTTATACCAGCCCGCCACGCGCTGCCGGTAGTTGGCGCGATAGTTTCGCTGGCGCTCGGACATGCTCGTGGTTTGAAGTTCCATCTTCCTCTCCCTGAGACGATTCCTCGGGGTATAATATCTGTCTGATATATCATTATCAAGTCAGTAATATTCCTCTGGCGGGCGCCCTTGAATCTGAAATATTATCAATATGTTGGATTGGAACGCAGCCGGGACGGCGCTCATCTTCCGACAAGCGGCGGCCATCGCGATGCAAGGGGATTGTCGGCAAGGGCAGCGGATCGGAACGGTCCCGATCCGGCTTGCGGGGTCAGTTGCTCAGCACCCAGACCAGTTCCGCGTCCGTCTCGCCCTGCGAGGTCCAGCAATGTTCGGTCGTGGCGTCGTAATACATCGAATCGCCCGGATACAGCACCAGCGGTTCATAGATGCGGCTGTGAATGACCAGTTCGCCCTTCAGCACGGTCAGGAAGATCTCGCCATCCGAGACACCCCAGCTTTCGTAATCTTCCGGGTTGCGGGCCTTGACGACGGTGCGGATCGGGATGAAGCGCTTGTTCTTCAGTTCAGGGCACAGCAGGACGTTGTTGCAGGTGGCGGTGTTGACATTCTCGCCCCGCCCGGCCCGCGCGATGCTGCGCCGCCCGGTGGCATTGGGCAGCCCGTCGCCCTCGTTGAGCAGCCCGGCCAGTTCGACCCCCAGCCCGTCGGCGATCCGCTGCAAGGTGGTCAGGGTCGGCGAAAGCTCGTTGCGTTCGATCTTGGACAGGGCCGAGGGCGAAACCCCCGTCAGTTCCGCCGTCCGTTGCAGGGTCAGTTGCTGCTTCTTGCGCAGCGCCTTCAGCCGCGGCCCCAGATCCAGCGGCGCGTCCGAGCCGGACGGCCGCCGCCTGCGCTGGCGTTGCGCAATATATGCTACCTGGCTGACGATCGGCATGTCCATAACTCTGACTCGACAGGTCCCGACGTGATTTCCGGGTCCGAAACGGCGATAATCCCTTGGCTGGCGCGGGCAACCCGCGAACACTCTTGCGGCTTTCTCTGCCCCATCATCGCAGTATGATGCAATGGCTTGCCGCATGGAAACGACACAGCAGGAAATATAGCACTAAGATACAAATTTTTCCTATACGAAATTTTTATCTATCACTCGCACATATTTTTCGGCTATGACTCAGAAAAGAATGATTCTGGCCGCCTGCTTTTGCAGAAATGTCCGGTCTCTTGCCCTGAAAAACAGGATATGTCGCTTATGGCGCCACCCATCACCGCCGCCGATCTTCTTGCCGAAATCACCGGCCTTCTGGGGGCGGGCGCGGTCCTGACCGAAGCCGCCGACCTGGCGGGTTATTGCCAGGATGCGCGGCACAAGTTCCGCGCCCCCGCGCTGTGCGTGGCGCGTCCGCGCGATACCGCGCAGGTGGCGGCGCTGGTGGGGTTGCTGCATCGCCACGGCTGGCCGATGCTGCCGCAGGGCGGCAACACCAGCCTGTGCGGCGGCGCGACGCCGGACGACCGGCGGCCCGTCATCGTCTCGACCCAGCGGCTGAACCGGATCCGCGACATCGACCCCTTCGGGCTGAGCATCGCCGCCGATGCCGGCTGCACCATCGCCGCCCTGCAAGAGGCGGCGGCGGGCGAGGGGATGCTTTACCCCGTCAGCCTGGGTTCCGAAGGAAGCTGCCAGCTTGGCGGCACCATCGCCACCAATGCGGGCGGCACCGCCGTCCTGCGCTATGGCACGACGCGGGCGAACGTGCTGGGGCTTGAGGTGGTGCTGCCCGACGGGCGCATCCTGAACACCATGCGCGCGCTGCACAAGGATACGGCGGGCTACGATCTCAAGCAGCTTTTCATCGGGGCCGAGGGCACATTGGGGATCGTCACCGGCGCGGTGATGCGGCTTTACCCGGCGGCCCCGGCCTCGGCGATGTGCTGGCTGCGCATCGACGCCCCGGCCCGCGCGCTGGACCTGCTGCGGCTGTTTCGCGCCCATGCCGGGCGGCTGCTGACGGCGTTCGAGTTGATGAACGCGCAGCAGCTTGCCAATGTGCTGGACCACGGCACCCACCCCGCCCCCGTCGAATCCCGCGAGGGCTGGCACCTGATGGTCGAACTGACCGACACCCGCGCCCAAGGGCTGGACGACCTGCTGATGGCCGCGCTGGAAGAGGCGTTCGACCAGGGCCTGATCCTCGAAGGCACCGTCGCGCAAAGCCTTGCGCAGGCAGAAGCCATGTGGGCGCTGCGCCACAGCGTGACGGAATCGAACATGCGCGTGGGCGTCAGCATCACCTCGGACACCGCCGTGCCGGTCGGGCAGGTGCCCGCCTTCATCGCGCGGGCCGAGGCGGCGGTGGCGGCGATCCACCCCGAGATCCTCGTCACGGTCGTCGGCCATGTCGGCGACGGCAATATCCATTTCATCGCACTGTTTCCCACCGCCGCCTGGCAGGCCCTGCCCGACCCCGCCGCGACCGAGGCGCGGGTGCGCGAGGCGGTCAACGACATCGCCATCGAACTGGGCGGCACCTTCAGCGCCGAACATGGCGTCGGCCAAAGCATGGTCGCGATGATGCGCCGCTACAAGAGCGGGCCGGAACTGGACGTGATGCGGGCCTTGCGCGCCTGCCTCGACCCGTCCGGCCTGATGAACAGGGGCCGCGTGACCGGCTGAGCCGCAGCCCGAACCCCGATCAACGACACCGACAAGGAGGAATGACAATGAAACGCACCATCCCGCTGACGCTCAAGCGCCGCAGCCTGCTGCTGGGGGCCGGGGCCGCGCTGGCCGCGCCCGCGATCTGGCGGCCTTCGGGGGCGCATGCCCAGAACACGCGCATCGTCGTGCGCGACGACGGCGGCATCTATACGCAGGCCTATACCGAGGTCTTCTATCGCCCCTTCACCGAGGCGACCGGGATCCAGGTCGTCCCCGCGCAGGCACAGGCCGAGCCGACCGCGCAGATCCGCTCGATGGTCGAGACCGGCACCTATACCTGGGACATGGGCAAGATCTCGGTCCCGGCGGTGCTGCAACTGACGGCGGGCGAGACGAAATTCCTCGAACCGCACGGGCTGGACGGCGAGGCCGTGATCCAGTCGATCCCCGAGCAATACCGCAATGAATATCAGGTCGGCACCAACGTCTATTCGACCGTCCTCGCCTATCGCACCGACGCCTTCGAGGGGCGCGAGGCCCCCAGATCATGGGCCGATCTGTTCAACGCCGAGGGCTTCCCCGGCCGCCGCGCGCTGCGCCGCCATCCCTACGACACGCTGGAACAGGCGCTGATGGCCGACGGCGTGGCGGTCGCGGATGTCTATCCGCTGGACATGGACCGCGCCTTCGCCAAGCTGGATCAGGTAAAGGACGTCACGGACGTCTGGTGGACCAGCGGCGCGCAGGCCGAGCAGATGCTGATCTCGGGCGAGGTCGACCTGATGGCGACGTGGGTGTCGCGCGCGCAATCGGCGCAGGCCGCGGGCGCGCCGGTCGGCGTGGTCTGGGATCAGGCGATCTGGGGCTGCGACGGCTGGTCGATCCTTGCGGGCACGCCCAATGCCGACGCCTGCCGCGAGCTGATCAAATTCGCATCCGACCCCGCCCGCATGGCGCAACTGGTCGAGTTCTTCCCGGCGGGCATCATCCAGCCCGAAGCCTTCGAGATGATCCCCGAAGAGGTCGCCGTCAATTCCCCGACCTATCCCGCCAATATCGCGAGCGCCCTTCAGATCGACGCCGCCTATTGGCTGGAGCATTCGGAAAACGCCATCGAACGCTTCAATTCGTGGTTTATCGGCTGATCGGGAAACGGGGGCGATATGAGCACTCTTGAAACGCAGGGTCTGGGCAAGGTCTACGGCGATTTCGTCGCGCTGGCGCCGACCGACCTCAAGGTCGAAAAGGGTGAGTTCCTCACCCTTCTCGGCCCCTCGGGTTCGGGCAAGACGACGCTTCTCAGCCTGATCGCGGGGCTGGCCGATGCCGATGGCGGGCGCATCATGCTGAACGGGCGCGACGTCACCCATGCCGCGCCCTACCAGCGCGACATCGGGATGATGTTCCAGAACTATGCGCTGTTTCCGCATATGACCATCGCCGAGAATATCGCCTTTCCGCTGAAGATGCGGGGCAAGCCGCAGGCCGATATCGACCGCCTCGTGACCGAGGCGCTGGAGATGGTGCGCCTGCCCCATATCGCCGACCGCTATCCCAAGGAACTGTCGGGCGGCCAGCAGCAGCGCGTCGCGCTGGCGCGCTGCACGATCTACCGCCCCTCGGTCATCCTGATGGACGAACCCCTGGGCGCGCTGGACAAGAAGCTGCGCGACCAGATGCAGTTCGAGATCCTGCGCATCCATGCCGAGATCGGCGGCACGATCATCTACGTCACCCACGATCAGGAAGAGGCGATGACCATGTCGGATCGCATCTGCCTGATGAACGGCGGCAGGATCGCGCAGCTTGGTTCGCCCGACGACCTCTATTTCCGGCCCGAATCGCTGTTCGTCGCGGATTTCCTGGGCGAGGCGAACCTGCTGGAAGGCAGCCTGATCGCGGGTGACGGCGACAGCGGCACGGTGCGGCTGAAGGACGGGGCCGAGATCCGCGTCTCGCTGCCCCGCCCGCTGGCGCAGGGCAGCGCGGTCAAGGTCATGCTGCGGCCCCAGAACCTGCGGCTTGATCCGGGCGCGGGCGCCGACCAGTCCATCACCGCGCGGCTTGCCAACCTTGCCGTGACCGGGGCCAGCACCAAGCTGTTCTTCGACGCGCCCGCCGCCGGGGACGCGGCCTTGATCGCCACCCGCCCCACCGCGATCAGCGCCGGGGTGCTGGAGCGCGGGCAGGATTACCGGCTTTGCTTCGACAGCCGCGACGCGGTCGCCATATCCGCCGAAGGGGCCGCGTGATGACAGCCGTTGCCACCGATCCCGCGCCACGGCGCCCGATGAGCAGGCGGACAAAGCAGGTGCTGATGGTGGCGCCGCTGGTCCTGCTGCTGGTCACCTTCCTGATCTATCCCTTCGCGCAACTGCTCTACCTGTCCTTTCAGGTGGGGGGCAGCTTTTCGCTTGAAAACTATCAGCGCCTGCTGGGCACGCCCGTCTATCTGACGGTGATGATGCTGACGCTGAAGATTTCCCTCGTCACCACGATCTGCGCGGTGATCGCGGGCTATCCGATCGCCTATCTGATCTCGATCACGCCATCGGCGAAGAAGGGGCGCATCCTGTTCTGGATCCTGCTGTCCTTCTGGACCTCGTTCCTGGTGCGCGCCTTTGCATGGATCATCCTCTTGGGCCGCAACGGGGTCGTGAACAAGCTGATGCAGGCACTTGGCATCACGGATGCGCCGGTCGGGCTGATGTATAATTTCGGCGCGGTGGTGATCAGCATGACCCATGCGCTGCTGCCGCTGGCGGTGCTGACGATGCTGTCGGTCATGGACAATATCGACCGCAACCTGACGCGGGCGGCCTCGACCCTTGGCGCCAAGCCCGGCATGGCCTTCTGGAAGGTCTATTTCCCGCTGTCCGTCCCCGGCGTGACCGCCGGCGCGCTGATGGTCTTTGTCACCGCCATCGGCTTCTTCATCTTTCCCGCGCTGCTGGGCGGGCGGCGCGAGATGATGATTACCCAGATCATCATGGAGCAGATCATCCAGACGATGAACTGGGGCTTTGCCAGCGCCGTCGCGGTGCTGCTCTTGACCGTGGTGCTGGCCGTCTTCGTGATCTACGACCGCACGGTGGGGCTTTCGACGATGACCGGCGAAAGCTCGGGCAAGGTCAAGCGGCGCGGCAAGGGCATCCTGTCACGCGCGGGCGACGGGGTCCTGACCGGGCTTGGCCATGTCTCGGACGCGATCATCGGGCTGTTCCCGCGCCGCCGCCGCGACCCCGACAAGGCGCCGCGCCCGCTGCTGGGCTTCGTCGCCGCGATCCTGATCGTGATGACGCTGCCGGTGATCCTGATGATTCCGCTGTCCTTCGCGGATAGCGGGCTGAACTGGCCGCCACAGGGTTTCACGCTGCGCTGGTATGAGCAGGTCTTCAACTCGCCCATCTGGATGAGCGCGCTGACCCGTTCGATCATCGTCGGACTATGCACCGGGGTGCTGGCGATGCTGATCGGCACGCCCGTCGCCTTCCTGATGGTGCGCGGCCAGATGAAGGGCAAGACGGCGCTCCTGGCCTTCACGCTGCTGCCGGTGGTGATGCCCAACATGATCCTGTCGGTGGGGCTGTTTTATCTTTATGCGCGGATCGGTCTTGTGGGCACGAACCTCAGCCTGATCATCGGCCATACGGTGATCGCGGTGCCCTATGTGGTGCTGACGGTGATGTCGGTGCTGCGCAACTACGACACCCGGCTGGACCTTGCCGCGCAAAGCCTTGGCGCGACGCCGGTGCGCACCCTGCGGCTGGTGACGCTGCCCATCATCGGGACGGGGATGATCTCGGCCTTCCTTTTCGCCTTCACCATCTCGTTCGATGAGCTGACCATCGCGCTCTTCACCTCGGGCGGCATGTCGGCGACCCTGCCCAAGCAGTTGTGGGACGAGGTGTCGCTGTCGATCTCTCCGCTGCTGGCGGCGGTTTCGACCTGCCTGTTCCTGTTCGTCACGGTCCTGATCTGCACCGCGGGTCTGCTGAACCGCCGCAAGAAATAAATGGAAAATCACATGAGCAAACTGACTTCGACCGACCTCAAGGGGATCATCCCCGCCCTGCCGACGCTGGTGAACGCCGACGATACGCTGGCGGCAGGCGACATGCGCAAGCTGGTCGGGCATGTCTATGCCGGCGGCTGCACGGGCGTGCTGCCCATCGGCGGCACGGGCGAATACGGCGCGCTGCCCCACGCCACGCGGGTCGACGCCGTCGCCGCCTGCGCCGAGGCCAGCAAGCCCGGCGATATCGTCATGGCGGGCGTGCTGGACACGGGCTATTACGACGCGATCAGGGCGGGCAGGGATTACGCCGCGGCGGGCGCGAATTGCCTGCTGGTGCTGACCCCCTATTACACCAACCCGACCAGGGCAGGGCTGCGCGACTATTTCATGCGCTATGCCGACGAATCCCCGGTGCCGGTCCTGCTGTATGAGATCCCCTATCGCACCCGTGTCGCCATCCCCCCCGAGGTCACGCATGAGCTGTCGCGCCATCCCAACATCATCGGGATGAAGGCCTGCAACACCGACATGTATCACTTCCTGCAACTGGCGGGCGGCGTGGACGACAGCTTCACCATCATCAGCGGCGAGGATTCGCTCTTCCCGCTGCAAATGGCCTCGGGCGCGAAGGGCGGGATCGTCGTCACGGCGTCCATGCTGCCCGCCTTCTGGGTGAAGATGCACGACATGGTGGTGGCGGGCGATCTGGCGGGCGCGCTGGCGCTGCATCGGCGCGCCATGCCGATGATGGCGGCGGCCTTCGGCGAGACCAACCCCGGCCCGATGAAATCCGTGCTGGACCTGTTCGGGATCGCGGCGCAAAAGGTGCTGACCCCGCTGGACACCTGCCAGCCCGAGCGCAGCGCCACCCTGCGCGCCGAGGTCCAGGCCCTGCTGGAAAGCTGACGCCCCGCCATGCCGCCGCGCAATACCGATGACTTCCGCGCCATCGCGCGGCGGCGCCTGCCCAGGGGGCTGTTCGATTATATCGACCGGGGAACCGAGGACGAACGGGCGCTTGGCAATACCCGCGCCTCGCTGGATGCGATCCGGCTGGAACCGCGCATCCTTGGCGGCGGGCGGGCGATCGACCTGTCGGCCTCGGTTCTGGGGCGGGTCCGCCCGACGCCGCTGATCGTCGCGCCCACCGCGCTTGCGGGCATGGTCGCCGACCGGGGCGAAAGCAAGCTGGCCCGCGCCGCCAGCCGCTTCGGGATCCCCTTCACCGTCTCGACCCAATCGGTCGAGCCGATAGAGGACATCCGCCGCGCCGCCCCCGATGCCGAACTGTGGTTCCAGCTTTACGTCTGGCGCGACCGCGAGTTGACACGCGACCTGCTGCGCCGCGTGGCCGGGCAAGACTGCGACACGCTGGTGCTGACGGTGGACACCCAGATGGTGCCCAAGCGCGAATACAACCTGCGCAACCATTTCGGCGTCCCCTTCCGCCCGACGCCGCGCAATGTCGTGGATATGCTGTGCCATCCGCGCTGGCTGCTGGGCGTGATCGGCAAATCCATCGCCACGCGCGGGATGCCCAGCTACGGCCATTACCCGCCCGAATTCCGCAGCGGCATGATGAAGCCCCAGACGGTCGAGGCGCTGAAACTGGACCCGGGCCTCACATGGGACGACTTCCGCGCCCTGCGCGACGGCTGGCGGGGGCGGATCGTGCTGAAGGGCGTGCTGGCGCCCGAGGACGCGCTGCGCGCCCGCGCCGAGGGGGCGGATGCCGTCGTCGTCTCGACCCACGGCGGGCGCAATTTCGATTGCCTGCCGACGACGGCCGAGGCCCTGCCCCGCATCCGCGCGGCGGGCGAGGTGCCCGAACTGCTGGCCGACAGCGGCGTGCGGCGCGGCTCGGACGTGCTGAAATACCTGGCACTCGGGGCGCAGGCGGTGCAGCTTGGGCGTGCGCCGCTGTGGGGGCTGGCCGCCGGGGACGAGGGCGGCGCGGTCGCGCTGATCGAGATGCTGCTGGAGGAAATGCGCGTCTCGATGGGCTTTCTGGGCGCGGCCAACCTGGCCGATCTGTCCCGGCGGGTCCCCTGACCCGCCCCGCGACACGGAAAAGCCCGGCAAACCGCATCCCCGGACGCAAGGGCGCGAAGGCCCCGTGCGATTAGAACGGGCAGGATCGTTCCGGCGATGCGGGACTGGTCCCGGTCGTGGCGGAACATTCCGCCTCAAAGGCGGTTGGCCGTCCACAACCACGCGGAAAGGCGCCCATGACAAGCCGAACGATCCTTGCAGATCCGCATGCCGCAGGGGGCGGATCGGCACCATGACGGGCACCGCCCCGAGCCGGCAGCACCGCGACGATACCAGCGTGGTTTCAGTGCTGGAACGTATTCGCGATTGCGCGACCGGTCAGGAAACCCGCCTGCGCGAGGTGGTCGAGGCCCTGGGGGCGGCATCCTTCATCCCCAACCTGATGCTGCCCGCGCTGGCGGTGATCTCTCCGCTGTCGGGCATCCCGCTCTTTTCCAGCACCTGCGGCATCTGGATCGCGCTGGTCTCGGCCCAGATGCTGCTGCATCGCGATCACATCTGGCTGCCCGGTTTCCTGATGCGGCGCAGCATCCCAAGCCAGCGGCTGAGAAAGACCGCCGAGATGCTGAAGGCACCCGCCGCGTGGATCGACCGGCTGGTGCGGCGGCGGCTGTCGTTCCTGCTGCACCCGCCCTTGCTGTGGATCGCGCAACTGACCTGCCTGCTGGCAGGGCTGTCCATGCCGTTTCTGGAACTGCTGCCCTTTGCCTCCTCGACCCTGGGAACGGTGGTGTTCTTCCTGTCGCTGGCGATGCTGGCGCGCGATGGGCTGATCCTGCTGATCGGCCTGGCCATCCTGGCGGCGGCCCCGGCGGCGGTCGTCTGGCTGGCGCAATAGGCGATGCGCCGACCGCTGGGGCAGCAGGATCTCATGCTGGAACCCACCCTGGAACGGCCCGGTCGCAAGGCGACGCTTCTGCGCGCCATCGCGGGGCCGGAAGGGCATCACCGCCATGTCGTCTTTGGCAAAGAGGTTTGCCGCTGTAACCGGAAGCCCGTCAATGGCCCAGAATCTGCGAGAGGAATTTCTTCGTCCGCTCGTTTTTGGGGTCGCCGAAGAAGGTTTCGGGGTCGGCCATCTCGACGATCTCGCCCGCGTCCATGAAAATGACGCGATCCGCGACACGGCGGGCAAAGCCCATCTCATGGGTGACGCAGATCATCGTCATCCCGTCCGAGGCAAGGCTGACCATCACGTCAAGCACCTCGGCGATCATCTCGGGGTCGAGCGCGCTGGTCGGTTCATCGAACAGCAGGATTTCCGGCTCCATGCACAGGGAACGGGCGATGGCGACGCGCTGTTGCTGGCCGCCCGAAAGCTGGCCGGGATATTTCCGCGCCTGTTCTGGAATGCGCACCTTTTCCAGATAGCGCATCGCCGCCGCCTCGGCCTGCGCGCGGGGGATCTTGCGCACCAGCATGGGGGCGAGGACGCAGTTTTCCAGCACGGTCATATGCGGGAACAGGTTGAAATGCTGGAAAACCATGCCGACCTCGCGCCGGATGCCGTCGATATTGCCGACATCGTCGTTCAGCTCGGTCCCCAGGACGGTGATGCGGCCGCCGTCATGTTCCTCAAGCCGGTTGATGCAGCGGATCATGGTCGATTTGCCCGACCCGGAAGGGCCGCAGATCACCAGTTTCTCGCCCTTTTCCACCGTCAGGTCGATGTTCTTCAGCGCGTGAAAGCTGCCGTAGAATTTCTGCATCCCCTGAATGCTGACGGCGGGTGTGGGCAGTTGATCGGTGCTGGTCATCGGGTGCTTCCTTATCGCGTGCCGACCGCCATGCGCCGTTCCAGATAGGCGCCATAGCGAGAGAGGCTGAAAACGAAGGTGAAATAGATCAGGGCGATGAAGGCGTAGACCTCGCGATAGGCAAAGGTCCATTCGCCGGTCCCATAGGCCGCGTTCCCCGAGGCGAGGATTTCAAAGAACCCCACCACGATCACCAGCGAGGTTTCCTTGAACGAGATCACGAACTGGTTGATCGTCGCGGGCAGCGCGTTGCGCATCGCCTGCGGCAGAAGGATCTTGCCGACGCGGTGCCGGTAGCTCATGCCCAGCGACATCGCGGCCTCTTCCTGTCCGCGCGCGACGCCTTGCAGGCCCCCGCGGATGATCTCGGCCTGATAGGCGGCGAAGAACAGCGCCGCGCCGCAGATCACCCGATAAAGCCTGCCGCCTTGCAGGAAATCGGGCAGCATGAAGGGCACCACCACCGCGAAGGCAAACAGGATCGACAAGAGCGGAAGCGAGCGCACGGCGTCGATCACCAGCCCGATCCCGTGCGAGATCACCGGCAGCTTCGAGCGCCGCATCAAGGCAAACACGATGGACAGCGGAAAACCGATCAGGCAGGTCGCGACGAAGATGAACAGCGTCAGCGCAAGGCCGCCCCACTGGTCTTCCCCGATCTGGCGCAGGCCGAAGATACCGCCCTTCATCAGGATGTAGAAGGCCGCCGTTCCCAGGACCCAGACCGCCGCAAGGCGCAGGCCGCTCCAGAAAGACGGCAGGCAACTCAGCACGATCATGGCAACGACCACGACGCAGGCCAGCGCCGAGCGCCATTGCTCGTCATAGGGATAAAGGCCGAACAGGATGATCCGCCAGCGCTGCGCGATCACCGTCCAGCAGGCGCCCGCCCCCGCGCGGCAGGTTTCGGGCGAGGCATCGGCGCTGAACTCGGCCGAAAAGACGGCCCAGTTCAGCACGCCCCATGCCAGCCATGCCAGCAGGCCCAGGCAGGCCAGCGAAATCGCCGCCTGCACGGGGGTGCGGAAATAGCGCCGCCGCAGATCGATCAGCCTGCCGGGCGGCGCGGGCGGGGATGCGAGGGATGGATCGCTCATCGGTCAGCTCCGCAACTGGTTGCCCTTGAGGGCGATGGCTTTGTTGATGCGGTTGAAGATCGCCGCGATGGTCAGGTTGATCGCCAGGAAGCCCGCCATCAGGATGGCGATGGCCTCGATCGTCTGGCCGGACTGGTTGATGGTCACGGCGACGATCATGAAGAAATCGGTGAAGCCGATGGCGATCCCCATCGTCGTGGCCTTGATCAGCCAGATATACTGGTTGGCCAGGATGGGCAGCATGGCGCGCAGCGCCAGCGGCAGGCTGATGCGCGAAAAGGTCTGCCAGGGCGAAAGGCCCAGCGAATGCGCCGCCTCGGTCTGGCCGCGGCCCACGGCCTTGAAGCCGCCGCGCACGATCTCGCCGATATAGGCGCCGCCGTAGATGCCGATGGCGATCAGCAGCGCCGAGAACTCGGGCGAGACGCGCAACCCGCCGCGCATGTTCAGGCCCTGCAATTGCGGCACGTCGATCAGCGGCGTCTCCGGCAGGCGGCCCAGCCACAAGAGCGCCAGCACCAGCGCGAGGCTGCCGAAAAGCGCGGCCAGGACCATGCCGCGACGTTCCTCGCGTGGCTTGTCGATGCGGCGCGTGGTCCGGGTCCACAAGGGCAGGACGACCGCCGCCACCAGCGCCAGCGCCGCCGCGAAAAGATACCAGCCGCCGACGTTCAGCGCGGGAATATAGACGCCGCGGCTGGAAAGCGTCATCGGCCCGATCTCGATCGCGTTGCGCACCGAAGGCAGGCGCGTGACGAAGGCATACCAGAAAAAGACCTGAAGGATCAGCGGGATATTGCGGAAGAAATCGACATAGGTTCGCCCCAGAAGCTGCAACATCGCGTTCGAGGATGTCCGCGCCAGCCCGACCAGCCCGCCGATGAACGTCGCCAGCATCAGCCCCAGCACACCCAGAAACAGCGTGTTGACGATGCCGATCACGAAAAACCACCAATAGGGATCGTTCGCCGAGGCGGGCAGCAGGGAAAAGTTCACGTCCCAGCCGGTCGATTTGTGCAGAAAGCCGAAGCCCGAGATCATGCGCTGCGACTGCATCGTCTGCTGGGCGTTCATCCAGCCGCCGATAACGATCAGCAGGACGGCGGCCACGAAAAGCCCCTGCAAGAACAGGTTGCGGACCTTTTGATTTCGCCAGAGGTTCGACATCGCGATATCCCTTCAAGCCGGAATCGCCCCGCCCCGGCAAGGGGGCGGGGTGCTGGGTCAGTCGATCAGGTAGGGATAGAGAACCCCGCCATCGCTCCACAGCGCGGTCATCTCTCGGTCCATCTTGTAGGGCGAGCCTTCGCCAAGGCTGCGGTCGAAGATCTCGGCATAGTTGCCGACATGCTTGATGACGTTATAGGCCCAGTCGTCCGGCAGCCCCAGACCCGTGCCCATGCCCGGATTGACGCCCAGGAACTTGGCGATCTCGGGGGTGGCGGGGTTGTCGCGGATCTCATCGACGTTTTCCGAGGTGATGCCTTCCTGCTCGGCGAACCACAGCGCGGAAAGCGTCCAGTTGGCGACGTCGATCCAGTTGTCGTCGCCCGGACGCATCACGATCACCTCGGGTTCCAGCGCCAGGACGTCGGGCAGGATGTCGTGTTCATCGACGTTGCCCTTGGCGGCGCGGGCGATGGCGACGACCGGACCCCATTGGGCGTAAAGGTCGCAGCGGCCCGAGAAATAGGCCTGCTCAAGTTCCTCGGTCTTTTCGATCAGGACATGTTCCAGCGTGATCCCCAGCTTGGCCGCATAGGATGACATCTGCTGCTGGATCGTCGTGCCCGCCGGGATGCAGACCGTGCCGCCATCGGCATCGGCCAGCGTTTCCAGCCCCAGTTCCCTGTGCGCCATCACCTTGGTCGTGCCCAGGTAATAGGACAGCGAGAATTGCAGCCCCAGTTCGGTGTCGCGGCTCAGCGTCGCGCCCGAAGCCTTGATCACCAGATCGACTTCGCCCGACTGAAGCGCGGGCCAGCGTTGCGCCCAACTGATCGGAAGGATGGTCAGCTTGGCCGGGTCGCCGAAGATGGCGGTCGCCACGGCGCGGCAAAGCTCGATGTCGATCCCCTTCCATTCGCCCCGGCTGTCCACCTCGGCAAAGCCCAGATAGGACCCGTCATGGCCGGTGCAAAGCAACTCGCCACGGTCCTGGACGGTTTTCAGCGTCGGACCGGCGTTGGCGTGGGCCATGCCGCCGGAAAGGGCGATCAGGGCGGCGCCCAGGCCGTATTTCAGCGTTTTCATCTTGTTTTCTCCCTTGGAATTATTGTCGTTTTCGTTGTCATGACCGCCCCGCGCATCGCGGGACGGCAGACCGGCGCGCTTACGCGACGGCCGCTCCTTGCCGGCTCTTGCCGTAGAGATCGCCCTGCCAGTCCTGCCGGATCAGCCAGCGATGAAGCGCCGCCACCGCCTTCACCCGCAGGTGGCTGCGCGGCACGATCAGGTAAAAGCCCGGCACTTCCGCGGCGGGCATGCCGGTCAGCGCATCGCGCCCGATCGGCGCGACCAGCGCACCGCTGCGCAGGTCGGTTTCGGCGTCCTGGACCGAGATCAGCCCGATCCCGATCCCCTGCAACGTCGCCCGACGCATCGAGGCGGCGTCGTCGAAGCTGATGCTGTCGTCGCGCCGGGCCTCGGTCACGCCCAGATGGCGCAGGATATCGTTCCAGATCCGTTTCGACTTGACGGTATCGAGCAGGGTGAAGCGGGGCAGGTCGGCGGGGGTCTTGATCCGCGCGCCCAGTTCGGGCGTGCAGCAGATGACCTTGGGATCGGGCGTCAGCAATTCGCATTCGTAATCGCCCCAGTTCCCATAACCCCATTGCACGGTCATATCGATGTCGTCGCGGGCGAAATCCGGCATGTCGATCATGGTGGTCAGCCGCAGGTCGGCGCCGGGCAGCATCTCGCGGAATTTCGACAGGCGCGGCAGCAGATGGTTCGCCGCGAAATAGGGGCTGATGTTGAGGTTGATCCGCTCGCGCCACGACGCGCGGGTGACGCGCCGCACCCCTTCGGCGAATTCGTTGAAGCCCGCCTCGACGTAGTGGGCCAGCAGGATCGCGGATTCCGTCGGCTCGATGGCGCGGCCCTTGCGTTCGAACAGGCTCACACCCAGCGAATCCTCAAGCAGCTTGATCTGCTGGCCGACCGCCTGCGGGGTCACGAACAGCTCTTCGGCGGCCTGGCGCAGGCTGCAATGACGCGCGACCGCGTGAAACGCCTTCAGCGCGTTCAGCGAAGGCAGCCGCAACCTGCCGTCCGCGCCTTGCGCCTGATCCGTTCCACCCGCTGGCCGCTTCATCGCATTACCCCCTTGCCCGGCCCTCAGGCGTAGATATACCCGCCTGAAACGATGACGTTTTCGCCGGTCATATAGGTGTTCTTCGGCCCGCCGGTCATCAGCACCCATTCGGCGATCTCGACCGGCTTCGCGCCGCGCCCAAGGGGGCTGGCCTTCGCCAGTTCATCCAGAAAGCCCAGTTCGCGCGCGCGTTCCGTCGCCATGCCCGCAGGCGCGACCGAGTTCACGAGGATGCCGTCCTTCGCGACCTCATGGGCGAAGGATCGCGTCAGGCTGACCACCGCCGCCTTGGTCGCGGCGTAATGGGCGTTCTGCGGGTGGGCCTTGAACGCATCGACCGAGGTGATGTTGACGATGCGCCCCCGCACCTCGGGCCGTGGGGCCTGTTCGCGCATATGGGCGACGGCGGCGACCATCATGTGATAGGTGCCCTTGATGTTGACCGCATTCGAGGCATCCCATTCCGCGTCCGTGATCTGAAGGATCGGGCGGCGCGGATAGATGGCGGCGCAGTTGATCAGCGTATCGACGCGGCCAAGCGCCTCGGCCATCTTGCCGAAAGCGGCATGGCAGTCGGAACCCTTGCCGATATCCGCACTGGCAGAGGCCACGGGCAGCCCCTTGTCGCGGGCGGGCTGCAACGCGGCCTCGGCGGCATCGCCGTTCAGGTCGATGATCCCCAGCCCCGAGGCCCCGGCCTCGACCGCCATCCCGGCCAGAAGCGCGCCAAGCCCGGCGCCGCCGCCGACGATCACCACTGAGAGATCCTTCATTTCTTCACCTGCTGGTTGGGGGTTGTCGGTCTTGTCGTCATGATGTCGAAGCGCGTCACATCGGCCCATTCGGGCAGGGCCAGCACGGCGCGCACCATCTGCGCCACGTCCTCGGGCTGGACGGCCTTCACCGCCGAATACATCGCCCGGCGCGCGTCATCGTCCAGGATATCTTCGTAAAGCGCGGTCTGGACACGGCCCGGAACCACCTCGGTCACGCGCACGCCAAAGGGCGAGAGATCCGCGCGCAGGGCCGCGGCGAAGCCCGAAATCCCGGCCTTGGTCGCGGAATAGACCGCCATGTTCGGAAAGGGGCTGTGCGCCGCGGCCGAGCCGATAAAGACGATATGCCCCGATTGGCGTTCGCGCATCTGCACCACGACATGGCGCGTCAGCGCGATCACCGCGCTGAGATTGACCTCCAGCGTCGTGTCGATATCGCCCATCTTCGCATCGGCGAAACTGCACAGCGGCGGCATCATCCCGGCATTGTTCACCAGCACATCGACATGCAGGTCGGGGATGGTCGCCTCGACCGCCTCGCGATCGGTGACGTCCAGGCAGATCGGCGTGATGTTTCTCGCACTCGCGCGCAATTGCTCAAGCGCGTGGCGGCTGCGCCCGACGGCATAGACGTCATGCCCGGCCCCTGCCAGTTCCAGCGCGATGGCCCGCCCGATGCCGCTGGTCGCGCCCGTCACCAATGCCGTCGTCATGATCGCTCCTTACCTGCCGATGGGTTGACTGTCCGGGATGGGGGCTTGCGGCAAAATCAAGAAATTCCGCCAAGACCAAAGATTTTCTTTCCCCTTCATGTCCGGCGCCCCGTCGCGACCGGCCCGCCGCCATGGGGCGGACATGCTGCATGTGCAGGCCCGGACAGGGGCCGCGCGGCGGATCGGAACGGCAGGGGCAGATTCGTCATACATCAGTTTTTCTCTTTGCCAGCGGCGGCTGCGCACGGAAAAGCGCATCACCGGAAACCGGACGCCCGGCGGTCGCGCCGCGTGCAGCCGCCAGCGCGCGCAGGCGTTCCAGGCTGTTGAGCAGATGGCTGCGCATCGCCTCGCGCGCGCGCGGTGGATCGGCGGACTCGATCGCCAGGACGATGTCTTGATGTTCGCGGTGGATGCGCGAATAATAGCGGTCCTTGAGATCCGGCGCGACGATATGGCCAAGCTGGAAGCGCGGCACGATCAGCGGGCGCAGATATTCCAGAAACGCCAGGATCAGCGGATTGCCCGAAGCCTGCGCGATCTTCACGTGGAAGTCGTAATCGTAATGGATTTCAACCTTTTCCGGGTCGGCATGAAGGGCGTCGACCTGCTCCATCAGGGCGCGGATCTCGCGCGCTTCGGTGTCGCTGCGGCGTTCGGCGCAAAGGGCGGCGGATTCGACCTCGACGCTCATGCGCAGTTCCAGAAGCGAGATCGTCTCGGGCAGGGTCTGAAGCGTTTCTTCGGCAATCAGGAAGCTTTGCCTCGGCGCCTCGCTGACGAACATGCCGCGGCCCTGCTGCGGAATGACCAGCCCGTCCGAGCGCAACCGGGCAATGGCCTCGCGCACCACAGTCCGGCTGACCTCGTATTCCGCGCACAGTTCGGCCTCGGTCGGAAGCTGCGCGCCGGGTTGCAATTCGCCCGAGGCGATCTTGCCCGACAGGCTTTCCCAGACGATGGTGGACAGTGATTTGCGCTTGGCCATGTGTTTTCCTTCATGTCGCCCCGGTTCGCGGACCGGGCGTCCCGCGACCGTTGTAGGACATCACACAGCCGCCGTAACGATCAGTTCCACCAGCATTCCGGGCTTGGCCATCCGCCCTTGCCCCGATGACCGCGCGGGCGCATGTTCCCGCGGCATCCAGGCATCCCAGACCTGGTTCACCTCGTCGAAGTCGCGCACATCGTCCAGCCACATCTGCACATGCAGGATGCGCGTCTTGTCGGTTCCCGCCTTGGCCAGCAGGTCGTCGATCCTGGCCAGAATCTCGTGCATCTGGTCCGCCGCCGGCTGGCCCGGCGTGGCGACCTGTCCGGTCAGATAGACGACGCCATTGTGGACAACGCCGTGATGGATGCGCGTGTCGAAGTCAAAGCGGTTGATATCACTCATCTTGTTGGCCTTTCCTGATGGGATTGCCGCGCAGGTAATGCGCGTAGGGGGCCTGCACCAGCCAGCCCGCATCGACGGGCAGCGTGACCCCGGTGATCGAAGCCGCACGGGGCGAACACAGAAACAACGCCGCCTCGGCCACGTCCTGGGGGGCGACGAATTTCTTCAGCGCGGTGGTGTCGAGGATCGCGTCGGGGTCGCGTTCACCCGCCGCGATCCGGGCCTGAAGGCCGTCCGACAGCGTATAGCCCGGCGCGACCGCATTGACGCGGATGCCGTGGGGGCCAAGCTCGGCCGCGAGGATGCCGGTCAGCGCCTGCACGGCCTGCTTGCCCGGCGTGTAGGACGGCAGCGACAGCGGCGCGAAAGACGCCAGCGAGCCGACATTCAGGATCGCGCCCCGCCCTGCCCGCTTCATCATCCGGCCAAAGACCTGCGCGCCGACCAGCGTGCCGCGATAGTTGATGCGCCATATGCGTTCGTCTTCGGCAAGGTCTTGATCCAGCACATGCTTGCCGCTTTGCAGGATGCCCGCGCAGTTGACGACGACCTCGGGGATGCCCATCGCATCCTCGACCCGCCGGCCAAGCGCCTCGACCTGATCCGGCTCGGCCACATCCACGGCAACGAAGCGCGCAAGGGGCGCGCCGAGACGGGTGGCCTCGGCGGCCACGGCCTCGCCGCGCGCGGCATCGCGGCCCGCGACGATCACCTGCGCGCCTGCAAGGGCAAGGCGCAGCGCGATCGCCTTGCCGATGCCCGAGGTTCCGCCGATCACGACGGCGCTGGCGACCTCAGCCATTGCCGCGATCCTTGCGGTCGATGTCGAAGAAACCGGCCATCGCCTCGACCTGGAAATCCATCATCGGGCGGCCCGGCTGAATGGTGCAGCCGATCCGCCGGGCCTCGGCCAGAAGCGGCGTCTCGGCGGGTTCCATGATGATGTCCACGACGGTCATTTCGGGCGTCAGTTTCGCGACGTCCATCGGCAGCGGGTCCGAGGGCTTCAGCCCCATCGGCGTGGCGTTGACCGCCATGTCCATGCCCGTCGGATCGGCGGGGCCGGTCGCGATGCTGCAATCGGGAAACTTGGCGGCGACCATCGCGGCCAGTGCAGCCGCGCGGGATTCGTCCACGTCGAAAAGCCGGATCTCGGCCGCGCCCTCCTCGGCCAGGCAATAGGCCAGCGAGGCCCCCGCACCACCCGCGCCGACCTGAAGGACGCGCCTGCCCGCGATCCGGTGCCCGCCCGCCTTCAGCCCCTCGATAAAGCCCACGCCGTCGAAATTGTCGGCATACCACGTCCCGTCCGGGTTGCGGCGCACCGAATTGGCGCTGCGCACCCGCGTCGCGCGGTCATGCCCGTTCGCGCATTTCCCAAACACCGCTTGCTTGTAGGGGACCGAGACGATGACGCCGCGCACGTTTTCCGCCGCCGTCAGCCCCGCCCAGAAGATGTCGAAATCCTCGGGCCGGCAGGTCAGCGGAACCATCAGGCTATCGAGGCCCTTCTGCTCGAATATCTCGTTGAATACGCCGGGACTTTTCGCATGGCCCACGGGATGGGCCAGCATCACGAAGACATCCGCCTTGCCGGTTCCGCGCATCATTCATCACCTTTCGCAACGGGGTTGTTTGCCAATGCTTCCAAAGCCTTGACCAGCGCCGAGTGATCCTGGTCGCCGCCGCCATGCGCGGCGCAGGCGTTCATCAGTTCCTGCGCCGTTGCCGTATTGGGCAGCGAGACGCCAAGCGCACGCGCGCTTTCCAGCGCAAGGCCAAGATCCTTCTGATGCAGCCGGATGCGGAAGCCGGGGGCGAAGCTGCGGTCGATCATCCGCTCTCCATGCACCTCCAGCACGCGCGAGGATGCAAAGCCGCCCAGCAGCGCCTGGCGCACCTTCGCCGGGTCGCAACCGGCCTTGGCGGCAAAGACCAGCGCCTCGGACACCGCCTGAATATTCAGGGCGACAATGATCTGGTTGGCGATCTTGCAGGTCTGGCCCGCACCGTTCGATTCGCCGATCAGCGTGATGTTCTTGCCCAGCACCTCGAAGATCGGCAGGGCGCGGCGGAACTCGGCCTCGGGACCGCCGACCATGATCGTCAGGCTGGCGGCCTTTGCCCCCACCTCGCCGCCGGACACCGGGGCGTCCAGGTAGCCCGCCCCCCCGGCCCGGATCGCCTCGGCGAAACGTGCCGTCGCGATGGGGCTGATCGAACTCATGTCGATGACCAGCGCACCCGGCGAAGTCCCGGCGATCACGCCGTTATCGCCCAGCAGCACGTGCTCGACGTCGGGCGTGTCGGGCAGCATGGTGATGACCACCTCGCTGGCCCGCGCGACCTCGGCGGGGTTCTTCGCGACGCTGGCGGCCAACCCCTCGGGCAGACCCGAGCGATTGAGCGAGACGGTCAGTTCATGCCCCGCCGCGACAAGATGGCGCGCCATCGGCGCACCCATCACGCCCAACCCGATGAAACCGATTTTCACTGCATCCATCCTTTCCGCTTGCGAGTCGCCGCAAATCATCCTTGCATTATGTGATATATGACATCATACAAATTTCAACCATTCATGTGGCAGAGGGCCGATAAAATGCAAGAGCGCGCGAATTCCCTGAAGAATGCCCTGAAATCGGGCAACAGATGCCTCGGGTTGTGGTGTTCCCTTGCCAGCCCCCTTGCGACCGAGATCATGGCGGGCGCGGGTGCGGACTGGCTGTTGATCGACGGCGAACACAGCCCCAACGACCTGCGCAGCGTCATGGCGCAGCTTCAGACCGCCGCCGCCTTCCCCTGCGAATCGGTGGTGCGCCTGCCCTCGGACAGCGCGGTGCTGATCAAGCAGTTCATGGACGCGGGCGCGCGCAGCCTGATGATCCCGAACGTCCGCAACGCCGATCAGGCGCGCGAGATCGTGGCCGCCATGTCCTATGCGCCAGCGGGCATCCGCGGCTTTTCGACCGGCCATCGCGCGAATCAGTTCGGGCGGATCGCGAATTACCACCGCACGGCGCGCGACAACCAGTTGCTGGCGGTCCAGATCGAATGCGAGACGGGTGTGGCCAATGCCGCCGAAATCGCGGCGGTCGAGGGGGTCGATGTGCTGTTCGTCGGGCCGGGCGATCTGTCCACGAATATGGATGCGATGGGCAACCCGAGTGCGGACCACGTGCAGGCGGCCATCGCATCCGTGCGGCGCGCAGCGGCGGATGCGGGCAAGTCCAGCGGCATCCTTGCCCCCGTCAAGGCCGACGCCGAACGCTATCTGGCCGACGGCTTCCGCATGGTCGCCGTGGGCGCCGACCTGGGCCTGCTGGCGCGCGGCTCGGACAATCTCATCGCCTCATTCTCTGCCTGAAGGGTCCGCTCATGCCCATTCCGCAATACAAGGCCCCTGCCCGCGCGTCCTATGACATCGTCATCGTGGGCGGCGCGGTCGTCGGTTCCTCGATCGCCTATTGGCTTGGCCAGAAGCTGGGCGGCAACCCGTCCGTGCTGGTGGTCGAGCGCGACAGCAGCTATGAGTTTTCCTCGACCGCGCTTTCGACCAGCGCCATCCGGCAGCAATATTCCAACCCGATCAACGTCAGGATCAGCCAGTTCGGGGTCGAGTTCATCAACGGTTTCACCCAGCGCATGGCCCCCTTCTATACGGGCGAGGCGGTGCCGGACCTGGGCTTTCGCGAACACGGCTATCTCTATTGCATCCCGCCCGAGGGGGTCGAACCCGCCCACGAAAGGGTCGAGCTTCAACGCAGCCTTGGCGCGCACACGGTCTTTCTGGAACCCGGCGCGCTAAGGGATCGCTTTCCCTGGCTGAACGTCGAGGATCTGGGCGGCGGCGCATGGGGGGCGCGGGAAGAGGGCTGGTTCGATTCGATGGGCCTGCTGAACGGGTTGCGCCGGGCGGCGCGGGCCAGCGGCATCGAATATATCGACAATGCGGTCACCGGGTTGACGGTGACGGATGGCCGCGTCAGTGCCGCGCGGCTTGCCACCGGCGAAACCGTCGCCTGCGGCATCCTGGTCAACGCCGCCGGGCCGCGCGCGCAGCAGGTGGCGGCGATGGCGGGCCTGTCGATCCCGGTCGCGCCCTACAAGCGCCACAGCTTCGTCTTTGCCAGCGAAACCCCGATCCCCGGCCGGATGCCGAATGTCATCGACACCTCGGGCACCTTCGTCCGACCCGAGGGCGAATTGTTCCTGACCGGCAACACGCCGCTGGACGACGGCCCGGCGGATTACGACGACTTCCAGACCCGGCACGAGGAATTCGACGACCGCATCTGGCCTGCGCTCTGGCATCGTATCCCCAGCTTCGACGCGCTGAAGGTGCGGCAAAGCTGGACGGGGCATTACGAATACAACATGCTGGACCACAACGGCATCGTCGGCTGGC
The DNA here is from genome assembly GCF_945915435.1 of uncultured Paracoccus sp. GTDB lineage: Bacteria > Pseudomonadota > Alphaproteobacteria > Rhodobacterales > Rhodobacteraceae > Paracoccus. The sequence continues at coordinate 6,263 of NZ_CAMEFG010000002.1, read as the reverse complement.
ACCCCGAGGTTGCCAACTTCATGTTCGCAAACGGTTTTTCCGGGCATGGCCTGCAACAATCCCCCGCCGTGGGCCGGGCGGTGGCGGAACTGATCGTGGACGGCGGATTCCGCACGCTGGACCTGACCCCCTTCCGCTACGAACGGATTCCGGCGAATGAGCCGTTCATGGAAGAAGCCGTGATCTGAGCCGCCTTCGGGATGGGTCCGCCCCATCCCGAAGGTCTTTCGCCTACCCGGCTGCGTCGTCGTCGGGGTGGCCCAGTTCGACGAACCAGCCGCCCAGGCATTGGACGGCGGGCGCCCTCGGGTCCGGCACGGGCGTCTTGCCTTCGACCCCGGCGCGGTAGGATTCGGTATTGTCCTGCGGGTGATAGCCCAGATGCCCGGCCAGCCGGTTGTCCACGGTCTTTAGCCGGTTGTCGGACATGCCGAAGGAAATGGTGCAACCCACGCAGGGCGCGGTCAGCGCCGCCGTCACCAGCCGGATGCAATCGTCGAAGGACAGCCACGACCACAGCATCCGCCGGTCGGCAGGCTCGGGGAAGGACGAGAATATCCGCAGCATCACGCTTTCGATGCCGAACTTGTCCCAGTAGAGCTGGCCCAGATCCTCGACGAAACACTTGGACAGGCCATAGAGGCTGTCGGGGCGCTGGCGGGCGCTGGCGTCGATGTGATCCTCCAGCTTGTGATAGCCGATCGCATGGACGGACGAGGCATAGACGACCCGCTTGACCCCATGTTTCCGCGCGGCCTCGTAGATGTGATAGCTGCCGCGGATGTTGGCGTTCAGAACCTCGTCCCAGGGCCGTTCCATCGGCGCGCCGCCGAAATGGACGATGGTATCAACGCCCTCGACCGCCTTGTGAACGGCGGCCTCGTCGGCCAGATCGAAGATCGCCGCTTCTTCGTTGGGCTGAAGGTCGCCGATCTCGGCCACATCGGCCAGTCGCAGCTTGCGGGCCAGTGGCGCGAGGCCCCGGCGCAATTCCGTGCCAAGGCGGCCTGCGGCGCCGGTGATCAGGATGGTGTCGAAAAGCTGGGTCATGCGGATACCTCGGTGGGTTGAAGTGCGGCGACTGCGCGGGCGATGCGGGCGACGGCCTCGGCCAGGACCTCGTCGCCGGTCGCGGTCGAGATGCGGAAGAAGGGCGAAAGGCCGTAGGCCGAGCCGGGGACCGAACTGACATGGCCCTCGGCCAGAAGATAGTCCGAAACCGCCACGTCATCGGCCAGCACCTCGCCCTTGGGCGTGCGTTTCCCGATCAGACCAGCGCAGCCGATATAGGCGTAGAACGCGCCTTCCGGGGCCGGCAGCGTCAGACCGGGGATCTTTGCCACGCCCGCAACCACCAGGTCGCGGCGGCGCTGGAACGCCTCGCGGAACCGGGCCACGCAATCCTGCGGGCCGGTCAGCGCGGCCAGTGCCGCGGCCTGCATGGGGGCCGCGACCGAGGTGCAGCTTTGGCTTTGCACCGTGTTCATCGCCTTGATCAGCGGCATAGGCCCGGCGGCGTAACCCACGCGCCAGCCGGTCATGGCATAGGCTTTCGCCACGCCGTTCACGATCAGGCTGCGGTCCTTCAGTTCCGGGCAGGCCTTGCCCCAACTGACGAATTCGCGCCCGTCGAAGATGATATGCTCGTAAATCTCGTCCGACAGGACCAGCACCTGCGGGTGCCGTGCCAGCACATCGCCAAGCGCGCGCATCTCATCCGCCGAATAGACCGCGCCCGAGGGGTTGCCGGGCGCGTTCAGGAACAGCCATTTCGTGCGCGGCGTGATCGCGGCTTCCAGAACGTCAGGCGTCAGGCGAAAGCCGGCGGCGGCCGCGCATTGCGGGGTGACGGGCGTGCCGCCCAGCAGCTTGACCATCTCGGGGTAGCTGACGAAATAGGGCGCGGGCAGGATCGCCTCGTCGCCCGCGTCCAGCGTCGCCATCAGCGCGTTGAAGATGATCTGCTTGGCCCCGTTCGCCACCGTGATCGCGTCCGGCGCGTAGTCCAGCCCGTTTTCGCGGCGGAACTTGTCGGCGACGGCCTTGCGCAGCGCAAGCGTGCCCGCGGATGCGGTATAAAGCGTCTCACCCGCCAGCGCGGCCTTGTAGGCGGCTTGCGCGACATGGGCGGGCGTCGGGAAATCGGGTTCCCCCAGCCCCAGGTCGATCACGTCGATGCCGGTCGCGGCCAGCGCCTTGGCCGCCTGCGAAGCCGCCATCGAGGCCGAGGGCTTCACCACCGAAAGGCGTTTCGCCACATAGCTCATTTGCCGTCTCCTGTCACATAACCCTTGGATATGTCGTTGTCGCGGGCCTCGGCGCTGCGCCGGGCGGGGTCGCCGTAGCCGCCGCCGCCGGGCAGTTCCAGCACCAGCCGCCGCCCGGCGGGGACATGCTGCCAGCCCTTGGGACGCATCTGGGTGCCGTCGTCCAGCCGCACCGAGCCGGGCTTGCCGTCCTGCCCCCCGTCGCGCCCGCGCGCCGCGTGGCGAACGCGGTCGAACATGGCCGAAAAGTCGAACTGATGGCCCTCGGCCGCCTCGATCTCGATGATCTGGCCAAGACCGCCGCGATATTCGCCGTCGCCCGCCGAATCCGGGCGCAGCTCCTTGCGCCAGACGGTGATCGGGCCGGTGTGTTCCGTCGCCTCGATCGGCATGGTCATCACGCCCGAGGGGAAGGCCGTCGCCGACAGCCCGTCAAGGCCGGGCCGCGCGCCCATCCCGCCCGAGTTGAACATCAGGATTTCCGCCCGCCGCCCCTCGGCGCCCGCCACCGGACGGGCCGAGATGTGGATGTTCCACAAGGCCCCCGCGCCTTCGGCCAGCACCTGCCCCGGCAGCGCCTGCGCCAGCGCGCCCAGCACCAGATCGGGCACCATATGGCCGAAGACATGGCGCAGGCTGACCGGCGCGGGGCGTTCGGCGTTCAGGATATTGACCGGAGAGGACACCGTGAACGGTTCGAGCGAGGCCCAGTTGTTGGGAATATCCGGCGCGATCACGCATTTCATCGCATAGCAGGCATAGGCCTTGGTATAGATCAGCGGCACGTTGATGCCCCAGCGGCTCATCGGGTCGGTGCCGGTGAAGTCGGTCTCGACGCTCTCGCCCCGCGTCTCGACCGTGGCGACCAGCCGGACGGGGTCGTCATAGCCGTCGGTCGTCATCTCGTTCGTCCAGCGCCCCCTGGGCAGCGCGGCGATGCGTTCCAGCGTGGCGGCGCGGGTGCGGGCAAAGATGAACTCGCCCAGGGTGTCCAGATCGTCCAGCCCGATTTCATCCATCATCGCGATCAGGCGGCGGTGGCCGACGTCGTTGCAGGCCGCCAGCGAGAAGAAATCCCCCACCACCTGGTTCGGCTCGCGCACATTGGCGCGCAGCAGCCGGACCAGATCGCGGTTCACCTGCCCGCGTTCGGCGAATTTCATGATCGGGATCTGGATGCCTTCCTCATAGACCGACTTGCCGTCGGCGCCAAAGCCGCGCCCGCCCACGTCCACGACATGCGCCGTGCAGGCGAAGAAGCCGACAAGCCGGTCGCCCTTGAAGGAGGGCGAGACCATCGTGATGTCATGCAGGTGGCCCGTGCCCTTCCACGGGTCGTTGGTGACATAGGTATCACCGGGAAACATGTCGTCACGGCCGATTTCGGCGATGAAGTGCAGCACCGCCTCGGCCATCGTGTTCACATGGCCCGGCGTGCCGGTCACCGCCTGCGCCAGCATCCGCCCCTGCGGATCGAAGACGCCCGCCGACAAATCGCCCGCCTCGCGCACGCTGGTCGAAAACGCCGTGCGCAGAAGCGTCAACGCCTGTTCCTCGACGACCGAGATCAGGCGGTTCCACATCACCTGCATGCGGATTTCATAGGTCGCGTCGGTCATGCCGCGGTCTCCTTGCGGATCAGAAGAAGGGTGCCGTCGTCCTGCATCACCACGTCGAAGGGCGAGGTCACGACGGTCGAGGTCTCGCGTTCCACGATCACCGCCGGACCGGGGATGCGGGTGCCGGGGGTCAGCGCGTCGCGCTCGACGATGGCCGAGGGCATCGGGGCGCCCTCGGTCGGGTCGAACACCGCGCGGCTGGTCCCGCCCGCCTCGGCAGGGGTGCCAAGGGTGATCTGCCGCGCCTCGGGCAAGGGGCGTTCGTCCTGCGCCCTGACGGAAAAGGTGACGATCTCGATCTCCAGCCCGTCAAGGCCCTCGATGGCGCGGCCAAAGAAACGCGCATAATTTTGGCGGAATGCGTCGCGCAGCCAGTCGGCGTCGGCCGGACCGAAGGCGCGGTCTGGCAGCGTGACCGGGATTTCCCAGCCTTGCCCGACATAGCGCATGAAGGCGGTGATCTCGCGCGTGATCGCCCCCGAACTGCCCGAGCGCACAAAGCCCTCGGCGGTCGCCTTCAGCCCGTCCAGAAGCGCGTTCAGCTTGTCCGCATCGAACCGGGACAGCCGCAGGACCTGCGAGGTCAGCGCCTCGTATCCGAAGGGCGCGCGCAGAAAGCCGATGGCCGAGCCGACACCCGCGCCGGGCGGGATCAGGCAACGGTCGATCCCCAGCTTTTCGCACAGGCGCGAGGCATGAAGCGGCGCCGCGCCCCCGAAGGCGATCATGGTGTTGTCACTGATGTTCTTGCCGTTTTCCACCGCATGGACGCGGGCGGCGTTGGCCATGTTCTCGTCCACCACCTCGACGATGCCGAAGGCGGCGGGTTCGGTGGCAAGGTTCAGCTTGCCGCCGACCTCGCGGGCGATGGCGCCCTCGGCATCGGCCACCGACAGCCGGATCGCGCCGCCGGCGAAATTGTCGGGGTCCAGCTTGCCCAGGACCAGATCGGCGTCGGTGATCGCGGGCCGGGTGCCGCCGCGCTGGTAGCAGGCCGGACCGGGTTCCGAGCCTGCCGATTCCGGGCCGGTCTGGATGCGCCCCATCGCATCGACCCAGGCAAGCGAGCCGCCCCCTGCCCCGATCTCGATCATCTCGATCACCGGGATCGAGATCGGCATCCCCGAGCCTTTGCAGAAGCGATAGGTCCGCGCCACCTCGAAGGTGCGGGCGGTCTTGGGCTGGTAATCCTCGATCAGGCAGATCTTGGCGGTGGTCCCGCCCATGTCGTAGCTGACGACCCTTTCCAGCCCGAAGCGCCGCGCCACATCGGCGGCGAAGATCGCCCCCCCCGCCGGGCCGGATTCGATCAGCCGCACGGGAAATTCCGCCGCCGTCTCGACCCCGATCAGCCCGCCGCCGGAATGAATCATGAAGACCGGGCAGGCCGCGCCCATCTCTTTCAGCCGGGTTTGCAGGCGGCCCAGGTAGCTCTCCATCTGCGGGCGCACATAGGCGTTGGCGCAGACGGTGTTGAACCGCTCGAACTCGCGCATCTGGGGCGAGACCTCGGAGGAGATCGAGATGGGCACATCCACCTTGGCCGCGATGATTTCGCGCGCGCAGCGTTCATGGGCGGGGTTCATGTAGGAATGGATGAAACCGATGGCGACGGCGCCGAAGCCCTCGGCGGCGATACGGTCGGCCAGCCTTTCCAGCGCATCCTCGTCCAGCGGCTGCAATTCCTGCCCCTGCGCATCGATGCGGCCCTTGACGGGAAAGCGGTCCTCGCGCGGGATCAGGGGCGTGGGCAGGCGCAGGTTGATGTCATATTGCTCGAAGCGGTTTTCGGTCCGCATCTCGATCACGTCGCGAAAGCCCTCGGTCGTGATCAGGGCGGTGCGCGCGCCGCGCCGCTCGATCAGCGCATTGGTGGCCAGCGTGGTGCCGTGGATGACGATCTCAAGATCGGCGGGGGTGATGCCCGCGTCCTTCGTGACCACGGCGATGCCGTCCAGGATGGCCTGCTCGGGCGCCGCGTAATTCGTCAGCACCTTGGCCGAGAACATCCGTCCCCGGCATTCCAGGGCGATATCCGTGAAGGTGCCGCCGATATCGGCGCCGAGGCGGATCGCGGAACTCATTGGTTTTCCTTTGCTTTCAACGCGGCTTCGCGCATCTGTGTCAGGGTCTGGCGCGGTGTCAGCGCCTCGGGCGAGATGTCCAGCTCCAGCAGCGCGCCCGTGGCCGAGGCGCGCGCGCGGGCGAAGGCTGCCGGAAAATCCTCGGTCCGCGCGACCCGCTCGGCGTGATAGCCATAGGCCTGCGCCAGCATCACGAAATCGGGGCTTTCCATCGTCGTGCCGGACACCCGGCCGGGATAGTGGCGTTCCTGATGGGCGCGGATCGTGCCGTAGATGCCGTTGTTCAGGACCAG
>NZ_CAMEFG010000001.1 GCF_945915435.1 uncultured Paracoccus sp. | reverse complement strand
CGCTCAGCCGGTTGGCCAGCAGGCAGCCTGCCGAACCTGCGCCGATCACGATATAGTCGAATGTATCCACGGACATGCGCCCCTCCCCGCTGGTTTGCTGCGAGGCAGGTAGCGCAAGGCCCGGTCAGAAATCCAATGACTAATCCCGACGGGCATTATAAATTCCCCTAATGATGCCAAGACCCGACCCCCGGACCCTGTCCGCCTTCGTCACCGTCGCGCGCGAGGGCAATGTCTCGCGCGCCGCTGACATCCTGTGCCTGACCCAGCCCGCCGTCAGCCTGCAACTGCGGCGGCTGGCGCAAGAGACCGGGCTGGACCTGTTCACCCGCACCGCGCGCGGGCTGGAACTGACACCGGACGGGCAGGCCCTGCTGGCCAGGGCGCAGCGGGCACTTGCCGCGCTGGACGATTTCGGCCAGACCGCCCGGCGGTTGACCCATACGCTGCGCGGCACGTTGCGGATCGGCACCGTGATCGACCCCGCCTTCATCCGGCTGGGGGATTTCCTGCAAGGGCTGCTGGAACAGGCCCCGGAACTGCGGCCCGACCTGTCGCAGGGGATGAGCGGGCAGGTCCTGCAACGCCTTGCGCAGGACCAGCTTGACGTGGGCTATTTCCTTGGCCCGGTCGAGGATTTCCCCGCGCTGTCCCGGACCGATGCCGTCCTGCGGGAACTGACCCGCTTTCGCTATCGCGTCCTTGCGCCCTCGGGGTGGGAGGCGCGGCTGCGTGGCCGCGATTGGCCCGCGCTGGCACGGCTGCCGTGGATCGGAACACCACCCGAGTCGGTGCATCACCGGCTGCTCGCGCGGGTCTTCGGCCCGCTTGGCGTCGCGCAGAATGTCGTCACGCTGGCGGATCAGGAAAGCTCGATGCTGGAACTGGTGCGGGCGGGGGTCGGGCTGTGCCTGTCGCGCGAATCCGTGGCGCTGCATGAACGGCAGGTCCACGGCCTGTCCATCGCCGATGAGGCGGGGGTCGAGACGCCCCTGTCCTTCGTGGCCAGAAAGAAGAGCGCCGGGGACCCCCGGATTGCCCTTGCCCTTGAGGTCATCGACCGTATCTGGGCCGATCCCTTGGGGAAATGATGGCCGCAGATCGAGATGCGGCCATCCATCCAGGTCCTGGGCGAAGGGCACGGCACGACGCATGATTTCGCGCGCCACCCCGGACTTGGGCGATTCGTGATCGGCAACGTCCCCGCAGTTGATCCGCGCCGGGCGGGCGGGAACAATCGTTCTTGCGGGTGGTTTTCCCTTGCGGGAAAGCCGCCGGACAGCAATGCGGGGGGAAGGCAGGGATGACAGCAACCGCACCCACGACCGGGATCAGGTTCGGTTCGCCCGGCGCCGAGGCGGTGCATCTTTGCGTCGACATGCAGCGGTTGTTCGGGCCGGGATCGCCCTGGGCGGTGCCGTGGATGGAAAAGGTCCTGCCCGCCGTCGCGGAACTGGCAGCCGCCCATGCCGCGCGCACGATCTTCACCCGCTTCATCCCACCCGCCGACGGGGATGCGGCCTTCGGGTCCTGGGCGCGCTATTACGCCGCCTGGCCGCAGATGCTGCGCGACCGGCTGCCTGCCGAATGGCTGGAACTTGCGCCGCCGCTCGCGCGCCATGTCCCGCCCGCGCGGGTCTTTGACAAGCCGCTCTATTCGCCCTGGCACGACGGCGGGCTGGACGGGTTCCTGCGCAAGGCGGGCATCTCGACCCTGATCGTGACGGGGGGCGAAACCGAGGTCTGCGTCCTTGCCACCGTCCTGGGGGCCATCGACCGGGGCTATCGCGTGATCCTGGTGGCGGATGCGGTCTGTTCCTCGGCCGATCCCGGCCATGACGCGGCCATGCGCATCTACGACACGCGCTTCGGCCAGCAGATCGAGACCGCGCCGCTGGCCGAGCTGCTGGATCGGTGGCGGGCCTAGCCGTCCCCGTGCCGGTAGCGGGCGGCCAGTTCGGCCAGTTCGCGGAACTCGGCGCTCATGGCCAGTTCCTGCGCCATCCCTTCGGCGGGGACTGCGCCGGGGTCTTCCTGCCCGTCATGCAGGACCTGACGCTCGGCCAGCCAGCCGGCCATCCCTTGCCAGTCGCTTTCGGAAAGAAGCGCCAGCAGCCGCGCCAATACCCGCCGTTGCGCCAGCAACCGGCCCTCGCACACCTGGGCATGTCCGTCCGGCTGTTCCATCGCGATCCCCTTTCATATGCAGTGCGGCGGGAACATCCTTCGTGTCCGCCGGTTGGCTTGTTCAAGGAGGATGTTATGACAGAGCGCATGCGCGACAAACCCTATCGTCAGCCGACCGGCGGCTGGGGCTCGATCAAGTCGCTGGGCAGGCATATTTCCCGGCAGGGGGCCTTTCGCGCCGCGGGGGCGCTGTTTCGCGACCACAACAAGACCGGCGGCTACATGTGCACCAGTTGCGCATGGGCGAAACCGGGCAAGCCGCATATGGGAGAGTTCTGCGAGAACGGCGCCAAGGCCACCTTCTGGGACCTGACCTCGCGCCGCAGCCCGCCCGAATTCTTTGCCGCGCATACGGTCTCGGAATTGCGCGGCTGGTCCGATCACGACCTGGAAAACCACGGCCGCCTGACCCATCCGATGCGCTATGACGCGGCCAGCGACAAATATCTGCCGCTGTCCTGGGCCGACGCCTTCGCGGAAATCGGCGCGGCGCTGAAGGGGCAGGATCCCGACGACGTGGTGTTCTACGCCTCGGGGCGCGCCTCGCTGGAGACGTCCTATATGTATCAACTGCTGGCGCGACTTTACGGCACCAACAACCTGCCCGACAGTTCGAACATGTGCCACGAGACCACCTCGGTCGCGCTGCCCGAAAGCATCGGCACGCCGGTCGGGACCATTCTGCTGGAGGATTTCGCGCAGACCGATTGCGTGCTGTCCTTCGGCCAGAATGTCGGCACGAACTCACCCCGCCTGCTGCACGAGTTGCAGAAGCTGCGTCAGCGCGACGTGCCGGTGGTGGTCTTCAACCCCCTGCGCGAACGCGGATGGGAGGAATTCGTCAACCCCCAGCATCCCGGCCAGATGCTGACGAACCGGCCCACGCAGATCGCGACGCAATATTACCAGGTCTCGGCTGCGGGCGATATCGCGGCCATGACCGGCATGGCCAAGGCCCTGCTGGAATGGGACGACGAGGCCCGCGCCGCCGGGCGCGAGCGCATCCTGGATGCGGATTTCATCGCCCGGCACACCCACGGCTTCGACGCTTTCCAGCAGCATGTCAGGGCCGCCGACTGGTCCGGGATCACCGCCATCAGCGGATTGCCGCGCGCCTCGCTGGAGGCGGCGGCGCGCACCTATGCCTGCGCGCGGTCGGTCATCGCGGTCTATGGCATGGGGCTGACCCAGCACCGGCTGGGCAGCGACAACGTGCAGATGCTGATCAACCTGCTGCTGATGCGCGGCAATATCGGGCGGCCCGGCGCGGGCATCTGCCCGGTGCGCGGCCATTCCAACGTCCAGGGCCAGCGCACCGTCGGCATCGCCGAAAAGACGGACCTGGTGCCGCTGGACCGGCTGGCCGAACAATATGGCTTTCAGCCGCCGCGCGAGGACGGGATGAACACCGTTGAAGTCTGCGAGGCCGTGATCGCGGGCAAGGTGCGGGCCTTTCTGGGACTGGGCGGCAATTTCCTGCGGGCCGTCCCGGAACGCGAATTGATGGAAGAGGCATGGGCCGGGATGGACCTGTCGGTGCAGATCGCGACCAAGCTGAACCGCACCCATCTGGTGCCCGCGCGCATCACCTTCCTGCTGCCGACGCTGGTGCGGTCCGAGATCGACGAGCAGGCCACCGGCCCGCAAATCGTCACGATGGAGGATTCGACCACCTGCATCCACGCCTCGCGCGGCAAGTTCCGCCCCGCCAGCCCGGACCTGCTGTCCGAACCGCGTATCGTGGCGGGGATCGCGCAGGCCACGCTGGCCGGCAACCCGGCGGTGCCCTGGGACGACTGGGTGGCGGATTACGCGCTGATCCGCGACGCGATCGAGGCCAGCTTTCCCGACGATTTCCGCGATTTCAATGGCAGGCTGGATGTGCCCGGCGGCTTTGCCCGGCCCGTCGCCGCGCGGGAACGCCGGTGGCAGACCGACAGCGGCAAGGCGAATTTCCTGAACCCCCGCGCGCTGTCGGCGGACGACGGCGCGGGTGAGGGTGGCGAGATATTGCGCCTGATCACCCTGCGCTCGAACGACCAGTTCAACACGACGATCTACGGCGACGACGACCGGCTGCGCGGCATTCACGGGTCGCGGATGATCGTCATGATAAACCCCGACGACCGCATCCGCCACGGCATCGCAAGCCGGGGCACGGTGCGGCTGACGACCGCCGCGCAGGACGGGGTGACGCGCAGCATGGGCGGCTTTCGCGCTATCGACCGCGATCTGCCGCCGGGCACCATCGCCGCCTATTACCCCGAATGCAACGCGCTGATCCCGCTGTGGCATCACGACGAGAAAAGCAAGACCCCCGCGGCCAAATCCGTGCCGGTCAGGATCGCGCCCGACTGATCCGGCAGGGAACGCAATATGGCACAAGCACGACGATCCCCCCATGCCCCTGGCCGCGTGATGCGCGATTTCGGTCGCGCGGCGGGCGGTGCGCTGATCTTTTCGCTGCCGATGCTGATGACGATGGAGTTGTGGGCGCTGGGCTTTTCCCTTGACCGGGGACGGCTGGTGCTGCTGATGCTGGCGTGCTTGCCGCTGCTGGTCGCGCTGTCGCGCCATATCGGGTTCGAGCGCACCGGCGACTGGCGCAGCGACCTGTTCGACGCGCTGATCGCGCTGGGGGTCGCGGCGGTCATCTCGGTCGCGGTGCTGTCTCTGCTTGGGGTGATCGGTCCGGGCAGCGCGCCCGATGCGGTGCTGGGCAAGGTCGCGATCCAGATGGTGCCCGCCTCTATCGGGGCCTTGCTGGCCAAGAGCCAGTTCGGCGCCGAGGCCGAGGATGAGCCGAAGGAGGAAACCTGGTGGGGCGAGTTGTTCCTGATGGCGGTCGGTGCGCTGTTTCTGGGCCTGAACGTGGCCCCCACCGAGGAAGTGATGCTGATTTCCCACCAGATGACGCATTGGCATGCGCTGGCGCTGGTCGCCCTGTCGCTGGCCCTCATGCATGGCTTCGTCTTTTCGGTCGGTTTCGCGGGCGGGTCCCAAATCTCGCACGATGAGCCCTGGTGGTGCGCCTTCATCCGCATGACATTGCCCGGCTTCGCGGTCGCCCTGGGCGTCAGCTTCTGCCTGCTGTGGCTGTTCGCGCAAACCGACGGGCTGTCCTTCGACAGCGCGTTGATGGCCGCCATCGTCCTGGCTTTTCCCTGTGCGATCGGCGCCGCCGCCGCCCGCCTGATCCTGTGAGGCATGACCATGAAGCGTGACAGCACCCCAAAGCCGCAAGAACGCCCCGCCGTGGAATGGGTCTTTGGCATCCTGTCGGGCTGCGGCGTGGTCCTGCTGCTGGCCTATCTGGGCTGGCAGGCGCTGTTTTCGTCCTCGCACCCGCCTGAACTGACCGTCTCGCTTGTCGATATCGGGCCGCGCGTCGCGACCATCGAGGTCGCGAACGGGGGCGACAGGGCGGCCTTGGCGGTGACCGTGCTGGCCGGGGCAGGGGACGGCCCGCCGCGCGTGGTTGAGTTCGACCATGTCGCCCCCCATTCCACCCGACGCGGCGCATTCGGCGTGCCGCCGGGGCTGCAGGCCGGCGACCTGCGCCTTGAAATCGGCGGCTTCGCCGAGCCTTAGCGCCAAGGCCGCGCGCAACCCCCGCGACCTGCCGAAATGCCATGCCTGCGGAACGGATCGGGGCCTTGCGAGATAGTCTGGAACATTCCCGCGCCCTTCCGGTTACCAGCGCCCGGCCGCCGGAAGGTGGCCCTGTCTGAATACAGGAGGATTGCATGGCAGATCGCTGGAGGAATGAAGGCCGAGACCGTTGGGACCGCGACGATTATCGCGGGCGCTACGGCGATGAGGACCGCGGCTATGGCCGGGCGGGCCGCTATGGCGATTATGGGCGCGGGGCTTATGGCACGCCCTACGGGGATTATTCCCGCCGGGATGATCGCCCCTATCGCGACCGCCCCTATGAAGAGCCGGGCTATCTGGGCGGCTTTGGCCGGGCCAGCCATTACGACCGCGGCATCGTGGACCGCGAACGCGGCTGGATGGATCGCGCGGGGGACGAGGTGGCCTCGTGGTTCGGCGACGAGGATGCCGAGCGCCGCCGCGACATGGACGACATGCGCGACGATGACGGCCGGGGACGCCGTGGCTATGGACGCCGTGATGCCGGACCGGGCGGCCCGCGCCGCCGCTGGCGCGACGACTGGTAGTCGCGAACAAGGCCGGCACCCCACCCACGGCCTTGGCGGACCTGCCCGGCAGGGGCGGGTCCGCGCCGGGGACGGCTTGCGGTCAGACGGATTCGAGGCGATCAGCGTCGGGTGTTTCCTGCGCGGCGCCCAGGTGCTTCATGCGGCAGGTCAGTTCGCAGCGCAGGCCGGTGGAGGTGAAGCTCAGCCTGCTTTCGCCCTGGAAATCCTGCGCCAGCGCGTCCTCGATGATGATCGAGCCGAAGCCCTTTCCGCGGTCCGGCGGGGCAGGGGGTGCGCCCGTCTCGGACCAGACCAGGCGAAAGGGATCGTCGCTGGCGGGACGGCCCGCGCTCCAACTCAGGTCGATGCTGCCGCCCGGAACCGAAAGCGCGCCGTATTTCAGCGCATTGGTCGCAAGCTCGTTGATCGCCAGCGCCAGCATCAGCGCCTGGTTGGCCGAAAGCCGCACCTCCGGCCCGTCGATGTGGAAACGCCGCTGTCCGGTGCGGAAAGGCGTCAGCGCAGCTTCGATCACGCTGCCGATTCGGGCCTCCAGCGTGGCCGAGCCGTTGAGCAGGGTCTGCGCCTGCGCCAGCGCCCCGATCCGGCGGCGCAGGGTGTCGTGGGCCTCGGCCCCGGCGTGACTGTTCAGCGTCTGGTTGACGATGGCGGAAACCACGGTCAGCGTGTTCTTGATGCGGTGGCCCAACTCGCCGTTTATCAGCCGTAGCTGGCGGCGGTTCTCGACCTTGGACGTGGTTTCGACCACCGTATCCATCATCCCCCGGACAATGCCGTTTTCGTCGCGCAAGGGGCTGTAGCAGAAGGTGAAATGGCAGCGTTCGGGATAGCCGTGGCGGTCGATCAGCAGCGGGAAATCCTCGATGAAGGTCGCCTCGCCGGCATAGGCGCGCGCGGCGATGGGACCGATCTCGTGCCAGACTTCGCGCCAGACATCCGCGAAGGAACGGCCAAGCGCTTCCTTGTCCCCAAGGATCGGCAGGAAGGCATCGTTGGGCAGCGAGATCAGGTTGGGTCCCCAGACCACGCATTTGGGGAATTTGGAATCCAGCGCCAGGCCAACCGCGATCCTCAGCGCCGGGGGCCAGCCCTGGGGCGGTCCCAGCTCGTGCGCGGACCAGTCGAAGGCGCGGATCGCCCTGGCCATCCTGCTTTCGCCGTTCAGAAAATGCAGGTCTGCCATCCCGTCCCCTTTGCGGTGATCGCTCATGCCCGTCCGTTCAAACCCGCTGCCGCCACACGGGCCGACGGCTGCCGCAAAAGATTAATATAGAATGATGCGACCGGAAACGGTTCCGTAAAGTCCTGGAAAGAAATAAGGGATGCGGCGGCCTTGATGGGCCGCCGCACCCGGATGCTCTAGCGCGGTTCGTTGGGCTTGCCGCGCTGGTCCTGCTGGTCGTCCTGGCCCTGCTGCGGGTTCTGGCGGTCGGGGTTTTCGCCGGGACGCTGCTGGCCTTTCTGACCTTGTTGATCTTGCGGGTTGTTCTGGTTCTGCTGATTCATCTTTTCCTCCTCGGATGCGGTTTTCGCGGCCTTGTAACCGGCGGATCGCCAGGATGTTCCCGAAAAACAGCGGCGGCGTGCGGAACATCTTGACGCCCGGCAGGTTGATTTCGCAGAGATCCGTTTTTTTGAAAGTGAGGATGCCATGTCCGCCCCCGGCACCGATCCCGACAAGCAGAAGCGCCGCCATTTCGGGCCGGTCTACGGGATGATCGCGATCGTCCTGATCGTCGTCGCGGGTTTCGTCTGGTGGTTGCAGTATGAAACCGACGACCCGGAAATGCCCGGCGAAACCCCCGGTCCCGCCGATCAGATAGCCCCGCCCGACGAGCCTGCCGAGACCCAATGACCCGCACCGGAAAACCCTCGGGCATCAGCCCGGCGGGGGTGGCCTATTTCTACGCGCCTGCCTGCCTGCACGGGTTTTCGCTGGTGCTGTGGGAGGACGGCCATCCCGATACCCGCCCCGTCGCCGCCTATCTGCGTGAAGGCGGCGCGAGCGTCCGGCTTATCGGCATCGACGCCGCCGCCGGACCCGTCGCGCTGCCGCCCCTGTCGCGGCGCGGGATCAGAGTCGCGCCGCCGGTCGTGACCGGCTCTTTCGTCATCGACGCGGGCGTGTTGAACCTGCGCCGCCCCGAGCCGGTGGCGGACCAGTTGCAGGCGGCGGGCATCCCCTTCGTCATCTTTACCGAAAACCCCGAACGCTGCCTGCGCCATTATCCCGAAGGCAGTTGCGTCGATGTCGAACACGGACCCGAGGAACTCGCCTCGGCCATCCTGCTGCATATCGCGCTGAGCCGGGCCGGGCTGGAGTGTTCGCCGGGGATGGAGGTCCTGGACATGGTGCCGCGCCTTCGGGCGATGGCGCGCTTTCTGGTGCAGAACGATTCCCTTGCCGACGACCTGGTCGCGCAGGCGATGGAAGAGGCCATCGAATTCGTCCCGCACCTGAAAGCGGAAAGCGAGGTCGGCGCGCTGCTGGTCATGCTGCTGGAACGGATCTGGCGGCGGCAGAAGACATCGCGCCTGATGTAGAGGCATTACAGGAAGCTTGCCACGGCGGCGATGACGATGACCGCCAGAACCACCGCTATCAGCGAAATCGCCAGCTTGTCGTAAAGCGGGCCGCGCTTGTCGGGGCGGGCGGCAGGGGGGCTGTCGTCGTTGCGGGTTTCTTCCTCGGCGCGCGCCTGATGCAGTTGCGCGGGCGTGATCGGGGTGCCCGCCGCCTCGTCGTCGGTGCCAAGGGGGGCTGCGGCGGGATCGGGGAAATCCACCTTGTCGGCGGTCTCGCCCCGGTCGATCCGGTCGCGCAGTTTCAGGGGGTTGGCGCTGTGCTTGTCCGTCATCGGCTTTTCTCCGGCCTGGGGAAAAGGGGGCCGCGCTGGCCCCCTTCGCCGTTTTCCTCAGCGCCGCCCGCGCGAATAGCGGCGGTCGTCGTCATCGTCATCACGGCGGTGATCCCAACCCCGGCGCGAGGCTTCGGAATGCCCCTCGGGGTCGCCGAACCAGCCGCCCTGGCCACGGTCGCGCGAATATCCGCGATCATCGTCGTCGTCATAGCGGCGCGACGAATAGCGGCGGTCGTCGTCATGGCGCGAAGAACGCCCGCGCGAGGAATAACGGTCATCGTCATCGTCGCGGCGGTGATCCCAGCCCCGGCGGGCAGCCTCGGCATGGCCGCGCGGGTCGCCGAACCAGCCGCCCTGGCCGCGACCGCGCGAATACCCGCGGTCATCGTCGTCGTCGTAGCGGCGCGACGAATAGCGGCGGTCGTCATCATAGCCCGAGGACCGCCCGCGCGACCCATAACGGTCGTCGTCCCTGTCGCTGGTGAAGCGCCCGCGGCTGTCGCGTTCGCGGTCGTCGTCGTAGCGGCGCGAGCGCCCGCCCCCGCCGCGATGATCGTCATCGCTGACAAAACGTCCGTATTCGTCGCGTTCAGGCATGCTTGAATGTCTCGGCATCATGTCCTCCTGATTTGCCGTGAGATGCCGCATGTGCGGCCGGTTTTCGCCCCCCTGGTCCGGGGGCGAACTCGTGCAGGCACGGATGCGCCTGCCAAGGGCGTCGGGATCCACCCCGGCCGCCCTGGCCTTGGCAAGAAGCCCGTCGCGCGGCTTCTCCTCGCGTTCGATGATGTTCTGGATCAGCCTGGACGCGACGCGCAGCCCGGCCAGTTCCAGCGGCCCGTCCAGATCCCGCGGCACCCGGTGCAGCAGGAAGGAAACCAGGTCCGTCTCGACGGCGATGTCGTTCAGCAGGGGGAATTCCTGCAAGCCGGCCTCGACCGCCGCATCGTATAGCGCGCCATGCGCATCGGCGTGGCTGGCCCATGCCTGCGACAGGCGCGCCGGCAGGTCGCCCGCTTTTTCGGCGTCGCCGATCCCGGCACATTCGCCCAGAAGCGCGCGCAATGCCTTGTGATGCGCGCCCAGTTGCGCGAAACCCCCGCCTTGCCCGTTCTCGCCCTGCACGTTCTCGTCGGGCCGTTCGTTCGCGGTCCCTTTGCCGGATGGCTCTGTGTCACGCGCCATGAGGTCGCCTCCATGTTGTGGGCCTGCTGAACCGGCGTGCCGGGGAAATGTTCCTGAAAAAAAATGCCGCGCGGTTGGCGGTTCGCGGACGGGCGCATGCCGCGCGACGTGGCGTAATGCTGCCACGGTGCGAAAATCGCTTGAATGTGACCCGGATTTTGGCCTTTGACCTGCGACAATCGCAAAATATTGTCGTGGCAGAGGGTCCGTCCCCGGCCTCTATCGTCTAGAACAGGCGGTAATCGCAAGAACTGGAGTATCTCATGGCCAATGACAACGGCCCCGCAGTCGACCCCGAACTGGACAAGGCGCTGACCGCCCTGCTCGAACAGGCCGAGAACGAGCCGGTCTCGCCCCGCCTGCGCGAACTGGCGAAGCGGCTGGAGGCTGCGCTGGAAGATGCCCGCCAGCGGCGCGACCGGGACTGAGGTCCGCGCTTCAGCCGGTTTCCGCCTGCCTGTCCCCTTGCCGCCGCCTTTTTACGGAACCATCCCCCGGCCACGGCATTGGGTTGCCGGTATCACTTCGAAAGTGAGAAGGTATTCATGTCGGATGACGTCCTGAAACACATTCCGGCCTTGCGAGCCTATGCCCGCGCGCTTTGCAAGACCGTCCCCGATGCCGAGGACCTTGTGCAGGAAACGCTGCTGCGTGCGATAGAAAACGCCCATAGATATCAGCCAGGCACCAATATGCGCGCCTGGCTTTTTACCATCATGCGCAACCGCTTCTTCACCAACTGCCACAAGGCTGCGCGCGAGCGGACGGGGGCGGGGGACTGCGCCTCGACCCTGCCGCAGGTCAAGCCCGGACAGGAATGGTATATGCGCACGCAGGAACTGAACGCCGTCCTGCGCCAGATGCCGCCGCATTACCGCGAGGCGATCATCCTGGTCGGCGCCCTGGGCGAAAGCTATATCGAGGCGGCGCGCCTGCTCGATTGCGATATCGGCACGATCAAGAGCCGGGTGAACCGCGCGCGCGGCATGCTGCGCAAGGCGCTGGAGCCGGCGCTATAGCGAAAGGCCCCGGCGGACCGGGGCCTTCGCATGTCAGGCGGCCGCAGTGGCTGCCGGGTTGGTGTCCTGCTCGGCGATCTCGGTCAGCAGGTCGTCGGTGGCCGATTCCTCGTCCAGCGTCTGGTCGAGCAATTCCGCGGCCTCTTTCATCCCCAGTTGGACCGCCCATTCGCGCAGGGTGCCGTAGCGGGCGATCTCGTAATGCTCGACCGCCTGCGCGGTGGCGACCAGCCCGGCGTCCAGCGCGGGGGCGCCCTTGAAGGACTGCATGATCTCTTCGCCCTCTTCGATGATGCCGTCGATGGCGGGGCAGGTCTTGCCGCGCGCGGATTTGCCGATCAGTTCAAAGACCTGTTGCAGGCGCTGGACATGCGTTTCCGTTTCCTCGTGGTGCTTTTCAAAGGCGTCGCGCAGGCGCTGCGACTGCGCCCCGCGCGCCATCTTGCGCAGCGCCTTCAGAATCTGGCGCTCGGCATAATAGATGTCCTTGAGGGTGTCGTGGAACAGATCGTCGAGTGTCTTGTGGGGCATCGGTATCTCCTCTTTGTCTCGAAGGCCCAAGGGGCGGTTTCGTGGGGTTGTGAACCGGCGCGGCGGGGAAATGTTCCCGGCACCGGGAACAAAGCCGCTGCTCGCGCGGTTTCGGCCCCAGCAGATGCAGGAGAATCACCATGCCCCGTCCCGTCCCGATGATGCGCGCCTGGCTGCTGGCCGGGGCGCTGGCCGCCGTCCTGTCGGGCGCCGTGCTGGCGCTTTGGTCGGTGGCGCGCGGCCAGGTGGCCTGGCTGCCTTTCAATGCGACCTCGCACGGGTTACACGGCCCTGCTGCGGCGGACACGAATGCGCTGGACCTTGCCCATACCGGGCTCGGGCTGGCGATCCATGTCGGCGCGGGTTTTTTCTGGGCGGCGGTCGCGGTCTTGCTGCTGCGCCGGTCGCGGCGGGATCGCGCGGGCCTTGCCTGGGCCGCGGGGCTGGGAACCGCCGCGCTGGCGGGCGTCGTCGATTACGGCCTGCTTCCCGCCCGCCTCACGCCGGGGTGGGAGCTGGTTCTGCCGCCCGTCGCGGTTTTCTGCGGCCTGCTGGCGCTTGGCGTGGGCATCGCGCTTGGCCTTGCCGCCGCCCGCGAGGGGAATGTGCCGCAGGCCGTTCCCGCGCCCACCGCTGCCGACCCTGCCGTTCCTGTGCCCGAACCCGAGGGTTCGACGGACAGGCTGCGCCATCCTGCGCCCGGCGTTCTCGACCAGCGCCAGCAACGCATCGACCCGGCGCAAGAGGTGACCGACGATCCCAACCGGCACGACCCGACCGCCCGCGATCCGGCCCCCTCGCGCAAGTCGCCCTGAGCGGCGGCGCCCGGTCCCCGGCCTGCTAAAAAGACAGCTTTCCAAAGCGCGCGCACGAACCTAGCCTGACCGTGTTGTGTCATCAGGTCCCGTGTAACGAGGAAGCGGCAAATGTTCCGCCTTGCGCTCTTTCTTTCCCTTTTTGTTTCAGCCTGCGCGGCGGATCCGAATCCTTGCGCACAGGGCTGCATCAGCGCATTCGTGGAATACGAAGAGGATTTCGTTCTTTCCGTGAACCGGCTCGTCCGCTAGCGGGGTGCGGCGTAGACGGCAGCCCAGTAGCGCGTCTTGCCATCTGCCCCCATCGCATGGCCGATGCCGAAATGGCGGACCGGAGAGATCAGGATATTGGCCTGGTGTCCGGGCGAATTGTTCCACTCGGCAAGGACCCTTTCGATATCGAAAGGCCCTGCGGCGATGTTCTCGGCCGTCACCCTGGGGGCATAGCCCTGCGCTTTCACCCGCTGTGCCGGGCCGCTGGTGCGGCTGCCCGCGTGGGTCATGCGCCCGCGTTCCGCCATGTCGCAGGCGTGCTGCGCCGCCGCGACCGAGAGTTCGCGCCGCGCGGTGACCGGCGGCAGGTTCGACCTTGCCCTCAGCGCATTGGTTGCCCGGACCCCTGCGGCGACCTGGGCCGCCGTGGTGGGCGAACAGCTTGCCGGGCCTGCGGCAGAGGCCTGGATGTCAAGGCCCGACCCCGACGTGCCGGAACCCGTTGGGGCGCAGGCCGAGATCGCCATGCAGGCAAGAAGGGGCAGGATGCAGGTCTTTGGATGGATCATCGGGTCCGGTTCGGCTGGAAAACAACCTTAAGATTAAGGAACGGAACGATGAGTTCAACCCCGGACCTTGCCCGGACATGGATCGGCGGCATGAAAGGGCCGATGGAGGGCCGGCGAAGGCGTCACTCGACAAGGCTGATGCGCCGGCGGATCGCCTGATCCCTTAGCGAGACCTCATCCCCCAGGAACCCGTCCCCGTCCGGCCCGGCCAGCCACAGCAGGGCACGCGCGGGCCATTCGGGCGGGATATGCGCGGACCAGTCCAACCGGCTGACGGGATTGACCCCGCTTTTGCGGATCCTGTCCTGCATGTCCGTCGCCACGGTTCCCGGCGACAGGGTGATCGCGCGGATGCCGTCGGCGCGGGCCTCGTGATCCAGCGCGCGGGTCAGCATATGGGCGCCCGCCTTGCTTGCGCAATATGCGCTCCATCCTTCCAGCGGCGCATGGGCCGCGCCCGACCCGACGGTCAGGACCGTTCCGCCGCCCTGTGCCCGCATCACCGGCAGCGCGGCGCGCATCCCGTGAAAGACGCCCTTGAGGTTGACGTCGATCGTTTGCCCCCATGCATCGGGATCGGCTGCGCCAAGCCCGGCGATGGGTCCGATCAGGCCCGCGTTGTTCACCAGCACGTCCAGCCGCCCCGCGTGGTCGTGCAGCGCCGCGACCGCGCGTTCCATATCCGCGAAGCGGGCGACGTCCCCGGCAAGGGCGATGCCGCCGATTTCATCGGCAAGTTCGCGAACCGCCGCCTTGTCGCGGGCCATCACGCCCACCAGTGCGCCCGCCTGGGCAAAGATCCGCGCGGTGGCGGCGCCGATGCCGCGGCTTGCGCCCGTGACAAGAACGACCTGACCTTGAAGGCTGATCATCATCCCCTCCTTGCGATGAACACGGGGCCGAGCCTAATGGCGGATGCCGCGGGCCGCCAGCGGATTTGGGCGTGACCGGGGCGGCCTGCCGGGCGGTCGCGCGGCATCTGCCGGTCGCAGCCGCAATCTGCTAGAACTGGACCGAGGGCGGTAAAAGGGGGGCATGCGGCGAATGAAAAAGCGGACGATACAGGGCACCAGCCTTGTCGTGACCGTCGTGATCGCGACCATCGCGCTGATCTGGATCGTGCTGCCCTTTTACGGCGGCGTGCTTTGGGCGGTCATCTTCGCGATCCTGTTCAGCCCGCTGCACGACCGGCTGGAACGCTTGCTTGGCGGGCGGCGCAACCTGGCCGCTTTGCTCAGCGTGCTGGCCTGCATCTTCATCGTCGTCATTCCCGCCACCTTGATCCTGGGCGCGCTGGCCCGGCAGGCGACGGGCGTCTATCAAAGCATCAGTTCGCAAGAGCCGGACCTGGCCACCGTCATGGAGCAGTTCCGCAGCGCCATGCCGTCCTTTGTCCTGGACGCGCTGAGCGCCATGAACCTGGGCAGTTTCCAGGAAATCCAGGACCGGCTGATGTCCTTCGTCGGCCAGGCGGCGCAATTCATCGCCTCGCGCGCGATGGTGATCGGGCAGGGGGCCGCGCAGTTCTCGATCGGGCTTGGCGTCATGCTCTATGTGCTGTTCTTCCTGTTTCGCGACGGCAAGGGGCTGGTCGGATCCATCGGCGCCGCCAGCCCGCTGAGCGCGCCGCACACCCGGCACATCATGCAGAAATTCGTCGATGTGGTGAAGGCCACCGTCACCGGCAACGTCATCATCGCGACCATTCAGGGCACCATCGGCGGCGTGACCTTCTGGCTGGTGGGCGTCGAGGCCGCGCTTTTATGCGGCGTCATCATGGGCGTGCTGTCGCTCTTGCCCGCCGTGGGGGCCTTTCTGGTCTGGCTGCCTTTCGCCGTCTACTTCCTGATTACCGGCGACTGGCTGAAGGGGGCGGTCATCATGGGGGTGGGGGTCCTGGTCATCAGCACCATCGACAACCTTCTGCGCCCGCCGCTGGTGGGCAGGCGCAGCAGCCTGCCCGATTACGTCGTGCTTGTCTCGACCCTTGGCGGGATTTCGCAGATCGGGATGAACGGCTTCGTCGTCGGTCCCCTTGTCGCGGCGCTGTTCATCGCGGTCTGGAGCCTGTTTCGGGACGAAGGGTAGAATTGTTTCAATTTAATGATTGCTTTTTTTCGCAATCGTAATATCTAATCCATGAACGCACCGCCCCCGTGATTGGAGAGACAGATGCCCCAGAAACCCGAAGTCACCGGCTTTTTCGATCCGCGCACATGGTCGGTGCAATATGTGGCCGCCGATCCGGCGACGAAGGAATGCGCGATCATCGACCCGGTGCTGGATTACGACGAGAAATCGGGCCAGACCGGCACGATGAATGCCGACCGCATCCTGGAATTCGTTGCATTGAAGGGCTACCGGGTGGCGTGGATCCTGGACACGCATCCCCATGCCGACCATTTCTCGGCCGCGCATTACCTGAAGGGCAAGACCGGCGCCCCCACCGCCATCGGCGAAAAGGTGGTCGAGGTGCAAAAGCTGTGGAAAGGTTTCTACAACTGGCCCGATTTCCCGGCGGACGGGTCACAATGGGACCGGCTTTTCGCGCATGGCGATACGTTCAAGGTGGGCGATCTCGACGCAAGCGTGATGTTCTCGCCGGGTCATACGCTGGCCTCGATCACCTATGTCATTGGCGATGCGGCTTTCGTCCACGACACGATCTTCATGCCCGACAGCGGCACCGCCCGCGCCGATTTTCCCGGCGGCAGCGCCAAGGTGCTTTGGGCCTCGATCCAGGATATCCTGGCGCTGCCCGACGCCACGCGCCTTTTCACCGGCCACGACTATCAGCCGGACGGGCGTGAACCCCTGTGGGAATCGACCGTGGGCCAGCAGAAGGCGCGGAACATCCACCTGTCCACCTGCCGGACCGAGGCGGAATTCACCGCCCTGCGCGAGGCGCGCGACCGCACCCTGCCCATGCCCAAGCTGATCCTGCACGCCTTGCAGGTCAACATTCGCGGCGGCCGCCTGCCCGAGCCCGAGGGAAACGGCACCCGCTATCTGAAGATCCCGCTGGACACCCTGACCGGCGCGCCGTGGGAGTAAGCCATGATCGAGAAACTCTCCTGCGAGGCCGCCAACCTGAAGGCCAATGTCGAGGAAGCCTCGGCCTTTCTCAAGAAACTGTCCAATCCCGACCGGCTGCTGATCGCCTGCGCCCTGGTCGATGGCGAGCGTTCGGTCCGCGAGTTGGAGGATCTGCTGGGCATCCGCCAGCCGGGCCTGTCGCAGCAGCTTGCCGAACTGCGCGAGGCCGGGCTGGTCACGGGGCGCAAGCAGGGCAAGCAGGTCTTCTACAGCCTGGCCGACCCGCGCATCGCGCGCTTCATCGCCACCATGCATGCGCTGTTCTGCGCACCACGTTGTAACGAGGGCTGACCTATGACGGAATTCACGCCCATCGCGTCGCTGATCGGCGGCGCGCTGATCGGGCTGGCGGCGGTATTGCTGATGCTGATGCAGGGCCGCATCGCCGGGATCAGCGGCATCGCCAGCCGCCTGCTGCCGCCCTGGCGCGGCGGCATCGCCGGGCCTTTGGGCTTCGTGCTGGGCCTTGCGGCGGCGCCCTTCGCCGTGATGCTGGCAACCGGCGCGCCGGTGCGGCAGGCGGTGTCGTCGAACCTGGCCCTGATGGTCGCGGCGGGGCTGCTGGTCGGCTTCGGCTCGGTCTGGGGCAATGGCTGCACGTCCGGGCATGGCGTCTGCGGGATTGCGCGGCTGTCGCGGCGCTCGCTGGTGGCGACGGCGGTCTTCATGGCGGCGGGCATCGCCACCGTCTTTCTTGTCCGCCATGTCTGGGGGTAAACCATGACCTTCCTGATCAACCTCGCCATCGGGCTGCTGCTGGGGACCGGGCTGGTCGTCTCGGGGATGAGCGATCCGGCCAAAGTGCTGAACTTTCTGGATATCGCTGGAACATGGGATCCCTCGCTGGCTTTCGTCATGGGCGGCGCGGTGATCGTTGCCTTCCTGGGCTTTCGCCTCGTGCTGGGGCGTCCCGCCCCGGTTTTCAGCGATGCGTTCCAGTTGCCCCAACGCAAGGATATCGACGCGCGGCTGGTCCTGGGCGCGGCGCTGTTCGGCATCGGCTGGGGGCTGGGCGGGCTTTGTCCCGGACCGGCGCTGGCCACGGTCGGGCTGGGCGCGCCGGGCGTGCTGGCCTTCGTGCCCTCGATGCTTGCCGGCATGTGGGTGGCGCGTCGGCTGGCTGACGGCCAGGGCGACCGATGAGCCGCCACCTGCCCATTCTCGACTGGGCACGGGCCTATGACCGCGGCACCCTGACCAGCGACCTGCTGGCGGCGGTCATCGTCACGATCATGCTGATCCCGCAATCGCTGGCCTATGCCATGCTGGCGGGCCTGCCGCCCGAGGTCGGGCTTTACGCCTCGATCCTGCCGCTGCTGGCCTATGCGGCCTTCGGCACCAGCCGCAGCCTTGCCGTCGGCCCGGTCGCGGTGGTGTCGCTGATGACCGCCTCGGCGGTCGGAGAGTTCGCCGCGCAGGGAACGGCGGATTACCTGGTCGCCGCCGCGGCTCTGGCGCTGATCTCGGGCGGGATGCTGGTGCTGATGGGGCTGTTCCGGCTGGGATTTCTGGCCAATTTCCTCAGCCATCCGGTGATCTCGGGCTTCATCACCGCCTCGGGGCTGCTGATCGCGGCCAGCCAGTTGCGCCATGTGCTGGGCCTGCCCGGCGGCGGCAATACCCTGCCCCAGATACTGCGCAGCCTGACCGCCCATGCAAGCGCCGTCCAGCCCGCCGCGCTGGCCATCGGCGCGGGCACCATCGGGTTTCTGTATTTCGCGCGCACGAGGCTGCGGGGCATCCTGATAGGGTTCGGGCTGCCCCCGCGCCCCGCCGACATGCTGACCAAGGCCGCCCCGATCCTCAGCGTCGCCGTCACCATCGGGCTGGCCATTACCCTCGATCTTGGCGCGCGGGGGCTGGCGCTGGTGGGCCAGGTGCCCCCCGGCCTGCCCCCCATCGGCCTGCCCGCGATCACCATCGAGCGGGTCATGACCCTTGCCGGCCCGGCCTTCCTGATCGGCATCATCGGCTTTGTCGAATCGGTCTCGGTCGCGCAGACGCTGGCCGCGCGGCGGCGCCAGCGCATCCACCCGGATCAGGAACTGATCGGCCTCGGCGCCGCCAATATCGCGGCGGGCCTGTCGGCGGGCTATCCCGTCACTGGCGGCTTCGCGCGCTCGGTGGTCAATTACGACGCCGGGGCCGAGACGCCTGCCGCGGGCATCTTCACCGCCATCGGCATCGCCCTGGCGACCCTGTTCCTGACGCCGCTGTTTGCCAGCCTGCCGCAGGCGACGCTGGCCGCGATCATCATCGTGGCGGTGCTGTCGCTGGTGGATTTCCGGGCGATCCGGCGCATCCACGCCTATTCCCGGCCAGACTTTGCCGCCATGTGCGCGACCATCTGCGTCACCTTGCTGTGGGGGGTCGAGCCGGGCGTCGTCGCCGGCGTCCTGCTATCGCTGGCGCTGCATCTTCATCGCACCAGCCGCCCGCATATGGCCGTGGTGGGGCAGGTGCCGGGCTGCGAGCATTTCCGCAATGTCGAGCGGCACGATGTCCTGACCGACCCCGAAATCCTGTCGCTGCGCATCGACGAAAGCCTGTATTTCGCCAATAGCCGCCATCTGGAAAACCGCATCTCGGCGCTGGTCGCGGAACGGCCCGCGCTCAAGCATGTCGTGCTGATGTGCTCGGCGGTCAACAGCATCGACGCCAGCGCGCTGGAAAGCCTGGAAGAGATCAACCACCGCCTGAAAGAGGCCGGCATCGCCTTCCACCTGTCCGAGGTCAAGGGCCCGGTCATGGACCGCCTGCGCCGCACCGAGTTTCTGGACACGCTGACGGGACAGGTCTTTCTCAGCCAGTTCGACGCTTTCCAGACCTTGAAACCGACTCCCTTTCCGGCGTGATTTGTCCTGGGCGGTTGCGTCCGGACCTTGTTCAGGTTGCGTGCTTTCGGGCGATGTCGATGAAGTTCATCAGCGCGCGGGCGCGGTTGTTGCGTTTCCAGACAAGAACGCTGACACTGTGAAGGCCCGGGTGAAGGATCGGCCGTGCCTCGACATTATGTCCAAGAAAACCGATCAGGCTTTCAGGATAGATCGTGATTCCCAATCCGGCGGCAACCAGCCCGATCAGCGCCAGCGTGCTGCTGGCTTCCAGCGCCGGTTCAAGCGAGATGCCAAGCTGGCCAAACTGATCCTCCAGCCGGAAGCGGTATTCGCCCCACTCTGCCATATTGCCCAGGATCAGCGGCTCATTCGCAAGGTCGGCCGGTTCGACTGCGGGCTGACGCAGCAGGTGGTGCTGCCGCGACATGACTGCATAAAGCCGATCCGAGGCCAGCGTCACGCTGTGGCATTCGCGGCTGTCGTAAGGGCCGATCATGAAGCCCACGTCGATCTCGTCGTTGACGATGGCGATCTTCTGCATCTGGGTGCGCATGTAGCGCAACTCGAGTGCGATACCGGGATAGCTGTCGCGAAACCGCGCAACCGCTTTCGGCATCAGTTCGGTTGCGGCAAAGGCCATGTAGCCAATGCGGACCCGCCCGACCTGGCCCTGTGCGACCCGCCGCGCCTCGTCGATCGAACGCGAGCAGTCCAGCAGAACCCGCGATATGTTGCGATGGAAGTCCTGTCCGGCGGGGGTTAGCGCGACTTCGCGCGTGGTGCGCTCGAACAGCGCGTAGCCAAGCGCGGTTTCCAGTTTCTGGATGCGGCGGCTCAGCGCGGACTGGTCCAGCGCCAGCCGGTCGGCGGCGCGGCGGAAGTTGAGTTCCTGTGCGACGGTGACGAAGGAACGCAGAAGCGCGGTATCGGGAAGCTGGTGCATGGGACCACATGGGGCAGTGATTGATGCCGAGCGTGCATTGATAATTGCCGAACTGTCAATTCCGCTTTGGTCTGCCCGGCGGCATTGTCGGGAATATGGCGGGACAGGATACCGCCCCCAACCTTGGCCGGACCCAGAGGAAAGACGAATGAGCAATATCGATAACCAGGAACTCGACCGGATGCTGCAAGCCGCATTCGACGCCTCGACCAGATTGTATCAAGAGCGCGGATTCCAGCGTCGCGTGGGTTTTGGCAAGCGCCCTGCGCTGATCAGCGTCGATCTGGCCAATGCCTGGACCCGCCCCGGCAATCCCTTCACCTGCGATCAGGAGAAGATGGATAATGAGATCATTCCCGGAATGCAGCGCCTTCTGACCGCCTTCCGCGCCCGTAACCTGCCCGTCGTCCATGTGACCACCGCATATGAGATCACCGACCGCAAGGCGGCCTTCACCGATATGGGCCTGTGGCATGACAAGATCCCGGTCGATGTGGTCGATCTGGCAGACAAGAAGTTGTGGGCCATCGACAGCCGTATCGCGCCGGTCAAGGGCGAGTATACGCTGCTGAAGAAGCGCGCCTCGTCCTTCCACGGCACCGAGCTTGCGGGCATCCTGAGGGCGAACGGGGTGGATACGATCCTCGTGACCGGGGTAACCGCCTGCGCCTGCGTGCGCCAGACGATTTGCGACGGTATCGCGGACGGCTTCCGTCCCATCGCGGTGCGCGAATGCATCGGTGACCGGGTGCCGGGTGCCGTGGCTTGGAACCTTTTCGACATCGATGCCAAATTCGGCGATGTCAAATCGGTCGATGAATGTGTCGCTTATATCGACGGCCTGACCGCCGGGCAGATCGCGGCGGAATGAACCGGCTGTCCGCATATGCGTCCGGGAACGGGTTGCATGCAATCCGTTCCTTGCTATGCGCGCCCGTCGGTGAACCGGCGCAACGACCTCAGAAAGGTGTCCAGCAACCCCGAGCGGTTGCTGCGGTCCCAGACCGCGGTGATCGGCAGCTTTACCGGCAGGTCGGTCAGCGGACGCACTTCGATTCCGTTGCGCGGCAGATTGCCGACACAACTGGAATAGACCGTGATCCCGACCCCTGCGGCGACCAGGCCAAAGATACCGTCGCTGTTGGTTGCCTCAAGCGCGATATCGGGGAAGAAGCCGCGCGCGCGGCACTCGGCGAACAGTTCCTTGCGGAAGATGACCCAACTGTCGCCAGTCCCGAAGACGAATTTCTCATCCCGAAGCTGGGCCAGCGTCAGGGATGGCCGGGCCGCCAGCGGATGACCGGCAGGCACGAGGGCGACATATTCGTTCCGGTCGAAGGTCAGGCTTCTGGTCGCCTTGTGTCTGAATTCGCCATAGAGAAAGCCGATGTCGATGGTCTGTTGCAGGATCGCGACATGCTGATGCACCGTCGGCATGAATATCAGATCGACCCGGATATCCGGGTGGGCGGCATTGAAGACGCGCAAGAAATCCGGCAGCAGCCCGTTGATCGCGAAATCGGTATAGGCCACCCGCAACTCTCCCCGGATGCCGCGCGCGGCATTGCGCGTGCGGGCCACGGCATGGTCGATCTGCCCGATGATCTTTTCGGCTTCGGTCAGCAGCACCTCGCCCGCCGCCGTCAGTTCGACCCGCCGGGTGGTGCGGATCAGAAGCGCCGTGCCGACAGCCGCTTCCAGTTGCTGCATCGTCTTGCTCAGTGCGGGTTGAGCGACGCCCAGACGGTCGGCCGCGCGACCATAGTGCAGCTCTTCGCCCAGTGTCGCGAAAGCGCGCAGATGCCGAAGATCAAAGCCCATTCCCGCACCAATATTCATAACTGTAAGGAATTTATAAAGCACTGATTGATATTTTACAAACGAAGTTTTCTGCTTCATCGTCTAACCCCAAGGTGCCGGAAAGACGCACCGGGTCATCATCGCCATGCTTCAGGGAGCTATGAAAATGCCAAATGAATACAAGACGCAAACCGTCCTGTCCCGCCGCCGTATGATGCAGGCTCTGCTGGCCGGAGCAGCGGTTCCCGCGTTTTTGCCTGCTCGTGCCCATGCCCAGGATCAGGCGGTTGTCGTGTCCAACTGGGGCGGCGACTGGAATGAGCGCACGATGCGCTATGTCGAAAGGCCCTTGCTGGAAGATCGGGGGTTCCGCATCACCCGCGACCTTGCGATGGAACCCGAACGCAAGGCGAAGCTGCTGGGTGAAAAGCGGATTCGCCGCGCCTCGGCCGATGTGATCCATCTCAACAGTTCGGATGCCTTCGAGATGCGCCAGCAAGAGGTCGTTGATGATCTGGATCTGTCGCGCATTCCGAATTATGCCGATGTCGTCGAGGAATTGCGCACGCCCTATTTCGTCCCCTGGCTGTATAGCGGGGTCGTCATCATCTACAACAAGGACAAGGTGGCCGAGCCGCCGAAGTCCTATGCCGAACTGTGGGACCCGAAATGGGCGGGCCGCATCGGGCTGACAAACCAGCTTTATTTCAACTACATGCTGATGGCCGGTGTGGTCGCCAAGGGCGGCATGACGGATGCCGACGACGGCAAGCCCCTGCTGGAAAGGCTGGCCGCCGAAAGCCGGCCTCGTCTTTACGCCGCGCATCAGCAGCTTCAGGCCGGGCTGGCGAATGGCGAGGTGGACATTGCCGTCAACTACAAGGCGCGCGGGCTGCAATGGGCGCATGACGGGCAGTCGTTGGGAATGCAGTTCCCCGAGGAAGGCGCGATCGCCGTGACCTTCGGGGCCTGCCTGACCACCTACGGCCAGAACAAGGATGCGGGCTACGACTATCTGGATGCGATGCTGGATCCGACCGCGATGGCGGGGCTGGCCGAAGCCAGCTTCTATGCGCCCGCCAACACCAAGGCCACGCTGACGGACGAATTGCGCGGGCTGATCGACTTCACAGCCGATGAACGCGCGAAGATGCGTTTTCTGGACTATGCCTATGTCGCCCGGAATTCGGCGGCATGGCTTGAATGGTGGAACAAGTCCTTCGCCATCTGATTGCTGAAGGAGAGCCTCATGAGCATGTCGGATAATGTCGCGCCTCTGGCCCGGCCCTGCGCACCCGACCCGCGGCCTCGGCGGCGGATCGGCAGACCCGTCCTGACCGCCCCCGCCCTGCTGGTCGTCACCATCGGGTTGCTGACGCCGCTGGCGCTGATGCTGCGCAACAGTTTCAACCGTTTCGACCCCACCGAGCTGATGATCAGCGCCTTCACGGCCGAGAATTACGTCAAGTTCTTCACCGATGCCTTCTATCAGGAGGTGCTGCTGCGCACCCTTGGCATCTCGGCGCTGTCCACGGCCATCTGCCTGAGCGCGGGCGTGCCGGTCGCCTATTTCCTGGCGCGGCACGTCTCGGCCCTGGCCAAGCGGATATTGCTTATCGTGATTCTCGTGCCGCTGCTGATCGGAAATGCGGTCAGGACATCGGCCTGGATGCTGATCCTGAACGACAGGGGGGTGCTGGCCTCGGTTCTGGGATATTTCGGATATGAGGGGCAACTGGGCATCATGTATAGCGCAACCGCAGTGACCATCGGTCTGGTTTCGGTCCTGTTGCCCTTCATGATCATCACGCTCAACAGCGTGTTCGAAGCCATCGACGCCAATCTGGAGGAGGCGGGCAGCAGCCTCGGGGCCGGACATCTGACGGTGATGCGCCGGATCGTCCTGCCGCTGGCCTTGCCGGGCATTCTGGCGGGCACGGTGCTGTGCTTCATCCTGTCGATGAACGCCTATGCCACCCCCGTCCTGCTGGGCGGCCCGACCTTCCACATGATGGCGCCGACCGTCTATCAGCAGGTCGCCAAGGCGATGAACTGGCCCTTCGGTTCAGCGCTGGCCTTCATTCTGATGAGCGTGACCCTGATCCTGACCGTGGGGGTCTCGGCCCTTGTCCAGCGGAAATACCGCAGATGGAGCGAGTGATGAACATACAGGCCAGACATATCCGTCAGGGCTATGCCGTGATCAGCCTTCTGGTGATCGGCTTCGTCGTCCTGCCGCTGATCTTCATCGTGTGGATGAGCTTCTTTTCCAACCGCATCCTGTCGATGCCGCCCGAGGGCTATACGCTCGACTGGTATCGCCGCGCGTGGGAGATGGCGGATTTCCGCAACGGCTTCTTCCTCAGCCTTCAGACCAGCCTGATCGCCACCGTCGTCGCGCTGGTGCTGGGCCTGCCCGCCAGCCTGGCGCTGGCGCGCGGCGCATTCCCCGGACGCGACACGATCAACACCATCCTGATGTCGCCCATGATCGTGCCGGGGATCGTCGGGGGAAGCTCGCTGTTCATCTTCTTTCTGGAAGTCGAGTTCCTGACCGGCTGGCGCATCGCAGGGTCCAGCATCGGCCTGATCGTCGCGCACAGCCTGATCGCGCTTCCCTGGATGATCCGGCTGGTGACGACTTCGCTGATCGGCATGAACCCCTCGGTCGAGGAAGCAGCGCGCAGCCTTGGCGCGGGATCGCTGACGGTTTTCCGGCGGATCACCCTGCCGGTCATCAAGCCCGGCGTGATCGCGGGATCGCTTTTCGCCTTCGTCAATTCGTTCATCGACCTGGAAAAATCGCTGTTTCTGGTCGGGCCGGACCGGACGACGCTGCAAATCGCGCTGATCAACTATCTGGAATGGAATTTCGATTCGACCATCGGCGCGGTCGCCACGGTCCAGATCGCCCTCATCACCGTGCTGCTGCTGATCACGGATCGCTACGCCAAGCTCAGCCGCGCATTCTGAAAGGAAAAATCATGTCCGAAGTCATACTTCAGGATGTCGCCAAGCATTACGGCGATTTCGTCGCGGTCGAGAACATGTCGCTGCGCATCGCCGACGGCGAGCTGGTCGCGCTGCTAGGCCCCTCGGGCTGTGGCAAGACGACGACGCTGCGCATGATCGCCGGATTTGTCGATGCGACCAATGGCCGGATCTCGGTCGGGGGGCGCGATGTGACCGGCTTGCCGCCCAGCCGTCGCAACATGGGCATCGTCTTTCAGAACTATGCGCTGTTTCCGCATATGACCGTGGCGGAAAATGTCGCGTTCGGGTTGGAGATGCGCAAGGTTTCAAAGGTCGATGCCGTGAAGCGGGTGGACGAGGCACTGGCAAGGGTGCGTCTGGACCAATATGGCGACCGCCTGCCCAAGCAGCTTTCGGGGGGCCAGCAGCAGCGTGTCGCATTGGCCCGTGCGTTGGTGATCGAGCCAGAGGTGCTTTTGCTTGATGAGCCGCTCTCGAATCTGGATGCGGCGCTACGTCACCAGATGAAGATCGAGATCCGGCAGTTGCAGCAATCGCTTGGTCTGACGACGGTTTTCGTTACCCATGATCAGGACGAGGCGATGAGCACCGCCGACCGCATGGTGCTGATGTATAAGGGAAAGGTTGAACAGGTCGGCCCTCCTGCCGAGGTGTTCGGTCGTCCGCGCAGCGCCTTTGCAGCAGGGTTTCTGGGTATTCCGAACCTGCTTGCCGGGCAGGTGACTGCCGAGGGTTTCGTGCTGGAATCCGGGATGCGACTTGCCCTGTCCGGGCAGGGCGGGCTGGCTGGGCGCTGCTTTCTGGCCTTGCGTCCCGAAGAGATCGCGCTGGCGACCGATCCTCTGCCCCCGGACAGCAACGCCTTGCCGGGGAAGGTGCTGATCATGACCTATCACGGCTCTTCTGTCGAATATCAGATCGCGACCGAAGCCGGGCCGGTGCTGAGCGCAAGGGTGCGCGCGCCGGGTCTGGGCGGTCAGCCGGTCCTGCCGGGCGGCACCTCGGTCTGGGTGCATTGGCCCGCCACCGCGGGCGTGCTGGTGAACGAACACTGAATGAAATGGAGATCACCATGAACGAAATGAACCCCGGATCGCACGCCGCGACCTTGCATGACCGGCTGACCGTGATCGACGGGCTGATCGTGTCCGATTTTGGTCCCGATATCTTCCGCGAGATGCGCAAGGGCGGCATCACCGCTGCAAACTGCACCTGTTGCATCTGGGAAAACTTTACCGAAACCATGCGCAATATCGTGCAGTGGAAGGCATGGTTTCGCGATCACTCCGACCTGATTCTTCAGGTCAGGACCACCGCCGACATCCGTCGCGCCAAGGCCGAGGGAAAGACCGGCATCATTCTGGGGTGGCAGAATGTCACCGGGGCCGAGGATCAGCTTGGTTATCTGGAACTGTTCAAGGAATTGGGCGTGGGCATTATCCAGATGGCCTACAACACCCAGAACTTCGTCGCGACGGGTTGCTATGAAAGCCGCGATCCGGGGTTGTCGGATTACGGGCACGAATTCGTTGCCGAAATGAACCGGCTTGGCATCCTTTGCGATCTCTCGCATGTCGGGCCGAACAGCAGTCGCGATACGATCCTGATATCGAAACAGCCCGTCGCCTATTCGCATTGCCTGCCATCCGGATTGAAGGCCCATCCCCGCAACAAGACCGACGAAGAACTGCGCTTCATCATCGATCACGGCGGTTTCGTAGGCGTTACCATGTTCACGCCCTTCCTTGCGCGCGGAACCGATGCGACGGTCGATGATTACGTCGAGGCGATCGAATATGTCATCAACCTGTGCGGCGAAGATCGCGTCGGCTACGGCACGGATTTCACCGAAGGGCACGATCAGGCATTCTATGAATGGATCATGCATGACAAGGGCTATGCCCGCCGCCTGACAAAATTCGGCCCAATCAAAAACCCGGCAGGGATGGACAGCATTGCGAAAACCGGGGCGCTGACTGCCGCGATGGAGCGGCGCGGTTGGCCTGAAGCGCGAATAGAAAAGGTGATGGGTGAAAACTGGATCACCCTGCTGCGCGAGGTCTGGGGGGCGTAAGAGGACCTGCTACCTATCGCACGTGTTGCAAGCTGCGATAAACATCCGTCTTGGATATAGGCGATAAAATGTTCCTTTGCCCCATGATGATGAGTCATGGGGTAAAGGATAAAGGATTGTCAAAGGAACTGTTCGGCTGTCTGGTGATCTGGTTCAATCCTACCTCGGAATGACTTGGTCAAGCTGGACGGTCCGAATCCACGAACTGCCGCCTGCGGATCAGGAATTTCCCGTTGTGCGGCGGATCATTTGTCCGACATCGGACGCGTCCGGTTTTGCGAGGGGTTATTGCATATCGTCCAGAACGGTGCGCTGGATCGAGGCGTCCAGCGCCTCGTATTCGAAATAGCCGATCAGATCGTAAAGTTCGGCACGCGACTGCATCTCGTCCAGTTTTCCGGCAGCAGTGCCGGTGTCGCGCAATTCGCGATAGAAACCTTCGGTGGCCTTCGCCGCGATGCGCAGGCTGGACACTGGCCAGATCGCCATCGCATAACCCATCTGCTCGAATTCGGCGGATGAGGTCTGGGGCGTGCGCCCGAATTCGGTCATGTTCGCCAGAAGCGGCGCGTCGATGGCGGCGGCGAAAGCGCGGAACTGCTCTTCGCCGATCAACGCTTCGGGGAAGATCGCATCGGCCCCGGCCTCGACATACAGCTTCGCACGGTGAATGGCCGCCTCGATGCCTTCGGATGCGGCGGCGTCGGTGCGCGCCACGATGCGCAGGTCGCGCCGCGCGCGCGAGGCGGCGGCGATCTTCTCGGCCATTTCCTCGGGCGTGACCAGTTGCTTGCCGTTCAGATGCCCGCATTTCTTCGGCAGGATCTGATCTTCCAACTGGACCGCCGCGACGCCGGCATCCTCAAGCTCGCGCACGAGACGCATGGTGTTGAGCGCTTCGCCGAAGCCGGTATCGCCATCGACCAGCAGCGGCAAACGGGTGACGCGGACGATGGCGCGGGCGCGCGATACCAGTTCGTCCATGGTGATCAGCCCCAGATCGGGCAGGCCTAGGGACGCGGTCAGCGCCGCGCCGGACAGATAGAGCGCCTCGAACCCCGCCTTGCGCGCCATCAGCCCGCCGATCGGGTCGTAGGCCCCGGCGATCGACAGGAACCGCCCCTCGCGCCAGTGGCCGGCCATGCGCGCGCCCAAGTCGCGCGGCAGGGGCTGTTCCAGCCAGGTTTTACGGGTGTCGTTTTGGGTCATTTCATTCTCCGGTAGGTAAGGCGTGTTCGTCGGCGGATGGGGCCGGGACGCGAACCCGGCCCTCCATCAGGCGGCGTTGGGTGCGCAGGATCGTGGCGCTGGCGATCGCCGGAATGCCGTCGGGGCCGGGGGCGGTCTCGGCCTCGACCGTGATGATTCCGCTTGGTGAACCGATACGGAACCCCGCGCCGGCGCGGCGCGCCCCCGCCAGCGCATGAGGCAGGCTTCCCGGCGTCGCCAAGGCGGCGGCGACGGCCAGCGATCCGGTGATCGGCAGCGCCCGATGCGGCTGCCCGGCCGAGATCATCCGCACGAGGATGTCATGCTCCCCGGCCTCGATCAGGCTTCCGTCCAGCGCGCGATAAGGGGCCGGGGCGCCCACCAGCGCGATCTTCGGGACGGCGGCGATGCCGCGCGCGGCGGCGGTATCGGGGGCGATGCCCATGGCCGCCGATCCCGCGCAGCGCAGGTCTTCGAGCAGGGCGAGGATATCCTCGCGCGTGTCGAGTTCTGCGGGCATGATCCCGGGCGCGAGGCCGAGATCGGCGGCGGCGACGAAGACCGCGGGAACGGCGGCATCGACCAGCGTGGCGGCGATCCTCCCGTCCGGGCCATGCGGCAACATGCTCAGGACCGCGCCCGCCGGGAAAAGACCGCGCCCCCTTGTTCCCGCGGGATCGAGGAAGGTCAGCCGCACTGGCGCGCCGGTTCCCGAGACGCCGGGTATCGCCAGGCCGCCCTCCACCTCGGCCTCGCCGTCGCGCATGGCAAAGCGCGCATGGATGATCTTGCCCGAGTTGGTGTTGTGGATGCGCACCAGCGCCTCGCCGTCGCGGGGCGCGGGCACAAGGCCCTCATCCACGGCGAAAGGACCGACCGCCGAACTCATGTTGCCGCAGTTTCCCGCGAAATCGACCTGCCCGGTCTTCACCACCACCTGCGCGAACGTATAGTCGATATCCGCATCCGCCCGGCTCGACGGGCCGATCACGCAGACCTTGCTGAGCGAGGACACCCCGCCCCCCATCCCGTCGAGCTGGCGCGCGGAAGGATCGGGACTGCCCAGCATCCGCGCGAACAGGCCCGGCCATTCCGCACGGTTCCGCGGAAGGTCCGCTTCCTTCAGCATGACCGCCTTCGACGTGCCGCCGCGCATGAAAACCGCCGGTATCCGCAACTGGGTCATGGCTTCCCTTCTCCCTCGATCTGACTTTCCAGCGACGCCCGGCTGGCCCGGATATGACGGCGCATCAGGATTCCCGCCAGTTCGGCATCCCCCTCGATCACCGCCTCGGCGATGCGTTCGTGTTCGAGAAGGGCGATGCGCCCGCGCCCTTCGACCTTGCGGTGCTGACGTCGCAGCAGCACCAGCTGCAAGCCCAACCCCTCGGCCAGCGTGTGCCGCAGCACCGGATTGCCGCAGAGCCGCGCGAGCAGGTCGTGAAAATCGGCATCGCCGCCGCCTTGAAGATAGGCCCCGGCGGGATGGGCCGCCACCGCGCGCGCATGGCCGCTCAGCGTCGCCCGCAGCTCCTCGCGCCCCGCCTCGTCGATACGCAGCGCCGCCAGCCGCGCCGCTTCGGCTTCCAGCGCCTCGCGCACCTCGTAAAGCGCGCGGGCATCGGATGCGGAAAGCTCGCGGACCTTGGCGCCGACATAGGGCGTGAACGTCACGAGGCCCTGTTCGGCCAGCCGCCGCAGCGCCTCGCGCACGGGACCGCGGCTGACGTCGAGACGTTCGGCGATCGCGATCTCGGCCAGATGCTCGCCCGGCGCCAGATCGCCGGAAAGAATCTCTTTCTGAAGCTGCGCCAAAGCCGTGGTGCCGGAGGGGGTTTGTGCCTTTATTGTAAACAATTTTTAGAACCCCTCTCTTTGGGCAGCGCCGTTATCTTAGTATATACCCAATAAAACTTGCGTTGACAACAGATCATATGTGACCTAGGCAATGCTAAAGCAGGTATATTGTAAACATTCTTGCTGAATCTTTGGGAGAGGAGGCTACCAAGATGACATCACGGAAAACCGCGCGCGGACTGGCCGCGGCGCTGAGCGCGCTCACGCTGGGGCTGGCTTCCGGCCCTGTCGCCGCGCAGGACGACAACTGGCCGGACCGGCAGATCACTTTCGTCGTCGCCCTTGGTCCGGGCGGTTCGGCCGACCGGGTCGCAAGGCTTGTCGGACAGCGTATGCAGGCCGAACTGGGCGTGCCGATCCAGGTGATCAATCAGGAAGGCGGCGGCGGCCATGTCGGCAACACCTACTTCCTCAACATGCCCAAGGACGGCTCCTATTTCCTCGCCTCGTCGATCCATCCCTATATCAGCAGCGCCATCCTCGAACTGGGGGCGGATTACACGCTGGACGATTTCGCCTTCGTGAACGGGCAATGGACCGATGTCGATCTGTTCGCGATGAACGCCGACCTGCCCTATGAGACGCTGGACGAGTTCATGGAGGCCGTCGCCTCGGGCGAGCGCCGTTTCCGGGTCAGCGTGGTGCCCGGCTCGACCGGCCATATCAACACGGTCCTGATGCTTGAAGCCTATGGGCTGGACGAAAACGCCGTCAGCATCGTGACCTATCAGTCCGGCAGCGCCGCCCGCACGGCGGTCGCGGGCGGGCAGGTCGATCTGTCCGTTCTGGGCGCGGACGGCAGCCTGTCGATCGCCGAGTTCATACGCCCGCTGGCCGTGGCCTCGGACGAACGCCTCGACGACTGGGACGCCCCCACGCTGAGCGAAATCCTCGCGGATCGCGATGCCGAGGTGCGCCCGCTCGTCGGTTCGATGCGCGGGCTGGCCGCCCATGCCGAGTTCCGCGACAACCACCCCGAACGGTTCGAGCGTTTCGTCGCCGCCTATGAAACGGCGTTGCAGGACGAGGAATTCGTCGCAAGCCTTCAGGCGCAGGGCATCGGCACCGAATGGCTCGGCCCCGAGCGCACGACCGAGATCATCGAAGCGAATTTCGAGATCCTGCAACGCTTCCAGGACTGAACGACACCGCCCCGCCGGCGGGCAAGGCCCCGCCGGTGCGCTTTCCAACCAGCCCGTGACCGGCCCGCCATCCGGCCGTGCCCGGCTGCCCTGCAAGGATCGGCCATGACCCGGCGCATATCCTCGACCCATCTGTTCTTCCTGACGCTCGTCGTCGCCGCCTCTCTGTTCCTGATATGGAGTTCGGCAGGCGCCTCCCCCACCACCTACAACCTGATCGTCGTCGTGCCCGCGGGCGTGATCGTGATCCTTCTGACGCTGTGGATTCTTATCGGCGAATGGCGGGCCATGAGTGCGGGCGCGGTCAGGAAGCGGACGAACCTGTCCGAAACCTTCGGCGATATCCTTCTGCTCGCCCTGTTCGCCGGGCTTTGCCTCGGGCTGACGGGCGTGGGCTTCGATGTCGCGACCTTCCTCTTCATCTGGATCGGGGTCCATCTGTGCGGAGAAAGGCGTCTCTGGGCGCCGCCGCTGTTCGCCGCGGCCTGCACATTCCTGATGGTGAAGTTCTTCGGCTCGCTCTTCCCTTTCCCGATGCCCCTGCTGGTGCTTTGACATGATTGACCTGAACGCATTCTCCGCAGCCCTGACGATCCTGTTTTCCGATTTCGGCCCCTGGATCTGGGTCGTGCCGGGCCTGATCATCGGTCTGGTCTTCGGCGCGATTCCGGGGTTGCAGATCTCGATGTCGATGGCGATCTTCCTGCCTTTCACCTTCGGCATGGATTTTCTTCAGGCCATGCTTTTCCTGACGGCGATCTTCACCGGCGGGGCCTATGGCGGCGGCGTGACCTCGATCCTGATGAACATTCCCGGCTCGTCGGCCAGCGTCGCCACCACCTTCGACGGCTATCCCATGGCGCAGAAGGGGCTGCATAACGAAGCCCTCGGGATCGGGCTCGCGGCCTCGGTCGTGGGCTGTCTCATCGGCTATCTCTTCCTGCTGCTGCTGATCCAGCCGCTTGCCACCTTCGTGCTGAGACTGGGACCGATGGAGATGGCGGTCATCGTTCTGTGGGGCCTGACGCTGATCGCCACGCTCAACGACGGCAGCGCGGCGAAGGGGCTTCTCGCAGGGGTCTTCGGCCTTCTGCTGAGCCAGGTCGGCATGTCCTCGACCGGAGTGATGCGCACCACCGTGGGCAACCCCTATCTGATCGACGGCATTTCGGTCGTGCCGGCGATGATCGGCCTTTTCGCGGCATCCGAGCTTTTGCGGCTGCGCGGCAACAGCTATCTGGTCGAGGGCGACAAGAGCCATTCGGTCCGGCTCGGCGGCATCATGCGCGGAATCGGACAGGCGTTCCGCTATCCCGTCTCGCTCATCCGGGGCAGCATGATCGGCGCGCTGATCGGCGTCGTGCCCGGCGTGGGCGTCTCGATCGCCAATCTCGTCGCCTATAGCGAAGAAAAGCGCGCGGCCAAGGACAGTTCCGGTTTCGGCAAGGGCGATCCGCGCGGGGTGGTGGCCGCCGAATCCTCGAACTCCAGCTCCGAGGGCGGGTCGATGACCGCGCTTCTGGCGCTTGGCATTCCGGGCGGCGCGGCCACGGCGGTGCTGCTCGCCGCCTTTTCCTTCCACAATCTCGTGGGCGGCCCGGCCTTCATCCGCGATGAGCGCGACCTCGTCTATGCGATCATCCTGGGCAATATCGTTCAGGTGGCATTGCTGCTGATCCTGGGGCTTTTGCTGCTGCGGGTTCTGGGCATGGTCGTGAAGGTGCCGCTGGCCTATCTGGTGCCCACGGTCCTGGCGATGTGCGCATGGGGCGGCTACGGCATCACCGGCACGGTGGCGGGTCCGGTCACGGTCATGGTCTTTGCGGGGCTGGGCTGGCTGATGCGGCGGCACGGCTATCCGGTCGCCTGCGCGGTGATCGGGCTGCTGCTGGGGCGGATGCTCGAAGGCGAACTGGTGCGAACGCTTCAGATCTCGGGCGGCAATCCGCTTGGCTATATGGCCGAGCGGCCCATCGCGCTGGTGATGCTTGCCGTGCTGATCCTGTCGGCGGTCGTCCTGCCGGTCTGGCGGGCGCGCAAGCTGAAGAAAGCCTGACCGGCATCGCGGGATCATGGGTGTGGGCCTGACCCCGGCCAGCCTGCCGTGACGGTGCCAGGGGGCCGGTTGCCCGGCCCCCCGGTCGCAAATCCTAGAACAATAGCGACGGCAGGAAGTTGCTGATCGCCGGTATGTATGAGATCAGCATCAACGCCACGATCATCAGCATGATGGTGGGAATGGCGGCGCGGAAGATCTCGAACAGGGTCATCTTGGCGATGCCCATCGCGACGAACAGGTTCAGCCCTACCGGAGGCGTCAGCATGCCCACGGACAGGTTGACCAGCATGATGATGCCGAAATGGATCGGGTCCACGCCCACCTGCGCGGCGATGGGCTGCATCAGCGGTGCCAGGATGATGATCGCCGAGGCGCTGTCGAGGAAACAGCCCGCCACCAGCAGGATCAGGTTGAACAGCGCAATGACCACGACCGGATGATCGCTGCCCGACAGGATTGCCGAGGCCAGTTGCGCGGGCGCGCCGGTATTGGCCAGCAGCCAGGAAAACGCCGATGCCCCCGCCGTGATCAGCAGCAGCGGCCCCGCCAGCAGCCCGGTGTTGCGCAGGATCAGCAGCGTGTCGCGAAACCCGATGCTGCGATAGATCACCGCGCCGATGAACCAGCCATAAAGGCAGGCGGCGGCGGCGGATTCGGTGGGCGTGAAGACGCCGCTGTAGATCCCGCCCAGCAGCACCACTGGCAGGCCGAGTCCCCAGGCCGCGTTGCGAAACGCCGCCGCGATCGAGCCGAAGGTCGGCATCGCGTCGCGCGGATAGCCCTTGCGCGCCGAATACCAGCTTGCATAGACGATCAGCATCGAACCGATCAGCAGCGCGGGCATCAGCCCCGCCGCGAACAACCGGCCGACCGAGGTGCCGGTGACCGAGCCGTAGATGATCAGCGCGATCGAGGGCGGCACGATCGGACCCAGCGTCCCGGCGGTGGTGATCAGGCCGATGGCGAAATACTTGTCGTAGCCCGCCTTGACCATCGCCGGATACATGATCGTGCCGATGGCGATCACCGTCGCCGGGCTGGAACCCGAGATCGAGCCGAACATCAGGCAGGCCACCACCGTCGCCGCCGCCAGACCGCCCGGCAGCCAGCCGATCAGCGCCCGCGCCAGCCCGATCAGCCGGTCCGACAGCCCGCCGATCCGCATCAACTCGGCGGCGAGGATGAAGAACGGGATCGACATCAGCGAAAAGTTGTTCATCCCCGAGAACATGCGCATCGGGACCACCACCGGGTCGATGCCGGTCGTGAAATGCAGGATTCCCGTCACCGCAAGGGCAAGCGAGGCGAAAATCGGCAGGCCCAGCAACAGCAGGGCGAAGAATGCCGGAACGAGAGCGCCAATCATGTCAGGTCTCCTCAGGCGTTCTTGATGTCGGATTGCGGAGGTTCGTATTCGCGGCCTGCCAGCAGCTCGGCCAGCACCAGCAGATAGCGCAGCGCCATCAGCGCGCCCGAGACCGGGATCACCAGGTAGACATAGCCGACCGGCACCCGCATGGCGGGGGAAAGCTGGCCCATGCCCAGCGTGTTCATGGACAGCCGCCAGCCCAGGAAGATCAGGACCGTGGCGAAGACCAGGCCGAGCAGGGCCGCCCCGATCTGGAATATCCTGGCAAGACGGGGGCCGGAAAAGGCCAGCCCCGCTTCGACGCTGATATGGGCGGCATAGCGCACGCCCATGCCCATGGTCAGGAAGCTCATCGTGATCAGTGCATAAAGCACGAGTTCCTCGGACCAATAGAGCGAGTTGTTGAAGACATAGCGCGCAACGACCTGCATGATCGCAACCACCGTCGCCAGCAGCATCAGCGCCGTGACGGCGGCCCCTTCGAGCCAGTCGGCCACGCGGTTCAGACTGTGAAGCATATCCGGTCCCCGTCTGTTTTCTGCCTGTCCGCGCCTAGCCGTTGGCCGCCGCGATCGCCTTTTCAAGCAATTCGGGCGTCACCCTGGGGCGGAATTCGTCATAGATCGGCTGCGAGGCCTCGATGAAGGCTTCCCGGCCCTCGGGCGTCAGTTCGATCACCTCGATCTGGTCGCCGATCTCTTCCAGGATGCGGGCGTCGTCCTCGGCGGTGAATTCGCGCGCGGCGTCGCGGCCCA
The DNA here is from genome assembly GCF_945915435.1 of uncultured Paracoccus sp. Classification (GTDB taxonomy): domain Bacteria; phylum Pseudomonadota; class Alphaproteobacteria; order Rhodobacterales; family Rhodobacteraceae; genus Paracoccus. The sequence goes on along the minus strand of NZ_CAMEFG010000001.1, from coordinate 134,056 downwards.
CGATCAGCGCATCCAGCACCACCTGTTGCAGGTCCTCGGGCAGGCCGTCCCAGGTCGGCTTGTGCATCACCGCCGCATAGGTGTGATAGGCGTGGGCCGTCAGGGTCAGGTATTTCTGCACCTCGTGGAACTTCATCGAGTAGATGTTGGCGAAGGGGTTTTCCTGTCCCTCGACCACGCCCTGCTGAAGGCCGTTGTAGACCTCGGTATAGGCCATTGCGGTCGGGTTGGCGCCATAGGCGCGATAGGTGGCCAGAATGGCCGGGGCCTGCAAGGTGCGCATCTTGATGCCGCGCAGATCGTCCGGCCCGGTGATCGGGCGGATGTTGTTGGTCATGTGGCGAAAGCCCGCGCCCCACATCGCCATGCCCTTGAGGTTGTTGGCGTCCAGCGTGGCCAGGACCTCGCTTCCGACCTCGCCGTCCAGCAGGCGCTTCAGCCCCTCGTCGTCGTTGACCAGGAAGGGCAGGTCGAAGAGATACATCTGCTCGTTGAAGTTCGCGAGGTTGCCGGTTGGCGGGATCGCGATATGGACCAGCCCCATCTGGGTCTGCTCGATGATCTCGACATCGCCGCCCAGGACGGCGGCGGGGCGGATATCGACGGCGATGCGGCCGTCGGAATTCTTTTCGACCTCTTCCTTGAAGATCACCGCCGCGCGGGCGTTGGGGGTGTCCTCGGTCAGCACATGGGCGAAGGTCAGGCGATGTTCCTGCGCGCCCGCTGCGGCGCCGATGCACAACGCAAGGGCGGTGGTGATGGAAAATCCAAGTTTCTTCATTTTGTCAGTCTCCCTGTCGTGAGGTTTCAGATATTGGGACGGCCCAGCAGGTCGCTGCCGGTGCCGATACGGCCCTCGACGGCGCGTCCGGCCGCCAGAAGGGCGGTTTCGTCGAAGGGCGGGGCCATCAGTTGCAACCCGACCGGCAGGCCCTGCGCATCCGGCCCGGCAGGCAGGCTGAGCGCGCACCAGCCGAACAGGTTGGCGATGACGGTATTGCGCAATGCCATCATGTTGGCGTGGGCGTAATCGGCGGGTTCCGCGATATCGGCAAGGCGCGGCGGCGCGATGGCGGCAGTCGGGCAGGCCAGCAGGTCGCATTGCGCAAAGACCTCGCGCGCGGCCTGCCCGCGCAGATGCAATTCTTCGCGGCGGCGCAGGTATTCGGGGGCGCTGATGGCGTCCGCCCCCGCGACCCGCAGGCGGACCACGGGGTCCAGCCGCTCGATCCGTTCGGGACCATTCCGGTCAAGCCAGGCGCGCAATTCGGGCGCCGCAAGGCCGCCCTGCCGGAAGATGTCGAAAACCTCGTCGCAGCCGGGCAGGGTCAGGCGGACCAGAACGGCCCCCGCGCCTTCCAGGTCGCGCAGGGTGTCCTGGACGCGGGCAAGGACCCCCGCATCGCCGTCCCAGAAGAAATTTTCGGGCACCCCGATGCGCAGCCCGGACAGGTCGCGCGGCTGCGCCATGCCGGGGCCGCGCGGGTCCAGCGCGGCGAATCCATATGCCAGGTCGGCGGCGCTGCGCGCCAGCAGGCCCGGCGTGTCCAGAGAAGGCGAAAGCGGCACGATCCCGTCGCTTTCCCACAGGCCGAAGGTCGTCTTCAGCGCGGCTTGCCCGCAGAACGACGCCGGCACCCGGACCGAGCCTGCCGTATCCGTCCCAAGCGCCAGCAGTGCCGAGCCTTCTGCCAGCGACACCCCCGCACCCGAGCTTGAGCCACCGGGCACCCGCGCGCCATCCGCGCCCGACCAGGGGTTGAGCGGGGTGCCCCAATGCGCATTGACCCCCAGCCCGCCAAAGGCGAATTCGACGGTATGGGTCTTGCCCGTGACCACGCCCAATTGCCCCAGCAGCCGCGACACCAGCGGCCCGGCGGCGGAATACGCATCGGGAAAGGCCGTGTCGGTTCCCGCGAAAACCGGCAGGCCGGGCACGCCGAACAGGTCCTTGACGGAAACCGGAATCCCCATCAGCGGTCCCAGGTCGCGGCCCGCGGCCAGCAGCGCGTCGATGGCCCGCGCCTGCTCCAGCGCCCGCGCGCCGTCCCATGTCTTGTAGGCGTTGAGCGCGGCACCCCCCGCCTGATGGGCCGCGATCGCCCGATCCGCCAGCGCCTCGGCCCGCAATGCGCCGCTGCGCAGATCCCGCGCGATGGATTCAAGCGGCTGATCGACCGTCATCCCGTTCTCCTGCCTGGGGTGAAACCTGCTTACACAGTGGCCGCGAAATCCGGTTACGGGAAGGGCGGGTTTTTCCCCCTTGCACCGGAAGCGACCCTATAAAGCGGATAAGATTTTCTACATAACTAATCGAATATAAACAGAAATAAAAATAAATAGGTAACCTTATCCGGCACCGTTGCCGGATCGGCAAAGCCCTGTTGCCCGCTTCATGCTCGCAGCAGTGGCAGGTTTGCCTATCTTCGGGCAAGCCGATCACAAAGGAGAACGACAGATGGCGCATGAAGTGGAAAACAGGCTGAAGGACCTTGGCATCATTCTGCCCCGCCCGCCGAAACCCGTGGGCAATTTCGTGCCCGGCGTGGTGGTGGGGAATATCCTCTATACCTCGGGGACGTTGGGCACGCAGCCGGATGAAAACGACAACGACGTCTTGCCCTATGTCGGCAAGGTCGGCGCGGATCTGACCATCGAGGAAGGCTATGCCTCGGCCCGGCTGATGGCGATCAACCATCTGGCGATGATGAAGGCGGTGCTGGGCGATCTGGACCGGGTGAAGCGCATCGTCAAGATGATCGGCTACATCACCTGCGCCAAGGATTTCACCATGCCGCACCTGGTGCTGAACGGGGCGTCCGACCTGTTCGTCCAGATCTGGGGCGAAGAGCGCGGCAAGCACGCCCGTGCCGCGCTGACCCAGCACGAACTGGGTTTCAACGCCCCGGTCGAGGCCGATCTGACGGTCGAGCTTCATTCCTGAAGCGGGGCCTGAACCCCGTCCTGGATCCCGGCCACCTCCTGCCGCGCCTCGTGCATGAAAGCGGCCAGCGTGTCGCTTAGAAAGGACTGCGCGGCAGGGGGCAGGACATGCTCGCGCCGGATCACCGCATAGATGTGGCGGTGCTGGAATTCGGGGCAGATCAGATCCAGCGGAACCAGTTGGCCGCTGCCGATGGCGTCCTGCGCGGCCTGCCGGGGCATGTAGGTGATCAGGCCACAGCGAATGGCGTGATCGCACAGAAAGGCCAGGTTGTCGGCGACCACCGGCGCATTGATCGCCAGCCCTGCCCGCGCAAAGACGCGCCGCACCAGGTGGTGGATGCCGAAGGTCTCGTCCGGCAGGGCACAGGGCTGGACGGACAGCTCTGCGATGCCCAGCCCGCGCCGGGCGGCCAGCGGATGATCGGGCGGTGCCAGCGCCAGAAGCGGCTGGCACCACCGGCCCGCCTCGATCAGCGCGGGATGCGAGAAATGGTCGTAGATGAAGCCGATCTGCGCATGGCGCTGTTCAAGCATCTCAAGCACGCGCTGGCGGCCGCAGGCGCGCAGGTGAAAGGCGACGCCGGGGTGGTGCTGGCGGAACTGCGCGATCCGGTCCGACAGGAAGGGGCGGGTGATGCCCTCGACCGTCGCGATCCGCACCTTGCCCCGGCGCAGCGCGTTCAGATCGGCGATATCCTCGCCGATGCGGTCCAGCCGGTCCTGTATCGCTTCCAGGTGGGTCAGCAGCACCCGCCCCGCCTGGGTCAGCACGACGCCATCGGCGCGCCGCTCGATCAGTTGGGCGTTCAGCCCGTGTTCAAGCCGCGCGATCTGCCGACTGATCGCGGAAGGGGCGATCCCAAGGCGCTCTGCCGCCTGGCGGATCGAATCCGACCGCGCCACCTCAAGGAAATAGCGCCCGCCGCCAAGGGACAGGACATCCGCAACGGGACGCAGATCGGGGTCATCGCCTGCCAACTCGCGCCTCCCTCTCTCGTCGAAGGTCGGGGACCTTGCACCGCTCTTTCGCTTAGGATTATATACAATGCATAATACGGAGCATCTGGCAATGGGCGAAATCACCATCGGCAGCCTGGGCGGCACCATCGCCATGACGCGCCCGCATCCGGGCAGCGGCGTCACCCCCAGTCTGACGGCGCAGGCGCTGCTGGACAGCATCCCCGGCTTTGTCCCGGCCCTGCCGGTCAGCGCCCACGGCATCCTGCAACTGCCAAGCGCCTCGATCGGGCTGGGCGACATGATCGACGTCCTGCATTGGTGCGAGGCCCGCGCCGCGCAGGGCGCAAGCGCCATCGTCCTGACCCAGGGCACCGATTCGATCGAGGAAACCGCGTGGTTTCTGGACCTCTTCTGGACCCACCGGATTCCGCTGATCGTCACCGGCGCCATGCGCACGCCCGACAGTGCCGGGGCGGACGGACCCGCCAACCTGCAAGCGGCGCTGCAAGCCGCGCAGGCCGCAGAAAGCGCGGGGCGCGGTGTTCTGGTGGTGATGAACGACACGATCCACGCCGCGCGGCGGGTGCGAAAAAGCGATGCGCTGGCGGTGCAGACCTTCCATTCCGGTCCGGCGGGCGCCCTGGGGCGGATGGTCGAGGGCAGCCCGGTCTATTTCGCCCCGCCCCTGCCGCGCCACACCCTGTCCCCGCCCCGGCGCAGCGATCACGAGGTTGCGCTGGTCACCATGACCCTGGGCATGGGACCGGGCCTTTTGCGCCATGCGCTGAGTTCCGATGCGTTTTCGGCCGTGGTCATCGCCGGTTTCGGGGCGGGCCATGTGCCCTATTGGCTGGCCGGGCTGGTCGGGCAATACGCGCCACGCCGCCCGGTCGTCGTCTGCTCGCGCTGCGACACCGGGCCGACCACACGCGCCACCTACGGCTATGCCGGGTCCGAGATCGACCTGGCGAAGCGGGGCGCATGGATGGGGGGCTGGCTCTCGGCCCTGAAAGCGCGCATCCTGATCTGGGCGATTCAGGCGGGCGGCGCGCAGCCGCAAGCGATCCGCCCCATATTCGAGATCCATTCACGGGCCTAGCCCCTCGACCGCTTGCGAAACGATCATCATGGACAGCACCGTCACCCGGCCCCGCACCGCCTCGGAATTCGTCGCCCGGCAGTTGCGCGCACGGATCCTGAGCGGCACCTTGCCAGCGGGGGCGCATCTGCGCCAGAACCACATCGCCACCGAATTCGGCGTCAGTTCGACCCCCGTGCGCGAGGCCCTGCGCGAACTCGCGGCGGAAGGGCTGGTGGTCTCGGACGCGCATCGCGGCAACATGGTGCGCGGCCTGACGCTGCCCGATGTCTGCGACATCTACGAATTGCGGCTGGCGCTGGAGCCGATCCTGATCCGCCGCAGCTTTCCCCTGGTCGCCGACGACAGCCTGACCGAGGCCGAAGGGATGATCGCCCGCATGGCCGCCACCACGGACATGACAGAATGGTCGCAGATGAACCGGCACTTTCACGCGATCTTCTGGCTCAGCCACCGCGAAACCCGCCTGTTCCGCATCGTCGAAAGCCTTCAGGACGCCGCGATGCCCTATGTCGCCATGTCGCTTTACGGGCGTGACGACGAGATCGAGCGCAGCAACATCGACCACCGCGCCATCCTTGCCGCCTATCGCCAGGGCGATTGCGAACATGCGGTGACGCTGAACCACCGCCATCTGGAAGCCACCATCACCATCATCCGCGAAAAACTGGAAGGCTCTGAAAGCTGACCGCCCACCGCTGACCGTTATGCGTGGCGCCGGGCGAACGGGCACAGCAGGAAGGCCAGCACCGCAGGGCGCGGGTTCGCCGTTTCCTCGATCACCTGTCCGCGCATGGGACGCGAAACCAGCGGCGTCATTGCAGTGCTGCGGTCCTGTGGGCGGGCAATCGCGTCATTGCGTGGGCTTCCAGATCACACCCCTGACAGGTTTTGCGTTTCGGAGAAGCTTGTCTCTCGCCAAGGCCAGATCGGTCTATTCATAAACCCATTCTATCCCGAGCGGGAAATTTCCGGCATCACGCCGGCTAACCCGGTGATGTAGGTTCGGACCAGAAAAATCACGCCGATCCTGCCACGAAAATCATGCCTGTCCATATGGAGCCAACCCGTTCCGGTTGGTTCGCCGCACTTGGTCCTCGGCCCGCAGCCAATCAGTTGGATGCTGATATTGCTTGCGATTATCTTGTCGTCGGAGGCGGCTGGGTCGGACTGCACTGTGCCCGCCGGTTGGGCAAGCTGACCCCCGACGCCCGTGTCGTCCTGGTCGATGCCGGGCGCATCGGCGACGGCGCGGCCGGCCGTTGCGCCGGTTTTGCGATCGATCTGGCGCATAATCCGCGCAACAAGCACTTTGCCGAGGATAAAAAGGGCAACGAGGAAGAGTTCCACGTCAACAGCGAGGGGATCGACTATCTTCGCCAGGCGGTCGAGGAAATGGGCGTCGATTGCGACTGGGACCCTGCGGGCAAATACCATGCCGCGGCGACGGAACGCGGGCAGAAATGCCTGACCGAAATGTCCGCCGCGCTGAAGCAGATCGGCAAGGAACATCGCTGGCTGGGACGGGAGGAAATCCAGGCCCGCACCGGATCGAAGCATTCTTTCGCGGCGATCCACACCCCCGGCACCATCCTCATGCAGCCGACGAAATACCTGGTGAACATGGCTGCGGCGCTGCCGAAGCTCTATACCTATGCCTTGATGGCCCGGCTGTTGACGCCGTCCGAGATGGCCGTGATCGGCGCCAGCGGACCCTTCGGCGTCATCCCGGCCGAAAGCTTCGGCGCGACCATGCGGCTGACCGACGACAACCGGCTGCTCCTGCGCAACGTTTATTCCTATGCCCGCAACTTCCGCTCGAACCTGGGCGACGTGGAATATGCCCGCAAGCACCACGAGGTGGCGTTCCAGCGGCGTTACCCGGAACTGGCCCATATCGGCTACGCGCATAGCTGGGGCGGGTTGCTGACCATTGCCGAAAACGGCGGCATGATCTTCGGCGAGCTTGCGGATCGCGTCTATGGCGCGGCCTTTTGCAACGGCACCGAGGTCGCGCGCGGCACCGGCTGGGGCAAGGCGCTGGCCGAACTGGGGCTGGGGCAAAAGTCCCGCTCGAACGACATCCTGAACGCCAAGACCAGGCCGAACCGGGGATACCCGGCCTGGCTGACCGAAATCGGCGTGCGCGCCACCACGAAATGGCGGTTCTTTCGAGCCGGCAAGGAAACCTGAAGGAATATCGAAAAAAATCCGGGGCGCATAATGGGAAAAAACCCCTTTCGATTGCGTGGTAAAGCGCCTTTCCATCTTCCGTCAGGGCAATATGGCGGCCTCGTCGTTCAAAAAGCTTTGTTTTCAGGTGCTTTTCAAGGTTCTTGATCGATAGGAAATGGATGGCTGGGTCACATTCATTTCCACCGCCGCGGCCGCGGAACTGCCCAGGCGCGCGGTCGCCTTGAAGGCGAAGAGGGCGCCGGGCGATGAAATCTGCCTGCGCAAGCTTTCGGACATGGCTCACCTCGCTGGCCGTTTTGCGGCGATCATAAGCCAGATCGATCGTATGCCCATCGGGCGCGACCGCATTTCCGACGCCCGGCCCCCGGCGGCTATGGATGGCCGGCGGAAGCGGGCGATCATTCATAGATTCATTTCATGGAGAGGGAAGATTTTTCGAAGGCTGGAATTTCCTTCCCCCATGATAATTTTGCCGCAGGCCTGCAACCTGGTGGGCCGTAACGGTTAACCGAAACGGTTCGTGCGCTGAAGCTGCAAGTGCAAGCGCCGATCTGACATCGCAACAAGCTAAAACAACAGGAAGGCAACCGAATGCGCAATTTTTCAGGATCGCCGCAACAATGGCCTGCACCGCAATGGGCGCCGGTGTGTCAGCGGCGCAAGATGAAACCATCCGCATGGGCGGCATGGTATGGGAAGACCTTAATCCCATCAGCCTCATCATCAGGAAATTTCTGGAGCATCAGGGCTATACGGTGGAGCTGATCGGCTTCTCGGAATGGGGGATCTCATTCGGGGCGCTGACAAGGGGTGATGTTGATATTCTTGCGTCCCAGATCAACTATGTGACCGAAGATTATTGGGCAAGGAATCACATGCGCCTGGAAAAGGTTTCGGTGCTGTCTCATGGTCTTGACCAAGGGGTGGTCGTTCCTTCTTATATGGATGTCGATTCCATCGATCAACTGAACTCGGTCCGTGACCAGGTTGATGGCAGGATCATCGGCATCGAACCCGGTTCGGGGCTGAGGCGCAATGTCGCCAATGCCGTGGATGAATACGCCCTGGATTACGAGATCATCGACGGTTCGACCGCAGCCATGATCGCCGCGCTGAGTTTTGCGCTGGAACGCGAGGAACCTATCGTGGCGATGCTGTGGGAACCGTCGTGGATGGCCGGGGCTTTTGACGTCAAGTTCCTCGCCGACCCCAACGGCACGATGCGCCCCCGCAGACCTATTACTGGATTGCAGGCAAGGGGTTTTCGGCTGAAAACCCCCTTATCCGCGAGGCGCTGGCCAGCGTTTTCATCCCTATCGAGGATATCACCCGGATCAGTGCCGACATGAATGAGGGCATCACCGTGGAACAAGCCGTGGATGCCTGGTGGGAAAGCCATGCCGACCTGGTCGAAAGATGGTCGGTCATGGCTGCGCAATAGGCCTTTTGTCGATCATTGCGCTTGCCAGCGTCATGGACAGGTTTTTTACCTGCCTCGTGCCGGCAGTCTGTCGGGGCACTGGTTGATGCCCCGGCACAGACAACACAGGACAGCAGCGATGAATGAACGGACCACGACGATCGGCAAGCTTCTCGAGATCTGGCGTTACCCCGTCAGTTCCTTGGCAGGCGAGCGGCTTGAGCTGGCCCGCATGGATGCCGGGGGCCTGCGGGGCGATCGCACCCATGCGCTGTTTGAACTGCAAAGCGGACAGATGGCCTATCCGTCGCTGATGAGAAAGTGGAACATCGCACCTGCCCTCAATGCCAGAACGCGCGACGACAGCCTGATCGAGCTTTCCCATGATCGCCAGCAGTGGTTTTGCGAAGGTGAAACCGCGTTCTTCGACCGGCTTGAGGGTATCATCGGCACAAGGGTCGGCCTGGTCCGCTATGGCGAGCGCGTCGGCTCGACCGTCGCCGAACGCAGATATTCGATGCAGCCGATTCACCTGCTGAGCCGCCAATCGCTTGCCGCGAAACGAAAGAGGTGCTGACCTAGGACGGTCGGCGTCACCCCTATGACAAGCTGGTGCTGGCAACCGGCGGGTCCGTCCGCCGCCTTCCCGGCCTTGATCGCGGGGATGGCCGTGTCCACGCCATCCGCACCGTCGAGGACGCCGCCCGTTTCCGCAAGGCCCTGCGGCCCGGCTTGCGGGTGGGGATCGTGGGCGGCGGCTGGCCTGACCTGGAAATCGCGGCGGCGGCGCGGCAGATCGGCTGCGAAGTCGTGCTTTACGCCCGCCAGGACAGGCGGGCAGCTTTACGCGGTGAACGACAGGTGCCCGCACGCGGACGCATCCCTTTCGGAAGGCTTCATGGAATCCGGCAGGATCGTCTGCCCGCTGCATTTCGCCGAATTCGACCTGAAATCCGGTCAGCCGCACAATGTGCCCCCCGGCTGCGGCAGACTGCCCCGCTACAGGATCGAGATCTGGGGCCGGAACGTCCATGTCCTGCATTGACAGCCTTTCGCGGCCCCTGTTTCGCAACGGCTCACCCCTTCGAGGCAAGGCTGAAAACCTGGCTCATCATGGAAATTTCCCGCGGTCTTGGCTTGGCGCTGGCAAACCATGTCCTTGAAACCGGGGATCGTATGCGCGCCCGCCAGCGCGGCCATATCATCATCAACATCACCTTGATCGCGCGCCGGGCACCGGGCGCGGGAACCAGCCTCTATGCGCCTGCGAAATATGCGATGGAAGGCTTCAGCGCCGCGCGAATGTCGGGCGGGCCGCGATCAGGCAGGCCGCCCTTGGGCTGCTCGATCCCGGTTCCGCCGATGCGATGGGCGGATGGGACCCGCAGCTATTTCCTGACCTTGTAGCGCAGCCAGAGGACGCCATCGCCCATATCCTCGACCCCGATCAGGTCGAAGGCGACGGGGGTCACCCGGCTGTAGGGCTCGCGCGCGGTAAAGAAGCGCGGCGCGTCGGGGTTGCCGTTGGCGATGGGCGCCAGCACCATGCTGATCTCATCCACCAGCCCGTTCTGGACGAAGGACCAGTTGATCGTGCCGCCGCCGCCGACCATCAGCCGCTCGATGCCAAGGGCCTTGAGTTTTTCCAGCATCACCCGGTAGTCGACCTGCTCGGCCCCTGCGATGATGTAGGAAATCCCCTTGCGCCGCAGATAGTCCTTGTAGCCATTGCTGGCCTTTTCGGACAGCACCTCAAGGAAATGGGCGCTGACCCCGCCATAGTCGAGCGCGGTGTTTTCCAGCGCCAGTTCCCCGCGCGGGTCGATCGAGACATAGAACATCCGGGCATCGGGTTCGGTCAGGAAATCGCCCGCCGGGACTTCGGGCGCGTTTTCATCGAGTTGCGGCACCTTGTAATGGGTGATGTTGTCCTCGGTCGAGCGCTTGCCGTTCAGATAGGCGTCGATGTCCAGCCGCTGCCGACCGGGCGTCAGCGCGATGTCCTGGTAATGCCGGCTGCCCGCGCGAAACTCGGGCAGGTCCATCGAGTTGATCCCGCCATCAAGCGCGGTATGGGTGTGAATGATGACATAGGGCCGGTTCATGTCTTGTCCTTTCCGAAATCTCCGCGGTGCAGCCCGTGCCACAGTTTCCCCGCGCGGTGGCTTACGTTACGCCAGATGTTCGCCGAAGAACGCGGCGATGCGGTCGAAGGGGATCTTGTCCATGCGGTCGTAGAGATCGACGTGATCGGCGCCCTCGATGATCACCAGTTCCTTCGGCTCGGTGGCGGCTGCATGGGCATCCTCGCTGAAATAGCGCGAGTGGGCGTTTTCACCCGCGATCAGCAGGATCGGGCGCGGCGCGATTTCCGCGATATGGGTCAGCAGCGGCATGTTCATGAAGGACAGCGGATTGGTCACGGTCCAGCCCGCATTCGAGTTCACCGAGCGCGGATGATAGCCGCGATCCGTCTTGTAATAGTTCCAATACATGGTGACGACCGGATCGTCGATGCCCTCGAGGCTGTCGGGCAGACCGCCGGCCAGTGCAGGCGTGCCGCTTTCGGCATCGGCCCAACGCTGGCGGCTGAGTTGGTCCAGCATCTGCGCGCGATCTTCGGCGGACAGCGCGTCGTAATAACCGCGCGCCATGACACGCGACATGTCATACATGCTAGTGGTGGTGACGGCCTTGACGCGCTTGTCCGCCGCCGCCGCGTTCAGTGCCATGCCTGCGAAGCCGCAGATGCCGATGATCCCGATTCGCTCGCGGTCCACGGACGGGTGCAGGCCAAGGTAATCGACGGCGGCCATGAAATCCTCGGTGTTGATATCGGGCGAGGCGACCGGGGCGATGCCGGTGCCGCTTTCACCGACGAAGGACGGATCGAAGGCCAGCGTGGCAAAGCCGCGTTCCGCCATCGTCTGCGCATAGAGACCCGCCGCCTGTTCCTTCACCGCGCCAAAGGGTCCGGCGATGGCCAGCGCCGGAAGACGGGCGTTGCGGTCCCTGGGCAGATAGAGATCGCCCGTCAGCGTGATGCCGTAGCGGTTGGTGAACGTCACCTTCTCATGATCGACGTTTTCGTTGCGGGGGAAGGTCTTGTCCCAGTCCTGGTTCATGGCATTGTCTCCGGTTGCGGGTGAGGATTGCGCCAGGCTGGACCCGGCGCCCAGCATGATGGCCGTGCTTGCGGCGACAGTTCCCCGAAGCAGGGTTCTGCGATTGAGGCGATCGTTCAACGGGATGTCTCCTTCCGTTCATGGGTTGGGTGCTACCAGGCACAGGCCTGCGGCGCCTCGCCGCTCGGTCCGGGCCAGATTGCGTCCAGCTTGGCCAGCACCTCGCCCGAGGGCTTGACCGATGGCGCCTTCAGGTTCTGCTGCAACTGCTCGACCGTGCGGGACCATCGCCTGCCAAATCTCTTCCCAGGGCGTCGCCCGGTCGATGTGGTGGGTTTTCAGCCGCGTGAGGCTGGTCTCACAGGCGCGGCGGAAGTGGTAGGCGGACGGTATTTGTCGTTCGGCCCGGTCTCCATCGGCTGATAGGCCTTGGTGGCCAGCGCGATCCTGTCGCGGCGCGAGGCGTCCTGCGCCAGCCAGTCGCTGATGATTTCCTCGGATGTGCCATAACCCTGCGCCATATCGGGCGATTGCGGCCCGCCATCGTGCCAGGCGTGATGCGGCTGACCCGCAGGCCGGTGCGGCCAAGATGCGTATGCTCCATGCCCTTACACCCGCAAAAGCGTCTTGATGGCACGGCGTTCGTCCATCGCACGATAGCCCTCGGCCACGTCCTCCAGCGGCAGGGACAGGTCGAAGACCTTGCCGGGGTTGATCTTGCGCGACAGCACGAGGTCCAGCAGATGCGGCATGAATCGACGCACCGGGGCCGGGCCGCCCAGCAGGTTCTTCTGGGCAAAGAACAGGTAGTCGCCAGCAAGCTCGACCCCATGCGGCACACCGACGAAACCGATGGAGCCGCCCGGGCGGGCGCAGTCGATAGCCTGATGCATGGATTCGTCGGTGCCCACGCATTCCAGCACCGAATCCGCCCCGACATGGCCGGTCAGTTCGCGGATGCGGGCCACGCCCTCGGCGCCGCGTTCCGTCACGATGTCGGTCGCGCCGTATTCCAACGCCAGATCCTGCCGGGACTTGTGGCGGCTCATGGCGATGATGCGTTCGGCGCCCATCTGCTTGGCGGCCAGCACGCCCATTATGCCCACGGCGCCGTCGCCCACGACCGCGACGGTCGAGCCGGGCTGCACCCGCGCCGCATCCGCCGCATACCAGCCGGTGCCCAGCACGTCCGAGACCGCCAGCAGGCTGGGGATCAGGTCGTCGTCGGGCTGGCTGTCAAGCGCGACCAGCGTGCCGTCGGCCAGCGGCACACGGGCATAAGGTGCCTGCGCGCCGGTCATGAACTCGCGTTGTTCGCATGACGACTGAAAGCCGTGGCGGCAATGCGGACAGGTGTTGTCGGACAGCACGAAGGAACCCACGACGAACTGCCCCGGCCTGACCGAGGTGACGGCGCTGCCGACCTCGATCACGGTGCCGCAATATTCGTGGCCCATGTGCATCGGCTCATCAAGCGGTTGCAGCCCACGGAACGGCCACAGGTCGGACCCGCAGATGCAGGTCGCGGCCAGCCTGATGATGGCATCGGTGGGCTTGAGGATCTGCGGTTCGGCCACATCCTCGAAGCGGACATCGCCGGGGGCGTGAAGGACGGTTGCTTTCATGGTCGGGTCCCTTTCGGTTCAGGTGCCGTATTCGGCGTCACTGACATGCTCCAGCCAGTCCACGGCCTTGCCGTCCCGGACCTCTTGCAGCGCGATATGGGTCATGGCGACCTCGGGCGCGGCGCCGTGCCAGTGCTTTTCTCCCGGCTCGAACCACACGACATCGCCGGGGCGGATCTCCTCGACCGGGCCGCCTTCGCGCTGGACGCGGCCGAGGCCGGAGGTGATGATCAGCGTCTGGCCCAGCGGATGGGTGTGCCATGCGGTGCGGGCGCCCGGCTCGAAGGTGACATGGGCGCCCTGCACCCGGTCCGGCGCGGCGGGGTTGAAGAGCGCGTCGATGCGGACGCGGCCGGTGAACCACTCGGCGGGGCCGGGGCGTGAGGGTGTCTGCCCGGAACGAAAGATCTGCATGGGAACCTCCTTACAGGGTTTCGATACGCAGCGGATGCTCGCCACGCACCAGCAGCGGCGCAGGGCCGCCATCCAGCCGCCCGAGCCGGATCAGCCCGCGCGACCAGCGATAGGGGGCATGGAACATTGCCAGGTTGCCCCAGGGCGCATAATAGCAGAGATCGCCGATGGCCTCGTTGCCGAAGCGGGTGGCGCCGTCCCCGGCCAGCTTGTGCGGCAGGTAGGCGATCTTTTCGTTGGTCGAGTAATCAGTGATGGTCAGATCCAGCGGCAGCATGGAAAGCAACTCGCGGGCGGGTTGGGCGTTTTCCAACGTGGCGGTGAAGTTCTGATCGGCGAAGAGGAATCTGATCCGCATGGTGGTGTCGTCCTGAGCGCGAAGGAAGGTGGGCAGGGCGAGGCTGGCGGCGGTGGCGGCCAGCAGGTTGCGGCGGGAGATGGCCATCTCAGGCTCCTTTCGGTTTCAGCATGTGCCTGCCGTCACGGATCAGGGCGAGGGCAAGGATGGCCAGCACCACGCTGCCGACGAAGGTGGCCCGGATCGAGAGACCGTCCAGCAGCAGCCCGCCCACCACCGCGCCCAGCAGGATGGCCCCCTGGATCGCGGCCACCATCAGGCTGCCGCCGGCCTCGGGCGCGTCATCGGCATTCTGCGACATCCAGGTCATCCAGATCACCGAGAACATGGTGTTCATCGCGCCCCAGATCGCCATGAACAGACCCGCGGCGATGACCGAATGGCCCAGAAACAGCAGCCCCAGCGTCGCCCCGCCCATGACCAGCGCCGGCAGCTTCAGGAAGGGCGCGGCATTGCCCTTGATGAAACGACCCGCCGCCCAGGTGCCGATGAAGCCGGCACAGCCGAGCAGAAGCAGCAGCGCCGAAAGCGTCGTCACGTCGACGCCGGTCACCTGTTCCAGGAAGGGGCGCAGATAGGTAAACATGCTGAAGGCCGAGCCCCAGGACAGCATACAGGCGATCAGACCGCGCCGGAAATAGGGCCGCTTCAGCAGGTCGAACAGCGCCCGGACGTCCTGCCGCGTGCGCGCCGACAGCGAGGGCAGCGCGACCACATGCCAGACCAGATTGACCGCAACGATAGGCACCAGCGCCCAGAACACCGCCCGCCAGCCGAAGATCCCGCCGAGATAGCTGCCGATCGGCGCGGCGAAGGCGGCGGCGATGGCTTGCCCGCCATACATCAGCGCCAGCGCGCGCGGCACATCCGCCGCCCGCACCAGCCGCATGATCACCGCCGTCGCCAACGCCCAGAAGCCACCGATGCAGATACCCAGGACCGCCCGCCCGATCATCAGCATAGTAAAATTCGGCGCAGCAGCGACCAGCACCAGAGACAGCAGCATCAGCCCGGTCAGCGCCACCAGCACCCATTTGCGGTTCAGCCTGCCCGCTACGGTGGTCACCAGCAGACTGGCCACAACCGCGAACAACCCGCTGACCGAGATCGCCTGCCCGGTCTGGCCCTCAGTGGCGCCCAGCCCCTCGGCCATCGAGGTCAGCAGGCTGACCGGCATGAATTCCGAGGCGATTAGCATCGCCACGCAAAGCGCCATCGACAGCACGGCGCCCCATGCGGCAGGCTTGCTGCCGGTCTGTTCCACGGTGGAAACCATCCGATGCTCCGATTGCCGGGTTCGCGCCGGATATAGCTGGTCCGCACCTTGCCGATTACCCGTTTCATTTTGATTGGACCTATCGAACAGGTCGATTAATCTGGCGCAATGGAAAAGACCGACCTCAATCAGCTCACCTGGTTCCGCATCCTGGCCGAAGAGCGCAACTTCACCCGCGCGGCGGCCCGGATCGGCGTGGCGCAATCGACGCTGAGCCACGCGATCAAGCAACTGGAAACCCGCATGGGCATCCGCCTGCTGACCCGCACCACCCGCAGCGTCACCACGACGCCCGCGGGTGAACGCCTGCTGCACACCATCACCCCGCGCCTGGCCGAGATCGAGGAAGAAATCGCCGCCCTGACCGCGCTGCGCGACAAGCCATCGGGAAGCGTCCGGCTGACGCTGTCGGATCATGCGCTGGAAAGCGTGGTCTGGCCGAAGCTGAAGCCGGTGTTGCGCGACTACCCGGATATCAGCGTCGAACTGATCCTCGACAGCAGCTTTCGCAATATCGTCGAGGACGGTTTCGATGCCGGCGTCCGTCTGGGCGAGAGCGTCGAGAAGGACATGATCGCCGTCCGCATCGGCCCCGACTGGCGGCTGGTGGCCGTAGCCTCGCCCGATTACCTGGCCGAACATGGCACGCCGCAGCACCCGCGCGATCTGATCCGGCACATCTGCATCAACATGCGCCATGAGAGCGCAGGCGGCCTCTATGCCTGGGAGTTCGAGAAGGACGGGCAGGAGTTGCGGGTCCGGGTGGACGGGCAACTGGCCTTCAACAATTCCTACGCCATGATCGACGCGGCGGTCAGTGGCTACGGCATCGCCTATGTCCCCGAGGACATCGTTGCCGCGCAGGTCGCATCCGGCGCGCTGATACAGGTGCTGGACGACTGGTCGCCCATGTTCGACGGATATTTCCTCTATTACCCCAGCCGCCGACAGAACCTGCCCGCATTCAGGGTCATCGTCGACGCACTAAGACACAGGGGTGGATATTTTCCTTTCAGATCCGGCCCGCACCCTTCAAAAGCACCAACCGCAATTTGATCAAATGTTGCAAGAGATAAGGCTGCATCACGATTGCCGTCACCGACAGCATTACGCTGAAGGCAGAGGCGACGCCAGCGGCGTTTTCGCCTGAATTTTCGCACCATACAACCACAAAAACTGTAAAGGCCATGCCTGCCGTTGCAAGATAAGGAAATCCGTTGAAGAAAAACGGTAATATTTTGCATAGGATGAAAATCAGCTGCGCTGGAATAATAAGGAATATTGCTGGGTGGTCAGATTTTATATGTCACAATATTATAATAATAAGCGCATAGAATAGAGCAAGAGAAATTCCTCCCCAAAGCAGGAAATTGCGAGAATTGAACGTTTGAGGATAAATTTTTCTTACCGCCATTGAACTATCTCGCCATCTCTAGCTTGGCCTTTCAGGCTGTTTACAGAAGGGCGGATACTATCTTCAATCGCACAATGGAAATCGAGTCCCATATTGACCTGCCGCAGGCCTTTCATTCAGCCGCAGCAGGAGTTCGATCAGTATTGACGCGGGTCAAGCGATCATCCCGTGTGTGGAACCTGCATCTTGCGCCGGCGGGGTTCGGCTTTCGCAGGAAGACCGTCTTGTGAGCAATCTTTTCAGCCGCTTTCCGGCCTGCCTTTCAGCATAGGCTTACCCGCGATATAGGTTTGACGGATGGCGCGGTCGTCGCCCAGGATTTGCAGGATGAACAGTTCTTCGGCCAGGGTTTCGGCGCGTTCCATGCGCAGGGCCATCGCGGAGGTGGCGCGGGCGTCCAGCACGATGAAATCGGCGTCGGTGCCGGGGTCTAGCGTGCCGATGCGGTCCTCAAGGCCCAAGGCGATGGCGTTGCCGCGCGTGGCCCAGTGGAAGGCGGCCAGCGGGTGCAGCTTCTGGCCGCGCAATTGCAGGATCTTGTAGCCCTCGTTCAGGGTTTGCAGCATGGAATAGCTGGTGCCGCCGCCGACATCGGTGGCGATGCCGCTGGTGACGCCCGCCGCGCGCAACCCCGCCTCGTCGAACAGCCCCGAGCCGAGGAACAGGTTCGAGGTCGGGCAGAAGATCGCGCGGCTGCCGGTCTCGGCCATGCGGGCGATCTCGCGCGGCTCGAGGTGGATCGAATGGCCGAGCATGAGCTTCGGCCCCAGCAGGCCGTGGGTTTCGTAGATGTCCAGATAATCGCGTGCCTGCGGGTAAAGCTCCAGCGTATAGGCGATCTCGTCGCGGTTTTCGGACAGGTGGGTCTGGATGTGGCAGTCGGGATGTTCGCGGGCGAGCTGGCCCGCCATCTCCATCTGTTCGGGCGTCGAGGTGATCGCGAAGCGCGGCGTGATCGCGTAACGCTGGCGCCCTCGCCCGTGCCATCTGGCGATCAGCGCCTTGCTGTCGTCATAGCCCTGTTGCGGCGTGTCCAGCACCGTGTCGGGGGCGTTGCGATCCATCATCACCTTGCCTGCGATCATCGCCATGTCGCGTGATTGCGCAGCGGCGAAAAGCGCGTCCGCCGATTGGGGATGGACCGAGCAGAAGGCCAGCGCCGAGGTCGTGCCGTGCGACAGCAGCAGGTCGAGAAACGCCTCGGCCATGAGCGCGGCATGAGCGGGATCACCGAAGCGCGCCTCGGACGGGAAGGTATAGGTGTTGAGCCAGTCGAGAAGCTGCGCCCCCCAGCTTGCGATCACCTGCACCTGCGGGAAATGGATATGCGGGTCGATGAAGCCCGCCATGATCAGATGCGGGCGGTGATCGGTTTCCGGGATCGTGCCGTCCTGCAGTTCGGCATAGTCGCCGAGCGCGGCGATGCGGCCACCTTCGGTGATCAGCGCGCCGTCCGGGTAATAGCGGTGCGAATCCTCGCTGGTGGCGGGGTCGGCGTGGAAATTCAGGATCCGGCCTCGGATGAGATGTTTCATGGGTATTTTTCTGATGAAGAAATGGTTGCGGTCAGGCGCGTGACGATCTCGGCCGCGGTCAGGGCGGCGATGATCTGGGGGCGTTTGTCGCGGCAGGGTTTGTCGCGGTCCGGCCCGGCGCCGATGGGGCAGGTCAGGCGCGCGGGGTCGGCGCCCTGGCTGCGGGCGAAACGCTGGAACTGCGCGCGTTTTGTGGCGCTGCCGATCATGCCGACATAGGGGGCGTCGCGACGTTTGAGCGCCTCGATGGCCAGCAGGAAATCCAGCGCGTGGTCGTGGGTGAGGATGACATGGGAGGTGCCTTGGGGGGCGTCGCGGATCTCGGCCTCGGGCAGGGGGGTGAGGCGGGTGACGAGGCCGGTGGCCTGCGCCAGCTCCTCGGGGCGCTGGTCGATCAGGATGGGCCGGACCGGCAGCAGGTCCAGCGCGCGGGCCAGCGCCCGTCCGACATGGCCCGCGCCGAAGATCAGCACCTGCGGTTTTGGCGGTTCGGGCGGAAGGTTTGCTACCCGTTCCAGTTGCAGACCGACACGTCCGCCGCAGCACTGGCCGATCTCGGGGCCGAGGGGGATGTCCATTTCGGTCCGCGTCTCGCCGCGCGCCAGCATGGCCCGCGCGCGGTCGATGGCCATGTATTCAAGCTGCCCGCCGCCGATGGTGCCGTGCAGCGCCGTGGGGGTCACGAACATCTGCGCCCCTGCCTCGCGCGGGGTCGAGCCTTTGGCCGAGGTGACGCGGATGCGGATCATCTGCGCAGCCGCTCGATCGCCGTCAGCACCCGTTCCGGCGTCGCGGGCGCGTCGAGGCGCGGGCAGGTGCGGTAATCGTCGAAGGAGGCGACCGCGTGGCCGAGCGCCTCGAAGACCGAGATGCCCAGCATGAAGGGCGGCTCGCCCACGGCCTTGGAGCGTTTGATCGTCGCCTCGCGGTTGATCGACCAGTCGGCCAGCCGGACGTTGAAGATCTTGGGCCGGTCGGATGCCAGCGGGATCTTGTAGGTGGACGGCGCATGGGTGCGCAGCCGGCCCTTGTCGTCCCACCACAGTTCTTCCGAGGTCAGCCAGCCCGCACCCTGCACGAAGGCGCCCTCGACCTGGCCCTTGTCCAGCGCGGGGTTCAGGCTGCGGCCCACGTCGTGGATCACGTCGGCGCGTTCGATCACGTATTCGCCGGTCAGCGTATCGACCGAGACCTCGGAACAGGCGGCGCCATAGGCGTAGTAGTAGAAGGGGCGCCCGCGTCCGGTCTCGCGGTTCCAGTGGATCTTGGGCGTCTTGTAAAAGCCCGCCGCCGAAAGCTGGATCCGTGCCAGATAGGCGGTGCGGACGAAGTCCTGGAAGCTGATCCGCTCATCCCCGATCTGGACGGTTTCGCCGATCTCGACCAGTTCGGGCGGGACGCCCTTTTCCTGCGCGGCGAAGGCGGTCAGGCGCTGGACCAGTTGCTGGCAGGCGTCCAGCGCGGCCATCCCGTTCAGGTCGGTGCCCGAACTTGCCGCCGTGGCCGAGGTGTTGGGCACCTTTTCGGTCGTGGTTTTCGTGATCTTGATGCGGTCGATGCTGACGCCAAGCGCCTCGGCCACGACCTGCGCGACCTTGGTGTTCAGGCCCTGGCCCATCTCGGTCCCGCCGTGGTTGAGGTGGATCGAGCCGTCGTTGTAGATATGGACCAGCGCGCCCGCCTGGTTGAACCATGTGGCGGTGAAGCTGATGCCGAATTTTACCGGCGTCAGCGCGATCCCCTTGCGGATGGTGCTGCCCCTGGCGTTCCAGTCCAGCACCGCGCGGCGGCGGGCGTGATAATCGGCGCTTTCCTCGAGTTCCGCGAAGATGCGGGGCAGGATCTGGTCCTCGACCTCTTGGTGATAGGGGGTGAGCTGGCCGTTTTCGTAAAGGTTGGCCTTGCGGATCTCCAGCGGGTCGCGGCCAAGGGCATAGGCGATTTCCTCGACGAAGCGTTCGGCGGCGATGACGCCCTGCGGACCGCCGAAACCGCGGAAGGCGGTGTTCGAGACGGTGTTCGTCTTCATCGGATGGCTGTGCAGTTCCACGTCGGGGTAGAAATAGGCGTTGTCGGCGTGAAACAGCGCCCGGTCCGTCACCGGCCCCGAAAGGTCCGACGAAAAGCCGCAACGGGCATAGAAATCGCCCCTGACCGCGAGGATCTTGCCGTTGTCGTCGAAGCCCAGGTCATAGTCGATGACGAAATCGTGGCGCTTGCCGGTCGCGGTCATGTCGTCGTCGCGGTCGGGGCGCAGCTTGACGGCGCGGCCCAGTTTCTTGGCGGCGATGGCGGCGACGCAGGCGAACAGGTTCATCTGCGTTTCCTTGCCGCCGAAGCCCCCGCCCATGCGGCGCACGTTCACCACCACGGCATTCGCCGCGGTGCCAAGCGCATGGGCGACCATGTGCTGCACCTCGGTCGGGTGCTGGGTCGAGACGTGGATGACGACATCCTCGTCCTCGGCGGGGATGGCCATGGCGATCTGGCCTTCCAGATAGAAGTGGTCCTGTCCGCCCACCGTCATGCGCGCGCCGATGCGGTTGGGGGATTTCTCCAACCCCTGCGCGGCATCGCCCCGGCGCAGGGTCAGGGGGGCGGTGACATAGCCCATGCCCGCATCGCGCGCGGCGATGGGGTCCAGCGCGTGGGGCAGTTCCTCGTAGTCGATCCGCGCCAGCGCGGCGGCGCGGCGGGCCTTGTCGCGGGTCTCGGCCACGACGGCAAAGACCGGCTGGCCGTGGAACTGCACCAGACCGGGCGCAAGGATGGGTTCGTCGTGCAACCCGTTGGGGCTGATATCGTTCTCGCCGGGAATATCCTCGGCGGTCATCACCCAGACGACGCCCGGCGCGGCGCGCACCGCCGACAGGTCCATCGCGGTGATGCGGCCATGCGCGACCTGCGACAGGCCCAGGCAGGCATGCAGCGTGCCCACGAGTTCCAGCAGGTCGTCGGTATATTCGGCGCGGCCGGTGACGTGCTTTTCCGCCGAATCGTGACGGATCGAGCTATGGGGCGCGCCCTTGATCTGGCTGTCCTGTTTCATCGGTATCTCCTCAGACGGCGCGGCTCAGGCGGTGGGTTTCGCCCGCCTGTTCAAGCCAGAAGCGGCGGATCAGGTTCCCGGCCAGCTTGCGGCGGTAATCGGCGCTGGCACGCCAGTCGGACAAGGGGCGGAAGTCGCTTTCGGCGGCGATGGCGGCGGCCTCGAAGCTGGCGGCGGCGAAGGGCTGGCCCAGCAGGGCGGCCTCGGCCCCCTGTGCGCGGCGGGGGATGGCATCCATGCCGCCGAAGGCGATGCGCGCGCCGGTGATCGTCCCGCCCTTGGTCGCGATGCGGAAGGCGGCGGCGGTCGCGGTGATGTCGGAATGCATGCGCTTGCTGACCTTGTAGGCCGCGATGCGGTCCTGGCCGGGCAGGGGGATGTGGACCGCCTCGACGAATTCGTCCTTGCGGCGGTCCTGCTTGCCGTATTCGATGAAGAAATCCTGCAAGGCCACGCGCCGGATGCCTTGGGTGCTGCGCAGGGTCACGCTGCCGCCAAGCGCGATCAGCAGCGGCGGCGTTTCCCCGATGGGCGAGCCGTTGGCGATATTGCCGCCGATGGTGCCGGCGTTGCGCACCTGCCAGCCGCCGATGCGCTGCCAATAGTCCAGCACCTGCGGATAGTGCTGCGCGATGACCGGCTCGAATTCGGAATAGGTGACGGTGGCGCCGATGGTGAAGCCGTCCTCGTCCTGGCGGACCTGCTTCAGTTCCGGCAGGTGGCCGATGAAGATGGTGGGCGAGATGTTGCGCATCATCTTGGTCACCCAAAGCCCCACATCGGTCGCGCCCGCGACGATGGTGGCGCCGGGGTTCTCGGCCAGCGCGGCGGCCAGATCGGCGCTGTCGGCGGGCAGGATGGCGCGGTCGCCGTCGCGCTGGCTCTCGACGCGGGCGGCGGGGATGGCGCGCGCCCATTCGGTCACCCGGTCGCGTTCCAGCGCCAGCGCATCCATCGCCTGGCCGCCCGCCTTCGCTGCGGCCAGCGCGGCCTTGACGATGGGTTCATAGCCGGTGCAGCGGCACAGGTTGCCTTGCAGGGCGTTCTCGATTTCCACCACCGAGGGATCGGGATTCGTCATCCACAGCCCGTAAAGCGACATCACGAAGCCCGGCGTGCAAAAGCCGCACTGGCTGCCGTGGTGATCGACCATCGCCTGCTGGACCGGATGCAACCGGCCGTCCTGCCCGCGCAGGTGTTCGATCGTGACGACATGGCAGCCGTGGCAGGATGCCAGAAAACGGATGCAGGCGTTGATCGGCTCGTATCGCAGCCGCCCGTCCAGCAGGCGGCCCACCAGCACGGTGCAGGCGCCACAATCGCCTTCGGCACAGCCTTCCTTGGTGCCGTAAAGCTGGCGTTTGAGCCGGATGAAATCCAGAAGCGTGTCGGAACCGGCGGCATCCGTCAGGCAGATCTCGGTGTCGTTCAGCAGGAAGCGCAGTTCCGATGCCATTGCTTGCTCCGTCGTTGGCTGGTTCGTGTGGCTGGGGCGTTGGTCAGCTTACAGCGAATTTTTTGTTTTGCGGAATCCCGGATTGAGAATAAGACTTTCCAAGAAATATTGAAGATGACAGGAGCGCCCGTGTCCTATCTTGAAAGTCTGCGCGTATTCGTCCGTGTGGTCGAGCTTGGCTCGATCACATCGGGCGGGCGCGATTTGCGGATGTCGCCCGCGGTCGCCTCGAACCGGATCAAGAACCTGGAAACCCGCTTCGGGGTGCGGCTGCTCAACCGCACGACGCGCAAGCTGGTCCCGACGGAAATCGGGCGCGCCTTCTACGACAGCGCCCGGCGCGTGATCGAATCGCTGGACGAGGCCGAGGCGGTCGTTTCCGGCTTTTCCGGCATGCCGCATGGCACGATCCGCGTCACCGCGCCGCTTGGGCTGGGGCGGCGGTTGATCGGGCCGCTGGTGCCGCGTTTCTGCAACGAATATCCGGGGGTCGAGGTCAGGCTGCGGCTGTCCGACCGCAGCGTGGATATCGTGGCCGATGGTATCGACTTGGCCTTTTTCCTGGGTGAGCCGCGCGATTCCGCGTTGAAATGGCGGCGCATCGCGGAATGCCGGCGGGCGCTGGTCGCCTCGCCCGAATATCTGGCGCGGCATGGCATGCCAGAACGGCCCGACGACCTGGTGCGGCACAACTGCCTGCTGCTGCGTTATCCGCGCAGCCCGGAATTCTTCTGGATGCTGCAAGCGCCGGGTGGGCCGCTGAAGATGATGGTCTCGGGCCGTTTCGATGCCGATGACGGCGACGTGCTGACCGAATGGGCGCTGACGGGGCAGGGGATCGCCAACCGCCCGCGATACGAGATCGCCGAGCATCTGGCCGCGGGCACGCTGGTCGAGGTTCTGCCCGAACATGCCCCCGTGCCCGCGCAATTCGGGATGCTGACCCCGCATCGCCGCCTGCAGGATCCCAAGCTGCGGCTGTTCGCCGATTTCGCGGCCCGTGACCTGCGCAATCTTTTCGCGGCCTGAACCCCGACAAGGCAAGAACCCCGAAAAGGCAAGGGCCGGTCGCGACGGACCGGCCCTTGGGTTAGCAGGCTGCTGAAATAGTCGGGCCTCGACGCCGATTGCAGAACATGATTCACCCGCTGCGGATCAACGGCGGAGACAGGCATGCGCGGTGCAGACGAGACGAGCGGATCGCTGTTCAGTTATGTCGATCTCGAAGAGCGGGTCCCCACCAGGCATCCGCTGCGCACGATCCGGCGGGTCGTCCATGACGCCTTGGCGAGCCTCGATGGCGAGTTCGATCGGCTCTATGCCGATTTCGGCCGCCCCTCCATCGCGCCGGAACGGTTGATCCGTGCGAGCCTGCTGCAAATTCTGTTCTCGGTCCGCTCCGAGCGGCATCTGATGGAGCAGTTGGACTACAACCTGCTGTTCCGCTGGTTTGTGGGGCTTGGCATCGACGACTAGGTCTGGGTTCCGACCGTGTTCAGCAAGAACCGCGACCGCCTTCTCACCACGGACATGTCGCGCAAGGTGATGGCCGCCATTCTCGCGCATCGCGAGGTCGCCGCGCTCCTGTCGGGCGACCACTTCTCGGTCGACGGCACATTGGTGAAGGCTTGGGCTTCCATGAAGAGCATCCGGCCGAAAGAGGACGGCGATCCCGGCGATCCCGGTGATCCTCCGGCACAGGATGCCGCCCCGCAAGACCCCATCTCCGCAGCCCGATCCGGAAACCCGCCCGATGTCCCGCCCCGCCAGCCGCAGCCGAAATGCCGAAGTGGATTTCAGGGGCCAGAAGCGCACGAACGCGACGCATGCCTCCACGACAGATGCCGATGCGCGGCTTTACCGGAAATCCCCGGGCACCGGCGCGATTCTATGCTTCATCGGGCACGCGGTCATGGAGAACCGCAGCGGGCTGGCCGTCCAGGGCGACTTGACCCACGCGGACGGTCGTGCCGAGCGCAAGGCGGCGCTCGACATGATGCACCGGCATTCGCCGGGATCGACCAGGCAGCTGACCTTGGGCGCCGACAAGGCATACGACGCTGCCGGGTTCGTGGCGGATTGCAGGCGAGCCTGCATCACCCCGCATGTCGCGCAGAAGGCGCGGTTCTCGGCAATCGACGGACGGACAACGCGGCACAAGGGTTATGCCCTGTCTCAGAAGCACCGGAAGCGGATCGAGGAGCTTTTCGGCTGGTCCAAGACCGTCGGCGGCGCGGCGCAGACCCTCTATCGCGGCGTGGAGCGGGTGCGGTTCCGCTTCATCCTCACGCTGGCCGCGGCAAACCTTGCCCGGCTGCCGCGGCTGCTGGCGATTTGAGGCCAGGAACCACCGCACCCCCATGCCGCAAGGCCAAGAAAGGCCGGAAAATCAAGCCGCCCGCCAAGCGCGGCGGAAACCGTTCCGCTTGCCCGACTACTTCAGCAGCCTGCTAGTGCCTGGGCGGCTCAGCTTCCGCGATAGGTGCTGTAGCCGTAGGGCGAGATCAGCAGCGGCACATGATAGTGATCCTGCGCCGCCATGCCGAAGCGCAGGGGCACGACGTTCAGGAAGCGCGGATCCTCGCCCCGATGGTCCTGGGCATCCAGCCAGTCGCCGACGTGAAAGACCAGTTCATATTCGCCGGTCTGGAACCGTTCGGCGGGCAGGATGTGGCTGTCGGTGCGGCCGTCGCCGTTGGTGACGGTCTCGGCGATGCGGGTGCGGGCCTCGCCCGACAGGCGGAACAGCTCGATCCGCAGACCCTGCGCGGGGCGGCCCGTGGCGGTGTCCAGGACGTGGGTGGTCAGATAGCCGGACATGATGGCTCCTTGTTGTTGAGATGGCCGCCCACCTGTCGGATGGGCGGCCCTTTTGCGGTGAGGGTGGCGTCAGTGGGCCTCTGCCGCGCGGGCGGCTTCGGCTGCGTCGGCCTCGTTGCTCTTGGGTGCGCCGTTGAAGAACCAGTTCAGCACGACCGCCGCGATCGCCGCCAGCAGGATGCCCGAGTGGATCAGCGTATGCAGCGAATGGGGCAGCCACTGGTTGAAGTCCGGCGCGACCATCGGGATCATGCCAAGGCCAAGCGAGACCGCAACGATGAACAGGTTGTGCCGGTTCCCCTTGAAATCGACGGTGGACAGGATGCGGATGCCGGTCGCGGCGACCATGCCGAACATCACCAGGCCCGCGCCGCCCAGAACCGTGGTCGGCAGCGATTCGACCAGCGCGGCCATCTTCGGGATCAGGCCAAGCACGATCAGGATCACCCCCGCCGCCACGCAGACGAAGCGCGAGCGCACGCCGGTCACGCCGACAAGCCCGACATTCTGGCTGAACGAGGTATAGGGGAAGGTGTTGAACAGCCCGCCGATGAAGGTGCCCAGGCCGTCGACGCGCAGGCCGGCGGTCAGGTTCTTGCGCTCGATCTTGCGGCCGCAAAGCTCGCCCAGGGCCAGGAACATGCCGGTGGATTCGATCATCACCACACACATCACCAGCACCATGGTCAGGATCATGATCGGATCGAAGATCGGCATCCCGAAATGCAGGGGCGTGATCAGGGCGAACCATTTGGCTTCGCCGATCTGGTCGAAATGCATCATCCCCATGGCGGCGGCAAGGACGCCCCCGACCACGATGCCCATCAGCACCGCGACATTGGCGATGAAGCCGCGCCCGAATTTCGCGATCAGCAGGATCGAGCCAAGCACCACCACCCCGATCAGGATCCGCGAGAGCGAGGCATATTCGGGGTTGTTGACCGTCGGGGCCAGTTGCACGCTTTCGGGCACCTCACCGGCGGCGCGGGCCTGTTCCAGCCATGCCGTTGCCGCGGGATCGACAAGCTGCGGCGCGGTGGGACCGGCGGGCAGGCCGAAGATCCAGTTGATGCCGACCGGCAGCAGGCTGACCCCGATCACCAGGATCACCGTCCCCGTCACCACGCTTGGAAAGAATCGCAACAGCTTGCCCATCAATGGCGCAAGGAAGATCGCGATGACCCCTGCGGCCATGATCGCGCCGAACATCATCCGCGCGCCGTCCGTTCCGGGGTTCGAGGTTGCGATGGCGATCATCGGGCCGACGGCGGCGAAGGTCACGCCCATCATCACCGGCAGCTTGATGCCGAACCACTGCGTCACCCCGAAGGACTGGATGATGGTCACGACGCCGCAGACGAAAAGGTCCGCCGAAATCAGAAAGGCCACGTCCTGCGGAGAAAGTTGCAGGGCGCGGCCGACGATCAGCGGCACCGCGACGGCGCCGGCATACATGACCAGAACGTGTTGCAGGCCCAGGGCCGTGAGGCGGGGGACCGGCAGCTTTTCCTCGACAGGATCGAACCCTGCGGTTTCTTGTGCGGGTTGCATTCGTCCTGAACCTCCCTATGTGTCAGAAACTAATGTATCAGATTTCATCGTGAACGGCGGTTGGCGATGTTGTCCACGATCTCCCTGCCCGCCTGATTACGCTAAAATGTCCCGGCGCGCCGTTGTTAATTGCGCCTTATTTTCAGCGCACCCAACTAGCTGTCTATCAATACGGTATAAAATCGCCCGAGGCGGAAGCGTCCGAAACCCTGCGGCCCCACCCCCTGCGGGCATGACATGAAACGGCCCGGCCTTGGCATATGCCAGGGCCGGGCCGGAAGCCGTTTCGCAGTTGCGGCGTGTCAGATCTCGACCTTGGTCGCGATGCCTTTTTCCTTGGCGATTTCCAGCACCTTTGCCGCGACGGCAAGGTCTTGCAACCCGACGCCGGTGCCGTCGAAGATGGTGACTTCGGCATTGCCCCGGCCCTCGTGCTGGCCGGTGATGACCGCGCCAAGGGGGGTGATGTCGCCTTCGCCGATCAGGCCGGCGGCGATGGCGTGCTGTGCCTCGCCGATGGTGGTGGATTGCGCGATCTCATCGGTAAAGATGCGGGCGCGCTCGACCAGCGCAGGATCGAGTTCCTGCTTGCCCTTGGTGTCGGTGCCCATCGCGGCGATATGGGTCGGGCCTTTCACATGCCCGTCCAACAGCATCGGCGCGAAGGACGAGGTGATCGAGATGATGACATCCGCATCCGCGCCCAGTTGCTCCAGTTCGACGGCCTCGAAGGGCAGGCCCAGATCGGCGGCGGTATCGGCCAGGCGGGTCAGCATCTCGGGGTGGGGGTTCCAGCCGATGACGCGGTCGAACTGGTGAACAGCCGCCGCTGCGCGCATCTGGAAGGCCGATTGATGGCCCGCGCCGATCATGCCCAGAACCTTGGCGCCCTTGGGCGCCAGGTGCTTGATCGAGACCGCCGAGGCCGCCGCCGTGCGCAGCGCGGTCAGCAGGTTGCCGCCCACCGCCGCCTCGACCCGGCCCGTGTCGGCGTCGAACAGGAACACGGTGGACTGGTGGTTGATCAGCCCGTGTTTCTGGTTGTTGGGCCAATAGCCCCCCGCCTTCAGGCCAAGGGTCGGCGCGCTGGCGTCGAACCCGCCCTTGAAGCCGTAAAGCGCGTCTTCGTGGCCGATGGCCTCGCGCACCACGGGGAAGTTGTAGGCCTGATCGCGTGCCATTGCGGCAAAGACCGATTCCACCGCGTCGAAGGCGGCTTGCGGGGTCATCAGCCCCGCGATTTCGCTTTCAGGAACGACCCACATCAGTAGGCCTTTCCGCGGGCGGACACCGGCCAGACGGTTTCGACCTTGCCGCCGCGCACGCCGACATACCAGTCATGGACGTTGCAGGTGGGGTCGCAATGGCCGGTCACCAGCTTCAGCTTTTCGTTGATCTTCAGCACGCCCTCGGGGTCCTCGACCACGCCGTGTTCATCGCTGCACTTGATGTATTTCACATCATCGCGGCCATAGATGAAGGGCAATCCGCTATCGACCGACTGCGCCTTCAGCCCTGCGTCCACGATCGCCAGATGCGGCTTGGCATGGGACATGACGCTGGTCAGGATGAACAGCGCGTTTTCCCATTCGCCCTGGTCGATCCGCTTGCCGTCCTTGTCCAGGATGCGCCCGTAATCGGCGTCCATGAAGGCGTAGCTGCCGCATTGCAATTCGTTGTAAACGCCCGAATTGCTTTCAAAGTAATAGCTGCCCGTGCCGCCGCCCGAGACGATTTCCGGTTCCAGCCCGATGGCTTTCAGCGCTTCGACCGCGTCGCTGACCTGCGCGATGGCGGCATCCAGCTTGGCCTTGCGGTCGCCGTAGCTGTCCATGTGCTGCATCGCGCCCTGATAGGCCTGGATGCCGGTGAACTTCAGCCCCTCGGCTGTGTCGATGGCCTTGGCGATCTCGACCACTTCCGGCGTGGTCTTGACGCCGCAGCGGCCCGCGCCGCAGTCGATTTCCACGAAACACTCGAGGGTGGTGCCGTGCTTTACCGCCGCCGCCGACAGGTCGGCCACGTTGGCCACATCATCGACGCAGACGATCACCCGCCCGCCGCTGACCTTGGGCATCCGTGCCAGCCGGTCGATCTTGGCCGGGTCGCGGACCTGGTTGCTGACCAGGATGTCCTTGATGCCGGCACGGGCAAAGACCTCGGCCTCGCTGACCTTCTGGCAGCAGACGCCGATGGCGCCGCCCAGTTCCATCTGCAATTTCAGCACGTCGACCGACTTGTGCATCTTGCCGTGGGCGCGGTGGGCCATGCCATGCGCCTTGGCGTAATCGCCCATCTTCTTGACGTTGCGCTCCAGCGCGTCAAGGTCGAGGATCAGGCAAGGCGTCTGGATATCCGCCTCGTCCATGCCGGGCAGGGCGGGAATGTCGAAGCCGACTTCGTAGCCGGAAAGATCCGTTTTCGCGTTCATGGGATACTCCTCAATTCCAGGGCAGCTTGTCCAGGTCGACATTGCCGCCGGTGATGATGATGCCGACGCGCTGGCCGGAAAAAGCGTCGGGATTCTTCAGGATCGTGGCCAGGGGCACGGCGCTGGACGGTTCCATCACCACGCGCAGGTGTTTCCAGATCAGTTTCATCGCATCCACGATTTCCGCGTCCGAGGCGGTGTAGATCTCATGGACGTGGTTCTTGACGAAATGCCAGGTCAGGTCCTTGAGCGGCACCAGCAGCCCGTCGGCGATGGTCTTGGGCGCGTCGTCGGCGATGATGTGACCGGCCTTGAAGCTGCGATAGGCGTCGTCGGCCTGTTCGGGTTCAGCGGCGATCACCTTGGTTTCCGGCGCCAGCGTCGACAGCGTCAGGCAGGTGCCCGAGATCATGCCGCCGCCGCCGATCGGCGCGACCACGAAGTCAAGGCCGTCCACCTGCTCGACCAGTTCCCTGGAACATGTGCCCTGGCCCGCGATCACGCGCGGGTCGTTGTAGGGGTGGACGAAATCGCCCCCGGTTTCCGCCTGCACCCTGGCAAAGGTTTCCTCGCGCGAAGAGGTCGAAGGCTCGCATTCCGTGATCACCCCGCCATAGCGGCGCACCGTGTCCTTCTTGGCCTGCGGTGCGGTGCGGGGCATGACCACGTTGCAGGGGATGCCCCGCAGCATTGCCGCGTAGGACAGGCAGGACGCATGGTTGCCGCTGGAATGCGTCGCGACGCCCTTGGCCGCCTGCGCCTCGTCCAGCCCGAAGACCGCATTGGCGGCGCCGCGGACCTTGAAGGCCCCCGGCTCCTGGAAGTTCTCGCATTTGAAGAAAAGCTGCGCGCCCGTCAGTTCGTTCAGGTAATCCGAGACCCGCACCGGCGTGCGCCGGATATGCGGCTTGATCCGCTCATGCGCGGCAAGCATGTCGTCATAGGTCGGGATATACATTTCCTCGGGCATGTTCAGGCCGCCTTCTGCACGGGTGCGGCGCTGAGGCGATAGCTTTCCTGTGCCGCCGCCACGCCCTGGCCCAGCTTGACCGGCAGGCCCAGATCGACCATGACCATCTCGGCCACCGAAAGCGCCAGCAGCGCCATTGCGTCGGTCAGGCTGCCCAGATGGCCGATCCGCCAGACCTTGCCCGCAACATCGCCAAGCCCGGTGCCGAAGGCAACCTGATATTTGTCCATCGCATGGCTGACGACAAGGTTCGCATCGAAGCCTTCGGGAACCAGGATGGCGCTGACGGTTTCGGAATAGAGTTCCGGGCGCTGCGCGCAAAGCTGCATCCCCCAGGCGTCGACGGCCGCGCGCACGCCGCTGGCGATGCGGTGGTGACGGGCAAAGACGTTGTCCAGCCCTTCGGCCAGCAGCAGCTTGCAGCTTTCGTTCAGCCCGTTGATCAGGCCGACTGGCGGCGTATAGGGATAGCCGTTCTTGGCATAGCCCGTCGCCATGTCGCGGATGTCGAAGAAGGTGCGGGGCAGGCGCGCGCTTTCGACCGCTTCCATCGCCTTGGGCGAAAAGGCGGTGATCGCAAGGCCCGGCGGCAGCATGAAGCCCTTCTGGCTGCCGGTCACGGCGACGTCGACGCCCCATTCGTCCATGCGGAAATCCATCGACCCGATCGAGCTGACGCCATCGACCAGCAGCAGCGCCGGGTGGCCGGCATTGTCCAGCGCGCGGCGGACCGCGGCGATGTCGCTGCGCACGCCGGTCGCGGTTTCGTTATGGGTCGCCAGGACGACGCGGATCTCGTGGCCCTTGTCGGCGGTCAGGATTTCCTCGAACCGATCGGCGGGGATGCCTTCGCCCCAGGGGGTTTGCACGACGGTCACGTCCAGCCCGTGGCGCTGGCACATGTCGATCCAGCGGTGGCTGAACATGCCGTTCCTTGCGGCAAGCACCTTGTCGCCGGGCGAAAGCGTGTTGGTGATGGCGGTTTCCCACCCGCCCGTCCCGGTCGAGGGAAAGACGAAAACCTGCGCCTGCGTCGTTTTCAGGACCTTTTTCACGCCTTCCAGCGCGGGGTGCAGGACGCGCCCGAATTCCGGGCTGCGGTGGTCGATGGTGGGAATGTCCACCGCCCGGCGCATCGCTTCGGGCATGTTGGTGGGGCCGGGAATGAAGACAGGGTTCTGGCTGATCATGGCATATCCTTCTCTCTTGCCTGCAATCATAGGCTTGGCCGGGGATTCGCGCAATTTTTCTGAAAAATATTTCTTTCTGGTGGAAAAATAGGGAAAAACGAATAAAATCAGGTGAATGCTCTTTTCCGCACCGGGCGGATGCTTTTCAACACCGATAGGGGACTGATTCAAATGAGCGATGAAAACAGGGTGATTCCCCGCAAGAGGGGCCGCCCCAGGGGTTCGGGCGAGGATCGCGCGGGCGTGCGCACGCTGGACCGGGCGCTGGATATCCTGGACCTGCTGGCGGGGGCCTCGGGGCTGACGCTGAGCGAGGTGGCCGAGCGGATGGAGCTTGCGCCCTCGACCGTGCATCGGCTGCTTTCGACGATGGCGGCGCGCGGCGTGATCGAGACCGATCCGGTCAGCCAGACCTGGCATGTCGGGCCGACCGCGTTCCGCCACGGCTCGGCCTTCATGCGGCGCTCGGGGCTGATCGACAGGTCCTGGCCGGTGCTGCGCCGCCTGATGGCCGCGACGGGCGAGACGGCGAACCTGGGAATCGTCAACGGCGACGCGGTGCTGTTCATCGGCCAGGTCGAGACGCATGAGACGATTCGCGCCTTCTTTCCGCCGGGGACGCGCTCGGCGCTGCATTCCTCGGGCATCGGCAAGGCGCTTCTGGCCCATGCGCCGGAAAGGACCCTGCGCGATTTCCTGCGCGACCGGGAACTGACGCGCTTCACCCCGCGCACCATCACCGACCCCCAGGCGCTGATCGAGGACCTGGCCCTTGTCCGCGCGCGCGGCTATTCGCTGGACGACGAAGAAAGGGCGTTAGGGATGCGGTGCATCGCTGCGCCTGTCTTCGATCTTTTCGGCGAGGCGGTCGCGGGGATCTCGGTCTCGGGTCCGTTGCACCGGATGACCGACGACCGGCTGGCGGCGGTGGGGCAAGAGGTCGCGCAGGCGGCGCGCGAACTGTCCTTCGACCAGGCGCCGCAGGGCGGAAAGGGCGCGGGAAAAGGTTGATCGCAACTTATCCCCCGGATTATCCCCAACTGTTGCTGCTACTAGATATTGACAGAAACTGAGGATGTGCCATCTATATGGTGTAGCTTCGGTGTTTACGACTCGGTCGTCGAAATGAACGTGGGGCGGGCCTGAAGGGTCCGCGCGGCCTTTTGCTGGAATGCAGGGGGCAAGTCCGTTTCCCCGGCAATCCCGCCCCGACGGGATGCGATGGGGAAGGGCGGGCAGGCCACGCCTTGGACCGGATCGCCGGGGCTGCGAACAACCGTCACGGGCAGGCGGCCCGACAAGCGCAAGCAGGCAAGGCCCGGAAGGTGCCGGTCCGCCAGCGCGGTCGCCTTCCATATGAGAATAAAGATATCCGAAGGGGACGCCATGACCATCACCGTGTATTCCAAGCCCGCCTGCGTTCAATGCACCGCGACCACCCGCGCGCTGGATGCCCGTGGCCTGAACTATGATGTGATCGACCTGACGCAGGACGATGCGGCGATGGAAATCGTCACGCAACTGGGGTATCGTCAGGCTCCGGTCGTGATCGCCGGCGAAAACCATTGGGCCGGCTTCCGTCCCGACCTGATCGGATCGCTGGCCTGATCTGGCGGAGGGTGTCTTGGGCGATCTCATCTATTTCTCGTCCGCGACGGGCAACACCGCGCGTTTCGTCGCGCGGCTGGGGTTGCCCGCGATGCGCCTGCCGATGCGCGCGGACGGTCCCATGCCGTCGCCCGTCCGCCCCTACGCCCTGATCTGCCCGACCTATGCCGACGGGCAGGGACGCGGTGCCGTGCCCAAATCCGTCATCCGCTTTCTGAACGATCCCGCGCGGCGCGGCTTGCTGCGCGGGGTCATCGGCACGGGCAACCGCAACTTTGGCGCGATGTTCGGGCTTTCGGCCCGCGTCATTTCCGAAAAATGTGCCGTCCCGGTTCTGTATAAATTCGAACTGGCCGGAACCGAAACCGATATTGACCGCGTGCGCGCGGGGCTTGCTGATTTCTGGGGGACAGAATGCTTGACGATGGCGTAGCCAAGGACATGCAGGGGCTGGATTACCACGCCCTGAATGCGATGCTGAACCTGTATGACAATCAGGGGCGGATCCGCTTCGATGCGGATCGTCTGGCCGCGCGGCAGTATTTCCTGCAGCATGTCAACCAGAACACGGTGTTTTTCCACAGCCTGGACGAAAAGCTGGGCTACCTTCTGGAAGAAGGCTATTACGAGGCCGAGGTTCTCGACCAGTATTCGCGCAATTTCCAGCGCAAGATCTGGGATGAGGCCTACAAGCGCAAGTTCCGCTTTCCGACCTTTCTCGGTGCGTTCAAATATTACACCAGCTACACGCTCAAGACCCGCGACGGGCAGCGTTACCTCGAACGCTATGAGGATCGGGTGGTCATGGTCGCGCTGGCCCTGGCGCAGGGCGACGAAGAACTGGCGATGCGGCTGATGGATGAGATCATCTCGGGCCGTTTCCAGCCTGCGACGCCGACCTTCCTGAATGCGGGCAAGAAATCGCGGGGCGAACTGATTTCCTGCTTCCTGCTGCGGATCGAGGACAACATGGAGTCCATCGGCCGCGCCATCAATTCGTCCTTGCAACTGTCCAAGCGCGGCGGCGGCGTCGCCCTGATGCTGACCAACCTGCGCGAGGCCGGCGCGCCGATCAAGGGGATCGAGAACCAGTCCTCGGGCGTCATCCCGGTGATGAAACTGCTGGAAGACAGCTTCAGCTATGCCAACCAGCTTGGCGCGCGGCAAGGCGCGGGGGCGGTCTATCTGAACGCCCATCACCCCGACATCCTGCGTTTCCTGGACACCAAGCGCGAAAACGCGGATGAAAAGATCCGCATCAAGACCCTCAGCCTTGGCGTGGTGGTCCCCGACATCACCTTCGATCTGGCGAAGCAGAACGAGGACATGTATCTGTTCTCACCCCATGACGTGCAGAAGGTCTATGGCGTGCCCTTCTCGGAAATCTCGGTTTCCGAGAAATATCACGAGATGGTCGATGACAAGCGCATCAAGAAGCGCAAGATCAACGCCCGTGCCTTCTTCCAGACGCTGGCGGAAATCCAGTTCGAATCCGGCTATCCCTACATCATGTTCGAGGACACGGTGAACCGCGCCAACCCGATCAAGGGCCGCATCACCATGTCGAACCTGTGTTCGGAAATCCTGCAGGTGAACGAGGCCAGCACCTATCACGAGGATCTGTCCTATGACCACATGGGCACGGATATTTCCTGCAACCTCGGTTCGCTGAACATCGCGGCGACGATGGACGGGGCGGATTTCGGCGGGACGGTGGAAACCGCGGTGCGCGCGCTGACGGCGGTGTCGGACATGTCGGCGATCGACTCGGTGCCCTCGATCCGGCGGGGCAACGATGAAAGCCACGCGATCGGGCTGGGGCAGATGAACCTGCACGGTTTCCTTGCCCGCGAACGCATTCATTACGGCAGCCCCGAGGGGGTCGAGTTCACCAGCGTCTATTTCGCCGCCGTCGCCTATCATGCGATCCGCGCCTCGAACCTGATCGCGCGGGAACGCGGCGCCAGCTTCAAGGGGTTCGAAGAGTCGAAATACGCCGACGGGTCGTTTTTCGACAAATATGTCGAACGCGACTGGCTGCCGGAATCCGAAGCCGTCAAGGCGGTGTTCGTGGGGATCGAGCTGCCCACGCGCGAGGATTGGGCCAAGCTGCGCGATCTGGTGATGGAACACGGGCTTTACAACCGCAACCTGCAAGCGGTGCCGCCGACCGGCTCGATCAGCTATATAAACAACTCGACATCTTCGATCCATCCCATTGTTTCCAAGGTGGAAATCCGCAAAGAGGGCAAGATCGGCCGGGTCTATTACCCCGCCGCCTTCATGTCGAACGACAACCTGGAATATTACCGCGACGCCTATGAGATCGGTCCCGAGGCGATCATCGACACCTATGCCGCCGCGACCGAGCATGTCGATCAGGGCCTGTCGCTGACGCTGTTCTTCCCTGCCGAGGCGACGACGCGCGACATCAACCGCGCCCAGATCTATGCCTGGCGCAAGGGCATCAAGACCATCTATTACATCCGCCTGCGCCAGATGGCCCTTGAAGGGACCGAGGTCGAAGGCTGCGTTTCCTGCTCGCTCTGAGGATGAAAATGAAAGACATGCCCCCGAAAATTGCCCTCAAGGCGATCAACTGGAACCGGATCCAGGACGACAAGGACCTTGAGGTCTGGAACCGCCTGACCGTCAACTTCTGGCTGCCCGAAAAGGTGCCGCTGTCCAACGACGTGCCAAGCTGGGCGACCCTGACGCCGGCCGAGCGGGAACTGACGATCCGCGTCTTTACCGGGCTGACGTTGTTGGACACGATCCAGAACACGGTCGGCGCGCCGTCGCTGATGCCCGACGCGCAAACCCCGCACGAGGAAGCCGTGCTGACCAACATCGCCTTCATGGAGGCGGTCCATGCGCGGTCCTACAGCTCGATCTTCTCGACGCTCTGCTCGACGCCCGAGGTGGACGCGGCCTTCCGCTGGTCCGAGGAAAACCCGCATCTGCAAGCCAAGGCGCGGATGATCGTCGATGAGTACAAGGCCCATGAAACCCCCAACAAGCGCAAGATCGCCAGCGTTTTCCTGGAGAGTTTCCTTTTCTATTCGGGCTTCTACCTGCCGATGTACTGGTCCAGCCGCGCCAAGCTGACCAATACCGCCGACCTGATCCGCCTGATTATCCGCGATGAGGCCGTGCATGGATATTACATCGGCTACAAATACCAGCGCGCGACCGAAAAGCTGCCTGAATCCGAACGGGCCGCGCTGAAGGATTTCGCCTTCTCGCTGTTGCTGGATCTTTACGACATCGAATCGAAATATACCGAGGAACTTTATGACGGCATCGGCCAGACCGAGGACGTCAAGAAATTCCTGCATTACAACGCCAACAAGGCCCTGATGAACCTGGGATACGAGGCGCTGTTCCCCCCGCAGGTGTCCGAGGTGAACCCCGCCATCCTGTCCGCGCTTTCGCCCGACAGCGAAAACCACGACTTCTTCAGCGGGTCCGGTTCGTCCTATGTCATCGGCAAGGCCGTCGCGACCGAGGACGACGACTGGGATTTCTGATCCCTTCGGCTTGCACGGAACCGCCCGGCGCCGCCTTTTGCGCCGGGCGTTTTCGTGCCGGGGTGATGAAAAAGGCCCGTATCGTGCAGGATGACACCAAATCTTAACCTTTCCCCGGTCAGGATCGTGCTATAGTCGCAGCGATTTTCATGACGGCAGGCGCGCGGCCCCTTTTTCGGGGCGCGCGCCTTTTTCGCCGGTGGGCGGGGGATATTCACGAAATGAAAATACTTTTCCTTTAGGCCGGTTTGTGGGAATCATCGACGGGACAAGGGATCCGGGTGGATAGGGGATTCATGGCAGGAAACAGGTCAGAGACAGCGCAGGGCCTGACCCTGATCACGCCGCCCTTGCTGTATTCGGTGCTGGTGCTTGCCGCGCCGCTGTTCACGATCCTGGCCTATTCCTTTCTCAAGGACGGCTATCTGACGGTGATTCGCGAATTCACGCTGGAAAACTATGTTCAGGTCTGGGGCGATCCGATCTTTCGCCGGATCATGCTGCGCTCGCTGGGGGTCGCGGCGATGGTCACGCTGGTCACGGTCGTGCTGGCCTTTCCGGTGGCCTATTTCCTGTCCTTCGTCGTGGCCCCCGAACGCAAGGCACTGTGGCTGTTTCTGATCACCATCCCCTTCTGGACCAGCTACCTGATCCGCGTTTTCCTGTGGAAGGTGATCCTGGGCTATAACGGGGTCATCAACTCTGGCCTGCTGTCGATTGGAATCATTGACGAACCGCTGACATTCATCCTCTATAACGTCAATTCGATGGTGATCACGCTGGCCCATGCCTATGCGCCCTTCGCGATCCTGCCGATCTTCGTGGCGCTGGAAAAGATCGACCGTCCGCTGCTGGAGGCGGGGCGGGATCTGGGCGAAAATCGCCTGATGACCTTCTGGCGCGTCACCCTGCCGCTGGCGATGCCGGGGGTGGTCGCGGCCTCGCTGATCGTATTCATCCCCACCATCGGCGATTACGTCACGCCCGAACTGATCGGCGGCGGCAAGATTCCGATGGTCGCCAACATGATCCAGGTCCAGATGCTGGCGCTGGACAACCGCCCGCTTGGCGCGGCGATGGCCGTGACCGCGATGCTGGTCGTGGCGGTCCTCAGCCTTGCCTTCGTCCTCGTCAACCGGCGTTTCCTGAAGGTGCAGCGATGAAGGGGCGGGGCCTGCGGATCTATTCGATCCTTTACCTTCTGTTTATCTACGCGCCGATCCTGCTTCTGCCGGTCTTTGCCTTCAATTCGGGCACGGTCATCGCCTTTCCGCTGAAGGGCTTCACCACCGAATGGTTCGCCCAGATGGCGGGCAATGCGACCCTGCGCCGGGCGATCGCGAATTCGCTGACGATCGCGGTCAGCGCTTCGGTCCTGGCGACCTGCCTGGGGATATTCGCCGCGCGGGCGGTGACGCGGTTCCGCTTTCCGGGCAAGGGGGCGATCTCGGGGCTGATCATCCTGCCCATCGTCCTGCCCGAGATCATCGTGGCCATGTCCCTGCTGGTCGTGCTGCTGTCCATCGGCATCCGGCTTTCGCTGCTGACGGTCATCCTGGGCCATACGCTGATCTGCATGCCCTATGCGACGCTGATCCTGACGACCGCCTTCAATGCGCTGGACCGCTCGCTGGAAGAGGCCGCCTACGACCTCGGCGAAACCCGGCTGAGCGCGTTCCGCCTGGTCATCCTGCCGCTGGTCATGCCGGGGATCGTGTCCTCGCTGCTGATGAGCTTCACGATCAGCCTGGACGAATTCATCATCGCCTTCTTCCTTGCGGGGAACGAGGTGACGCTGCCGACCTATATCTTCAGCCAGCTACGCTTTCCCGCGCAGATCCCGATGATCATGGCGCTGGGGACGGTGCTGGTGCTGTTCTCGATCCTGATGCTGACACTTGCCGAATATTACCGTCGCCGGGGCGTGGCCCGCACGGGCGCGCGCGAATCCGGGGGCCTTTTGTGACCAACACCAACACATCCGACCGCAAGCCGATGATCGAATGCCGGGGCGTTCACAAGCATTACGGCGATTACCACGCCCTGCGCGGCATCGACCTGACCATCCGCGCGGGGGAATTCTTTTCGCTGCTCGGCCCTTCGGGCTGCGGCAAGACCACGCTGCTGCGCACCATCGCGGGGTTCGAGGATATTTCCGACGGCGTGGTGATGATCGACGGGCAGGACATGGTGCATGTGCCCGCCAACCGGCGGCCCACGAACATGGTGTTCCAGTCCTATGCGATCTTTCCGCATCTGAGCGTGGCGCAGAACGTGGGCTTCGGCCTGCGCCGCGATCCGCGTCCGGCGCGCGACAAGGCCGCTGCGGTCGAGGATGCGCTGGCGATGGTCGGCCTTGCCGGTTATGGCAACCGCGCCGCGCATGCGCTGTCGGGTGGGCAGCGCCAGCGGGTCGCGCTGGCGCGTGCGCTGATCCTCAAGCCCAAGGTCCTGCTGCTGGACGAGCCGCTTTCCGCGCTGGACCGCAAGATGCGCGAACAGATGCAGGTCGAACTGATCAAGCTGCAACGCCAGGTCGGCATCACCTTCGTCCTGGTGACCCACGACCAGGAGGAGGCGCTGGTCATGTCCGACCGCATCGCCGTCATGTTCGAGGGCGAAATCGCCCAGCTTGACGGACCCGAGGCGCTGTATTCCCGCCCCGCCAGCCGCCGCGTCGCCGATTTCCTTGGCGTGATGAACTTCCTTCCCGCCCGCGTGACCCAGGACCGGGCCGAGGGCGTCCTGGTCGAGACCCCCGGCTTCGGCGTGGTCGAGATCCCCAACCGCAATGTCAGCCGCGCGAACCCCGACGATGCGGGACCGATGGTCGGATTCCGGCCCGAGGCGGTCTCGCTTCTGCGCGCGGGCCAGCCCGAAAGCGGCAACATCACCCACGGCACCATCGACGAGGTCGTCTATTACGGCGACATGACCTATTACGACGTGCGCATGGACGGAGCCGCCGGTTTCGACGGAATCGCGCCGCCGGTCCGCATCTCGATGCGCAACGTCTTCGGACGCGAGTTGCCGGACGTGGGCACCCGTGTCAGGGTCAGTTGGTCGCCGGGCGGGCTTATTCTTTTCAGGTAGTTAATCCGCTTGTGGCAAGTTTACGCCGCCCCCGGTTGCAGGGCCTGGGTGGAAGTGCCACGTTTTGCCTACCTTCCAACGACGGAGATCAACATGATCCGAGTATTCAGCTTTCTGCCCGCCCTCGCCCTGACCGCAGGCGTAGCCCTTGCCCAGGACGCGGCCGCCCCCGAAGCGCCAGTGCAAGAAGCACCTGCGCAGATGGATGCGGCGATGGCCTATGAAAGCGCGCGCAACCAGCTTGGCGTTCTCAAGCATTGCCAGGCCGAGGGCCACATCGACGGCCAGGCGGTCGAGATCCAGGAACGCCTGCTGACCATGATCCCCGAGGGCGACGCCGCCGCAGGCGATGCCGCCGAGGCGAAGGGCGCCGCCGGGACCGTTTCCGCGATGGGGGCCGAGCAGACGCTGGCCGACGCGGCCACGGCTCAGGGCAGCTCGGTCGAGGCGCTTTGCCAGCAGATGGATTCGATGATCCAGGAACTCGCGGCCCAGCTTCCCAGCTAAGGCCGCCGCGCGCCGCCGGTCCCGGATCGGCGGCGCGTCCCTCCCAGGCCCCGACGGCGTCCGTGCGCTACCTGTGGCACGAACCGACCGACCGGCTTTCCCATCACCGCGATTTTGCGCAGCCCGTCTTGGCACGGGTGCCGCGATGCGCTAAGCGGTCAGCCATGATCGCGCAAACCGCCACCATTTGCAGCATTATCGGCTGATTATTCAGGCGGGCGTATCAGCGTGACCAGATGACGCCCGCGACAGGGGAAGTCATGGTCCAGATTCGACTGACGAACAGCAAGACCCGCCGGAAAGAGGATTTTCACCCGATCGACGCGGGGGATGTGCGCATGTATCTGTGCGGCCCGACGGTCTATGACCGGGCGCATCTGGGCAATGCGCGGCCCGTCATCGTCTTTGACATCCTCAACCGCTTGCTGCGCCATGTCTACGGCGCGGATGCGGTGACCTATATCCGCAACTTCACCGATGTCGACGACAA
The DNA here is from genome assembly GCF_945915435.1 of uncultured Paracoccus sp. GTDB lineage: Bacteria > Pseudomonadota > Alphaproteobacteria > Rhodobacterales > Rhodobacteraceae > Paracoccus. Next base: position 92,993 of record NZ_CAMEFG010000001.1, on the reverse strand, counting down.
GATCAACGCCACCGCGCAGGCGCGCAGGCAGGCGGGCGCGCAAGGTTCGCTGGAAGAACTGATCCGCCAGCGCACGGATGAGACGATCGGCTGGTATCATCAGGACATGGATGCGCTTGGCGCGCTTCGCCCCGCGATTCGCGGGCAGGTGGGCGACAAGGCCGAGCCGCGCGCGACCGAATACATTCCCCAGATGGTCGCCATGATCCAGGACCTGGTCGCCCGCGGCCACGCTTACGCGGCGCAGGGCCATGTGCTGTTCGACGTGCGATCCTACGCGGAATATGGCGCGCTGTCGGGGCGTTCGGTCGATGACATGATCGCGGGCGCGCGGGTCGAGGTCGCGCCCTTCAAGCGCGATCCGATGGATTTCGTGCTGTGGAAACCCTCGCCCGACGACCTGCCGGGGTGGGACAGTCCGTGGGGGCGTGGGCGTCCGGGCTGGCACATCGAATGCTCGGCCATGTCGCAGGAACTGCTGGGCGCCAGCTTCGACATTCACGGCGGTGGCATCGACCTGCAATTCCCCCACCATGAAAACGAGATCGCGCAAAGCTGCTGCGCCAATCCCCATGACGATTTCGCCCGTTTCTGGCTGCATAACGAGATGTTGCAGGTCGAGGGGCGGAAGATGTCCAAGTCGCTTGGCAATTTCTTCACCGTCCGCGACCTGCTGGACCGGGGCGTGCCGGGCGAGGTGATCCGCTTCGTCTTCTTGCAGACCCATTACCGCAAGCCGATGGACTGGACCGAACGCAAGGCCACGGACGCGGAAACCATCCTGCGCAGGTGGCGGGGGCTTGTCGCGGGCATCGAACCCGCGCCAAGCCCGGCGCCCGCGGTCCTTGCCGCGCTTGCCGACGACCTCAATACGGCGGGCGCCATTGCCGCGTTGCACGAGCTTGCGGGGCAGGGGGACGGGCCTGCGCTGCTGGCCAGCGCGCGGCTGATGGGGTTGCTGAGCGACGAATTGGGGGGATGGATCGCCGCAGGGCCGGACCTTGCCCCGCTGGCCCGGCGTATGGAGGCGTTGCGCCTAGACGCCCGCGCCAGCAAGGACTTCGCCGCCGTGGATGCGCTGAAATCGGCGCTGCTGGACGCCGGGGTCGAGGTGCGCATGTCCGCTGCCGGGATCGAGCTTGTCCCCGGTCCCGATTTCGACGAAAGCAAGCTGCCGCAATGAACCCATCCAGCCAGCACGAGGGGAAAGCCCCGATGACCCGCCAGCGCCTTTACCTTTACGACACCACGCTGCGCGATGGTCAGCAGACGCAGGGGGTGCAGTTCTCGGCCGCCGAGAAGGCCGAGATCGCGCTGTTGCTGGACGGGCTTGGCGTCGATCACATCGAAGGCGGCTGGCCCGGCGCGAATCCGACCGACAGCGAGTTCTTCGCCGCCGCACCGCCCACCCGCGCCACGCTGACGGCCTTCGGGATGACGAAACGCGCGGGTCGCTCGGCCGAGAACGACGACGTGCTGGCGGCGGTGCTGAACGCGGGGACGCCCACCGTCTGCCTTGTCGGCAAGACCCATCCCTTCCATGTCCGCGAGGCGCTTGGGATCACGCCCCACGAGAACCTTGAAAACATCTGCGCCTCGGTCGCTCATGTCGTGGCGCAGGGGCGAGAGGCGATCTTCGATGCCGAGCATTTCTTCGACGGATATGCCGAGGACCCCGGTTTCGCGCTGTCCTGCCTGCGCGCCGCGCTGGATGCGGGGGCGCGCTGGCTGGTGCTGTGCGACACGAATGGCGGCACCCTGCCCGCGCGGGTGGGTGAGGTGACGGCACAGGTCATCGCCGCGGGCATTCCCGGCGACAGGCTGGGCATCCATTGCCACGACGACACCGGCAACGCGGTCGCCTGCACGCTGGCGGCGGTGGATGCGGGCGCGCGGCAGGTGCAGGGCACGCTGAACGGCCTTGGCGAACGCTGCGGCAATGCCAGCCTGACCAGCCTGATCCCGACGCTGCTGTTGAAGGAACCCTATGCCTCGACCTTGCAGATCGGGGTCGGGACCGGGGGGCTGGCCAGCCTGACGCGAATCTCGCGGCGGCTGGACGAGATCCTCAACCGCGCCTCGGCCCGCGATCTGCCTTATGTCGGGGCCTCGGCCTTTGCGCACAAGGCGGGGCTGCATGCCAGCGCCATCGTCAAGAACCCCGCGACCTACGAACATGTCCCGCCCGAATCGGTGGGCAACCAGCGCATCATTCCCATGTCGAACCAGGCCGGGCAGTCGAATCTGCGCGCGCGCCTGACTGATGCAGGGATCGACATCGCCCGCGACGACCCCGCCTTGCCGCGCATCCTGGAACTGGTGAAATCGCGCGAGGATCAAGGCTATGCCTATGACGGCGCGCAGGCCAGTTTCGAGCTGCTGGCGCGGCGCGAGTTGGGCATCCTTCCCGCCTTCTTCCAGGTCGAGCGTTACCGCGTGACGATCGAGCGGCGGATGAACGCGCTTGGCCGCCGCATCTCGGTCTCCGAGGCGGTGGTCGTGGCGCGGATCGGGGACAAGCGGTTGATCTCGGCCAGCGAAAGCATGGACGAACACGGCGGCGACCGGGGGCCGGTCAGCGCGCTGTGGCACGCGCTGGCCAAGGATCTGGGACCTTACCAAGCCTCGGTCGATGGGATGCGGCTGACGGATTTCCGCGTCCGCATCACCGGCGCGGGGGTCGATGCCGTCACCCGCGTCAATATCGACAGCGCCGACGACCGGGGGCGAAGCTGGTCCACGGTCGGCGTCTCGCCCAACCTTGTAGATGCCAGTTTCGAGGCGCTGGTCGATGCCATCGACTGGAAGCTGGTCCATGACGGGGTCCAGCCCAAGTGAGCGATCCCCTTGCCCCCATCGCCGAGGGCCTGCGGGAAAGCGACCCGGACCGTTTCGGTGCCAGCCTGATCCTGCCCCCCGATGCGCGGGGGCGGATCTGGACGCTTTACGCGCTGAACAACGAACTGGCCCGCGCGCCCTTGCAGGCGAACGAACCGCTGATCGCCGAGATGCGGCTGCAATGGTGGGCCGACCAGCTTGACCGGATCGGACGCGGCGATGTGTCCGCCCATGACCTGCTGGGGCCGCTGGCCGAGGCGTGGGGCGACGATGCGGCGGTGCTGGTCGATCTGGTCGAGGCCCGGCGGCGCGACTGCTACCGCGAGCCTTTCAGCCAAGTCGAGGATGTCCTGGCCTATGTCCGTGCCACCTCGGGCGCATTGATGCGCCATGCGGTGCTGACGCTCGGCGCGCCCTCGGGCGCCGATGGGCCGGCGCAGGACCACGCCCTTGGCACGGGGCTGGCCCATTGGCTGGCGGCGCTGCCGCAGCTTGATGCGCTTGGAATGGGGCTGGCGCGTCCCGATCCGGCGCTGTTGTCGGAACTGGCGGGGCAGGGCTTGCAGGCGCTTGGGCGGGCAAGGGCCGCGCGGCGGCAGGTTCCGCGCCGGATCGCGCCGGTGCTGTTTCGGGGCATCGGCCACACCGCCGCGCTGCGTGAAATCGCGGCAAGCGGCAAGCCCGCACCCATCGCGGCATCCGAGTTCCGCCGCCGTTTCGCGCTTGGCCGGCTGGCGTTGACCGGGCGCTGGTGGGAATGAAAAGGCCCGCCACGGGGGGCGGGCCTTTCGCATCGCGTCGCCGCAGACCTAGCCGCGCAGGATGCTGCGGCCTGCGTAGACGGCGGTTTCGCCCAGGATTTCCTCGATACGGATCAACTGGTTGTATTTCGCCAGCCGGTCCGACCGCGCGAGGCTGCCGGTCTTGATCTGGCCGCAATTGGTCGCCACGGCGAGATCGGCGATGGTGGCGTCCTCGGTCTCGCCCGAGCGGTGCGACATCACCGATGTATAGCGCGCGCGGTCGGCCATGCGCACGGCGTCCAGCGTTTCCGACAGGGTGCCGATCTGGTTGACCTTGACCAGCAGGCTGTTGCCGCAGCCCTTGGCGATGCCTTCGGCCAGCCGCGCCGGGTTGGTCACGAAGAGATCGTCGCCGACAAGCTGGACCGATGCGCCGAGGCGGTCGGTGAGCAGTTTCCAGCCTTCCCAGTCGTCTTCCGCGCAGCCGTCCTCGATCGACAGGATCGGGTAATCGGCGCAAAGCGCGGCAAGGTAATCGACGTTTTCCGCCGGGGTCAGCGACTTGCCTTCGCCGGAAATCTCATAGCGGCCGCCCTTGAAATATTCCGTGGACGCGCAGTCCAGCGCCAGCATGATGTCGTCGCCGGGCTTGTAGCCGGCCTTTTCGACCGCCCGCAGGATGAAGTCCAGCGCGTCGCGGGTGCTCGAGAGGTTCGGGGCAAAGCCGCCCTCGTCGCCCACGCCGGTGGCCAGACCCGCCGCGGACAGTTCCTTCTTCAGGGTGTGAAAGACCTCGGACCCCATGCGCACGGCGTCGCGGATGTTCTCTGCGCTGACCGGCATCACCATGAATTCCTGGATGTCGATGGGGTTGTCGGCATGTTCGCCGCCATTGATAATGTTCATCATCGGCACCGGCAGGACATGCGCCCCCGTGCCGCCGACATAGCGGAAAAGCGGCTGCCCGGTCGCCTCGGCGGCGGCCTTTGCGACGGCCAGCGAGACGCCGAGGATCGCATTCGCGCCAAGGCGGCCCTTGTTGGGCGTCCCGTCCAGGTCGATCATCAGGCGGTCGATGGCCAGTTGCTCGGTCGCGTCCTCGCCGATCAGGTTTTCGGAAATCTCGCCATTCACCGCAGCGACGGCCTCCAGCACGCCCTTGCCCAGATAGCGCGCCTTGTCGCCGTCGCGTTTCTCGACGGCCTCATGCGCGCCGGTGGACGCCCCCGAGGGCACGGCGGCCCGGCCCATCGTGCCGTCTTCCAGCGTCACGTCGACCTCGACGGTCGGATTGCCGCGGCTGTCCAGAATCTCGCGCGCGTAAATGTCGATGATGGCGGTCATGGGTCTCTCCTGCGATCCAAGTCGCCGCCTGAATAGCGAGACTGGCCCAAATCGGAAAGCCGCAATTTCAGGGCAGCTCGATTTCCGCCCAGATCGGCAGGTGGTCCGAGGCGTCGCGCGCCCGCGCCCCGGTGAACACCCCCGCACCCAGCAGGCCGAGGTTGCGGCTGATCGCCATGCGGTCCAGCCGCAGCCGGGGCAGGGGGGCGGGATAGGACGGTCCCGGCGCGATCACCTGGAAACCCGCCAGCGATTCCAGCCCCCGGTCGTCGCGCCATTCGTTGAAATCGCCCATCAGCACGATATGGTCCTCGGCGATGCGCGACGCCTGCGCGGTGATCCGCGCCAGTTGCGCCCGGCGCGAGGATCGCGCCAGTCCCAGGTGCAGCCCGATCACGGTCAGCCCCGGCAGCCGCAGCGCGACCGCCCCGCGCGGCTCCAGCCCCGGCAGGGGCATGCGCCGGATCACCGCCTGTTCGGCCAGGTCGGGCCGCATCAGGATCGTCTGCCCGTGCCAGCCAAGCGAGCTTTCGCTGCTGCGTCGGCTGATCTCGGCGGGCACCAGCCCGGTCGTCTCGCGGATCAGCCGGCGCGGCAGGGCCTCGGGCCGCACCCCGAAACGGAAATCCACCTCCTGCAAGGCGATGATGTCGGGCTGCAACTCGCGGATCACCGCCAGGTTGCGCTCGGGCGCATGGGGGCCGGTCAGGCCGCGGCATTTGTGCAGGTTGTAGCTGGCAAGCCGGATCTGTGTGCGGTCTTTCGTCATGGGGCCTGCTCAGGTGCCGCAAAAGGTGCGGTGGACGACCTGCTCGGGGGTCGGCGCAAGGGCGTAACGCTGCCATTCCGGCTTGTCGGAGAAGGGCAGGGTCAGCGCGGCGTTGAGCGCGTGGAAGGGCTGGTAATCGCCGCGGTCGCGGGCGGCGGCGATTACCTCTTCGACCAGGTGGTTGCGCGGGATGCGGCGCGGGTTGGCGCGGGCCATGACGGCTTGCGGATCGGCTTCCCCGGCGATGCGGCGCTGCCAGCGGGCGTGCCATTCGTCGAATGGCGCGGGGTCGGCGAATTCGTCCCGCGCCCGCCCGTCCGCCAGCCCGGCGAAGCAGCGGGTGAAATCGGCCCGCCCGGTAGCCATCAGGCGCAGAAGGTCCTCGATCAGCGCGCGGTCCTCTTCGCGCGGGCTGGCGATGCCCAGCTTGGCGGCGAAGCGCGCCAGCCATTCGCCTTCGTAGATGCGGGGAAAGTCGTGAACCGCCTGCGTCGCGTCGCGGATCGCCTGATCCTGGTCGCCCATCAGCGGCACAAGGCAGCTTGCAAGCTGTGCGAGGTTCCACACGGCGATATTGGGCTGCTCGATCCAGGCATAGCGCCCGCCCGTGTCGATCGATGAAAACACCGCGCGCGGGTCGAATCCGTCGACGAAGGCGCAGGGGCCATAGTCGATGGTTTCCCCCGACAGCGCCATATTGTCGGTGTTCATCACCCCATGCACGAAGCCAAGCGCCATCCAGCCCGCAATCGTCGCGGCCTGCGCGGCGACCACGGCCCGCAGCAGTTCCAGCGCGCTGCCTGCCTGCGGATAGTGGCGAGCGATGGTGTGGTCGGCCAGCAGGCGCAGCCGCTCGGTATCGCCGCGCACCGCGAAGAATTCAAAGGTGCCGACGCGGATATGGCTGGCCGCAACCCGCGTCAGGATCGCGCCGGGCAGCAGGGTTTCGCGGATGACGTTTTCACCCGTCGAGACCGCGGCCAGCGCGCGCGTCGTCGGGATGCCCGCCGCCGCCATGAACTCGCTGACCAGGTATTCGCGCAGGACCGGCCCCAGCCACGCCCGCCCGTCGCCGCGCCGCGAGAACGGCGTGGGGCCTGCGCCTTTCAGTTGCAGGTCGAACCGCTGGCCGTCCGGCGCCACGACCTCGCCCAGCAGGACCGCGCGCCCGTCGCCCAATTGCGGAACGAAACCGCCGAACTGGTGGCCCGCATAGGCCTGCGCGATTCCCGCCGCCCCCTCGGGCAGGCGGTTGCCCGACAGCATCGCCAGCCCCTCGGGACCTGCCAGCCAATCGGCGTCCAGCCCAAGCCTGTCGGCCAGTGGCCGGTTCAGCGCGATCAGCGCCGGGTCGCGCACGGGCGTCGGGGCGGTGCGGGTGAAAAAGCCGGCAGGCAGGCGGGCAAAACTGTTGTCGAATGCGATCATCGGACCTCTCATGCCCGAACAATGTAGGCATGGCCCCGCAAAACGCAAAGGCACAATCGGCTGATCGACCGGCGGGGCGCTTGAACCGGACCGTCTTAGCGCGTATCGCAAGCCGGACGGCGCTTCGGCGAATGGCGTCCTGAAAACATGGCGGGAAAGCAATGAAATTCCTCGATCTGGCCAAGGTCTATATCCGCTCGGGCGGCGGCGGCGCGGGCTGCGTCTCGTTCCGGCGCGAGAAGTTCATCGAATACGGCGGACCGGACGGCGGCGACGGCGGGCGCGGCGGGAATGTCTGGGCCGAGGCGGTCGAGGGGCTGAACACCCTGATCGACTTCCGCTATCAGCAGCATTTCTTCGCGAAATCCGGCCAGCACGGCATGGGCGCGCAGCGCACCGGCGCCAGTGGCGACGACATCGTGCTGCGCGTCCCGGCTGGAACCGAGATCCTGGACGAGGATCAGGAAACCGTCATCGCCGACCTGACCGAGCCGGGCACGCGCGTCCTGTTGGCCAGGGGCGGCAACGGCGGCTTCGGCAACCTGCATTTCAAATCCTCGACCAACCGCGCGCCGCGCCACGCCAACCCAGGCCAGCCGGGGGTCGAGCGCACGATCTGGTTGCGCTTGAAATTGATCGCCGATGCCGGGCTGGTCGGCCTGCCCAATGCGGGAAAATCGACCTTCCTCGCGGCGGTGTCGAACGCGCGTCCCAAGATCGCGGATTATCCCTTCACGACGCTGCACCCCAACCTTGGCGTGGTCGGCGTGGACGGGCGCGAATTCGTCATGGCCGATATTCCGGGCCTGATCGAGGGCGCTTCCGAAGGGCGCGGCCTTGGCGACCAGTTCCTGGGCCATGTCGAACGCTGCGCCGTCCTGCTGCACCTGGTCGATGGCACCTCGCAGGACGTGGCGGGCGACGCCCGCACCATCCTGACCGAGCTTGCGGCCTATTCCCCCGTGCTGGCCGCCAAGCCGCGCGTGACCGTGCTGAACAAGATCGACGCGCTGGACGACGACAGCCTTCAGGCCGCGCGCCAGGCCTTGCAGAATGAGACCGGCGGCCCGGTCCTGATGATGTCCGGCGTCGCCCGCACCGGCGTGACCGAGGTGCTGCGCGCGCTCTGGTCGCGGATCGAGCCGACCCGGCGCAAGGACGAACCGGAAGGGCAAGCACCGTGGCGGCCCTGACCCCGGACCTGTCGCAGGCCCGCCGCCTTGTCGTCAAGATCGGATCGGCCCTGCTGGTCGGTTCCGACGGGCTGGATGGCGCATGGCTCCGGGCGCTTTGCGACGATATCGCCGAGGCCCGCCAGCGCGGCACCGATGTCGTGCTGGTCTCCTCGGGCGCGATCGCGCTTGGGCGCAAGGTGCTGGGCCTGCCCGGCGGTGCCCTCAGCGTGGAACAATCGCAGGCGGCGGCGGCGGTCGGCCAGATCCGCCTCGCCCGCGCCTATGAGGAAGCCCTTGCCCCCCACGGCGTCAAGACCGCCCAGCTTCTGCTGACGCTGGACGACACCACCGACCGCCGCCGCTATCTCAACAGCCGCGCGACGATGCAGACCCTGCTGGGTCTTGGCGTGGTGCCCATCGTCAACGAAAACGACACCGTCGCGACCGATGAGATCCGCTATGGCGACAACGACCGCCTTGCCGCGCAGATCGCCGTGACCTGCGGGGCGGACCAGCTTTTGCTGCTCTCGGACGTGGACGGGCTTTATACCGCCAATCCCAAGACCGACCCCGAGGCCCGCCACATCCCGCTGATCCGCCAGATCACCCCCGAGATCGAGGCAATGGGCGGCGACCCCGTGTCAGGCGTCAGCAAGGGCGGCATGAAGACCAAGCTCATGGCCGCGCGCATCGCCATCGCCGGGGGCTGCGCAATGGCCATCGCCGAAGGCTCGGTCGCCAACCCGCTCGCCGCGGTCACGGCAGGGGCGCGCACGACCTGGTTTTTGCCCGAAACCGACCCGCAGGCCGCGCGCAAGCGCTGGATCGCCGCCATGAAACCGCGCGGAGAGCTGACCGTGGACGCAGGCGCCGCCGCCGCCCTCGGGCGCGGCAAGTCGCTGCTTCCCGCGGGCGTCACCACCGTTACCGGCACCTTCGGACGCGGCGAACCCGTCGCGATCCTCGACACCAAGGGCAACCGCATCGGCTGCGGGCTGACGCGCTACGCCTCGGACGAGGCGCGCGAGATCGCGGGCCACCGCAGCGACGAAATCACCTCGATCCTGGGCTATCCGGGCCGCGCGGCGCTGATCCACCGCGACGACATGGTGATCTGAACGCCCGCTTTCTTCATCATCCAAATACCCCCGGGGTCCGGGGCGGCGCCCCGGTCCGGCGGCGAAGGCGGGCGGCAATCACGCCGGTTTGGCCGCCCCCCGCCGGTTCAGCGCCAGCCCGCGCAGTTGCGACAGATGGGTGGCGCCGGGTCCGGGTTCGGGCAGCGCCAGCACGGCCTCGCGCAGATGGGCGATCCCGTCCTCGCTGCGGGCGGGCAGGGTGTCGGGCGCGATGGGGGCGCCGATGGTGACGCGATAGACCTGCCCCGGCTTGTTCAGCACCTCGTTGAACAGCGTCACGTCGCGCACTGTCGGATGCAGCGCGTCCAGCAGGTAGAACAGGGCCGAGTTGCGCGCCCGGATCCGCAACGGAACGACCGGCACCCGGAACTTGCGCGCGATCATCGCCGCGCTGGCCATCCAGGGCCGTTCATGCAGCGCCAGCCCGCGCCGCTTGGCCAGCCGCCCCGAGGGGAATATCAGCCCGATCCGCCCCCGCGACAGTGCCTCGCGGGTATAGTCCATCGTCGCGCGGGTCTTGGCATGGCTGCGCTTTTCCACGCGCCATTCGACGGGGGCGATGATCTCGGCCATCTGCGGCATCACGCGCAGGATGTCGTGATTGGCATAGATGAACAGGTCGTCGCGGATGGCCGAGATGATATGATTCAGGATGACCCCATCCGCGATTCCGGTCGGGTGGTTCGACACGATCAGCGCGGGGCCGGAGGCGGGCAGGTTCTCCAGCCCCTCGATCCGCATGTCATGGGCGATCAGCAGCGCAAGGCGGCGCATCATCTCTTGCGCGGGCAGGTCGCGGTAATCGGCGCCCAGTTTCAGCGTCTGCGGATAGCGCAGCAGTCGCATCAGCATGTGGCGCAGCAGCGTATGGTGCCACTTGCCCGAATAAAGCCACGGCGCGCGCTCGATGATGAGCGGCTCGATCCGGGTGCGCATGTCCTCGCGGGCATCCATTGCCTGCATGATCGGCCTCTGGCTGGTTTCCGTCAGCCCTTATTAGGCCCCGCTTTGCCGCCAGCGGCAAGGATGCGCGTGACCATCTCGGCGGTATTGCGCGAAAGCCCCGGCATGGCGGCGATCCGTTGCAGGGCGGCGCGGGCCTTGTCGCGGCGCCCTGCATCGTAGCGCGGCCAGGTCTCGAATGCCGAACACATCCGCGCCGCGGTCTGCGGGTTCACCGGGTCCAGCTTCATCAGCCACCCGGCATAAAAGTCGTAGCCCGAGCCGTCGCTTGCGTGAAAGCCCGCATGATTGGCCGCCAGCCCGCCCAGCAGGGCGCGGAAACGGTTGGGGTTCTTCCAGTCGAAATCGCTGCGCCCGGCCAGCGCAGCGGCGCGCGCCAGGGCATCGCCCGGCGCGGCATGCAGGGCCTGCACGGTGAACCATTTGTCCATCACCAGCCGGTTGCCCTGGAATTCGCGGCGGAACAGTTCGAGGCTGTCGCGGTCGCGTCCGGCAGCGACCAGCCGGGCCAGCGCGCCGAAACGCTCGGTCATGTTTTCGGCGGTGCCGAACAGGACCAGCGCGCGGTCGCCTTCGTCCAGGCGGCTCAGCAGCGCAAGTGCCGCCAGCCGCAGGCTGCGCCGTGCGCTGCCTGCCGCGTCGGGACGATAGGGACCGTCGGGTGCCATCCGGTCGTAAAGGCGCTGCAAGGCGTCCTCGTGCCGCGCGGCAAGATCGGTCGCGGCGGCCTCGCGCGCGGCATGGATGGCATCGGGGTCCGGGGTGCCGCCCTGTGCGGCGATGGCGGTCGCGATCTCATCCTCGCCGGGCAGGGACAGGCACAGCGCGGCAAAGGCGGGGTCGGTCGCGGCATCGGCCAGGACGCCGCCGATGGCCTCGGCATGGGCGGCGCTGGCCGGACCGCCGGTCGCGCGGCTGACCAGATCGGCCAGCGCCAGGTCGTGCCCGGCTTCCCACCGGGCGAAGGGGTCGGTGTCATGGGCCAGAAGCAGCGCCTGCTGATCCGCCGTGATCACCCGCCCCACCGTCACTGGCGCCGAGAACCCGCGCAGCAGCGACACCACGGGCCGCGCGCCAAGCCCGTCGAAGGTGAAGCTTTGCCGGGCCTCGGTCATTTCCAGAACGGTGGTAGGCAGCACTTCGTCCCCGTTCGGGCCGATCAGTCCAAGCGCGATGGGGATGGCGCGGGGGGCCTTGCCGGGCTGGCCGGGCGTGGGCGCGGTTTCCTGCGTGAAGGTCAGCGTCAGCGTGCCGTCCTGCCAGTCCTCGCTCATGGCCAGGTGCGGGGTGCCTGCATCGGTATACCAGCGTTTGAACTGGGTCAGGTCGCGGCCGGTGGCATCCTCGAAGACCTTCAGCCAGTCCTCGATCGTGCAGGCCTGCCCGTCGTGGCGCGTGAAATAGAGATCCAGCGCCTTGTCATAACCGCTGTCCCCGACCAGCCGCTTGAGCATCCCGATGACCTCGGCGCCCTTTTCGTAGACGGTCGCGGTATAGAAGTTGTTGATTTCCTGATAATGATCGGGGCGCGGCGGATGGGCCAGCGGGCCTTGGTCCTCGCGGAACTGGCGCGCGCGCAGGGTTTGCACGTCATGGATGCGCTTGACCGCGGGCGAGCGCATGTCGCTGGTGAACTGCTGGTCGCGAAAGACGGTCAGCCCTTCCTTCAGGCAAAGCTGGAACCAGTCGCGGCAGGTGATGCGGTTGCCGGTCCAGTTGTGGAAATATTCATGGGCGATCACCGCCTCGATCCGTTCATAATCCCCGTCCGTCGCGGTTTCGGGGCTGGCCAGGACCAGTTTCGAGTTGAAGATGTTCAGCCCCTTGTTTTCCATCGCGCCCATGTTGAAGTCATCGACGGCGACAAGGTTGAACACGTCCAGATCGTATTCGCGGCCATAGGTGTCCTCGTCCCATTTCATCGACTTCTTCAGCGATTCCATCGCGAAATCGGCGCGATCCTCATCCCCCGGCCGTACCCAGACATGCAGATCGGCCACATTCCCCGAGCGCGTGGTGAAACGGTCGTCCAGCGACACCAGGTTGCCCGCGACCAGCGCGAACAGATAGGACGGCTTGGGCCAGGGATCGTGCCAGACCGCCAGGCCCTTTTCCTGCCGGACGGGGTTGCCGTTCGACAGCAGCACCGGCTTGTCCGAGCGGATCGTGACATGGAAGGGCGCCATCACGTCGGGACGGTCGGGATACCATGTGATCTTGCGGAAACCCTGCGCCTCGCATTGGGTGCAGAACATGTCGCCGGATTGATAAAGCCCTTCCAGCGCGGTGTTGGCGGCGGGGTCGATCTGCACCTCGGCACCGAAGGTGAAGCCGCCTTCGGGCAGGGCGTCCGCGTCGATGACCAACTGTTCGCCCTGGATGCGGTGCGCGGTATCGGGAATGGGTGCGCCGTCGATGGTCAGCGCCTGGGTCCGCAGGTCTGCGCCATCCAGCACCAGCGGGCCTTGCGCGATGCGTTGCAGCCTGATCTGCGACCGGACGGTGGTGCCCCTGGGGGCAAGGTCGAATTCCAGCCGGGTTTCCTCGACCCTGAAAGGATAGGGTTTCCAGTCGGCAAGGCGTTGGGTGGTGGCCATGACGGTTCTCCGCAGGACAGGCCGCGCGGGGGAACCCGTGCGGGATGATGAGTGTTATCCGCTGGATGGCGCGGTCGCAAGCGGCAGTGTAGAAACGCAATGGCCCGATTCGCTCAAATCCTTGAAGCGCATCGGGGAATTGGCCCGCGAGATTTGGCCCAGCAAATGATAAGAAGCATAACGAGGATAACGACATGACCCACGACCCCAACGATCCCCACCGTCCGGTCGATCCCAGCGATCGCACGCCCCCGGCTGGCGAAACCCGCGTCGAGCCGGTCGAGACGCGCTCGTCGCCTCTGCCGCTGATCATCGGCATCCTGCTCGCGCTGGCCGTGGCCTATTTCGCGCTGCAATATTTCATGCGCGACGACAGCGTGACCGTCGAGGAAGCGCCCGCCGCGACCACCCCGGCGGAAGAGGCCGCCGATGACGCCGCCGCCTCTGCCGAGGATGCAGCCGACGACGCCGCAGCCGCGGCCGAGGATGCAGCCGATGCGGTGGGCGAAGCCGCGGACGACGCGGCGGATGCGGCAGGCGAGGCTGCCGATGACGCTGCCGCCGCTGCGGATGCGACTGCCGACGACGCCGCGGATGCGGCTGACGACGCCGCTGCCGCTGCCACGGATGCCGCCGATTCCGCAGCCGATGCCGCCGGCACGGCTGCCGATGCCGCGGCCGAGGTGGCCGACGACGCCGCCACCGCCACGGGCGAGGCCGTCGAGGACACCACCGATGCGGCAAGCGAGGCTGCAAGCGACGCGGCCTCTGCCGCTTCGGAAGCAGCCGCCGCAGCCGCTGACGCGGCAAGCGAGGCCGCAGCGGGCGCGATGGATGCCGTTGCCGAAGCCGCTGAAGGCGCCGCCTCTGCCGCGTCGGACGCCGCCGATGCGCTGAATGAGGCTGTGGACGCCGCCCGCACCCCCGAAGGTCAGCCCGTCACCACCGAGTGATTGCCGCCTGAACGGGTTTCGCCGCATCGGGTTGCCCCGGTGCGGCTTTTTCATGCCGCTTTTCGGGCCGCGCGAAGGCCGGGCGCATCCCCGTCCACAATCGCATACCGGACGGATTGCAACCCTGTGCGCCATCGCATACCAACGCGCCAGAAGAATTCCGTCGTCGAAAAGGTGCCGTCATGGAACGTATCGAGAAAGCCGGTCTCAGGGTCGATCAGGTTCTGGCCGACTTCATCAACCAGCGTGCGCTGCCCGGCACGGGCGTCGAACCGCGCCGCTTCTGGGAAGGCTTTTCCGCGCTGGTGCACGAGCTTGGCCCCCGCAATGGCGCGTTGCTGAAAAAGCGCGAGGAACTCCAGTCCCGGCTGGATGGCTGGCATGCCGCGAACCGGGGCAAACCCGTCGATCTGACGGCCTATCGCGAGTTTCTGACCGACATCGGCTATCTGGTCCCCGAAGGCGCGCCCTTCCAGGTCGAGACCGCCGATACCGACCCCGAATTCGCCAGCATCGCCGGGCCTCAGCTTGTCGTGCCGATCACCAACGCACGCTATGCGCTGAACGCGGCGAATGCGCGTTGGGGCAGCCTCTATGACGCGCTTTACGGCACCGATGCGCTTGGCGATGCGCCTGCGGGCAAGGGCTACGACGCCGAACGCGGCGCGCGGGTGATCGCGTGGGGCCGCGACTTTCTGGACGAGGCCGCGCCGCTGGCCGATGGAAGCTGGGCCGAAGCCCCTGCGCTTTCGGTCGAAAACGGCGCGCTGCGCCCCGCCCTGCGCGATCCGGCGCAATTCGCGGGCCATATCGGCGAGACCGCAGCGCCCTCGGACATCTTCCTGCGCAACAACGGGTTGCTGATTCGCATCCGCATCGACGCCTCGACCCCCGTGGGCCGGCAGGACAAGGCCGGGATTTCGGATATCGTGCTGGAATCGGCCCTTTCCGCGATCATGGATTGCGAGGATTCCGTCGCCTGCGTCGATGGCGAGGACAAGACCCTGGCCTATTCCAACTGGCTGGGCCTGATGGACGGCACCCTGTCCGAACAGGTCGAGAAGGGCGGCAAGACCTTCACCCGCCGCCTTGCGGGCGACGTTCAGGCGACCGGGCCAGATGGCCAGCCCGTCAGCTTCCGTGGCCGCGCGCTGATGCTGGTGCGCAACGTCGGTCACCTGATGACCAACCCCGCCATCCTGGACCGCGACGGCAACGAGGTCCACGAGGGCCTGATGGATGCCATGATCACCACGCTTTGCGCCATGCACGACCTGCAAAGGCAGGAAGGCCCGCGCAATTCGGCCACCGGCTCGGTCTATGTCGTCAAGCCCAAGATGCACGGTCCCGAAGAGGTCGCCTTCGCCGACGAGATCTTTACCCGCGTCGAGGAAGTTCTGGGCTTGCCGCAATACACCGTCAAGCTGGGCATCATGGACGAGGAACGCCGCACCAGCGCCAACCTTGCCGAGTGCATCCGGGCGGCGAAGCATCGCGTGGCCTTCATCAACACCGGCTTCCTTGACCGGACGGGGGACGAATACCACACCTCGATCGAGGCGGGGCCGATGCTGGCCAAGGGCGAGATGAAATCCCAGCCCTGGATCAGCGCCTACGAGGACCGCAACGTCGATATCGGCCTGGCCTGCGGGCTTGCGGGCCGCGCGCAGATCGGCAAGGGGATGTGGGCCGCGCCCGACCGCATGGCCGACATGCTGGCGCAGAAGATCGCCCATCCGCAGTCCGGGGCCAATACCGCATGGGTTCCCAGCCCCACCGCCGCGACGCTGCATGCGACCCATTACCACAAGGTCGACGTTCATGCCCGCCAGCGCGAACTTGCCGCCAACCCGCGCCCTTCGCGCCTGGACGACCTGCTGACGGTTCCGCTGGCCGCCGGGCGCAACTACAGCGACGACGAGATTCGGGCCGAGATCGAAAACAACTGCCAGGGCATCCTTGGCTATGTCGTGCGCTGGATCGACCAGGGCGTGGGCTGTTCCAAGGTGCCCGACATCCACGACGTGGGCCTGATGGAGGATCGGGCGACGCTGCGCATCTCCAGCCAGCAACTGGCGAACTGGCTGCTGCACGGCGTCGTGACCGAGGCGCAGGTGATGGACGGGCTGCGCAAGATGGCGCAGGTGGTGGACCGCCAGAACGCGGGCGACCCGCTCTATCGTCCGATGGCGCCGGGCTTTGACGGCGTGGCCTTCCAGGCGGCTTGCGATCTGGTCTTTCTGGGCCGCGAACAGCCGTCGGGCTATACCGAGCCGGTGCTGCACGCCCGCCGCCAGCAGGCCAAGGCGTTGCAGGCCGATGAGGCCGCGGCGCGGTAATGGCCCGGCTTGCCGCCCTGCCGCAATTCTGGCTGGCCGCCTTCGTGGTGGCCGGCATGCTGCTGGGAAGGCTTTGGCCGGTCGCGCTGCCCAAGGCGGTGCAGGTCGCGGGGCTTGGCGTCACGGCGGCGGGAATCGGGTTGATGATGTGGGCGGCCGCCACGATGACGCGGGCGCGCACCAGCTTCATGCCGGGGCTGGTGCCCAAGGCGCTGGTGACGGACGGCCCGTTCCGCTTTTCGCGCAACCCGATCTATCTGGGCGACCTGCTGGTCATGGGCGGCGTCCTGCTGGCCTTGCAACTGCCGGTCGGGCTGGTCCTTCTGCCCGTTTTCGCCCAAGCGCTGACCCGCTTCTTCATCCTGCCCGAAGAGCGCGTGATCGAAGCCGAGTTCGGCCAGGGCTTTCGCGACTACAAGGCGCGGGTCCGCCGGTGGCTATGACCTTCGCGCCGCTCAGGTCGCTCGCGCCCTTGTGATACCGCAACCGGCAATGCTAAAACCCCGAAGGTCTGCGACAAGAGGGGGGCACGATGAAAGTCGGCGCACTTAAGGAAGTTCAGGATGGTGAAAGCCGGGTTGCGATTACGCCATCCTCGGCGGCGCATCTGAAGAAGCTCGGATACGAGGTCATGGTCGAATCCGGCGCGGGGGCGCGTGCGGGCTTCACCGACGCGGCCTATGAGGGGGCAGGGGTGCAGGTCGCGCCCGATGCCGCCGCGCTGGTCGAGGGCGCCGATATCGTCGTCAAGGTCCGCCCGCCCAGCCAGGACGAGATTGGCGGGATGCGTTCGGGCCAGACGCTGATTTCCTATTTCCTGCCCGCGCAGAACCCCGAACTGCTCGAGGCCGCGCGCGACCAGGGCGTGACCGCCATTGCGATGGACATGGTGCCGCGCATCAGCCGGGCGCAAAAGATGGACGCGCTGTCCTCGATGGCCAATATCGCGGGTTATCGCGCGGTGATCGAGGCGGCGAACAACTTCGGGCGCTTCTTCACGGGCCAAGTGACGGCGGCGGGCAAGGTGCCGCCCGCCAAGGTGCTGGTCGTCGGCGCGGGCGTCGCGGGGCTTGCGGCCATCGGGGCCGCGACCAGCCTTGGCGCGCAGGTCTATGCCTTCGACGTCCGCCCCGAGGTGGCCGAGCAGATCGAATCGATGGGCGCGGAGTTCGTCTATCTGGACTTTGCGGGCGACCAGCAGGACGGCGCGGCGACGGGCGGCTATGCGGCGCCCTCGTCCCCCGAATTCCGCGAGGCGCAGTTGAAGAAGTTCCGCGAACTCGCGCCCGAGATGGATATCGTCATCACCACGGCGCTGATTCCGGGCCGCGACGCGCCGGTCCTGTGGACCCGCGACATGGTCGAGGCGATGAAGCGCGGCTCGGTCATCGTGGACCTTGCCGCCGAGCGTGGGGGCAACTGCGAACTGACCGTGCCCGACGAACGCTTCGTGACCGAAAACGGCGTGGTGATCATCGGCTATACCGATTTCCCGTCGCGCATGGGCGCACAGGCGTCCGAGCTTTACGGCAACAACGTCCGCCACATGCTGAGCGACCTGACGCCGGGCAAGGACGGCGTGCCGGTCCAGAACATGGAGGACGACGTCATCCGCGGCGCGACCGTCACCCATGCGGGCGACGTGACATGGCCGCCGCCGCCGCCCAAGGTCGCGGCCATCGCCGCCGCCAAGCCCAAGGAAAAACCGAAGGAACTGACCCCCGAGGAACGCCGGGCCAGGGAAATAGCCGAGTTCCGGGCGCAGACGAAATCGCAGGTCACCCTGCTGGGCGCGGGCGCCGTCGCCATGCTGCTGGTCGGGGCCTATGCGCCTGCCAGCTTCCTGTCGCATTTCATCGTTTTCGTGCTGGCGGTCTTTGTCGGTTTCCAGGTCATCTGGAACGTCAGCCATTCGCTGCACACGCCCTTGATGGCGATCACCAATGCGATTTCCTCGATCATCATCGTGGGGGCGCTGTTGCAGATCGGCTCGGGGTCGTGGCTGGTCGTGATCCTTGCGGCGCTTTCGGTCTTCATGGCCGGGATCAATATCTTCGGCGGTTTCCTGGTCACGCGCCGGATGCTTGCCATGTTCCAGAAATCGTAAGGAGGGCATGATGGAATACGGATTCACCACCGCCGCCTATGTGGTCGCGGCCGTGCTGTTCATCCTGTCGCTCGGCGGGCTTTCGGGACAGGAAAGCGCCAAGCGCGCGGTCTGGTATGGCATCGTGGCGATGGCGCTGGCGATCGTCGCCACGCTGATCGGGCCGGGCTATGGCAATTGGGGGCTGACGCTGGTCATGCTGGCGATCGGCGGCGCCATCGGCTGGGTCGTCGCGCAGCGCGTCCAGATGACCGAGATGCCGCAGCTTGTCGCCGCGATGCACAGCCTTGTCGGGCTTGCCGCCGTCATCATCGGCTTCAACGCCCAGTTCGAACTGTCGCGGGTGTTGCGCCTTCGGGCCGAGAACGCTGCCGAGACCTTCCACGGCTTCGCCGCCGTCCTCGCCTCGAAAACCCCGGCCGAGATCGCGGTGCTGAAGGTCGAGGTCTTTCTGGGCATCTTCATCGGCGCGGTGACCTTCACGGGGTCCGTGGTGGCCTTCGGCAAGCTGTCGGGCAAGATCGACGGCAAGCCTCGCAAGCTGCCCGGCGGCCATATGCTGAATGCCGGCGCGCTGGCGCTGTCGATCCTGCTGGGCGTGCTTTACTGTATGGGCACGGGTCCGGCGGTGCTGTGGCTGCTGCTGATCACGCTTTTCGCCTTCTTCATCGGCTATCACCTGATCATGGGCATCGGCGGCGCGGACATGCCGGTCGTGGTCTCGATGCTCAACAGCTATTCGGGCTGGGCCGCCGCCGCCATCGGCTTCACGCTTGGCAACGATCTTCTGATCGTGGTCGGCGCGCTGGTCGGTTCCTCGGGCGCGATCCTGTCCTATATCATGTGCAAGGCGATGAACCGCCATTTTGTCAGCGTGATCCTTGGCGGCTTCGGCGGCGAGACCGGCCCCGCGATGGAGATCGAGGGCGAGCAGATCGCCATCGACGCCGACGGCGTGGCCGCCGCGCTGAACGAGGCCGACGAGGTGATCATCGTTCCGGGTTACGGCATGGCCGTGGCACAGGCGCAGCAATCGGTCAGCGAACTGACCCGCAAGCTGCGCGCCAAGGGCAAGAACGTGCGCTTTGCGATCCACCCGGTCGCGGGCCGCCTGCCGGGCCACATGAACGTTCTGCTGGCCGAGGCGAAGGTGCCCTATGACATCGTGATGGAGATGGACGAGATCAACGAGGATTTCCCCAGCACGGATGTGGTGATCGTCATCGGCTCGAACGACATCGTGAACCCTGCGGCGCAGGAGGACCCCAACAGCCCCATCGCCGGGATGCCGGTGCTGGAGGTCTGGAAGGCGAAACAGGTCTTCGTTTCCAAGCGCGGCCAGGGCACGGGCTATTCCGGTATCGAGAACCCGCTGTTCTACAAGGAAAACACCCGCATGTTCTATGGCGATGCCAAGAAATCCGTGGATGCCCTGCTGCCCATGATCGACTGATCCGGGCGCGGGACAAGGGGAAAGGCGGGCTTCAGGCCCGCCTTTTGCGTTCGTCCGTTCCGGCCCTGTCAGGGCGTGATGATGATGGGGGTGCCGTCCTGGACCATGGCATAGACATCCTCCATTTCCTCGTCGGAAACGGCGATGCAGCCCACGGTCCAGTCCCAGCGTTGCTGGACCAGCGCGCGGCCCTCGGGACCCCGGCCATGAATGAAGATATCGCTGCCCGCGCTGCGGCCCATCGCCATCGCCCGCGCCGTATCGACCTCATTGGGATAGGACACGCCGAGGGACAGGTGATAGCGGCTGTTGGGGTTGCGCCGGTCGATATGATAAAGCCCTTCGGGCGTGCGGCCATCGCCCTCGAAATTCTTATGGCCAACGGGCGCGAAGCCAAGGCCGACATTGTAGACCTTCAGCGCGCGGTTGCCGTTGAGCAGATACATCTTCCTTTCGCCCTTGCGCACAAGAACCTGCGTCACGGGCGGTCCGTCGTATTTCTTGAATTTGCTGGGCGTGGTCGAGCAAGCCGTCAGTGCGCCAAGCGCCGCGCCTGCAAGCAATGTCCTGCGCGAAATCTTCATCTGCCTGTCCCTTTTTTCTTCACTTTGCCTTGAGCGCGCATTTCCCGCAATGGGATCGTGGATCACGATGCGCTGAACCCCCCGTGTGCCCGGTTTGCGTCAGCGTTGCGAAAAGGGTTCGATTGCGCTTCATTTTTCACGGGGCATGGGCATAACCTCGGCCCATGGACATGATCGAAGAACATCCGCACCGCTATGAACTGGTCAACGAGTTGCATGCCCGGCCTTCGTCGCGGATGCCGGTGCCGGGCACGACGGTTCACCTGGCCTTCAAGCACCCCAGGGACGCGGCAAACCGCGACCGGGCCGAGGACGCCCGCCACCTGGAGGAGTTGTGCCAGCGCCACGCCGCGCCGCGGCCCGATATCTCCGCCGGTCATTACGCCGCGCGGCTTGGGCGCTACAAGCTGCGGTGGGAAAGCCATACCGAATTCGTGACCTATACCGCCTCGACCCCGCGATTGCCGGAACGGCCCTTCGATCCCTCGGCTGCCGAGGTCTTTCCGGCCGAATGGCAGCGTGAATCGCTGGGCAAGCGGATCGTGGCGGTCATGGTCCATGTCGATTACCTGCCCGACGATCCCCAGGATATCCAGCCTTTCCTGCAAGACTGGTTCATTCCCGACAGCATGGCCGCCGTCTGGGTGCTGGAGGAGGTCGCTATCGTCGCCGGGGATTTCAGGATCGACCCGGCGGGCTGGATGCGTTTCGCGATCTTCGTCAAGCCCGGTGTCCCGCAGGACCGCGTGGGCCGCATCGTCCAGCGCCTGCTGGAGCTTGAGACCTATCGCGCCCTGTCCATGCTGGGCATGGGCCGCGCGCGCGACCTGACCGCGCAGTTGAACGTGCTGGACCCGCGCCTGAACCAGATCGTGCAAAGCATGATCAGATCCGATCTTCCCGCCGAACTGGCCTTGCAGGAATTGCTTGCCGTCTCGGCGCAGCTCGAATCGGCGGCGGCGGCGCATGCCTTTCGCTTCGGCGCGACCGGCGCCTATGAGGCGATCGTGCTGGACCGGGTCCGGGTGCTGCGCGAAAGCCGCTTTGCCGGGCGGCAGATGCTGACCGAGTTCATGGCCCGCCGCTACGCCCCCGCCATGCGCACCGTCAAATCCGCCGAAAAGCGGCTGGAGGACATGCTGCGCCGCACCGAACGCGCGGGCGAGTTGCTGCGCACCCGTGTCGACGTCGAACGCAGCGCGCAGAACCAGGCCATCATGCAGCGCATGGACCGCCGGGCCGACCTGCAACTGCGCCTGCAACACACGGTTGAAGGGCTGTCGGTCGTCGCCATCAGCTATTACGCGGTGGGGCTGGCGGGCTATGCGACAGCCCCGCTGGCGCAGCGGCTTGGCATCGACAAGACCTTGCTGATCGCGGTGCTGACGCCCGTGGTCGTGGGGCTGGTCTGGCTGTCGATCCGGCGCATCCGTGCGCGGCTGCATGCGGATGGCGATGGCGGGCATTGAAAAGGGGGCACTCGACTTCACCGCCCGGCCTTGGCACAAGGGGAAAACCCCAGCCAACCGGAGGATGCCGATGCCGAAAACGCTGAAGATGTATGGGCTTGACCATTGCTCGACCTGCCAGAAGGCGCGGGATGCGCTGAGCGGCGCGGGTTGGCGGATCGAGTTTCGCGACGTCAAGACGCAGCCCCTGACCACGGACGAATGGGCTGCGCTGTCGGGCGAATTCGGCGAAAAGCTGGTCAACCGCGCCAGCCTGACATGGCGCGCCATGTCAGAAGAGGAACGCGCGGGCACCCCCGTCCAGATGCTGTCGGCCAAGCCCTCGCTGATCAAGCGTCCTGCCATCGCGGCAGGGGACCAGCGCCTGCTGGGCTGGACGGCGAACGTCAAGCGCGCGCTTGGCGTGCCGGCCTGAGCCGTTTTTCGTTCGGAAATGCGTCAGGCGACATAGCGGTCGCGGCGGTGGTTGATCGCGATGACAAGATTGACCACCACCGCGCCCAGGAAAGACCAGCCGACGGTCGCCAGGTCCAACAGGGCCAGCGCCCACAGAAACAGGCAGGCATCGAAGATCAGTTGCGTCCAGCCCGCGCGGAACCCCGTGCGGTCTTGCAGGTAAAGCCCGACGATCCCCACCCCGCCAAGCGAGGCGCCATGCCGAAACAGCGCCAGCAAGGCCGAGCCGGTGACGAAGCCGAAGAAAACCGCCCCCACCCCCGGATGGATCTCGCCGAATTGCAGGTAGGGCGGCAGCATGGCGACCATCAGCGACATGGCGGCCACCGCGGCGAAGGTTTTGACGGTGAAACCGGGGCCGAAGCGTTTGTAGCCCAGCCAGTAGAACGGCAGGTTCACCACGAAAAAGACCGGCGCGAACCCCCAGCCGGTGCTGTAGGAAATCAGCACCGCCAGCCCCGCCGTCTGCCCGGTGACAAAGCCCAGATGCGTCAGCAGCAGCACCCCGACGGCGCCCATGAAGCTGCCGAAGGCCAACCCCTGCGCATCGTCCAGCAGGCTGTGGGTCTTGTCTTGAACCTTGTCATTCATGCCCGCTTCTTGCCCCCTTGCGGGGATGCGCGCAAGGGGCCGCGTCACTCGGGCGGGGCGGTTTCGGCGGGGGGCGCCATGCGGTCGGTGATGGTGGAAACCCAGGAATTTTCAGGCCTTTGTCTCAGGATGCCACCTTCGGTCAGCAGATCGACCGTGCGCTGGTAGGCCTGTGGGTCAAGCGCGCCGGCCGGCTCCAGCAGGGGGGTCACCGCCTCGACCATGCGCCGGTGCTGTTCCGGCGTCAGGGCGCGGCCCTGCGCGGTCCGCGACAGGATCCGCGCGGCCTCTTCTGGGTCTTGCGCCGCATGTTCCCACCCCCGCATCGAGGCGCGCAGGAAGCGTGTCAGCGCCTCGGCCCCTTGCGGATCCGCAAGGGTCTGCTCCAATGTATAGACCCCGTCTTCCAGCATGTCCGACAGGGGAAGGACGACGAGGTCCTCGGCAGGAAAGCCGGTGTCGAGGATGCGGGGATATTCGTGATAACGCATCGCGCTGATGCAATCGGCCTGACCTTGCAACAGGGGCGCGATGCCCTGGTCCTGCGCCAGCAGCGTGACCTGGCCTTCCAGCCCCATCCGGGCCAGCCAGCCCGTCAGCGGATATTCATGGCCTTGGAACCATGTCCCCACAACCTTTCCCGCAAGATCCGCCGGGCTGGCTATGCCGCTGTCGGTGCGGCAGACCAGCACCTGTCCCGACCCGCCAAGGGGCTGCGCGACATTGACGACGGGCAGGCCCCTTTCGCGCGCGACCAGCGCGGCGGGCATCCGCTCGATGGCGACGTCGGCGCGCCCCCGCGCCAACGACTGCAAGGGCGGGATGCCGGGACCGCCGGGCAGCAGCGTGACCTCCAGCCCTTCGTCGCGGTAGAAGTCCATTTCCTGTGCGACGTGATAGCCTGCGAATTCAGCCTGTGCGACCCAGTTGAGTTGCACCGTCAGGGGCAGGGACTCTTGCGCCCGCGCTGCGCCGGCAAGCAGCGTCAGGGCGGTGGCGAGTGCGGGGATGATCTTCATCGTAATCTCCGAATCGGGCGCTTGACTGGGGGTGGGCCGGTGCTAGCGTGAAGCCCACGGGTTGGTCGATGCCACGCCGCAAGATGTGATGGCGGGCGGGCAAGGACAAGCCGAATGCGCGAACAGGCAGGGGGACGGCGATGACCGGCGAAATGGCGGCGAATTATCGGGTGGACGGCAGTCGGCTTTGGGACAGCCTGATGCAGATGGCCCGGATCGGTCCGGGCGTGGCGGGCGGCAACAACCGGCAGGCCCTGACCGACGCCGATGCCGAAGGCCGCCGGCTGTTCCAGGCATGGTGCGAAGAGGCGGGGATGACCACCGCAATCGACCAGATGGGCACCATGTTCATGCGCCACGAAGGGCAGGACCCCTCGCTGGACCCGGTCTATATCGGCAGCCATCTGGACACCCAGCCGACCGGCGGCAGGTTCGACGGGGTTCTGGGCGTCCTTGCCGGGCTGGAGGTCGTGCGCACGATCCGCGACCTTGGCCTGCGGGTGCGCCGCCCCATCGTCGTCGCCAACTGGACCAATGAGGAAGGCGCGCGCTTCACGCCCGCCATGATGGCCTCGGGCGTCTTTGTGGGGGCGATCGAACAGGAAGATGCGCTGTCGCAGACCGATGCGCAGGGGCTGCGTTTCGGCGACGAGCTTGAGCGGATCGGCTGGAAGGGCGACGAAAGGCCCGGCGACCGCAGGATCCACGCCATGTTTGAATATCACATCGAACAAGGCCCCATCCTCGAGGCCGAGGGCAAGGACATCGGCGCCGTCACCCACGGGCAGGGGCTGCGCTGGATCGAATGCACGGTGACGGGACGGGGCCAGCATACCGGCTCGACCCCCATGCCGATGCGGCGCAATGCGGGGCGCGGGCTGGCCCAACTGACCGAACTTGCCCATGAGGTCGCCATGAAGCACCAGCCCGCCGCCGTCGGTGCCGTCGGTCATGTCGAGGTCTTTCCAAACAGTCCCAACATCATCATCGAAAAGGCTGTTTTCACGATAGATTTTCGCAGCCACCTGTTGCCCGTCCTGCAAGAGATGACGCAGGAATTCCTGGACCGCGCCCCTGCCATATGCGAGGCTTTGGGTTGCGAATTCAGCCACCGGATCGTCAACCGCTTCGATCCGCCCGCCTTCGACGAGGGCTTGCTGGAACGGGTGCGCGCGGTCTGCGGCCGGCTTGGCTATAGCCATATGGATATCGTTTCGGGCGCGGGGCATGACGCCTGCTGGATCAACCGCGTCGCGCCGACCGTGATGATCATGTGCCCCTGCGTGGACGGGCTGTCGCATAACGAGGCGGAAGAGATCACCCCCGAATGGGCGCGAAAGGGCGCGGACGTGCTGCTGCACGCCGTGCTGGAAACCGCCGGGGTGGTGCGGGGCTGAAAACCCCGCGGCCTGATCCGGCGGTTCAATATCCGCGCGATGGGTCCACCATATGCAGCAGCGGGCGGCCCGCCATCGCCCGGCGCAGGTTTTCCGCGACGACCGGCGCGGCGGTTTCGGGCCGCGTCGCGGCGGCGATATGGGGGGTGACGGTCACGCCCGGATGCTGCCAGAAGGGGTGATCCTGCGGCAGGGGTTCGTGCCGGAAGACATCCAGAACCGCATGGCCGGGGCGGCCAAGATCCAGCGCGCGCAGCAGGTCGGATTCCGGCAGCAGGGTGCCGCGCCCGGCATTGATCAGCCAGCTTCCCCGCGGCATCAGCGCCAGCTTGCGCAGGTCCAGCAGGTCGCGGGTCTGCGCCGTGTCGGGCAGCAGGCAGACAAGGATCTCGGCCCGCGCCAGCGCAAGGTCGAGCTGGTCGCCCGCGAGAACCTCGATCCCCTGGACCGGTCGGCCCGAGGCGGACCAGCCGGTCACCTGAAACCCAAGCCCGGCAAGGGCCTGCGCGGTGGCGCGCCCCATCTCGCCCATTCCCAGGACGGTGACGCGGCGGCCCGAGGCGACGGGCGGAACCTCGCCGCCGCGCCATTTGCCGTCCTGCGCAAAGCGGTCCATGCCCAGATGTGCGCGCAAGGCCCAGCCGGTGCAGAACTCGGCCATGCCCTGCGCCAGCCCCGGATCGACCATGCGGCAAAGCGGCTGGGTCAGGGTCGGGTTGGTCACGATCCGCTCGACCCCGGCCCACAGGCTTTGCACGACGCGGGAGCGGGTGAAGGGGGTGAAGTCCAGCGTCCCGCCATCCTCGGGGTAGCCCGGCGCATAGATCAGCGCGTCGAAGCCGGCGGGATCGCCCTCGCGGCAAAGCTCCATCTCGGGGCAGGCGCGCGTCAGCGGGCCTTGCCACCTGTCCCAGCCATCGGCGGGCGCGGCGAACAGCACCTTCATCGGAAAACCTCTTTCTTCAATGCGGCCTGTGGACATGGGCCGATTGCACCATGCCGAAGGCCATCAGCAGGATCATCATCTGCGTGCCGCCATAGCTGACCATCGGCAAGGGCGCGCCGACGACGGGCAGCAACCCCAGCACCATGCCGATATTGACGGCGAAGAACAGAAAGAACGTGCCCGCGATGCCGATGGTCAGCAGGCTGGCGAAGCGGTCGCGGTTGGTCAGCGCCGAGAAAAGGCAGAAGCCCAGGATCAGCGCATAGAGCATCAAGAGCGAGAACGCCCCGACAAAGCCGAACTCTTCGGCCAGGGTGGTGAAGATGAAGTCGGTGTGTTTCTCGGGCAGGAAGTTCAGCCGCGATTGCGTGCCCTGCATGAAGCCCCGCCCCGACCACCCGCCCGAGCCAAGCGCGATCTGCGCCTGCGTGATGTTGTAGCCCGCGCCAAGCGGGTCCGATCCGGGGTTCAGGAAGGTGTCGATGCGGCGGAACTGGTAGTCGCGCAGCAACTGCCAGTCGGTCCCCCGGCTGGCAAAGACGGCATAGACCAGCCCGGCCACGCCGCCGATCACCGCGCCGAAATACCAAAGGCTGACCCCCGCCGCCAGCATCACGATCCCGCAGCCCGCGACCAGCATGATCGCCGTGCCAAGGTCGGGTTGTTGCAGCACCAGCCCGGTCGGGATCAGCGCCAGCACGACCGGCACCAGCACCCACAGGGGGCGCGACACCCGGTCCAGCGGCAGCCAGTCGTAATAGGCCGCCAGCATCAGCACCAGCGAGATCTTCATCAACTCGGACGGTTGCAGGCGGAAAAAGCCCAGGTCCAGCCAGCGCTGCGCGCCCATGCCGACGTCGCCGAACAGGTCCACCGCGACCAACAGCAGGATGCAGATGAGGTAAAAGGGAATGGCGATGGTGCGCCAGAACCAGATCGGCACGAAGGCCAGCGCCAGCATCAGCACCATGCCGATGCCGAAGCGGATCATCTGCGGTTGCGCCCAGACCTCGATCCGCCCGCCCGCGACCGAATAGAGCATCAGGAACCCGAAGCTGGCCACCGCCGTCAGCAGAAAGACCAGCGGCCAGTTGATATGCAGGATCTTGCGGATGCCGGTCGGGACCTGCGCGACCTTGTAATCGAGATAGCTCATCAGGCCCGCGCCCGTCCGCTTTGTGCGACCACGGCGTTCGGCGCAAGGTTCATGCTGTCGAAAAGTTCCTCGACCCCGCCGCGCTGGCCGGGGGGGTAGGCGTCCAGCGGCGGCAGGCCGCCGTTCAGCGCAAACAGCAGGATGTCGCGTGCGATCGGGGTGGCGGCAGAGGCCCCGCCGCCATGTTCCACCACGACCGAGACCGCATAGCGCGGATGGTCATAGGGCGCATAGCCCACAAACAACCCGTGATCGCGCCGGTTCCAGGGCAACTGGTCGTTGCGCACCACGCCCCGCGCCCGTTCGGCGGCGGTGATGTTGCGCACCTGGCTGGTGCCGGTCTTGCCCGCCACCCGCCATTCCGGAATGACCACGCGCGACCCCCGCGCCGTGCCGCGACTGGCGTTCATCACGGCGTCCATTCCCATGCGAACCGTGCGTAAATTCAGCGGGTTGATTCCCATATCCTCGAATTCGGGCGAGGGTTCGGGGATGCCGTTCACGGCCCTGATCAGGCGCGGTTCCACCTTCAGCCCCGTCGCCAGCCGCGCGGTCATCACCGCCAGTTGCAAAGGCGAGGTCAGCACGAATCCCTGGCCGATACTGGCGTTGATCGAATCGCCCACCTGCCATTCCTGGCCGTGGCGGTTGCGTTTCCACTCGCGGTCCGGGGCGATGCCCTCGGCCACCGCCGACATGGGCAGGTCGTGGCGCATGCCAAGGCCGAAGCGGCGGGCCATTTCGGACATCCGTTCGATTCCGACGCGCTGCGCCAATTCGTAATAATAGACGTCGCAGGATTGTTCGAGGCTCTGGATCGCATCGACCGAACCGTGGCCGCCCCTGCTCCAGCAATGGAAGCGGCGACCGGCGACTTGCAGATAGCCGGGGCAGTAGAAACGCGATCCGGCATTGATGATGCCCGCCTCCAGCCCCGCCAGCAGGGTGATCATCTTGTAGGTCGAGCCGGGCGGATAGACGCCCTGCACGGTCTTGTCGGCCAGTGGGCGGTGGTCGTGGTTCAGCAGCGCCCGGTAATTCGGCCCCGAGATCCCGCGCACGAACATGTTGGGATCAAAGACGGGCGAGGACGAAATCGCCACGATATCCCCATTCGTCACGTCGATGACAACGGCGGCGGCGCTTTCCTCGCCCAGCCTCTGGGTGCAGAAATTCTGCAAACCGGCGTCCAGCGTCATCTGCACGGCGGCGCCCTGCTGGCCTTCCTGGCGGCTGAGTTCGCGCATCTCGCGCCCGGCGCTGTTGACCTCGACCCGGCGGGCACCCGCCTTGCCGCGCAGGTTTTCCTCCAGCCGGGCCTCGACGCCGACCTTGCCCAACTGGAACTCGGGCAGGCGCAGCACGGGGTCGGGGCTTTCGATCCGGGACAGGTCGTAATCCGACACCGGGCCAACATAACCCAGCACATGCGCGAAATCGCCGCGCTGCGGATAGATGCGCGACAGGACCGATTCGGGGGTGATGCCGGGCAGCGCCGGCGCGTTCAGCGCGATGGCGGCGAATTCGTCCCATGTCAGGCGGTCGGCAACGCTGACGGGGGTGACGGCGGGGCGGCGCATGATCTCGGCGATGACGGCGGCTGCCTGGGCGTCGGTCATCGGGATGATATGGCGCAACCGCGCGATGACGGCGCTGACATCGCCCGCTTCCTCGCGCGTCAGGGTGACGCGATAGTTCTGCTCGTTTCCCGCGATCACGGTGCCGTTGCGGTCCAGGATCAGCCCGCGCGCGGGTGG
The DNA here is from genome assembly GCF_945915435.1 of uncultured Paracoccus sp. GTDB lineage: Bacteria > Pseudomonadota > Alphaproteobacteria > Rhodobacterales > Rhodobacteraceae > Paracoccus. The sequence goes on along the minus strand of NZ_CAMEFG010000001.1, from coordinate 63,770 downwards.
CAACAGCCTGATCTTGATCGAGTTTCCGTCCGCCAGCAGCCGATACTGGTCCGCCTGTTCCAACTGCATCGAGCGCAACCGCAACCCCAGCACCCCGATCACCGCCGCCTGGATCGCGCCGATCAGCACCCCCCGGCGCGAGACCGAGCGCGAGCTTTCCATGATTTCCTTCGGCGATTTGCGCATGGTTCAGCGGTGCCTCATGATCTCGGCCTCGGCGATGGCCAGCCGGCGCAGCCCCAGCAGCCAGCGCGTCGCCAGTGCCACGAAGGGATAGGCGAAGGCCGTCGCCAGGAATTGCAGGAAGACCTGCCCGAACGAGGGCAGTTCCAGAAAGGCGACCGCCTGCATGAAACGATTGGCCAGCATCATCAGCGCGAAAACCAGGACGACCCGGCCCCATTCAACCATGAAAGGATGCTCGCGCCAACGGGGTTCACGTAGCCGCGCGGCCTCGGTTCCCAGGACGACCACGGCGGCCCACAGGCCCGGAGGACGCATCAGGACGATGTCCTCGACCATGAAAACGGCGGCGATCAGCAGGACCGGCACCTGTTCGGGGCGGCGCAGAACCCAGACGAAAGCCAGGCACAGCGTCAGGTCTGGACCGGGCAGGGGGATCGCGCCGGGACTGATCGGCAGCAGCCGGACCAGCAGCAGCACCAGCGCGATCAGCGCAAACAGCACCATGCCCATAAGCTGGCGGCGTTTGAGCGGGTCAATCATCGGCGCCGTTGCCTTCCGGCATGGTCCAGGGTGGCAGCGGCGGGCCGACGAAATCGGCGGAAGGCGGCGGGATCAGCCGCCCGCTGTCCGACAACCGCTCGGCCGGGTGGCTGCGCAGCACGCGCAGGAACTCCAACCGCCCGTAATCGGCGGACATGCGCACCCGCAGCCGCCCGTCGGTGGCCAGCGCGACCTGTCCGACCAGCAGCCCCGGCGGAAAGACCCCGCCATCGCCCGAACTGACGACGCGGTCGCCGGGGCGCACGTTTTCGGGGCTTTCGATGAATTCAAGCACCGGCAGGGGGGTGTTGTCCCCGCTCAGCAACGCATGCTGCCCCGAGGGCTGGATGGTCACCGGTATCCGCGACGAAGGATCGGTCAGCAGCAACACGCGGCTGGTGGTCTCGCCCACGCCCGAGATGCGCCCGACCAGCCCCAGCCCGTCCATCGTGGCCCAGCCATCGACGATCCCGTCGCGCGCGCCGACATTCAGCAGCACCGACTGGCGAAAGGGCGTTCCGCTGTCGGTCATCACCACGCCCGAAACCGAGGTCAGCGCTGGGTCGATCCGCACGTTGTTCTGCGCCAGCAGCTTGGCGTTTTCCTGTTCAAGCTGGACGGCGGCCTCTTTCCAGGCGGACATGGTCTGCAACTCGCGCCGCAACTCCTGGTTCTGTTCGTAGAGGCGCGAATAGGACTGGAAGCTGCGCACCATTCGCGTCAGGTGGGTCGCGGGCGACATCACCCATTCAAAGCTGGGCACGAAGCGGTCGACGAAGGCCGCGCGCATGCGTTCGGCCCGGCTGCCCTCGATACGCCAGAACAGGAAGGCCGCAAGCAGCGCCAGCACCAGCAGAAAGATCAGGATCCGCCGGACCGGGGTGGCGAAATCTGGCCCCTTGCGCGCCATGACGGCCTAGCTGTCGTAGTCGATGACGTGGCGAAGCTGCTTTTCGAATTCCAGCGCCTTGCCGGTGCCCAGGGCGACGCAGCTCATCGGTTGGTCGGCCAGGCTGACCATCAGGCCGGTTTGCTCGCGCAGCGCAAGGTCCAACTCGCCCAGCATGGCGCCGCCGCCGGTCAGCATTACGCCACGGTCGACGATGTCGGCGGCCAGGTCGGGGGGCGTGGCCTCCAGCGCGGCCATGACGGCCTCGCAGATCTGCTGGACCGGCTCGGTCAGCGCCTCGGCCACCATCGCCTGGGTGATCTCCATCTCCTTGGGGATGCCGTTCAGCAGGTCGCGCCCCCGCACCATGATCGCGGCGCCGCGCCCATCGTCGGGCATGCGCGCCGTGCCGATCTGGGTCTTGACCCGCTCGGCCGTGGATTCGCCGATGAAGAGGTTGTGGCTGCGGCGCAGGTAGCTGATGATCGCGTCATCCATCCGGTCGCCCCCGATGCGGACCGAACGTGCATAGACCACGTCGCCAAGCGACAGCACCGCCACCTCGGTCGTGCCGCCGCCGATGTCGACGACCATGCTGCCGGTCGGATCGGTGATCGGCATGCCCGCACCGATGGCCGCCGCGATGGGTTCCGCGATCAGCCCGGCCTTGCGCGCGCCCGCGGAAATCACCGATTGCCGGATCGCGCGCTTTTCGACCGGAGTCGCACCGTTCGGCACGCAGACGATGACCTTGGGCTTGGAAAACGTCGTGCGCTTGAAGACCTTGCGGATGAAATACTTGATCATTTCCTCGGCGCTGTCGAAATCGGCGATGACGCCTTCGCGCATCGGGCGGATCGCCTCGATGCTGCCGGGGGTGCGGCCCAGCATCAGCTTGGCGTCTTCGCCCACCGCGAGGACCTGTTTCTTGCCGTCCTTGACGTGAAACGCCACGACCGAAGGCTCGTTCAGGATGATGCCCTTGCCCTTGACATAGATCAGCGTGTTCGCCGTCCCAAGGTCGATTGCGATATCGGTCGAAAACAACCCGCCGAATGCCATGCCCGCCATACCTTTCGCGCCGGTTTTCCCGGCCTGCCCATCTTGCCCTGCGCCCCGGCCGGAATCGCCGTTCCGCCGCGATGCGCCCATATATTCCGCGCCGCGCCCGTATGAAAGCCCGTTTCGCTGAACCATCGGGTTTTCTTGCCTGTCCCCTTAGCCCGTGGCGGCGGATTTCGCAAAGGTTTTCACTTGTCGTTAGGCTTCATCTGGCCGATAGATCAGGCTGTTTTTCGGTGTTTTCGAGTGGGGTGCAGAGGTTTCGTTCATTGGATGACCTGGTTTCTGAAAATGCGCTTAATGATGCTGTATCATATGGTTATGAATAAATGATGAACCGGATTGTGGGAGTTTGCCGTTTTGCCTTCCTCGGCAAGGGTGACTGGATCGGCATGACCAGCCCCGCCGTCGCGCGGGATCAGGCGCGGCTGGAACGGCAGGCCCGGCACCTGTTCGAGGACCAGCGCATGCGGCTGCGGCTGCACACGCTGGAACATATCACGCTGGCCGGGCTGAAGGCGCAAAGCGATCAGGATTTCGATTTCGTGATCCTTGGTTCGACCCGGATGCCCCGAAAATGGCAAGAGGCGCTGCGCGCAGTCGCCGCCACCCTGCCGCAGGCCCGCGTGGTCTTTTCCGACGCCACCCATACCGAGGACGCGCTGCGCCCCATCCTCACCGCCGTGAAGCAGGAAACCGGGGCGAATGCGCTGCAATTCCGGCTGGACGACGACGATGCGGTGGGGATCTCCTTCATCGCCACGCTGCGGCAGAACGCGCAGCGGCTGCGGGGGCTGCCGCGCTTCGCGCTCAGCTTTCCGCGCGGCCTCAGCGTGATGACATATGACGGCCAGCCGCCCAGTTTCTGGCGCACGTGGCGGCCCTTCGTCGGGGCAGGGGTCGCGGCGCGGTTGATGGTGGCCGGCCGCTCGATCTATGCCGTCAACCATTTCGAACTGCCGCGGAACCTGTTTTCCTGCCTCGACCCCTCGATCACCGGGCATCTGGTCTTGCGTTGGGACCAGGGCGATACCGCGCGCGAGGGCACGCCGCGCCACCCCTGGGGCTACGAGCCGCTGACCCGGCCCGAGTTCGACGCCGAGGTCGCGGACAGCTTCCCCTTCCTGGCCGGTTTCGACTGGTCGTCCCTGCGCCGTCCAGCCTGAAATAAAGGGCGCAGGATCCACCCGCGCCCTTTACCGGATCAATGCGAATACATCGTGATTTCCTTGGCATCCGCGTCCTTGCCGGTGCGGGCGCGGCGCAGGATCAGGTTGTTCAGCGCACCGACATAGGCCTTGACGCTGGCCAGGATCGTGTCGGTGTCGGCGGACTGGCCGTTGACGATGCGGCCTTCCTCTTCCAGCCGGACGCTGACGGTGGCCTGCGCATCGGTCCCCTCGGTCACGGCATGGACCTGATACAGTTGCAGCCGCGCGCTATGCGGAAAGACCTGCTTGACCGCGTTGAAGCAGGCATCGACCGGCCCGTCGCCCGTGGCCTGAACGGTCTGTTCCTGCCCGCCGACGATCATGGTCAGATCGGCCGACTGCCCGTCGCTGCCGCAGACGACCCGCAGATGCTTGACCTGCAAGTGATCGTCGCCGGTATTGGCGGTGCTGTCCTGCATCAGGGCGACCAGATCCTCGTCGAAGATTTCCTTCTTGCGATCGGCCAGCGCCTTGAAGCGCACGAAGATGTCCTTCAGCGCATTGTCGCCCACCTCATAGCCCAGGTCGTGCAACTTGGCCCGCAGCGCCGCACGGCCCGAATGCTTGCCCATTGCGATGTTGTTTTCGTTCAGCCCGATGTCGGCAGGGCGCATGATCTCGAAGGTCTCGACGTTCTTCAGAACACCATCCTGGTGGATGCCCGATTCGTGCAGGAAGGCGTTCTTGCCCACGATCGCCTTGTTGAACTGCACCGCAAAGCCGGATGCCTGCGCGACCCGCCGCGACAGCCCCATGATCTTCGTCGTGTCGATGCCGGTCGAATAGGGCATGATGTCGTGGCGAACCTTCAGCGCCATGACGACCTCTTCCAGCGCGGTGTTGCCGGCGCGTTCGCCCAGGCCGTTGATCGTGCATTCGATCTGGCGCGCGCCGGCCTCGACCGCAGCCAGGCTGTTGGCCGTCGCCATGCCCAGGTCGTTATGACAATGGGTGGCAAAAATCACCTCGTCGGCGCCCGGAACCCGCTCCAGCAGCATGGCGATCAGCGCCGCCGATTCGCGCGGCGCCGTATAGCCGACGGTGTCGGGAATGTTGATCGTGCTCGCCCCCGCCTTGATCGCGATCTCGACCACGCGGCACAGATAGTCATGCTCGGTCCGGGTCGCATCCATCGCCGACCATTGCACGTTGTCGCACAGGTTGCGCGCATGGGTCACGGTCTGGTGGATGCGGTCGGCCATCTGGTCCATGTCCAGGTTGGGAATGGCGCGATGCAGCGGAGAGGTCCCGATGAAGGTATGGATCCGCGGGCGTTTCGCATGCTGCACGGCTTCCCAGCAACGGTCGATATCCGGGATCTGGGCGCGTGACAGCCCGCAGATCACGCTGTTCTGCGCCTGCCGCGCGATCTCGCTCACCGCCGCAAAATCGCCTTCCGAGGCGATGGGAAAGCCCGCCTCGATCACGTCGACGCCCATCTCGTCCAGCATCTGGGCGATTTCCAGCTTTTCGGCATGGGTCATCGTGGCACCGGGCGATTGCTCGCCATCGCGCAGGGTCGTGTCAAAGATCAATACATGGTTCTTGTCGGTCATGGCCGGTCCTTCTTACGTGCAAATTCCTGAGATTTCGTTAATCCGGGCACGAACCCCACTGAGCGGCGGCCCGGAAGACCCGCTCAGCGAAGCGTAAGAAGAAGCAGACCGCGAAGGGACACGGCAAGACGCGCGCCGTTCTGCGCGTTCCTGGCCGAGGCGATATGATGTCGCGTCCGAGTCATGGCGCCACTATAGCCACCCGATCCGCCGCTTGAAAACCCCTGAATCGGAACGAAGAACGGGAAAGACCGGCGCCCGCTTTCTTCATCACCCAAATACCCATGTCGCAACCATGCGGCCCGCGACACCGCCCGTTCAGCGCGCCAGCGCCCGCCAACCGATGTCGCGGCGATAAAACCCCTCGGGCCAGTCGATCGCTTGGGCCAGCGCATAGGCCCGCTCGCGCGCCTGCGCGAGGCTGTCGCCCCGCGCGGTCGCGGCCAGGACGCGCCCGCCCACTGCGACGATCCGGCCGTCCTTCGATGCGGTGCCTGCATGAAAGACCTTGCGAAACCCGTCGTCGGGCAGATCGTCCAGCCCGCCGATCACGCTGCCCTTTTCATAGCTGCCGGGATAGCCCTTCGCGGCCAGAACCACGGTCAGGGCGTGGTCCTCGGCCCAGTTCACGCGGGCATTGTCCAACTGCCCGTCGGTGCAGGCCAGGATCAGGTCCAGCACCTGCGCGCCAAGCCGCATCATCAGCACCTGGCATTCCGGGTCGCCGAAGCGGACGTTGTATTCGACCAGCCTCGCCTCGCCCCCGTGGATCATCAGGCCGACGTAAAGCACGCCCTGGAACGGGGTGCCGCACCGCGCCATCTCGGCGATGGTGGGGCGCACGATACGGGCCATCACCTGCTCTTGCAGCGCGGGCGTCAGCACCGGCGCAGGCGAATAGGCGCCCATGCCGCCGGTGTTCGGCCCGGTGTCGCCGTCGCCCACGCGCTTGTGGTCCTGCGCGCTGCCGATGGGCAGGCAATGGGTGCCGTCCGACAGGACGAAGAAGCTGGCCTCTTCGCCCTGCATGAATTCCTCGATCACGACCTCGGCCCCGGCCTCGCCGAACTCGCCGCCCAGCGCGCGGTCGACGGCCTCCAGCGCCTCGGGGACGGTCATGGCGACGGTGACGCCCTTGCCGGCGGCCAGCCCGTCGGCCTTCACGACGATGGGGGCGCCCTGCGCGCGGATGTAGCCGCGCGCCGCCTCGGCATCGTCGAACCTTGCCCAGGCGGCGGTCGGCGCACCGCAGGCGTCGCAGATTTCCTTGGTGAAGGCCTTGGACGCCTCAAGCCGCGCCGCGGCGGCGGAGGGACCGAAGACCTTGATCCGCGCATCAGCCAGCGCGTCCGAGACGCCCGCGGCCAGCGGTGCCTCGGGTCCGATCACCACCAGGTCGACCGAGGCTTCCTCGCAAAAACCGATCACGGCGGGGGCGGACATGATGTCCAGCTCGACGCAGCGCGCCACGTCGCCCATCCCGGCATTTCCCGGTGCGACGAAAAGCCGGTCGCACTTGGGGTTCTGGCGGATCGCCCAGGCAAGCGCGTGTTCCCGCCCGCCGCTGCCAAGGATCAGGATGTTCATGCGTGGCCCTTTCTAAATCTGCGCCTGCGTTCTAGTCTGCCGCCCTGCAAGGAACAAGGTGGCGGTGCATGGATCTGCTGGACGACGAGGCTCAGGGCGACAACGCCCACGAATACACGGTGTCGCAGATTTCGGGGGCGGTCAAACGCTCGATCGAGGATCAGTTTGGCCGCGTCCGCGTGCGGGGCGAGATCGGGCGGGTCTCGCGCCCGGCCTCGGGGCATCTCTATTTCGACCTCAAGGACGACCGCGCCGTGCTGGCCGCCGTAACCTGGAAGGGACAGGCCGCGCGATTGCAGACCCGCCCCGAGGAAGGGATCGAGGTCATCGCCACCGGTCGCCTGACGACCTTCCCCGGCCAGTCGAAATACCAGATGATCGTCGAGGCGATAGAACCCGCAGGCGCGGGCGCGCTGATGGTCATGCTGGAAAAGCGCCGCAAGGCACTGGCGGCCGAGGGGCTTTTCGACGATGCGCGCAAGCGCCCGCTGCCCCGGCTGCCGGGGGTGATCGGGGTCGTCACCTCGCCCTCGGGGGCGGTGATCCGCGACATCCTGCACCGGCTGCGCGACCGCTTTCCCAGCCATGTCCTGATCTGGCCCGTCGCCGTGCAGGGGCAGGATTGCGCGCCGCAGGTCGCCGCCGCGATTCGCGGCTTCAACGAATTGCAGCCGGGCGGGGCGATCCCGCGCCCGGACCTGATTATCGTCGCGCGCGGCGGCGGCAGCCTTGAAGACCTCTGGGGCTTCAACGAGGAAATCGTCGTGCGCGCCGCCGCCGACAGCGCCATCCCCCTGATCTCGGCGGTGGGGCATGAAACCGACACGACGCTGATCGACTTCGCCGCCGACATGCGCGCGCCCACGCCCACGGCGGCGGCGGAGATGGCCGTGCCCGTGCGTGCCGATCTTGCCGCCCGCGTGGCCGAGGCCGGGCTGCGGATGATGCGCGCCCAGCAGGGCAGGGTCGGGCAGCAGCGCCAGCGGCTGCGCGACCTTGGCCGGGCGTTGGGACGGCCCCAGGCGCTGACCGACGGGGCGCGGCAGCGGTTCGACCTCTTCGCCCAGCGGCTGGAGCCTGCCCTGCGCGGCTTCGTCCGCACCCGCCGCGACCGGCTGAGCGCGCTGCCCCTGTCGCTGGCCTCGCTGCGGCGCTTCCTGCGCGGCTGGCGCGAGCGGCTGGCGGTGCTGGCCGCCCGGCTGCAACCCGCCGAAAGCCGCGCCCGCCAGCGCCGTGCCGACCGGCTGAAGGACCTGGGCGAACGGGTGGCGCGCGCGCGCCAGCGCGGGCTGGCCGATGCCCGACGCCAGACCCTGCGCGACCGGCAGGCGCTGGCGGCGCTGGCTGCGCGGCTGGCGGCATCCGGCCCGCGCATCGTCCAGACCCGGCGCGAGGGGCTGCAACGCCTGGACCGGCTGCGCCAGACACTGGGCTACCGTGAGACCCTGGGGCGCGGCTTCGCCATCGTCCACGGCCCGAAGGGGTTGATCGCCTCGGCCGAGGCCGCGCGCGGCGTCCCGGCCTTCCAGGTCGAGTTTCACGATGGCCGCATCACCGCTCGACCCGATGGCGAAGGCCCCCCGCCCGCCCCGGAAACCCCGCCCGCGACCGAGGCCAGACCCAGGCGGCGCAAGCCTGATCCCGGTGGGCAGAAGTCGCTGTTCTAGACTGTTCCAGGCGGACCTGCCGCAGCCCCTGATGCGCCCTGTCGCGGCGGCGTGAGACGCGGGTCGGGTTTTGCCGCGGATGCGCTAGCCCTGCGTTCGCGGGTTTTCGCGCGGGCGCAGCCTCAGCCAGATCAGCATGCCGCCGGCCAGCACCAGCAGCGGGATCATCGCCAGGTTGACGGCGTTCCAGCCCTGTTGGGCATTCCCGCCCAGGCAGTTCATCAGCCCGCCCGACGACAGCGAGGCCAGGAATACCCCGCCAAAGACCACCGCATCGTTGATGCCCTGGATCCGCTCGCGCTCCTCGGGGCGGTGCGAGCGGGTCAGCAGCGCCGTCGCCCCGATATAGCCGAAGTTCCAGCCCAGCCCCAGCAGGATCAGCGCGCCGTAGAAATGCGCCAGCTCGACCCCCGAAAGCGCGACCAGCGCCGCGCCCGCCAGGATGGCGATGCCCACGAAAATGACTTGCGGCGCGCCGTATCGCGCGATCAGGAACCCCGTGAAGAACGAGGGCAGGAACATCGCGACCACATGCAGGCTGACGATATTGGCCGCATCCGTCGTCGCAAAACCGCAGCCCACCACCGCCAGCGGGGTCGAGGTCATGACAAGGTTCATCAGCGCATAGGCGATGGTGCCGCAGATCATGGCGACGGCGATCTCGGGGGTGCGCATCAACTCGCGCAGGGGGCGGCCACGGGGGGCGCCCTGGGCGGGTGCGGGCGGCTTGGGGATGTCCAGGAAGGCGAAGATCACCGGCCCGGCAAGGTTGATCAGCAAGATCACGCCATAGGTCGCCATGAAGGGCACGGCGGTCAGGCTTTCCGTCTCGCGCACGATCAGCGCCCCCAGCAGCGCCGAAACCAGCCCCGCCGCCAGCACATAGGAAATCGCCTTGCCCTGGAACTCGGGCGGGGCGGTGTCGGTCGCGGCGAAGCGGTAAAAGCCCTGCGCCGCCATGTAGACGCCCGTCAGCAGCGCGCCCAGGCAGAACAGCACGAAGGACTGATACCACAGCCCCGCCAGCGAGATCACGGCGCCCAGCACCGCCGAAAGGCAGGCCAGCAGGAAGCCCGCGCGCCGCCCGTGGCGCTGCATGAAGCCCGCCAGGGGACGCGCCGACAGCGCCGAGCCGAGGATGAAGATCGACAAGGGCAGCGTGGCGATGCAGGGGCTTGGCGCCAGCATCTGCCCGATCAGCCCGGCGACGGTGAAATTGACGGGCATCTGCGCGCCAAGGATGGCCTGGGCCAACGCCAGCACGGCGACATTGCGCCGCGTCCGCGGCATGTCGTGGGTCGCGGTGTCCGTCATTTCTAACCCCTTGCCAGCCCCGCGGCGGCCTGCGCCAGCGCGCGGATGCCGTCCCAGTTGCCCTGTGCCAGGTCGCGGTCGGGAACGATCCAGCTACCGCCGACGCAGCGCACATTGGGCAGGGCAAGGTAGTCCGGCGCATTCGCCGCGCCGATCCCCCCCGTCGGGCAGAAAGAGACATGCGGCAAGGGCGAGGCCAGCGATTTCAGCGCGCGCGCGCCGCCCGCGGCTTCGGCTGGAAAGAACTTCAGCATGCGATAGCCGTGATCGGCGGCGCGCATGATCTCGGATGCTGTGACGGCGCCGGGCAGAAGGGGCAGGGCGGCATCCTCGGCCGCGCGGATCAGCCGGTCGGTTGCGCCGGGGGACACGGCAAAGCCCGCGCCCGCATCCTGCGCGCGGTGCAGGTCGTCGGGCGTCAGCACCGTGCCCGCGCCGACATGGGCGCCGGGAATCCGGGCCATGCGTGAAATCACATCCAGCGCGGCGGGGGTGCGCAGCGTCACCTCCAGCACGGGCAGGCCGCCATCCACCAGCGCGCGGGCCAGCGGCTCGGCGGTCTCGGGGTCGTGGACCACCAGGACCGGAATGACCGGCGCAAGCCCGGCGAGTTTCAGGATCTGATCGGATTGCAGCTTCGGGTTCATGCGGGCCTCGGAAGGGGCGGGGATAACGGTCGGCCCAGGGGGCGCGCGGCGCAGCCTGCGCCTTTATGCCCCCGGACGCAAGCCCGTCAGCCGCCGAAGGACCGCCCGCCGCCCCGTGCCGTGGCCGACCGCCCGAAGCCGCCGCGCTGCTGCACCGCCGCCTGGCTCAGCGGCGGCTGGCCCATCGTCGTCGGTCCGCGCGTGAAGGTCTGCGCCGCGACCTTGCCCGTGCCGCGGTTGCTGGCAAAGCTCTGGTCGCCCTTGGCGGTCGAATAGCGCCCGTCCGCCGTGTTCACCATCGGCTGCGAGAAGATGCCGCCGCCGCGCGCCATCATCGAACCCATCATGTAGCCCACCAGCAGCGGCATGAAGGAAAACCCGCCGCCGCCCGTGCCCTGCGCGCCTTGCGCGGGATCGTCGCCGCAGTTTCCGACGCCGTGTTCCTGCTCGCACAGCTCTTTCGATTCGTAGCGGGGTGCGGTTTCCAGGTATTCCTGCTGGGCCGCCGCGAAAGTGGTGCGGCAATCGTCCTCGGTGAACCAGAGGCTGTTTTCCTGTGCCGCCGCGACGCAGCTTTGCAGGTCGGGGAAGGATTGCGCATCGACGCGGTCGTCCTCGCAGGCGGCAAGGCCAAGTGCGGCCGAACCGGCCAGAAGCAGCGCAACGTGACGTGATCTCTTGCGTTTGGCCATGACTATCCCTCGATGAAATGCGGTTTGAAACGGGAAAGGTTGTGGGTGATGCGGGCGCGATCCTCGCGCAGGCCCAGGCCCACGCAGGACCGTCCGACGATCCAGGCGCCCAGGACCGGGTGGAAGCCGTCCATCAGCGGCAGGGGCGCCAGCGCCTGCACGATCATGGGGTGGTGCGAATAGCTGTCGTCGCCGGTTTCCTCGGCGATCCGGCCATCCTGATGGATCGCGACCCCCGCCCCCTCGCGCGAGAACAGCGGCTTGGTGACATGGCCTGCCCGCAGCGCGTCCTGCGCCGCCGCGAAGGCGCTGGCGACATGGGGCGCGGGCGTGCCGCCCCGCAGCGCATCGGCCACGTCGGCATGGAAGAAGGCGGGCAGCAGGTTGGGATGGCCGGGAAACATCTGCCACAGCAGCGGCAGCATGCCCTTGTTCGACAGCACGGCCTTCCACGGCGGTTCCAGAAAGCGGGTGCGCGAGGATTGCAGATGCGCGGCGAATTCGTCGCGCAGCATGTCCTCCCACGGGTAAAGCTTGAACAGCGTGCCGATTACCCGGTCCTGGTCGTCGGTGAACTGGCCCTGGTCGGACAGCCCGATGCCGGAAAGGTCGGTGAAATGCGCGCCCATCCCCGCCTCTCGCGCGGCCCAGGCAAGGGCCTCGACGGTGGCGTAATCCTCGGGGTTGTCCTTGTCGGCGGCGAAATGGATCTCGGTCCCCGGATCGGTGATCTGGCCGAAGCGTTCGACCAGCGATTCGTGGATGGCGTTGAACTGGTCGGTATCGGGACCAAGCACGCCAAGCTGCTGCTGCTCTTCCAGCCACAGCCACTGGAACGAGGCGGATTCGTAAAGCGAGGTCGGCGTATCCGCGTTGTATTCCAGCAGCTTTGCGGGGCCGGTGCCGTCATAGGACAGGTCCATCCGGCCGTAAAGTTCAGGCTCGTCATGGGTCCACGATTGGGCGATCAGGTCGTGATGCTGGCGCGGGATCGCCAGGCGTTCCAGCCATTCCTCGTCCGCGACGGCCAGCGCCACGGCCTCGCGGCACATGTCATGCAGTTCGGTGGCGGGGTCCTCGATGTCGCGCTCGATCTGGTCCAGCGTGAAGGCATAGGCGCTGGTTTCGTCCCAATAGGGTTCCCCGCCCATGTCGGCGAAGGTAAAGCCAAGCTCGGCGGCGCGGTCGCGCCAGCCGGGGCGCTCGGGCAGGGTGATCTTGCGCATGGGGCAGCCTTTTCAGGGTTTGTCCACCAGATGGCAAGGACGGCTCTGGGATGCAACCCCGGCGAGGCATCGGGGCGGCATCGGGGCGGGGCTGGCGGGTTTCCTACGTTGCGTCGGCGGGACCGTTCATGCCTATACATAAGGCGGCGTTTGCGATTACGATCGCGACTTGCTTCAACCCGCGCAAGGCGGCGGTCCTGTTCCCCTTGCCCCTTTCGCGCGAAGGGGTCATCCTCGGGGCCACGGATATGCCGCGAGACAGGCGGCCAACAGGGAATCACCATCATGACCAGAACCATTTCACTGCGTGCCCTTCTTCTGGCGACGGCGGTTGCAGCCGCTCCGGCGGCGATGGCCGAGACGCCCGCCGACATGCTGGTCGTGGCCGCGCAGGTCGACGACATCATCAGCCTGGACCCGGCGCAAAGCTTCGAATTCTCGGGCAACGACGTGGGCTGGAACCTCTACGACCGGCTGGTCGATTTCGACCCGCTGGACCTGGAGGCGGGCCTTCAGCCCAGCCTTGCCGAATCGTGGGAGGTCAGCGAGGACGGCACGACCGTCACCCTGACCATGCGCGAAGGCGTCACCTTCCATTCCGGCAACCCCGTCCGGGCCGAGGACGCGGCGTGGTCCTTGCAGCGCGTCGTCAAGCTGGACCTGTCGCCCGCCTTCATCTTCACGCAATTCGGCTTTACCCCCGATAACGTCGAGGAACGCATCCGCGCCGAGGGCAACCAGGTGATCCTGGAACTGGACCAGCCCTATGCGCTGTCCTTCGTGCTGAACTGCCTTGCCTCGAACTCGGGCGGGATCGTGGACAAGGAAACCGTGCTGGCCAACGGCGGCGAGGACGACCTGGGCAATGCCTGGCTTTCGACCAATTCGGCAGGCTCGGGGCCTTACACGCTGACGGCATGGCGTCCGAACGAACAGGTCCAGTTGCAGGCATATGAAGACTATTGGGGCGGCGCGCCGGAAATGAAGCGCGTCGTCGTGCGCCATGTCCAGGAAAGCAGCGCCCAACGCCTGCTGCTGGAACGCGGCGACGTGGACGTGGCGCGCAACCTGTCGCCCAACGACGTCCAGGGGCTGGCGGGCAACGACGCCCTGACGGTGACGTCCGAGCCGCGCGGGCGCATCCTCTATATGGGCCTGTCGCAAGAGGATCCACTGCTGCAACAGCCGCAGGTGGTCGAGGCGATCAAGCACCTGGTCGATTATCAGGGCATGGCCGACAGCTTCCTTGAAGGCCAGTGGATCGTTCACCAGAACATCATTCCGGCGGGCTATCTGGGTTCGACCGATGAAAACCCGTGGTCGCTGGATGTCGAAAAGGCGCGCGAACTGCTGGCCGAGGCGGGCGTGACCTCGGGGACGCTGCGCACGGTCGTCCGCGACATCCGCGAATATGTCGATGTGGCGCAGACCTTGCAGGCCTCCTTTGCCGAGGCCGGGCTGACGCTGGAAATCCAGCAGATGACCGGCGCACAGGTGCTGGACGCCTATCGCGCGCGGCAGGTGCCGATCTTCATCGGCGAATGGGGGCCGGATTACGCCGACCCGAACACCAACGTCTCGACCTTTGCCGTCAACCCCGACAACTCGCCCGAGGCGCGCCATTCGCAACTGGCCTGGCGCAACTCGTGGGCGGTGCCGGACGACCTGGCCGAAAAGGTCGCCGCCGCCGTGGTCGAGAACGACACCGAGACCCGCAGCCAGATGTATCTGGACATCCAGAGCCAGTATCGCGAGATCGCGCCCATCGTGCCCATGTTCCAGCGCGTCGAGCAGGCCGGGATGCAGGCCAACGTCCAGAACTGGTCGGCGGGCGGCTCTGTCGCCTCGGTCTCTTACCGTCAGGTCGTGAAGGGCGAATAACCCTTGGCCGTCATGGAACCCCCGCAGGGCGGACAACCGCCCTCGGCCCTGCCTCCGGCCGGTATGACGCCGCCGGGGCGGGGGCATTCGTCGGCCATGCGGCGGCGGCTGGTCAAGATCGGCGGCATCGTGCTGTCGCTGGTGCTGACGCTGCTGGGCCTGCTGGTCGTGACCTTCGTGATCGGGCGGGTCATGCCCATCGACCCGGTGCTGAAGGTGGTGGGCGAACGCGCCACCCAGGCCCAATACGAGGCCGCCTATCAGGCGCTTGGGCTGGACCGCCCCTTGTGGGAACAGTTCCTGCGTTATGTCGGCGACGTGCTGCGGGGCGATTTCGGCCGCTCGATTTCCACGGGCCACCCCGTGGCCGACGACCTCAGGCGCGTGTTCCCGGCCACGATCGAGCTTGCGACGCTGGGCACGCTGATCGGCGTCTGCGTCGGCGTGCCGCTTGGCGTGATCGCGGCGGCCAAGCGGGGAAGCTGGATCGACCAGGTCGCGCGGGTCGTGGCGCTGGTGGGCTATTCGATGCCGATCTTCTGGCTGGGCCTGATGGGGCTGCTGATCTTTTACGGCATCCTGGGCTGGGTCGGCGGGCCGGGACGGCAGGGCATCATCTACGACGGCATGGTGCCGAACGTCACCGGCATGATCCTGCTGGACAGCGCGCTGGCGCGCGACTGGGGCGCGTTCCGCGATGCCTTTTCCCATATCATCCTGCCCGCCTGCCTGCTGGGCTATTTCAGCCTTGCCTATATCAGCCGCATGACCCGCAGCTTCATGCTGGAACAGCTTTCGGCGGAATACATCACCACCGCCCGCGTCAAGGGCCTGTCGGAAACCCGCGTCATCTGGGGCCATGCGCTGCGCAATATCGCCGTGCCGCTGATCACGGTGATTGCGCTGTCCTTCGGTTCGCTGCTGGAAGGTTCCGTGCTGACCGAGATCATCTTCAGTTGGCCCGGCATCGGGCAATATATCACCAACGCGATGCTGGCGGGCGACATGAACGCCGTGCTTGGCGGGACGGTCCTGATCGGCGCCTGTTTCGTGGGGCTGAACCTGCTCAGCGACCTTCTCTATCGCTTCCTTGATCCGAGGGCGGGCTGATGGCGGACAGGACCATGACAAGGCGCGAATGGCTGCTGTCGGACGCCCCGCAATCGCGCAGGCAGGCGCGGCTTGGCGCGGCCTATCAGGGCTGGCGCACCTTCCGGCGCAACAAGCTGGCGATGCTGGGGCTGATCATCCTGGTGCTGCTGGTGCTGACGGCGATCTTCGCGCCCTGGATCTCGCCGCAGAACCCCTATGCGCAGAACCTGGCGAACCGGCTGCAACCACCTTCGGGCGCGAACTGGCTGGGCACGGACGCGCTTGGCCGCGATATCCTGTCGCGGCTGATCTGGGGTTCGCGCACGACGCTGTTCATCGTGGGCACCGTGGCGCTGGTGGCGCCCATCATCGGACTGTTCATCGGCACGGTGGCGGGTTTCGCGGGCGGCTGGGTCGACCAGGTGCTGATGCGGGTGACCGACATCTTCCTGGCGTTCCCCAAGCTGATCCTCGCGCTGGCCTTCGTCGCGGCGCTCGGGCCGGGGATCGGCAACGCGGTGCTGGCGCTGGCGCTGACCTCGTGGCCGCCCTATGCCCGCCTTGCGCGGGCCGAGACGCTGACCATCCGCCGCGCCGATTTCATCGCGGCCGCGCGCTTGCAGGGCGCGGGACGGACGCGGCTGCTGATCGGGCATATCTGGCCGCTGTGCCTGTCGTCGATGATCGTGCGGGTGGCGCTGGACATGGCGGGGATCATCCTGTCCGCCGCGGGGCTTGGCTTCCTTGGCCTTGGCGCGCAGCCGCCGCTGGCCGAATGGGGCGCGATGATTTCGGACGGGCGCAACTACATCCTGGACTTCTGGTGGGTCGCGGCCATGCCGGGCCTTGCGATCTTTGTCGTCAGCCTTGCCTTCAACCTGCTGGGCGACGGTTTGCGCGACGTGCTGGACCCGAAAGGAGCCAAGGAATGACGACGGATGCCCCCCTGATCAGCGTCCGCGACCTGCGCGTCAGCTTTCCCACCCGCAGCGGCACGTTCGAGGCCGTGCGCGGCGTCAGCTTCGACCTTGGCCGCGAAAGGCTGGGGGTGGTGGGCGAAAGCGGCTCGGGCAAGTCGATGACGGGGCGCGCGATCCTCGGCCTCGTCCGTCCGCCGGGCAAGGTCACGGCGGCCAGCATGACGCTGGACGGCCAGTCCATCCTGAACCTGCCGCAGCGCCGGATGCGCAAGATCCGGGGCCAGCGCATCAGCATGGTCATGCAGGACCCCAAGTTCAGCCTGAACCCGGTCATGCCCATCGGCCGCCAGATCGTCGAGGCTTACCGCCAGGGCAGCAACGCCTCGCGCGCCGACGCCCGTGCCAAGGCGCTGGAGATGCTGGCCGCCGTCCAGATCCGCGACCCCGAACGGGTTTTCGACGCCTATCCGCACGAGGTTTCCGGCGGCATGGGCCAGCGCATCATGATCGCCATGATGCTGGCCCCCGACCCCGAGGTGCTGATCGCGGACGAACCCACTTCGGCGCTGGACGTATCGGTGCGGACCGAGGTTCTCAACATCATGGACCGGCTGGTGCGCGACCGGGGCATGGGGCTGATCTTCATCAGCCACGACCTGAACCTGGTGTCGCAATTCTGCGACCGGGTGCTGATCATGTATGCGGGCCGGATCGTCGAGCAGCTTGACGCCAGGGACCTGCACAAGGCCCGCCATCCCTATACGCAGGGGCTGCTGAACAGCCTGCCCCGGCTGGACCACCCGGTCGAGCGGCTGGCGGTCTTGCAGCGTCAGGAAAGCTGGCGCGACGGCCAGACATTCGAGGGGGGCGCCTGATGCTGGATGTGCGAAACCTGAACGTCTGGTTCGGCCACCCGCCCGAGCGCGTGGATGCGGTCCGCGAGGTTTCCTTTCAGGTGGCCGAGGGCGAAAGCTTCGGCCTTGTCGGCGAAAGCGGCTCGGGCAAGTCCACGATCCTGCGCGCGATCACCGGGCTGGTGGATACATGGTCGGGGCAGGTAAGCGTGGCGGGCGAGACCATCGCCGGATCAAGGCGCAGCCGGGCCTTTCACAAGACCGTGCAGATGGTGTTTCAGGACCCCTATGCCAGCCTGCACCCGCGCCATTCCATCGACCGGGTGCTGTCCGAGACGCTGCGCCTTCAGGGCATGGACGGCATCGACGGGCGCATCACCCGGCTGCTGGATTCGGTGGGCCTGGGCAAGGGTTTTCGCTTTCGCTATCCTCATCAGCTTTCGGGTGGCCAGCGCCAGCGCGTGGCCATTGCCCGCGCCCTTGCCGCCGAGCCGCGCCTGCTGCTGCTGGACGAGCCGACCTCGGCGCTGGATGTCTCGGTCCAGGCCGAGATCCTGAACCTGCTGGCCGATCTGCGCCGCGAACACGGGCTGACCTATGTGATGGTCAGCCATGACCTGTCGGTCGTCGGCCACATGTGCGACCGGCTGGCCGTCATGCGCGGCGGCGAACTGGTCGAGGTGATGGGCGTGGCAGACCTGCGCGCGGGCAATGCCGCGTCCGATTATGCGCGCAGCCTGATCGCGGCCAGCCTTGGCTATGTCCGCGATTCCGCCTGATCCGGGGGCGCGGCCCGCCGGTCGCGCCGCCTGACGGCCAGGTTGCGGGCGGCAAAGGCCGCGACAAAGATCGCCGTCAGCAGCAGCACGATGGTTGCCGCCGGTGCGCTGTCCAGCCAGAAGCTGGCCAGCACCCCGCCTTGCGTGCCCGCCAGCGCGACCAGCACCGATACCGCCAGCATCTGCCCAAGGCTGCGCGTCACCAGGAAGGCGATGGCCCCCGGCGCGATCAGCAGCGACACCGACAGGATGATGCCAACCGCGCTCATCATGGAAACGATGGTCAGCGACAGCGCGGCCAGCAGCGCGTAATGGGTGACGCGGACCGGCAGCCCCGCTACCCGCGCCTGCACCGGGTCGAACGAGATCAGCGCCAGGTCGCGCCATTTCAGCAGCAGCCCCGCCACCACCACGCCCGAGATCCAGCCCGACAGCCGGATATCTTCCGCGCCCACCCCCAGCATGTTGCCGAACAGGATGTGATCCAGGTGCAGCGAGGTCTGCGCCTGCGTGTAAAGCACGATCCCCAGCCCGAACATCCCCGACATGACGACGCCCAGGATGGTGTCCTGCTTGACCCGGCTGTTTTCCTGCAAGAAGCCCGACAGCAGCGAACAGACCATGCCCGCGACGAAGGCCCCCGCCAGCAGCGGCGCGCCCAGCATGTAGGCCAGCACGACGCCGGGCAGGACGGCATGGCTGACCGCATCGCCCATCAGCGACCAGCCGCGCAGGACCAGAAAGCAGGACAGCAGCGCCGCGGGCACCGCGATGATGGCCCCGATCAGCGCCGCATCGCGCATGAAGGGGAATTGCCAGGGCAGGGTCAGCCACTCCATCACGGCGCCCCTTCGGCGGCGTGGCGCGCGCGGCGGCGGGCGGCCAGCATCCCGTGTTTCGGGGCCAGGAAGAAGGCAGCAAGGAAGATCAGCGTTTGCAGCACCACGATCACGCCCCCCGTCGCACCGTCCAGGAAGAACGAGAGATAGGCCCCCACGGCCGAGGTCGTCGACCCGATCGCGACCGACAGCCCGATGATGCGGGGAAAGCGGTCGGTCAGCAGATAGGCCGTCGCCCCCGGCGTGACCACCAGCGCGATCACCAGGAAGGCCCCGACCGTCTGCATCGCCGCCACCGTGCAGGCGGCCAGCAGCGCGAAGAACAGCACCCGCAGGCGCGCGGGGTGCAGCCCGATGGCGCGGGCATGGGATTCGTCGAAGAACACCACCATCAGGTCGCGCCATTTCGCGCCCAGGATGGCCAGGGAAACGCCTCCGATCAGGGCCAGTTGCAGCGTGTCGCCGGGGCTGATCGCCAGGATGTTGCCCATCGTGATGGTCTGGACGCTGACCGACATCGGGTTGAGCGAGATCATGAACAGCCCCAGCCCGAAGAAGCCGGTGAAGATCAGGCCGATGATCGCGTCCTCCTTCAGCCCCGTGCGGGCGTTGAGGAATTGCATCGTCAGCGCCGCCAGCCCGCCCGACAGGAAGGCCCCCAGCGAAAAGGGCAGGCCCAGCATATAGGCGCCCGCGACGCCCGGCACGATCGAATGGCTCAGCGCGTCGCCGATCAGCGACCAGCCTTTCAGCATCAGATAGGCCGACAGGAAGGCGCAGACCGCCCCCACCAGTGCCGAAACCCAGATCGCATTCGCCATGTAGCCGTATTGGAAGGGCAGCAGCAGCGTTTCGGTCATTCGCGGCGGTCCTTCTGCTCGCGCGTCGTGCGGTGCTTTTCATCGTAAAAGACCAGCGGGCGCTCGTCGTCGGAAAACACCGTCAGCGCGCGCGGGTCGTCGTCGTCATGCAGGTGATGGGCGCCAAGCACGAAATGGCGCAGCACGCCGCCGAAGGCCGCCCTGAGGTTTTCGGGCGTGAAGACCTGATCCGTCGGACCGGATGCCAGCACCGTGCCCCGGACCAGCACCACCCGGTCGCAGAATTCGGGGACCGAGCCGAGGTCGTGGGTCGAGACCAGCATCACCCGGCCCTCGTCGCGCATCTGCCGCAGCAGGTCGATGATGGCGTATTCGGTCTGCACATCGACCCCGGTGAAGGGTTCGTCCAGCAAGATGACGCGGCCCCCCTGCGCCAGTGCGCGGGCAAGAAAGACGCGCTTTCGCTGTCCACCCGACAGTTCGCCGATCTGGCGTTTGCGGAAATCGCCCATGCCGACGCGGGCAAGGGCATCGTCCACGGCGGCACGGTCGGCGGCGCGGGGGATGCGGAAAAAGCCCATATGGCCGTAGCGGCCCATCATCACCACGTCCTCGACCAGGACGGGAAAGGACCAATCCACTTCCTCGGCCTGGGGGACATAGGCGACGAGGTTCAGCTTCTGTGCTTGGGCTACGGACATGCCAAGGATCGAGACATGGCCGGAAGATGCTGGAACAAACCCCATCAGCGCCTTGAAAAGCGTCGATTTTCCGGCGCCGTTCATCCCCACCAGCGCGGTGATCGAGCCGGTCGGAACCTCGAAAGCCGCGCCGCGCAGGGCGGTATGGCCGTTGCGATAGGTGACCGTCAGGTCGCGAACGCCGATCCCCGTGGGGGCGTCACTCATCCGCAGGCCCTCCAACCGCCAGACCTGAAACGATGGTTTCCGAAGTGACGCGCAGCAGGTCCAGGTAGGTCGGCACCGGCCCGTCGGATTGCGACAGGCTGTCGACGTAAAGCACCCCGCCATATCGGGCGCCGGTTTCCGCCGCGATCTGGCGGGCGGGGCGGTCCGAGACGGTGCTTTCCGAAAACACCGCCGGGATATCGTGTTCGCGGATGGCATCGACGACCTGGCGCACCTGCTGGGGCGTGCCCTGCGCATCGGCGTTGATCGGCCACAGGTAAAGTTCGCGCAGCCCGAAATCGCGGGCAAGATAGCTGAATGCGCCCTCGGAGGTGACCAGCCAGCGGCGGTCCTCGGGCAGGGTGCGCAGGGTTTCGCGCATCGGTTCGATCATGTCGCGGATCTGCTGCTTGTAGCTTTCGGCATTGGCGCGATAGGCATCGGCATTGGCGGGATCGGCCCCGGCCAGCGCCTCGGCGATATTGTCGACATAGATCGCCGCGCTGTCCGGCGACATCCAGGCATGCGGGTTGGGCTGGCCCTGCCAGGCGCCGTCCGCGATCGGGATCGGTTCGACCCCTTCGGTCACGACAACGGCGGGGATGTCGCCCAGATTGGCCAGGAACTGTTCGAACCAGGCCTCTAGCCCCATGCCGTTCCACAGGATCAGGTCGGCGTCGCTGACCCGGACCAGATCGCTTGGCGTCGGCTCGTAGCCGTGGATCTCGGCGCCGGGGCGGGTGATCGAGACGACCTCGGCCCCGTCGCCTGCGACGTTGCGGGCCATGTCGGCGATGACGGTGAAACTGGTGGCGACCTTCAGCGTCTCGGCGGCGGCAGGGGCGGCGAGGGCAAGCGCGGCCAGCACGGCAAGCGATGCCCTGGGGCTGGCGGTTGGCGGGCGGCGGGACATGGTGGCTCCGGTCGTGGTGGGCGGCGGGTTGTTGCGAGTGGTTTGCACTGTCGTCTTGATGAGAACAATTCGCAAGGGGTGCCGGGTTGCATTTCCGTGAAAGGCGGGGCAGGAACGGCAACCGGCGGGCATTTTGGCGGGGGATCGCTTGAGCGGAACGGGGCTGGTCGTCCATGACAGGATCATCTCGGACCGGGGATCGCGCTATGCGGTCTCGGGCGGGCCGGCGGCAAGCCGCGCCGAGGCCGCGCTGCTGCTGGCCGAGTTGAAGCGCAACAAGCGTTTCGCCAAGGCGACGCATAACAGTTGGGCCGCCATCCTGGGCGGCGAGCCGGTCAAGGACGACGACGGCGAAAGCGGGGCCGGGGCGCTGATGTTGCAGATGCTGGAACGCGCGGGCGTCGCCGATCATGTCGTGATCGTGACGCGGTGGTATGGCGGCAAGCACCTGGGCGGCGACCGGTTCCGCCATGTCGCGGATGCCGTGCGGCTTTACCTGTCGCGGCGGTCTGGATCGTAGCGCGCTTTTCTGCGGCGCCGGTCGGTTTTGCGTCGTCGGGCCGTGGGTATTTGGGTGATGAAGAAAGGTATCGGGCCGCCCTATCCGGGCAGGTCGGCGGCATGTTTGCGCAGCAGTTCCAGCGGCAGGATGTCCAGTGCGCGGCGGTGGGTTGCCGCCAGCACGACCGGCGGCGCCACGTATTCCTGCGCCGCTTGCAGGAAGCGCGCGGCGCACAGGCACCAGCGGTCTCCGGGTTTCAGGCCGGGGAAGCGGTATTCGGGGCGCGGTGTCGAGAGGTCGTTGCCGAGGTATTTCGAGAAGGCCAGGAACTCGGCCGTGACGATCACGCAAACGGTATGGCTGCCCTGGTCCTGCGGGCCGGTGTTGCAGCAGCCATCGCGGAAGAACCCGGTCAGCGGGTCGGCCGAACAGGGAAGCAGCGGGGTTCCGAGCACGTTGATCGCGGGGTCCATTCGTGGTTCCTTTCCGGGTCTCAGCGGAAGCGCGAGGCGAGGTTGCGCAGCTTGTCGGTCAGGGTCTCGGGCGGTGTTTCGGCTTGCGTGGGCGGCTGCGGCCTGTCCTTGCGCGGCTGGCCGGCGTTCGGTCGGGGCGGGTTCAGGCGCAGGGCGACCTTGTTGAGGAAGGCGGCGTCCTCATCCGCGGCGAGGTCGGGTGCGGCGTCCGAGATGGCGCGCAGCAGGTCGTCGATCAGGGCGTCTTCGGATTTGGGGAAATCCGACAGGACATGGGCCGCGACCCGGTCCTTGTGGCCGGGGTGGCCGATTCCGATGCGCAGGCGGCGGTAGCCCTCGCCGATATGCTGGTGGATCGAGCGCAACCCGTTGTGGCCCGCGTGGCCTCCGCCCGTCTTGAGGCGCAGCCTGCCCGGCGGCAGGTCCAGCTCGTCATGCAGGACCGTCACATCGGCGGGGTCGAGCCTGAGATAGCGCATCGCCTCGCCCACGGATTGCCCCGAGAGGTTCATGAAGGTCGCGGGCTTGAGCAGCGAGACGCGCCGGTTTCCCAGCCTGCCCTCGGCCAGATGGCCCTGGAAACGCGCGCGCCAGGGCGCGAAACCGTGATCGGCGGCGATGCGGTCCAGCGCCATGAAGCCGATATTGTGGCGGTTTTGCGCGTATTTCTGGCCGGGATTGCCCAAGCCGACGATCAGTTTCATCATTCACCTGCCTGCCTGCGCCGTTTCATACAATGGCCGGCGGGAAGGAGCAAATTTTATCCATCTCTTGCCCTTGGCGGGCGGCGTTACTAAGACTCTGTCAAACAATGCCGCTTACAAGCTGGTTCGGGGCGCGCCTTGCGCCCGTGGCGGGCAGGGCGAGCGTGGCGCTAACAGGCAAGGAACAAGATGCAAGACCCGGCAGAATTCTACATGAACAACCTGGTTCCGATGGTGGTCGAGCAGACCAGCCGCGGCGAGCGGGCCTATGATATTTTCTCGCGCCTGCTGAAGGAACGGATCATCTTCCTGTCCGGGCCGGTCCATGACGGGATGGCCACGCTGATCTGCGCGCAACTGCTTTTCCTTGAAGCGGAAAACCCGACCAAGGACATCAGCATGTATATCAACAGCCCCGGCGGCGTCGTGACCGCGGGACTGTCGATCTATGACACGATGCAATACATCCGCCCGCGAATCTCGACGCTGGTGGTGGGGCAGGCGGCCTCGATGGGGTCGCTTCTGCTGGCGGCGGGCGAAAAGGGCCAGCGCATGTCGCTGCCCAACAGCCGGGTGATGGTGCATCAGCCCTCGGGCGGGTATCAGGGGCAGGCGACCGACATCCTGATCCACGCGCGCGAGACGGAAAAGCTCAAGCGCCGCCTGAACGAGATCTATGTCGAACACACCGGCCGCACCCTGGCCGAGGTCGAGGAGGCGCTGGAGCGCGACCGCTTCATGTCTCCGGCCGAGGCAAAGGACTGGGGCCTGATCGACGAGGTGATGGCCCCGCGCGGCAAGGCCGTCACGGAAAGCTGATCGGCACGTTTAGGGATTGTGACCGGGGGTCGCCATCCCTAACATGACAAGGACACCGGCGCGGGCCGTTGCTCGTCCGCAATGCGAAACGAAGGCGCAAGGCGCGTTGCCCCTTCGAACCAGAGGCAAGGAACTGAATCATGGCGAACCAGCCCGGCGGCGACAGCAAGAACACGCTTTATTGCAGCTTCTGCGGCAAGAGCCAGCATGAGGTCAGGAAGCTGATCGCAGGCCCGACCGTGTTCATCTGCGACGAATGCGTGGAACTGTGCATGGATATCATCCGCGAGGAGACGAAATCCTCGGCGCTGAAATCCGGCGATGGCGTTCCCACCCCGCGCGAGATCTGCGCGGTTCTGGACGATTACGTGATCGGGCAGGAACATGCCAAGCGGGTGCTGTCGGTCGCGGTCCACAACCACTACAAGCGGCTGAATCATTCGTCCAAGTCCGACATCGAACTGGCCAAGTCGAACATCCTGCTGATCGGCCCGACGGGCTGCGGCAAGACGCTGCTGGCGCAGACGCTGGCGCGGATCCTGGACGTGCCCTTTACCATGGCCGACGCGACCACGCTGACCGAGGCGGGCTATGTCGGCGAGGATGTGGAAAACATCATCCTCAAACTGCTTCAGGCCAGCGAATACAACGTGGAACGCGCGCAGCGTGGCATCGTCTATATCGACGAGGTCGACAAGATCACGCGCAAGTCCGACAACCCCTCGATCACCCGCGACGTGTCGGGCGAGGGCGTTCAGCAGGCGCTGCTGAAGATCATGGAGGGCACGGTGGCATCGGTGCCGCCGCAGGGCGGGCGCAAGCATCCGCAGCAGGAATTCCTGCAAGTGGACACCACGAATATCCTGTTCATCTGCGGGGGCGCCTTTGCGGGGCTGGACCGGATCATCTCGCAGCGCAACAAGGGCACGGCGATGGGTTTCGGTGCCAGTGTCAAGGAAAACGACGACAAGGGCGTGGGCGAGCTGTTCAAGGAACTTGAACCCGAGGACCTGCTGAAATTCGGCCTGATCCCCGAATTCGTCGGCCGTCTGCCCGTGATCGCCACCCTGACCGATCTGGACGAAGAAGCGCTGATCATCATCCTGACCCAGCCCAAGAACGCGCTGGTCAAGCAATATCAGCGCCTGTTCGAGCTGGAAAACGTCAAGCTGACCTTTACCGACGACGCGCTGAGCGCCATCGCCCGCCGCGCGATCAAGCGCAAGACGGGCGCCCGCGGGCTGCGCTCGATCATGGAGGATATCCTGCTCAACACGATGTTCGACCTGCCGGGTATGGACAGCGTCAACGAGGTCGTGGTGAATGAGGATACGGTCGAAAACCCCTCGGCCAAGCCCCTGCTGATCCACGCCGACGCCAAGAAGGAACAGGCTTCGGCAAGCTGATCCGCACGCGCCCGTCGGCACTGGACGGGCGCGCGCGATTTTGCGATATGGCTGCTGTCGCTTTTGAAGAGGCTGGAAGATGTCCCTGATTGCCCGAATCTTTACCTGGTGGAACGGCCAGACCCTGAACACCCGGTTCTGGACATGGCGGAACGGCAAGAAGGTCGGCGAGGATGCCGAGGGCAATGTCTTCTACCAGACTGCCGACGGAAAGCGGCGCTGGGTCATCTACAATGGCGAATCCGAAGCCAGCCGGATTGGCGCGGAATGGAACGGCTGGCTGCATCACACGGTGGATGAGCCGCCCACGGTCGCGCCCCTGCCGCGCCGCGAATGGGAAATGCCGCATCGCCCCAATGAAACCGGAACCGAGGCCGCCTATCACCCCGCAGGCTCGCTTTATCGTCCGGCCCCGGTCGTGCGCAAGGATTACGACGCCTGGCAGCCGGAATAGGCAAGGCCGCCCCGACCTGGGTATCGCGCGCCTTGGGTATCCTGCCCGTCAACTGCCGGGACACGCTGGCATCGGCGGATTGGCGGGCAAGAGCGCCATTGATCGCGAGTTACCGAAAAAGGCGGGCGTCGCCGTGCCGATCCCGAATTGATAATGCCCGGCGCGGGATGGGCCGTTTCACCCGTCGGATGGGGGGTGGACGGTTCCTCTGGCTTGCGAGGCTTGACTCGGCTGCGCGTGAGATCGGGTTTTGCGGCCTTCGCGCGCAGGATGTATCGCATGCGTCAGGGCAGGGTTGTGCCTGAGGAGATGCGGCCTTTCGCTGCGGCGACCGTGCAGCGGGCACGGCTTCACGGCGACAAACGGCCTGCGCCTTTTCCAGGCCCCTGCGGGGGGCTTGGCTTATGGGGGCAGCATCGCAAACAGGTTTTCCGCCGGCGCGGTCACCTCGCAGGACGACAGGTTCAACACGGGAAACAGCGTCAGCAGGACCGAGACCAGCCCGATCCATGCGCCCGCGCGGGCGATCACCCCGGCGGTGCTCTTGTCGTCCGGCATGGCCCTGACGATCAGCAGGCCGATGGCCAGCGACAGCAGCCAGCCCGACAGCAGGACGAAGCGGTGCAGGTCCCAGACCGGCGCGGGCAGGGCGGTCCAGCCAAGCGCGCATCCCAGCCCGTGCAGCGCATAGATCGCGGCGAAGGCGAAGGCCCACCACAGGGG
Source organism: uncultured Paracoccus sp. (assembly GCF_945915435.1). Lineage (GTDB taxonomy): Bacteria > Pseudomonadota > Alphaproteobacteria > Rhodobacterales > Rhodobacteraceae > Paracoccus. Next base: position 37,105 of record NZ_CAMEFG010000001.1, on the reverse strand, counting down.
ACCCAGCAGGGCTCGCAGGGGCCAGCTCATCACGCGGCCTCCTGCAAGATGACGAGGGCGGCAAGGATGGCCGCGCTGGCAAGGCTGTAATCCTGCCAGAGCCGCCAGACCGGGGCGGCGCCGGGACGGTCGGCGGCGATACGCCCGTCGCGGCGCTGCACGACGCATAGCCAGGCAAGCATTGCGCCGACCACGGCATGCAGCACGACATAGCCAAGCCCCGCCCCGCGCAGGGCATCGCGGGCATGGGCGGTCGGGTCGTCAAGCCTCAGGGCCAGCAGCGCCAGCAGCAGCACCGCCGCGATATTCGCGCCCGCCGCCAGCCCGGCACCGCGCCCCTGCGCCAGCCGCGCGCAGCCCGAGGCAAGGGCCAGCAGCCCGACCGTCCCGGCCGCCAGCAAGGCGGAACCCTGCGCCACCGTGCTGGCGGGGGCGGGCCAGTTGGGGGCGATCACCGTCAGGAAACCCACCGCAAAGAGATAGCAGGCAAACAGCGTTCCGTCCGCGATCAGCGTGCAGACCATGCCGGTCCGCGCCAGCCCGTCGGGAACGTGCCAGCTTAGCGGCAGTTGCAGCCCCGGCGCGACCGTGACCTGTGCGTGGCCCTGCCGGGTGCCGGTGAAGCCCTGCCAGCGCCAGCAGATCGCGGCGATGGCGATCAGCCCCAGCGGCGCCAGCGTATAAAGCCCGAACAGCATCAGCAGCACGAAGACCCCGATGGTGGCGGCGGTGGTGATCGGCAGCATTGCATTGCCCGGCAGCACGGCGACATGTTCGGGCCGGCCCGAGATCATGTTCACGACCAGCGTTTCGCGCTGGTGGCGGGGGGCGCCGGGCAGGGCGCCCTCGCCTCGGGCCAGCGACAGGGCGTCCCGCGCGCCTTCGATCGGCAGCGAGGCGATGTTGTAGACCGTCGAGGGCTTGGGCAGCGCCCATTCCAGCGTCCCCGCGCCCCAGGGATCGCGCCCGGTGCGCGGACCATAGCGCGTTTGCAGGATCAGCCCCAGGGCGAACAGCGCGAATCCCGCCGCCATGACGAAGCCGAAGATCGAGCTGACAAGGTTCGGCAGCACCCATTCGGGATTGTCGGGATAGAGGTCGATGCGGCGCGGCATTCCCAGCAGCCCGGTCAGGTGCATGATGAAGAAGGTGCCGTGAAACCCGATCAGGACCAGCCAGAAGGCGGCCTCGCCCATGCCCCGGATCGCCCTGCGCCCGGTGAAAAGCGGCATCCAGTAGGCGATGCCCGCCATCATCGGAAAGACGAAGCCGCCGATCAGGACGTAATGCAGATGCGCGGTGACAAAGGCCGTGTCGTGGACCTGCCAGTTGAAGGGGACGATAGCCAGCATCACGCCCGTCAGCCCGCCCATGACGAAGGTGGAAAAGAACCCCATCAGGTAAAGCATCGGCAGCCGCATCTGCGGACGGCCCTTCCACATCGTCCCGATCCAGGCGAAGATCTGCACCGCCGTCGGCACCGCCACCAGCGCCGAGGCGGCGGAAAAGAAGGCCAGCGCCATATGCGGGATGCCGACCGTGAACATGTGATGCACCCACAGCCCGAAGGACAGGAACACCAGGCCGAGGACGGCGGCGACGATGGCGCCGTAGCCCATGATCGTGGTGCGGCACATCACCGGCAGGATGGTCGAGATGGCGCCGGCGGCGGGCAGGAAGATGATATAGACCTCGGGGTGGCCGAACAGCCAGAAAAGGTGCTGCCACAGCAAGGGATCACCCCCGCGCGCCACGTCGAAGAAGGGCCAGCCGAAGGCGCGCTCGATCTCCAGCAGGATCGAACCCAGGATCAGCGGCGGAAAACCCACCAGCATCATCGCCGCCGTTCCCAGCATATACCAGGCGAACAGCGGCATCTGCGTCAGCCGCATCCCCGGCGCGCGCATCCGCAGGATGGTCACGGTGATCTCGATCGCGGCGGCCAGTGCGGAAATCTCGACGAAGGTGATGCCCAGCAGCCAGACATCGGCATTGATGCCGGGGCTGTAGGCCTTGGACGACAGCGGCGTATACATGAACCAGCCGCCGTCCGGCGCGACGCCACCCAGCAGCGCCAGCAGGATGATCGAGCCGCCGAACAGGTAGCACCACCAGCCAAGCGCGGACAGGCGCGGAAAGGCCAGGTCGCGCGCGCCCAGCATCTTGGGCAGAAGATACATCGCCAGCCCCTCCAGCATGGGAATGGCGAAGAGAAACATCATGATGCTGCCGTGCATCGTGAAGATCTGGTTATACAGGTCGGTATCAAGGAACGCGCCGTCATGCGTGGCAAGCTGCGCCCGGATCAGCATCGACAGTACGCCCGCGACGCTGAAGAACGCAAACGAGGTCAGCATGAAGCGAAAGCCGATCTCGCTGTGGTTCACCGACACAAGGATGCCGCGCCAGCCCTTGGGGCGGCCCCAGATGCGGGTCAGTTCGTGATGAAGGCGCAGGGCGTTCTGCGGCGGGTTGGGTCGGGGTTGCGTCATTCGTCGCCCTCGTCGGTCAGGGTGGGCGGATCGTCGGGCGGATAGGCCAGCACCTCGAAACGCATCCCGGCGTAGCCGCGCCCCGAGAACTCGGCCGAGGTGCCATGATACAGGCCCGGCGCGTCGGCCTTGATGCGCAGCACGTTGTGGCGGCCGGGCAGGGCGTCCATCTTGCCCGCCAGCCGCGGCACCCAGAAGCTGTGGATCACGTCCTGCGATGTGATGACGACATCGACCGGCGTGGCGGCGGGGATATGCAGGCGGTCCGTGGTCTCGATCCATCCGCCGTCGGGACCGGGCTGGCGAAAGCGCCATTGCCATTGGCTGGCGATGGCCTCGACCCGGTGGACCTGCGGGCCGGGGCGGGGTTGCAGCCGCTCGCCCACCCAAAGCCCGCCGCCGACAAGGGCGGCCAGGATCGTCATGGTGAAGGCCAGGCCCATGCCGTGGATCCAGAACCGTTCCGACGGCTGGCGAGGACCGTCGCGGCGAAAGCCCAGCCAGACCAGCGCCATGACCATGACGGTCAGCAGCCCGGCGCCGGTCAGCATGGCCCACCACAGCACCGCGATCTGCGCCGCCGCCGGTCCTTGCGGGTCCAGGATCGACAGCGGGCCTTCGCAGCCCGCCAGCAGCAGCGGAACCGCCAGCAACCCCAGGCGTTCGCCTGATGCGGGCCGCCTGCCGCCGCTGCCGGTCCGACTCGATGAAAACGCCCGCGAAAAGGATGACCGATGCGCCGCCCCAAGCGATCCCGCCGCTATACCGACCCGATCCACGAGCATCGCCATTTCCACCTGACCGAATCGCGCGTCGCCATCGCGGGCCATCCGATCCATGCGATGATGGTGACTTTCCCAATCGCGCTGTGCATCTGCACGCTTGGCGCGGATGCGCTTTACTGGTGGACGGGGGATGCCTTCTGGCCGCGCGCCGCCCTCTGGGCCGCGGGGACGGGCTTTGTCATCGGGGTGCTGGCGGGTATCGCGGGCACGGCCGAATTGCTGCTGGTCCCCGGCATCCGCATCCGCGCGGCAAGCTGGACGCATTTCATCCTGGCGGTGATGCTTCTGTCCCTGCTGGGCACGAACTGGGGTATCCGGCTGGCCGATCCGGTGGACGCCGTGCTGCCCTGGGGTATCCTGACCTCGGCCCTTGCGGCGGGGATGACGGGGATGACGGGCTGGCACGGCGGCAAGCTGGTCTTTGATTATGGGGTGGGCACGCAGCAAGATCACAGCCCCCGGTCCTGAGGTTGCAGCAGGATCGCGGGCATCAGGCGCTCGATTCGCGCAAGGTCGGGCTTGGCCAGCACCAGCCACAGCACGCCCGCCATCAGCGGCACCGCCAGCAGCAGCCCCAGCAACGGCATATGCACACGGACCGGGCTGCGCCTTTCGCCCGACATCTGGATCAGGTGGCCCAGCCATGCGTGGACCAGCACCATGCCCGCGACCAGCGCCAGCTTGGCCAGCAACCAGGGGTGATAGACCTGCTGGGCAAAGATCAGCGCGGTTCCGGCGCTTACCGCGACGATTGCCGCCGGGGTCGCCACCGCCGCGTAACCCACATGGGTCAGCAGGCGGAAACGCATGAACTCGGGCTGATGACGGGGGGCGCCATAGCCCTGCAACAGGACCGGCAGCGCGATCAGGCCCGCGCACCAGACGGTCAGTCCCGCGATATGGATGAATTTCAGCGCCGCGATCATGCCGGTGCCCCGGCTGTGCCTGCCCATGCGCGGCGGACGGTCAGGGCGGCGACGGTGGCCAGCGGGACCAGCCCCGGCACCCACATCACCAGCCCGGCCAGTTGCTGGTCGGCCAGCGCGTCAAGGCCGAAGGGGATGGCTCCGGCCAGATGCTGCGGATAAAGCACCTGCACCGAAAACGTCAGCACGGCCCCGATCAGGCCCATGACCCCCGCCAGCCCGCCGATCAGCGCGGCGGTTCCCAGCAGGGTGCCGGGCCGCTGGTCGCGCGGCGAAATCACGCCCGACCAGAAGGCCCATGACGGCAGCAGCAAGGCCAGTTGCATCAGCCAGTAGACCGCATGGGATTGCCATGCCGCGCGATAGACCTGGGGCAGGTGCCACAGGACCAGCGCCGCCGCCACCGCCGCGAAGGCAGCCGGCGCGGGAATGCGGCGCAGGGGCCATGCCACGGCCAGCGCGGGCGCGACAAGGCCCAGCAGGACCAGGTGATGCGCGGCGCGGGCGCTGAACAGGGCCACCGTCAGCGCGCATAGCGGCGAGACGAAGGCCAGCACCAGCCCGCCCCAACCGATCAGCAGCGCCCGGCGGTTTGCGGCCCGCCACAGCCCGGCGGCCAGCATCAGGGCCAGGCCCGCCAGCAGCGGCGGATCGAGGTTCCAGGTCGACCATAGCGCGCCCGGTTCGGGCGCCGGGCCGCAATAGGGGAAATCCGTGCTGTGCAGAAACGTCACCTCGCGCCTTGTCCTTTGCTGGCTGATCCGGGGACGGCCGGGCCGCCCGTTCGACCAACGCGGGCCTTGCGCGATGGTTTCACCGTCTTTTTCGGGCTTTGCGCCGGTCCGGGCCGTGACGCGCCGTCACCGGCTGCGATCCGAGGGAACAAATTGGCGCGGGCGGTGTTTTCTGGGCATAACAGCACTCATGACCTGAAGGAGCTTGCCATGAGCAGAGCCGAAGACGCCGCGAAAGATCTGAAGAAAGAAGCCAAGGACGCCGCTCAGGACGTCTCGGACAAGGCCCGCGGCACCGCCCGCGAGGCGCGGGACCGTGGCGAGGACCTGATCGACAGCGCCCGCGAAAAAGGCGCCGATCTGGCCGATGCCGCCCGCGAGAAGGGTGAAGAACTCTACGAGGCCGCCCGCGAAAAGGGTCAGGAGGTTTATGAAAACGTGCGCGAGCGGGGCGAACACGCCTATCACCGCGCCCGCGACGAGGCCGACCGCCTTTATCGCGCAGGCGAACGCCGCGCCGGTGAGGTCGCCGCCTATGCCGAGGATTACTATGACGAGGTTTCCGACATGGTGCGCCGCCGTCCCGGCCAGGCGCTTGGCATCGCGGCAGGGGTCGGTTTCCTGCTGGGCCTGATTCTCGCCTCGCGCCGCTGATCCCGCCATGTTCGACTACGCAAGGAACATGCGGCTGGCCGTGAAGGATGCGGTGCGACGCATGTCGCTGAAGGCGGGGGCCGGGGTCGCGGTCGTTCTGGGCCTGGGTTTCCTGCTGGCGGCGCTGTGGACCTTCCTTGCATATCACGCGGGGCTGGGTTCGCTTGGCGCCTCGCTGGTGATCGGGCTGGTGTTCGTCGTGATCGGGGCAGGGGTTTTCCTTGCCTCGAACAGGGTGCGCCACCGGCCCCCCACCACCGATGACCTGAAGGCCGAGGTGGAAGAGCGCGTCTCGCTGGCGACCGAGGCGGTCCTGGACCGGGTGACCGACCGCGCCGACCAGACGCTGGAGCGGGCGCAGAAAAAGGCCAGCCAACTGGTCGATCAGGCTGGAAATTCGGTCAATGCGCTGGTGGACAAGGTCAGCTATACCGCCGACCGTTTCGCCGGCAAGGCCGAAACCCAGGCCTATCGCGGCGCGCGGCGCGCGCGCCAGGCGGCATCCGACAAGCTGGGGCTGACGCCCGAACGGGTCGAGGCCGCATCCGAACGGGTCGCCGAGGGCGCCCGCAAGGCGCGCGATTCCAATGCCGCCGCAATCGCGCCGGTCATCGGTGCGCTGGCCGCGGGGATCACGCTGGCCATGCGCCTGCGCCGCCGCCGGGACGATTACGATCCCCATGCATAAGGAAAAGCCCGCCGGACCGGCGGGCTTCTTCATGCGCCGGACGGCCCGGTGTCAGGCGTTCGCTTCGCGGATCTTGTCGGCGGCGTCCTTGTCGTAGGACACGCCTTCCTTTTCCAGCAACTGGTCCAACTCGCCCGAAAGGGTCATCTCGGTCACGATATCGCAGCCGCCGACGAATTCGCCCTTGACGTAAAGCTGGGGAATGGTCGGCCAGTCCGAGAAATCCTTGATGCCCTGGCGGATTTCGTCGTCGGCCAGCACGTTCACGTCCAGATAGGGCACGTTCATGTAGTTCAGCACACCGGCCACGCGGCTGGAAAAGCCGCATTGCGGCATCTCGCGCGTGCCTTTCATGAACAGCACGACCTGGTTCTGGTCGATCATCTGCTGGATCTTCTGGCGGACATCGGTCATCGGGGGTTCCTTCGGCTTTGCCTTGGTCGGATGATATGGGTCAGGGGGCCTTGGTGGTCAGCGCAAGGGCGTGCAATTCACCGTTCGCGCCGTCCATCCGGCCCTGAAGGGCGGCATAGACGGCCCGCTGCTGCTGGACCCGGTTCATGCCACGGAAGCTTTCGTCGATGACCTCGGCGGCGTAGTGGTTGCCGTCCCCGGCAAGATCGGTGATGGTGATCCGGGCATCGGGGAACGCCTTGCGGATCAGTTCCTCGATTTCATGGGCTTCCATTGCCATGTTTCGTCCTTTCGCTCTTGCACCATGATCTAGGCGATGGGCCGCCAACTCGCAAGATCGCCCGTCCGGGGCTTACAGCAATTCGTCGTGCTGTCGCACGACGCGGCAGGACGCAGCATTGCCGCTGTTGCATTCGGCGCGCAATTCGCCCATCGACTTGCCCGACGTGGTGGTGGTGTGGGTGGACGAACAGCCCGCGCCAAGGCCGAGCGTGGCCATCGCGGCGAAGGCGGCCAGAATTCGCGTCGTCATGCGGCTTCTCCTTGTTGCTATCCAAGGCAGGGTGGCCTGCCGGGGCGGAAAGATCAACGCTTTGCCGGGTCATCGTGCTTGCCGTTCGCCTTGCGCACCTGCTCGGCCACGGGCGAGACGCCGATGCGCACCAGATACAGGACGACCAGCGCCATCCCCGTCACCAGGATCGCCAGCCGCAGATCGCCCGTGCCGCAGCACAGCCCGATCGCGCCGCATAGCCACATCGAGGCCCCGGTCGTCAGCCCCCGGACGCTGCCGCCGCTGACGATGATCGACCCCGCCGCCAGAAAGGCGACACCGGCCGTGACCGCCTCGATCAGGCGCAAGGGGTCGATGCGCAGCTCGGGTCCGCCGAATCCCGTCGTGGTGGCCAGTTCGATCGCGACCAGCGCGAAACAGGCCGAGGCCAGCGTGATCAGCATATGGGTGCGCAGCCCGGCCGCGCGGGCGTGGGTCTCGCGCTCCCACCCGATGATGCCGCCCAGGATGACCGCGACGCTCAGCCGGAAGGCGATCAGGCCCAGGGGCAGGCTTTGGGGGCGGGTAAGGTCGTTCAGGATCTGTTCCAGCATGGCGGGCCTTTTCGCGGATATGTTCGCGATCAATCCGCAAGGGCGCGGCGGGTTCCCTGCGCGGCGCGCGATTTCGACGCAGCCGGGGCGCTTGCAACGCCCCGCTGCCTGCCCCATCTTCAGCCCATGCAAAGCGACATGCCGGCCCGGCCCCTTCCGCGACTTGAGATCACGCCCGACCAGATCGCGCGCGTGATCAGCGTCTTTTACGCCGCCGTGCGCCGGCACGAGGTGCTTGGCCCGGTCTTTGCCGCCCATGTCGAAGACTGGCCCGAGCATGAGGAAAAGATCGCCCGCTTCTGGCGCAACGCCATCCTGCGCGAGGGCGGCTATGACGGCAATCCGATGCGCGTCCACATGGCGGCGGGCGACGTCAGGGCGGAACATTTCGCGCCCTGGCTGATGCTGTTCGACGAAACCCTGCGCCGGACCCTGCCCGAGGACCTTGCCCGGCAATGGTCGGCGCTGGCCCATCGCATCGGCGCCGGCCTGCGCATGGGGGTCGAGGACCTGCGCACCCGCCGCGAAGGCCCGCCGAAGCTGCGCTAGGGCTGGTCGGGATCGACGCCGGGGATGACCTTGGGCGGGCGCTTGCGATAGACCGGCAGCTTCCAGCCCCGGATCATGCTGCCCGCGCGCAGCGCGAAGGTCGCGACGGCGCAGGCCAGCAACGCCAGGTCGCGCCCGCCACCCAGCCAGATGACGGCCAGCGCGGCCAGCGCACCGCCGAAAGCGGCGGTCAGGTAAAGTTCGCCCTGTTTCAGGACCAAGGGCACCTCGTTCGAGATGACGTCGCGCATCAGCCCGCCGAAGGTGCCGGTCAGCACCCCCGCGACGATCACGATCACCGGGCTGAACCCCGCGCCCATCGCGTAATCGACGCCCGCGGGCACGGCGATGGACAGCGCCACCGCGTCGAACCACAGCAGCGCGCGATAGCGGCTTTCCAGAAGATGCGCGGTCAGGAAGACGATCAGCGCCGCCGCGCTGGCGGTCAGGATCAGGTTGGGGCGTTCGACCCAGAAGACCGTCTCGCGGCCCAGAAGCAGGTCGCGCATGGTGCCGCCGCCCACCGCCGTCAGCACCGCGAAGAAGATGAAGCCGACCAGATCAAGCTGGCCCCGGCTGGCGACCAGCGCCCCGGTCAGCGCAAAGACGAAGACCGAGCCGTAATCCAGCGCGATCTGCATATCGGCGGGGGTCATGCCGGGCTTGCCTTGACGGGCTTGAAGGGGGCCATGCCCGCGCGGGCCAGTTCGTCCGCGCGTTCGTTTTCGGGATGGCCCGCGTGGCCCTTGATCCATTCCCAGCGGACGGTGTGGCGGGCCTGCGCCGCGTCCAGCCGCTGCCACAGATCGACGTTCTTGACCGGCTTGCGGTCCGCCGTGCGCCAGCCGTTGCGCTTCCAGCCCGCCATCCATTGGCCGATGCCGTTCTTCACATAGGCGCTGTCGGTGGTGATGGTGATCTCGCTGGCCCGCGTCAGCGCCTCAAGCGCCGAGATCGCGGCCATCAACTCCATGCGGTTGTTGGTGGTGTCGGGTTCGCCGCCGGACAATTCGCGTTCCTTGACGATCTCGGCTCCGTTCATGGCGCGCAGCAGCACGCCCCAGCCACCGGGGCCGGGGTTGCCGGAACATGCGCCGTCGGTCCATGCCAGAAGCCGGGTCATGCGGTCCCCCCTTATGCCTCGCGCAAAACGCGCGGCACCTTGAATTCGATGTTTTCCTGCGCGGTCTCGACCATTTCCACCGTCAGGTCGTGGCGGGCGCGGAAGGCGTCGATGACCTCGTTCACCAGCACCTCGGGGGCGCTTGCGCCCGCCGTCACGCCGACCGCCCGCGCGCCCGCGATGGCGCGCCAGTCGATCTGATCCGCGCGCATCACCAGTTGCGAATAGGCGCAGCCCGCTGCCCGCCCGACCTCGACCAGCCGGCGCGAGTTAGACGAGTTCGGCGCCCCGATCACCAGAAGCGCGTCGATCCGGGGCGCGATGGCCTTGACGGCGGCCTGCCGGTTGGTGGTGGCATAGCAGATGTCTTCCTTGCCCGGCCCGACGATCGCGGGGAAACGCGCCTGCAAGGCGGCGACGATGGCCGCCGTGTCATCGACCGAAAGCGTCGTCTGCGTGATATAGGCCAGCCGTTCGGGGTCGCGTGGCGCGATGGCGGCGACATCCTCGACGGTTTCGACCAGCAGAACCTCGCCCTGCGGCAGTTGACCCATCGTGCCCAGCACCTCGGGGTGGCCCGCATGGCCGATCATCACCATCTGCAAGCCGTGCTCGGAATGGCGCGCGGCCTCGGAATGGACCTTGGTGACAAGCGGGCAGGTCGCATCGACGTGGATCATGCGGCGCCGCTGCGCCTCGGCCGGGACGGATTTCGGCACGCCGTGGGCGGAAAAGATCACCGGGCGGTCGTCGGGGCATTCGTCCAGTTCCTCGACAAACACCGCGCCCTTGTCGCGCAGCCCGTCCACGACGAACTTGTTATGCACGATCTCGTGCCGGACATAGACGGGGGCGCCCCATTTCTCCAGCGCCATTTCCACGATCTTGATGGCGCGGTCCACGCCCGCGCAGAAACCGCGCGGCGCAGCAAGATAGAGGGTCAGGGGGGGCTTTTCGCTCATGGCTGTCATCTAATCCCGCAAGGCGCGCGGCGCAATGGCGCGTCAGTCGTCGAAGCTGGTCAGCGCATGGATATCGACGCCCGCCTGTTCCAGCAGCACCCGCCCGCCAAGCCCCGGCAGGTCGATCACGAAGGCGCAACCCACCACCTCGGCGCCCGCGCGCTGGCACAGGCTGATCGCGGCATTGGCGGTGCCGCCGGTGGCCAGCAGGTCGTCCACGATCAGCACCTTCTCGCCGGGGCGCAGGGCGTCGTCGTGGATCTCCATCACCGCCTCGCCGTATTCCAGCGCATAGGCCTCGCTCAGCACGGTGCCGGGCAGCTTGCCCTTCTTGCGGATCGGCACGAAGCCCACGGAAAGCTGATGGGCCACCGCGCCGCCAAGGATGAAGCCGCGCGCCTCAAGCCCCACCACCTTGTCGATCCGCTCGCCCGCATAGGGCGACAGCAACTGGTCCACGGCGATGCGAAAGCCGCGCGCATCGGCGAAAAGCGTGGTCACGTCGCGGAACTTGATGCCTTCATGCGGAAAGTCCAGAATCGTGCGGATGTAATCCTTCACGGTCCGGTTGTCGCGGCGGGATGTGGGGGCGGTCATGGGCGCTCCATTTCGAAGGTTTCGCGGGTGGCGGTGTAATCCTTATAGCCCAGACGCGCCAGCCAGCCCGTCGCGGAAAGGTCGAAACGCCCGTCCTTCAGGCAATCGTCGCGGATATGGATGCCGGTCACGACGCCCAGCACCATGACATTCGCCGCCCCCGCCAGCCGGATGATTCGCGTGGCCCGGCATTCCAGCGCGGCAGGCGCATCCGCCACGCGCGGGCAGTCGATGGTTTCGCATTCGGCGCGGGCGATGGCGCAGGCTGTGAATTCGTCGGTTCCGGCGGGCAGGGCGGCGGATGTCGCATTCATCGCCTGCCGCATGGACGCATCGGCGATATTGACGCAAAAGACGCGCGATTGTGCGATCTGGGCCACGCTGTCCTTGGTGCCGGGCCGGTCGGGCTTGGCCCCGGTCGAGGCGAACATGACCTGCGGCGGCACATAGGCGGTCGCGTTGAAGAAGGAATAGGGCGCGAGGTTGTCGCCCCCCGGCCCGCGGGTCGAGATCCAGCCGATCGGCCTTGGCGCGACGATGGCGTTGAAGGGATTATGGGGCAGCCCGTGCCCGTCCTGCGGTCTGTAGAACATGCGTAAATCCCCCTTCGCGCCGGTTTTCCCGCCCGATATTGCATGATACTGCCTCGACGTCCAAGCGCAGGAGCCGCGATGTACGAGCTTTGCCCCGAGACGCCCGACGATACCCCCGAGGTCGAGGCGCTCTATGACCTGTGCTTCGCACCGGGGCGGACGGCGCTGTCGTCCTATCGGCTGCGCGATGGGGTGCCGCCGGTCGCGGGGCTGTGCATGATCCTGCGCAACGACGGCGTGCTGACGGCGGCGATTCGCTATTGGCCGGTGCGGGCGGGCGGGCGGCGGGCCTTGCTGCTTGGCCCCGTCGCCGTCCACCCGACCGCGCAGGGCGAGGGGCTGGGGGCTTACCTGATGCAGCAAAGCCTTGCGCGCGCGCAGGCGGATGGCTGGGAACGGGTGATGCTGGTGGGCGATGCGCCCTATTATTCGCGCTTCGGTTTCGCCCGGCTGGACCGGGTCGAGATGCCGCCCCCCACCAACCCCGACCGCGTGCTGGGGCTGGAACTTCGCCCCGGCGCATGGGTTGATGTGGCGGGGCCGGTCACGCGCGAACCCGCGCCTGACGCCGCCCCGACACCCCGCGCGCCCTGTGCCCCGGCAGATCCGGGCGCGGGGGCAACGAAAGGCCCCGAGCGATGATCCAGAACCGTCCCGTCGCAACGAAACAGGCGATCCTGCCGCCCATCGACGACCCCACCGTCCATGCCGAGATCGAGCGGCTGGCGCGCCGCTACCTTGACGCGGGCGGCATCGCAATGAGCCTGCTGCACAGTGTCGGCGGTCAGGCCGAGACGCTGATCGAACGCCTGCCCAAGCCCCTGCGCAAGCGGATCGACGTGGTGACCTATGCCGCGCTTGGCCGCGCTTTTGACGCGGCTTCGCGCTCGCGCCGGGTGATGCGCGACCGGGGCGAGTTGTTCAACCGGCTGCTGTCCTCGGCCTCGGGTGCCGCGGGGGGTGTCGCGGGGCTGCCCGGCGCGATGATCGAACTGCCGCTGACTGTGACGCTGCTTCTGCGCGCGATCCTGGACATTGCCGCCGAGCATGGCTTCGACCCCGAAAGCGAAGCCGTGCGGATCGAGGCGTTGCAGGTTCTGGCCACCGCCGGGCCTTTGGCCGAGGACGACGCGACCGATCTGGGCCTGCTGGCCGCGCGGCTGACGATCACCGGCCAGACCGTGAACGGGCTGATCGGGAAGGTCGCGCCGAAACTGGCGGCCTCGCTGGCGCAGAAGCTGGGCGCGCAGGCGCTGCCGCTGCTTGGGGCGGCGGCGGGGGCGACGATCAACTATACCTTCACGCGCTATTATCAGGAGCTTGCGCGGGTGAATTTCGGCCTGATGCGGCTGGAACGCGAAACCGGCCTGCCGCGCGCCGCGCTGGACGAATCCTTCGGCTTTGCGGTCGGGCGGATACGCGCGGGGCGCAGGGGTTAATCCCCGCCCGAGAGTTCCAGCGCCGTCGCGGGCTGGTCGAGGTGGTCGGTCGAAAGCGGCGCGGTCGGGCGGGCCAGCCGGGCGCGGACCACCCAGTGCAGCCGTTCCTGCGCGCGGGTGATCGCGACATAGGCAAGGCGCTTCCACAGGGGAATCCCGGCCTCGGTCCGGTTCGACCATGCGGCGGCGGAGATATCGGGGCCGAAGACCTGCACATCGGGCCATTGCGAGCCTTGCGCCTTGTGGATCGTCACCGCCGCGCCATGCAGGAAGGCCGCGCCCATGCGGGCGGCGAAGGGGATGAAGGGCTCTTCGATATCCGGCATCTCGATCTTGACGATGGAGGCGGCGGACAGGCGCGGTTCCTCGGCCCCGATGACGTGCAGGCGCGAGAATCCGGGCTTGCGGCCGGGGCCGAGGTAAACGACCTGCGCGCCCTTGATCAGCCCGCGCGCCTCAAGGTCGATGCGTTTCTTGCGGTGCTTCAGCGGCAGTTCCAGCCCGTCGCAGATCAGCGGCTCGCCCGGCAGCAGCGCGTCGGCGGGTGCGCCATAGGCCGCGCGGAAGGCGTGGATCAGGCGGATGCGTGTCGCATTGCGCCAGACCAGGACCGGGCTGCGGGCCATCAGGTCGCTTTCCACCCGCTCGGCCCAGGTCACGCGCGGGTCGCGGGATGCGGCCTCGCGGATCATGCGCTCGAACCCGTCGAAATCCAGCGCCGGATCGGCCAGCGCGTGCGCCAGATCGAGGATCGGGCTGTCGTCCGCCTGCCGGTGGATGCGGCTGAGCATCAGCTTCTGCGGGGCCGCCAGCCGGTCGAAGACCATCTCGCCCGACTGTCCGACGGGGGCCAACTGCGCGGGGTCGCCGAACAGGACCAGCACCGGAAAGATCTCGCGCAGATCGTCGAACTGGCGTTCGTCCAGCATCGAGGATTCGTCGATCAGCCCGATATCCAGCGGATCCTCGCGCCGTTTCCAGCCCTTGATGAAATCGGACCCGCGCAGACCGGCGGCGGCCAGCGCGCCGGGAATGGATGCGTGCTGGTCGTAGAACGCCTTGGCGCGGTCCAAAGCCTCATCCGTCAGCCCCTCGATTTTGGGGCGCTCGCCCGTGCCGGTCAGCCATTCGGCGATGCGTTCATATTCGGGATCATAGACGGGGGTGTAAAGGATGCGGTGGATCGTCGTCGCGGGCACGCCGCGCGTGCGTAGAACGAAGGCCGCCTTGTTCGTCGGCGCCAGCACGGCGACGGTGCGGCGGTCCTTGCGGCGCTTGCCCTCGTAATCGCCGGACACCAATTCGACCCCCGATTCGCGCAAGGCCCGCGTCAGTTCGGCCAGCAGCAAGGTCTTGCCGGACCCCGCCTTGCCGATCACGGCCATGACGCGGCCCTTGCCGGGCCGGGGCGGCGCGATTTCCTCGGCTGCCAGGTCGATGCCGGCAGCGGCCAGCACCTCGGCCAGCGCGTCCCAGGCTTCGGCCTGATCGGGGGAAAGGGTGGGAAGGCTCATGCCCCCTGTTAACCCGCCGTGGCGCGCGGGGCAAAGGGCAAAGCGATCACCCCGCGCCAAGCGCGATCAGCGCGCCGACGCCGGTGACGATCAGCGCCATTCCCGCCATCTGGCGCGGGCTGGTGCGTTGTCGCAGCAGCCGCCCCGAGACCGCCTGCGCCATCAGCACCTCGACCAGCGCCAGCGTGCGCACATTCGCCGCCGAGGTCAGCGCGAAGCCCAGAAACCAGAAAAGCGAGGCGAAGGCCCCCAGAAACCCCGCCCCGACCGAGGCCCGCCCGTGCCGCATGATCCCCCGCAGCGCGGGGCGGTCGGCCAGCGCCAGCCATGCCAGCATGACGGCGGCCTGAAGCGTCAGGCTGACGGCCAGCATCACCGCCGCGCGGGTCAGGAAATCGCCATGCGGCAGGGCGAGGATACCGCCGCGAAACCCGATGGCCGAAAGCCCGAAGAACAGCCCCGCCGCGATGCCAAGCGCCACGGGCCGCCAGCCGCCTTGCCCGAAATCCGCCCCCGACATCAGCACGACGCCGAAGGTCGCGATGGCGATCGCCCCCATCCGTGCGGGGCCGAGCGGTTCGGCCAGCAGCACCGCGCCCAGGATCGCCAGCGTGACGGGTTCCGTCTTCATCAGCGCGGTGACGACGCCGAAGCCCCGGCTGCTTATCGCCTGCAACATCAGCGCGGTGGCAGCGATCTGGGTCAGCGCGCCGCCCGCGACCCATGCCAGCGCGGCAGCATCGGGGTGCGGCAGCTCCACGCGCATCGCCAGCACCGCCAGAAACACCAGCGCAAAGGGCGCGCCGAAGACAAAGCGCACCGCCGTCGCGCCCATAGTCCCGACCTGCGCCGTCAACTGCCGCTGTGCCGCATTGCGCGCGGTCTGCGCCGCCGAGGCGATCAGCGTGGCGATGATCCAGCCCAATTCAGCCCCGCACCGCCTCGATCATGCGATGCACGTTGTCGGGGTCGGCGTCGGGGGTGATGCCGTGGCCGAGGTTGAAGATATGCGGCCCATTCGCGAAAGCCTGCACGATGCGGCGGGTTTCCTGGATCAGGCGCGGCCCGCCCTCGACCAGCAGCCGGGGGTCGAGGTTGCCCTGGACGCAGCCATCGCTCTGGACGTTTTCGGCGGCCCAACCCGCATCGACCGACTGGTCCAGCGCCACGCAATCGGCCCCGACCGCGCGGGCGAAACCAACGTAGCGCGGCCCGGCCTCGCGCGGGAAGGCGATGATGGGCACGCCGGGGTGGCGCGCCTTCAGCGCCGCGACAATCCGCCGCGCGGGCGCCAGCGCGAAATCGTCGAAATCGGCGCCTTTCAGCGAACCGGCCCAACTGTCGAACAGTTTCAGCACCTCGGCCCCCGCCTCGACCTGTGCGGACAGATATTCGATGGTCGCATCCGCGATCCGGTCGATCAGCGCCGAAAACGCCGCGCGGTCGGCGGCCTTCATCGCGTGCGCCGGTCCCTGATCGGGGGTGCCGCGACCGGCGACCATATAGGTCGCGACCGTCCAGGGGGCACCGGCGAAACCGATCAGCGTCGTCTCGGCCGGCAGTTCGCGGCGCAGGATGCGCAGGGTCTGATAGATGGGCGAGAGCTTGTCATGGACCGCATCCGCGGGCTTCAGCGCCGCCACCCCCGCCGCGTCGGTAATCGTGGACAAGCGCGGGCCTTCGCCGGTCACGAACCAGACGTCGCTGCCCAGTGCCTGCGGAATCAGCAGGATGTCGGCGAACAGGATCGCCGCGTCGAAACCATAGCGGCGGATCGGTTGCAGCGTCACCTCGGCGGCGAGATCGGGCGTATAGCACAGCGACAAAAAGTCGCCCGCCTGTGCGCGGGTCGCGCGGTATTCGGGCAGGTAGCGACCCGCCTGACGCATCATCCAGATGGGCGGGGTGGGCAGCCGCTCGCCCGAAAGCGCGCGCAGGATGGTCTTGGTGGTCATGATTTCTCCTGTGTTGATCCTTCATCGCCAGCACGTCCCCGTTGTCAAGGGCGCGGGGCGGGGCTATGCCGCTTGCCATGACACAGATGCCCGACCCCACCCGCCCGCTGCGTATCGGCACCCGCGCCTCGGTCCTGGCGCTTGCGCAGGCGCATGAGACGCGCGACCGGCTGATGGCCGCGCATGGCCTGCCGTCCGATGCGTTCCAGATCGTGCCGATGACCACGACCGGCGACCAGATCCAGAACCGCGCGCTGAAGGAAATCGGCGGCAAGGGCCTGTTCACCCGCGAGATCGAGGAGGCGCTGGCCAGTGGCGCGATCGACATCGCCGTCCATTCGATGAAGGACATGCCGACGATCCAGCCCGACGGTCTGGTGATCGACTGCTTCCTGCCGCGCGAGGATGTGCGCGATGCCTTCGTCAGTCGCAAGTATCGCAGCATCGCGGAACTGCCGCAGGGCGCGGTGGTCGGCTCGTCCAGCCTGCGCCGCCGCGCGCAGCTGGCCCTGCGCCGTCCCGACCTGCAACTGGTCGAGTTCCGCGGCAACGTCCAGACCCGGCTGCGCAAGCTGGACGAGGGCGTGGCCGAGGCGACCTTCCTTGCGATGGCGGGCCTGTCACGGCTTGGGATGACCGAGGTTGCCCAAAGCGCCATCGAGCCGCAGGACATGCTGCCCGCCGTCGCGCAGGGCTGCATCGGGGTCGAACGGCGCGCGGGTGACAGCATGGCGGGCGCGTTGCTGGCCGCGATCCACGACGGCCCCAGCGGACAGCGCGTCACCGCCGAGCGCGCCTTTCTGGCGCGGCTGGACGGGTCGTGCGAAACCCCCATCGCCGCGCTGGCCCTGCTGGAGGGCGGCGACATCTGGCTGCGCGGCGAGATCCTGCGCCCCGACGGGTCCGAGGCGCTGGCGGGCGAACGTCGCGGGCCTGTCGCAGACGGCCCGGAACTGGGCGTCGACCTGGCCGAGGAACTGCTGTCCCGCGCCCCCACCGGGTTCTTCGACTGGCGCTAGACCGCCAGCCAGAGCAGCGCCATCAGCAGCCCCGCCCCCGCCACCGCGCGGCGATAGATCCGCAATCCCCGCAGCAGGTCCTGCGGGCCGGGGTCGCGCGCGGCGGGGTTCAGCCAAGGCTCGTCCGTGGTGACACCGCCGTAGCTGCGCGGCCCCGACAGCCGCACATCCAGCGCGCCCGCCATCGCGCCCTCGGGCCAGCCCGCATTGGGCGAGCGGTGGCGGCGGGCATCGGCCCGGATCACGCGCAAGGCGCGTCGCGACCCGGCTGCCGCCGCGATCAGCAGCCCGGTCAGGCGCGAGGCGGGCAGGTTGACCAGATCGTCCAGCCGCGCCGCGAAGCGACCGAACGCGCCATGCCGCGCGTTCAGGTGGCCGATCATCGAATCCAGCGTATTGATCGCCTTGTAGGCGGCGATTCCGGGCAGACCGGCGACGGCGGCCCAGAAAAGCGGTGCGACCACCCCGTCCGAGGCATTCTCGGACAGACTCTCCAACGCCGCGCGGGCGATGGGTTCGGGGCGGTCGTCCAGATCGCGCCCGACGATCATCGCGGCAGCCGCGCGTGCGCCCGCCATATCGCCGCGCGCCAGCGGCGCGGCCACGGCGGCGACGTGATCGTGCAGGGACCGGCTGGCGACCAGTGGCCATGCCAGGACCCCCAGCAGGACCGGGCCGAAGGGCAGAGGGGTCAGCCAGCGGGCCAGCAGCAGCGCGGGCACCGCCGCCGCCACGATCACGACGACCGAGGCCGCGACGCCCCGCCACACCCGCCCCGCGCCCTGGTTCCAGCGCCGGTCCAGCACCGCGATCAGCTGCCCCAGCCATGTCACCGGATGGCCGATGCGGCGATAAAGCCCATCCGGCCAGCCGATCAGCGCATCCAGCGCCAACGCCACCAGCGCGACGGCCAGCGTGTCGGCGGGCCATGTCATGCGACGCCGCTCGTCTTGCCTGCCCGGACCAGCGCGGTCAGCGACAGCGGCGTGAAGGAGAGGCGCCCGGCCGCGCGGACCCGCTTGCCCCTGCGCATGCGGTCCCGTCCGGTGGCCCGCATCTTGCGCGGTCCGAGCATGCGATTGCCCCGCTTGTCCGCCGAGACCGGCACGGTCAGCGACAAGAGTGCGGCGGCAAAAGACAGCGCCGCGTGGGCCTGCCTGCATTTGCGTGGGCGGTCCGGCGCAATGATCGGCGTATCGCCCTGTCCCGTCATGCGATGCCGCCGCAGTTGACGCGCTCGACCGACCAGATGCCGCCCGCCCGGATCAGCACGGTCAGCGACAGCGGTGCGGCGGCAAAGGACAGCGCCGCGTCCCCCACGACCAGCGACAGCGCCGCGCGGATGGTTCCGGCGTGGGCGACGATCAGCGTATCGTCTTTGGCCCCATCCAGCAGCGGGCGGACCCGCGCGGTCATGTCCAGAAAGCTTTCGCCCCCCGGCGGGCGGTGGCGGGCCAGTTCCCCGGTGCCGAGCGGGCCGAGGTCGGGCAACTCGTCATAGCGCGCGCCTTCCCATTCGCCAAAGCTCTGCTCGACCAGATCGGGAAGGATGCGCGCGTTCAGTCCAAGGGCGGCGCAGGTCTGAAGGCAGCGTCGCGCCGGGCTGGTCCAGACCTGCGCGGGGGCAAGCGCGCCGATCCCCTGCCGCAGCCGGTCCAGCGCGGCGGGATGGGCGCAATCGGCATCGACCTCGCGCCGCCCGGTCATCCGGCCATCGGGGCGGGTAGGGGCGTGGCGGACCAGCGCCAGCCTCAGCACGCCTGGGTTGCCTGCTTGGCCCGTTCGTAGAATGCCGCCAGTTCCCGCATCGCGTCAGCCATCCGCCCCAGTTCCTTGCCATGCGACAGGGCCGTCGCCTGCGCATCCAGCAAGGCGCCGTATAGCGCATGGAAATTGGCCGTCAACTCGTGTCCCCTGTCGGTCAGGCCCGCGGTCTTGCGCTTGCCCTGCCTTGCTGTCCGCACCAGCCCCAGCCCTTGCAGCTTGCGCAGGGCGTAATGGGCCAGGTGCGCCTCGCCCACGCGGGCGGTTGCGCAGAGTTCGGCAAAACCCAGCGGCTCGTCGCGGCCGGTCAGGATCAGCAGGAAAAGCGCCTCGAGCGGCGACAGCCCGGCCTGCCCGGCCCTGTCCAGCCCGGCCACGATCCAACGGCGATAGGCATCCGCGGCCAGCAGCAGGGCGGATTCGAATTCGGCAAGAGATCGGGCCGCATCATGGCCCATCCCGATCTGGCTGTCTGCCCCGCCAGTTGGGGCTGCAATCGTTACCATACATCCTCAGAAACCATCTTGCAGGGCGTATTCGCCCGACTTGATTCCCGTTAAAGATGACGCCGCCTTGCCTTTCTGTCAATGAAACAGGTCCGGGGGCCGGCTCGGACGCTGCGGCAGAAAATTCTTGACAGGCGGGGTGGTCATCCCCCATTCATTAAATGAACGGTCGTTCAATAAAGGGAGGGGGTCCGCGATGTTCACGACGGGGATGGAATTCGATCTGGGCGAGGATGTGAACGCCCTGCGCGAGATGGTGCATCGCTGGTCGCAGGACCGCGTCAAGCCGATGGCGGCGCAGGTGGACGGCAGCAACGCCTTTCCCGACGAACTCTGGTCCGAACTGGGCGGGCTTGGCCTGCTGGGTATCACCGTGGCCGAGGAATGGGGCGGCGCCGGGATGGGTTATCTGGCCCATGTCGTCGCGACCGAGGAAATCGCCCGCGCCAGCGCCAGCGTCAGCCTGTCCTATGGCGCGCATTCCAACCTCTGTGTGAACCAGATCAAGCTGAACGGCAACGATGCCCAACGCGCGAAATACCTGCCCGGCCTTTGCGCGGGCACCCATGTCGGCGCGCTGGCCATGTCCGAGGAAGGGGCGGGTTCCGATGTCGTGTCGATGAAGCTGCGGGCCGAGAAGCGCGGCGATCATTACGTGCTGAACGGCAACAAATACTGGATCACCAACGCCCCCGACGCCGATATCCTGGTCGTCTATGCCAAGACCGACCCCGAGGCGGGCAGCCGCGGCATCACCGCCTTCATCGTCGAGCGCGGCATGAAGGGCTTTTCCACCGGCCCGCATTTCGACAAGCTGGGCATGCGCGGCTCGAACACGGGCGAGTTGATCTTTGATAACTGCGAGGTGCCCGCCGAAAACATCCTGGGCGCCGAGGGCAAGGGCGTGCGCGTGCTGATGTCGGGGCTGGATTACGAACGGCTGGTCCTTTCGGGCATCGGACTTGGCATCATGGCCGCCTGCCTGGACGAGGTGATGCCCTATGTCCGCGACCGCAAGCAGTTCGGCCAGCCCATCGGCAGCTTCCAATTGATGCAGGGCAAGATCGCCGACATGTATGTCGCGCTGAACACCGCCCGCGCCTATGTCTACGAGGTCGCGCGCGCCTGCGACGCGGGCCGCGTCACCCGGCAGGATGCGGCGGGGGCGGTGCTTTACGCCAGCGAACAGGCGATGGTGCAGGCCCATCAGGCGGTGCAGGCGCTGGGGGGCGCGGGCTTCCTGAACGATTCGGTGGTCAGCCGGTTGTTCCGCGACGCCAAGCTGATGGAGATCGGCGCCGGCACAAGCGAGATCCGCCGCATGCTGATCGGCCGCGAACTGCTGTCGCTGGCATGATGCGCGTCGCTGCGATCCTTGCGCTGGCCACCATGCCCGCCCTTGCGCAGGAGGGCCCGCAGATGGATGTGGGCTATGACGACGGTTTCCTTTCCGCCTGCCTCGACCGGGCGGCGGGCGACAAGGGCGCGGGCGCGACGGCGGATGATCTGCGCATCTGCATCGGGACCGCCGCGCAGGACTGCATGGCGCGGCCCGGCGGCGATACGACCGTCGGCATGTCCGGCTGCCTTGGCCGTGAGACTGGCGAATGGGACATGCTGCTGAACGCCTGGTATGACCGCGCCCTGACGCAGGCAGAGGCGGCGGATGCGGAACTCGACCGGCTCGGCTCGGCCGCGGCGCCCGCTGCCCCGGTCCTGCGCGACGCCCAACGCCACTGGATCGCCTTCCGCGATGCCAGTTGCACCTTCGAATCGGTCAGGTGGCAGGGCGGCACGGCGGGCGGTCCGGCGTCGATGCAATGCATGCTGGAACTGACCGCCGAACAGGCCCTGCGCCTGCGCGCCGTCGCGGAAACCCCATGACCGGCGCGCGTCCCGACCCCCCAAATGAAAAAGGGCGCCCCGTGGGACGCCCCGCCGTTTTCTGCCCGCAGGCTTCAGAACTTCATCACATAGCTGATGCCCGCGACTACCGGATCGACATCGACCGAGCCGATCCTTGTCCCGTCAAGCTCGACATCCGCATTGATGTCGATCCAGCGCAGGTCCGCGCGGATCGCCGAGCGGTCGTTGATCCAGTAATCCGCACCCAGATGCGCGGCCAGCCCCCAACTGTTCTTGACGCGCAGGCTGCTGCCCTCCAGCGGTCCCCGCGCCTCGCCGTCCCAGAAGCCGGTGAAGTTCACGCCGACGCCCACGAAGGGCTTGAACTGCGGCGTCGCGTCGAAGTGATATTGCAGCGACACGACCGGCGGCAGGTGCTTGACCGTCCCGATCTCGGCCCCCTCGGACCTGATCGAGTGGCGGAAGGGCAGGGCCGCCAGCACCTCGATGCCCAGGTTGTCGCGGATGAAATATTCAAAGGTAATGCTCGGGCGCGTGCTGCTGCCGATGCTGGTCGGAACCGTGCCGCCTGCCAGCGTGCCGTTGTCGGACTTGGGATCGACATGGGCCACGCCGATGCCGATGGTCCATTCGCCTTGCGACTGCGCGAACACGGGCGAGCAAAGGGCGACCAGCGCCGTCGCGATAAGAATATGGCGTTTCATTTCAAACCTCTTGCAAGTTCGCGCCCCGCCTCATCGCGCGGATCCCGTCCCCGCCGCCTTGATCTGCATCAACCATGTGACGGCACCGCGCGATCCGTGGCTTTCGCGCATCGTTTTTCCGCCAGAAGGGTCCTGCCATGAAACTGCGCTCAGCCGCGCTGCCCTCGTCCGAGACGTTCCGCGCCAACCGCCAGGCGCATCTGCAAATGCTGGAAACCGTGCGCCAGGCGGCCGAGGCCGCGGCTGCGGGCGGCGGCCCCGCCGCGCTGGAACGCCACGTCTCGCGCGGCAAGATGGCGCCGCGCGAAAGGGTGGCGAACCTGCTCGACCCCGGCAGCCCGTTTCTGGAAATCGGCGCGACGGCGGCGCATGGGATGTATGACGGCGCGGCCCCGTCGGCGGGGGTGATCGCGGGCATCGGGCAGGTGCATGGCCAGGATGTGATGGTCGTGGCCAATGACGCGACGGTCAAGGGCGGCACCTATTACCCGATCTCGGTGAAAAAGCACCTGCGCGCCCAGGAAATCGCGCAGGAATGCCGGCTTCCCTGCGTCTACCTGGTCGATTCGGGCGGCGCCAACCTGCCCAATCAGGACGAGGTCTTTCCCGACCGCGACCACTTCGGCCGCATCTTCTACAACCAGGCGCAGTTGTCGGCGCGCGGGATTGCGCAGATCGCGGTGGTGATGGGGTCCTGCACGGCGGGGGGCGCCTATGTGCCCGCCATGTCCGACGTCACGATCATCGTGCGAAACCAGGGCACGATCTTCCTGGCCGGCCCGCCGCTGGTCAAGGCCGCGACGGGCGAGGTCGTCAGCGCCGAGGACCTTGGCGGCGGCGACGTCCACACCCGCCTCTCCGGCGTCGCCGACTACCTGGCCGAGGACGACGCCCATGCGCTGGCGCTGGCCCGCCGCGCGATCGGCAACCTCAACCGGCAACAGCCGCAGACGGTCGCGTGGCAATCGCCCGAACCCCCGGCCTACGACCCCGAGGAAATCCTGGGCGTCACCCCCCCCGACCTGCGCACCCCCTACGATATCCGCGAGGTGATCGCCCGCGTGGTCGACGGCTCGCGTTTCGACGAATTCAAGGCCCGCTTCGGCGAAACGCTGGTCACGGGCCTTGCCCATGTCCAGGGCTGCCCTGTCGGCATCGTCGCCAACAACGGCGTGATCTTTTCCGAGGCCGCGCAGAAAGGCGCCCATTTCATCGAACTCTGCTCGATGCGAAACATCCCGCTGGTCTTCCTGCAAAACGTCACCGGCTTCATGGTCGGGCGCAAATACGAAAACGAAGGCATCGCGCGCCACGGCGCCAAGATGGTGACGGCGGTCGCGACGACAAACGTGCCCAAGATCACGATGCTGGTCGGCGGCAGCTTCGGCGCGGGCAATTACGGCATGTCGGGCCGCGCCTACAGCCCGCGCTTCCTGTGGACATGGCCGAACTCGCGTATCGGCGTCATGGGCGGCGAACAGGCCGCGGGCGTCTTGGCCACCGTGCGCCGCGACGGCATCGAGCGCCGCGGCGGCACCTGGTCCCCCGAGGAAGAGGCCGAGTTCAAGCGCCCCACCATCGAGATGTTCGAACGCCAGAGCCACCCCCTCTACGCCTCGGCGCGCCTCTGGGACGATGGCATCGTCGATCCCCGCAAGACGCGCGAGGTGCTGGCCCTTTCGCTCCGTGCCAGCCTCAACGCCCCGATAGAACCAACGCGCTTCGGCATCTTCAGGATGTAGGCAGATGCCACAGGACCGCGCCCGCTTTCTTCATCATCCAAATACCCGCGGGGGTCCGGGGGCGGCAGCCCCCGGCCTTCGCCAGAGGCAAGGTGCCCCATGTTCGCAAAGATCCTGATCGCCAACCGCGGTGAAATCGCCTGCCGCGTCATCGACACCGCCCGCAGGCTGGGCGTGCGCACCGTCGCCGTCTATTCGGATGCCGACCGCGATGCCCGCCATGTCGCGATGGCGGACGAGGCCGTCCATATCGGCGGCCCGGCGCCCAGGGACAGCTACCTGCGCGGCGATACCATCATCCGCGCAGCACTGGATACCGGCGCGCAAGGGATCCATCCCGGCTACGGCTTCCTGTCCGAGAACCCCAATTTCGTGCAGGCGGTCGATCAGGCCGGGCTGGCCTTCATCGGTCCCTCGGCGGATGCGATCCGCAAGATGGGGCTGAAGGACGCGGCCAAGGCGCTGATGGAACAGGCGGGCGTGCCCGTGGTGCCCGGCTATCACGGCGACAACCAGGACGCGGACCACCTCGCCGCGCAGGCGGCGGCCATCGGCTATCCCGTCCTGATCAAGGCCGTCGCGGGCGGCGGCGGCAAGGGCATGCGGCTGGTCGAAACCCCCGGCGCCTTCGCCGCCGCCCTGCAATCGGCGCAGGGCGAGGCCGCGACCGCCTTCGCCAACCCCGCCGTGCTGATCGAGAAATACATCCGCAAACCCCGCCATATCGAGGTGCAGGTCTTCGGCGACGGCACCCGCGCCGTCCACCTGTTCGAACGCGACTGTTCGCTGCAACGCCGCCACCAGAAGGTGATCGAGGAAGCCCCGGCCCCCGGCATGACCGCTGAAATGCGCCAGGCGATGGGTGCCGCCGCCACCCGCGCGGCCGAGGCGATCGGCTACAGCGGCGCGGGCACGATCGAGTTCATCGTCGACGGCAGCGAGGGCCTGCGCCCCGACCGTTTCTGGTTCATGGAGATGAACACCCGCCTGCAGGTCGAACATCCCGTGACCGAACTGATCACCGGCATCGATCTTGTCGAATGGCAACTCCGCGTCGCCAGCGGCGAATCCCTGCCCGCCCGCCAGCAGGACCTGGCCATCACCGGCCACGCCTTCGAGGCCCGGCTTTATGCCGAGGACGTTCCCGCCGGTTTCCTGCCCGCCACCGGCACCCTTGCCCATCTGCGCTTTCCCGAACACGCCCGAATCGAAACCGGCGTCAGGCAGGGCGACACGATCAGCCCGTGGTATGACCCGATGATCGCCAAGATCGTCACCCACGGCCCGACCCGTGCCATCGCGCTGCGTGCGCTGGAAACCGCTCTGGCCGATACCGAGGTCGCGGGTTCCGTCACCAATGTCGATTTCCTGGGCGCCCTGACCCGGCATGAGGGTTTCGGGCGGGGCGAGGTCGATACCGACCTGATCGCCCGCGACCTTGATGCGCTGACCGCGCAGACGCCACCCGATCCGCGCGCACTCGCGCTGGCGGTGATCGGGCTGGCCGGGCTGGCCCCTTGCCAAAATCGCGAACCGCAGCCCGGCACGGTGCTGTGGCAACCCCTGCGGCGCAGCGTCGAATGGCAGGGCGGTCAGGCCGTGCTTGAGGTTCTCGGCCCCGGCCAGGCCCGCGTCACCATCGACGGCCAGCCCCACGACATCGCCCGGCGCAATGGCCGCTGGTGGATCGACGGCGGCCCCTGCGCCGCGCGGATCGCCTGCCATGACGGCGGGGTCAGCGTCTTCGGCCTTGGCACGCTGACCCTGACCCCTATCGACCCGCTGGATCGCGGGGCCGAGGAGGCGGGCGGCGGGCTGACGCTTTCGCCCATGCCGGGGCTGGTCAAGGCGGTTTTCGTCACCCCCGGCCAGCATGTCGCGGCAGGCGACCGGCTTGCCATCCTGGAGGCGATGAAGATGGAACACACCCTGACCGCCGCCCGCGACGGCACCGTGGCCGAGGTCCTGACCCATGAGGGCGATCAGGTCGAGGCAGGCGCCCCCCTGATCCGGCTGGACGGCGACGATGACTGAGATCACGCTCTGGCATGTGCCGCTGTCGCGCTCGATGCGGGTCATGTGGCTGCTCGAGGAAATCGGTTGCGACTACGCATTGCGCCCGCTCGATTTCTTCGACGGCTCGATGCGGGCCGCACCCTATGACCGTATCCACCCCACGGGCCGCGTGCCCGCCTTGCAGATCGGCGGCCTGACGCTGCACGAATCCGGCGCGATGATCGAATACCTTTGCGAGACCCGCGCGCCCCACCTCATCGCCCTGCCGGGTCAGCCGGGGCGCGGCGCCTGGCTGGACTGGCTGCATTACGCCGAGACGCTTGGCCAGCATCTGGCGAACCTGACCCAGCACCATGTCGTCCTGCGTGAGGATTGGCAGCGTTCCCCCACCGTGATGAAGCTGGAGGCCGCCCGCCTGTCGCGGGCCCTGCGGCTGGTCGAGGACTGGCTGAAGGACGACTGGCTGATGGGCGAATTTTCGGGCGTGGACTGCGCGGTGGGCTATTCGGTCTGGCTGGCGGGGCGCTTCGTGCGGCTGGATGAACGCCCGCGCCTTGCGGCTTATGCCGCCCGCTGCGCCGCGCGCCCCGCCTTTGCCCGGTGCCTGCCGCCTGCAGGCGCCCCCACCATCTACACCCGCGATTTCTACGAGGCCCCCGATGCCTGAATTCGTCGAGATATTCGAAATGGGGCCGCGCGACGGCTTGCAGAACGAAAAGCGGCTGATCCCTGCCGCGGAAAAGATCGCGCTGGTCGACCTGCTGTCGCAGGCCGGTTTCCGGCGGATCGAGGTCACAAGCTTCGTCAGCCCGAAATGGGTGCCCCAGATGGCCGACGCGGCGCAGGTGATGGCGGGCATTACCCGCCGTCCCGGCATCAGCTATGCGGTGCTGACGCCCAACATGAAGGGCTATCAGGCCGCCCGCGCCGCCCGTGCCAGCGAGGTCGCGATCTTCGCCAGCGCGTCCGAGGGGTTTTCCAAGGCCAACCTGAACGCCACCATCGCCGAAAGCCTCGAACGTCTGGCCCCGGTCGCGCAGGCGGCGCAGGTGGATGGGGTGCCGGTGCGGGGCTATGTCTCGGTCGTGACGGATTGCCCCTTCGACGGGCCGACCCCGCCCGCCAGCGTCGCCCGCGTGGCGGCGGCGCTGCGCGACATGGGCTGTTACGAGATCAGCCTGGGCGACACCATCGGGCAGGGCAGGGCCGAGACCATCGACGCCATGCTGGCCGCCGTGCTGAACGAATTGCCCCCCGACCGCCTGGCCGGGCATTACCACGACACCGCAGGCCGCGCGCTGGAAAACACCGACGCGAGCCTTGCGCGCGGGCTGCGGGTCTTCGACGCCGCCGTGGGCGGGCTGGGGGGCTGCCCCTATGCGCCCGGCGCGGCGGGCAATGTGGCGACCGAAAAGCTGGCGGCGCATCTGGCAGCGCTTGGCCATGACACCGGGCTGGACATGGATATCATCGCGCAGGCGGCGGACATGGCACATGCCATGCGTCAGGGGGCCATGCGTCAGGGGGCCATGCGGGCAGAGGGAACGCAATGAATTTCCAGACCATAGCCATCGACCGCGACGGGCGCGGCATCACGACCCTGCGGCTGGCGCGGGCGGAGAAGCACAACGCCTTGTCGGCGCAGATGATGGACGAATTGACCGAGGCCGCCGGGATGCTGGGCAGCGACCCCGATACCCGCGCCGTGATCCTGACCGGCACGGGTCCCAGCTTCTGCGCGGGCGGCGATCTTGGCTGGATGCGCGAACAGCTTGGTGCCGACGGGCCTGCGCGCCGCGCCGCTGCGCGCAAGCTGGCGATGATGCTGAATGCGCTCAATGAAATGCCCAGGCCGTTGATCGGCAAGGTGCAGGGCAATGCCTTCGGCGGGGGCATCGGCATGATCTCGGTCTGCGACGTGGCCTTTGGCGCGCAAGGCGCCCGTTTCGGGCTGACCGAGACGCGGCTTGGCCTGATCCCCGCCACCATCGGCCCCTATGTCGTCGCCCGGATGGGCGAGGGGCGGGCGCGCCGCGTCTTCATGTCGGCGCGGATATTCGACGCGGACGAGGCGATGCGGCTGGACCTTCTGGCCGGTGTCCACGCGCCCGGCGAACTGGATGCCGTCGCCTTGGCCGAGGCCGAGGCCTACCTGCAAACCGCCCCCGGCGCCGTCGGCGCGGCCAAGCGCCTTGCGCGCAGGCTTGGCCCGCGCATCGACCCGGATGTGATCGAGATCAGCATGGATGCGCTGGTCGATGCCTGGGACGCGCCCGAGGCCGCCGAAGGGATCGCCGCTTTCTTCGACCGGCGCAAGCCCGGCTGGCAGGCCTAGCCCTCCGGTCCCGCTTCCGGGCGGTGCGCCAGCATCACCCGGCGCGAGATCGACCCGAATTCGCGCTGCCAGTTCAGGTAGAACACCGCCGCCACCGCCACGATCAGCGCCACCGCGCCCGCCAGCCATGCCAGCGTGCCAAGCGCGAAATAGATCCCGCGCAGCCCCGCGTTGAAGCTGCGGGCGGCGCGGATGTTCAACTCGGCCGCCTGCATTGCGCGGGGCAGGGCGCGGGGGTCGCGTGCGTCGTCGGGCACCGATCCCATCATGATCGCGCAATAGCCGAACAGCCGGTTCGACCAGACGAATTTCAGGAAGGCATCGACCACGAACAGCAGGGCGATGATGATCTTGACCTCCCATTTGATGGTCGGAACGTCGCCAAGCTGCATCTGGCGCGCGAAGCCCGCGATCTGCTCGGAATTGCCGATCAGCGCCAGCCCGCCCCCGATCGCGATCATCGAGGCCGAGGCGAAGAAGGCCGTGCTTTCGCGCAGGCTGGACAGGATGTTACCGTCGAAGATCCGCGGATCGCGGTGGACGAACTGACGCATCCATTCGCGCCGGTAGTCCTTCATCAGGACCGAGACCGAGGGCTTGTCGGCAGGCGGGTTCTCGATCCGCCAGCCAATGAAGAACCAGGCGAAGAACAGCCACAGGAAGGCGGCAAGATCCCACAGGTGAAAGGATTGCAGCACGGCAAGAAGCGGGTTCATCGCATGTCCCAGTCGGCGCGGCCCGGTATCGGGCGGATCGTTGCGGTTGGCCCGCAAGATCACAGCAAAGCCGCGCGGATGCAATCGTCATCGCGCACGCAGCCCCCGATGCGGGGGCTTGAAACGCCGCGGCGGGCTTCCCAGATTCCCCCTGTCGGATGGCCCGCGACGGGCATCCGGGAAACCGCCCGCCCTTTCGGGGGGCAAGCTTGTATCGCTTTGAAAAAGGATGCGACATGCGAAACTTTGACCTGACCCCGCTTTACCGTGCCTCGGTCGGCTTCGACCGGATCGCCGATGTGCTGGACCGCGCGCTGGCCAGCGACCTGCCGCAGCAGGGTTATCCGCCCTACAATATCGAAAAGACGGGCGAGAACGCCTATCGCATCTCGATCGCCGTCGCCGGCTTTTCTGCCGACGACCTGTCGGTCGAGGTGAAGGAAGGCGCCGTCATCGTCTCGGGCCGCAAGCAGGCCGACGAGGATGAAGGGCGCAACTACCTGCATCGCGGCATCGCCACCCGCGCGTTCGAGCGCAAGTTCACCCTTGCCGATCACGTCCGGGTCGAGGGCGCCAGCCATCTTGACGGGATGCTGCATATCGACCTGGTGCGCGAATTGCCCGAGGCGCTGAAACCCCGCCGGATCGAGATCGCGAAACCGGCGAAAGCCGTCGGCAAACTGGATGCCTGAGCACGGGGCCTGACCAGCGGCGGGGCCGGAAAATCCGGCCCCTTGAATAAAAATGTGCGGGCAAAGCCCGCACGCCATTTGATTGAAGGCGCGGGATTTTCCCGCGCCTTGCCGTTACAGGCGGCGTCTTGCGCGAAGGGCCGCGGTGAGGGTGCCGTCGTCCAGGAAGTCCAGTTCTCCGCCGATGGGGACGCCTTGGGCCAGCCCGGTGACGGCGACGCCGGTGCCCGCCAGCGCCTCGGCGATGTAATGGGCGGTGGTCTGGCCTTCCACCGTGGCGGCCAGGGCGAGGATCACCTCCGAGATACCCTCCTGCGCGATCCGTTCCAGCAGTTGCGGGATGCGCAGGTCCTCGGGGCCGATTTCATCCAGCGCCGACAGGCTGCCGCCAAGGACGTGGTAGCGCCCGCCAAAGGCCCGCCCGCGTTCCAGCGCCCAAAGGTCGGCCACATCCGTCACCACGCAGATTTCCCCGGTGGCGCGGGCCGGGTCGGTGCAGATCGGGCAGATGTCGCCATCCGAGATATTGCCGCAACTCACGCATTCGCGCGAGTTTTCGGCGACCTCGGCCATCAGCGCGGCAAGCGGCGCCATCTGGCCCGCGCGCTTGCGGATCAGGTGCAGCACGATGCGCCGGGCCGAGCGTGGGCCAAGCCCCGGCAGCCGCGCGATCTGCGCGATCAGGGCCTGGATATCGCCGGTGCCGTTACCCTCGCTCATGCGGTTGGCCGTCCTGCCGCGCTCAGAAGGGGAATTTCACGTCGGGCGGCAGGCCCATGCTGCTTGCGATCTTTGCCATTTCCTGCTGCGAGGTGTCGGCGGCGCGTTTCTGCGCGTCCTTGATCGCGGCAAGGATCAGGTCCTCGACGATTTCCTTGTCCTCTGACCGAAAGATCGAGGGGTCGATGTCCAGCCCCGTCAATTCGCCCTTGGCGGTGGCGCGGGCCTTGACCAGACCGCCCCCGGATTCGCCGGTGACGATGGTGCGGGCCAGCGTTTCCTGCATCTCGGCCATCTTCGTCTGCATTTCCTGCGCGGCCTGCATCATGCCGGACAGATCGCCCAAGCCTTCCAATCCCTTGATCATCTTTCAGTCCTCATCCTCGAAGGGGTCCCATTCCTCGACCTCGGCGACGACGCCGTCGGCGGTTTCATGCGAGGATGTATCCTCGCCCGCGTCGATTTCAACCGCCGTCCCGGCAGGGGCCTTGCGGATGTCGGTGATCTGCGCGCCCGGAAAGCTGGCGAAGATCGCCTGTGCGATGGGGTTTTGCATGGCGCGCTGGCGGATGGCTTCTTGCTCGGCCTCGCGGGTTCGCGAGATGGTGGGCTGGCCGCCCTCATTGGCCAGGGTGACGACCCAGCGATGCCCGCCGGTCCAGCTTCGCAACCGCTCGGCCAGCTTTTGCGCCAGATCGGCGGGGGCGTCGGCGGTGGGCTGGAACTCGATCCGGCCGGGCTGGTAGCGGACCAGTTGCACGTGATCCTCGACCGCCAGCAGCAATTGCATGTCGCGCATCCTGCGGATCAACTCGACCACGGCGGGAAAGTCGTGCAGCGCGGTGACCGCATCGGGGGCTACGGCCAGCGCGGCATTGCCTGCCGTGGCGGTGGCGGGCGCGGGACGCCGCATCGCCTGCGGGGCGTTCCCCGCGCCCCCGGTCCCCGGCGCGGCGACGGGCGAGAATTCGCCCGCGGCAAGCGAGGCCTGGACCTTGCGGATCAGCGCATCCGGATCGGGCAGGTCGGCGACATGGGTCAGGCGGATCACCGCCATTTCCGCCGCCATCATGGCGTTGGGCGCGACCGAGACCTCTTCGATCGACTTCAGCAGCAACTGCCACAGCCGGGTCAGCGCGCGCATGGGCACGTTTTCGGCGAATTCCTTGCCGCGCCGGGCCTCGTCGGGGCCGATGGTGGGGTCGTCGATGGCCTCGGGCGTGATCTTGAGGATAGAGATCCAATGCGTGATCTCGGCCAGGTCGCGCAGCACGGCGATGGGGTCGGCGCCGTCGGCATATTGGGTCTGCAACTCGGTCAGCGCCTCGGCGGCGGCGCCGCGCAGGATCATGTCGAACAGGTCCAGCACCCGGCCCCGGTCCGCCAGCCCCAGCATGGCGCGGACCTGCGGGGCGGTCGTCTCGCCCGCGCCGTGGCTGATCGCCTGATCCAGCAGGCTGGTCGCGTCGCGGGCGCTGCCTTCGGCGGCCCGCGTGATCAGCGCCAGCGCGTCGCCCGATATCTGCGCGCCTTCGGCATCGGCGATGCGCTTCAGAAGGGCGATCATCACTTCGGGTTCGATCCGGCGCAGGTCGAAGCGCTGGCAGCGCGACAGCACCGTGACCGGCACCTTGCGGATTTCCGTGGTGGCGAAGATGAATTTCACATGCGGCGGCGGTTCTTCCAGCGTCTTGAGCAGCGCGTTGAAGGCGCTGGTGGACAGCATGTGAACTTCGTCGATGATATAGATCTTGTAGCGCGCGCTGGCCGCCCGGTAATGGACGCTTTCGATGATCTCGCGGATGTCACCGACGCCGGTGCGCGAGGCCGCGTCCATCTCCATCACATCGACGTGGCGGCCCTCGCTGATGGCCAGGCAATGCTCGCAGACACCGCAGGGCTGGGTCGTGGGACCGCCCGCACCGTCGGGACCGATGCAGTTCAGCCCCTTGGCGATGATGCGCGCGGTCGTCGTCTTGCCGGTGCCGCGAATCCCCGTCAGGACAAAGGCTTGCGCGATCCGGTCGGCGGCGAAGGCGTTTTTCAGGGTGCGCACCATCGCATCTTGCCCAACCAGGTCGGCAAAGGTCTCGGGGCGGTATTTCCGCGCCAGCACCTGATAGTTCTGTCCGCTTTCGCTCATCCTGCCGCCCTGCTTGAAAGACCGCGCCACCTTAGCGGCGCGGCCCGGCATCGGCAACCGTCAGGCCGCCTTCCAGTCGAAGGCCAGTTCCTCGCGGAAGCCGAAGCGTTCGAGGTGGTTGGCGACGACCGTCTGCCACCGTTCCAGCGTGTCGGCGTCGGGTGCGTCCAGTTCCAGGTGCAGGGCCGCCGGATCGGCCCGCATCGCCAGCGCGACGTCGTCGGCCAGCGCGATCCGGCCCGCCTGAGCGTCGAATTCCACGGCGAACTTGTGCATCCAATGCTTGCACAATTGCTGAAGATAGCGGCTGGCGTGTTCCGTGGGCGTGTCGCAGGTCGAGCGCATCATCTGGGCAATCCTTCGCTTTCCGTTTCCAGCGGGAAGCTGGGCCGCCGCGCGGCCAAGGTCAAGGGCACGATGGCGGCAAGTTGAAGCGAATGATCTCGCGCAGGGGGCGCCCGCCGGGTTATCCTGCGCGCATGGATCCCACGCTGTCCCGCCGCGCCGCCCTGTCGCTTGCCCTTGCCGCCCCCGCGCTGATCGCCGCGCGCCGGGGCGATGCCCGACCGACCGAAATCCTGGACGAGGCCGCCGCCTTGCCGCAGTTGCGCGCCATCGCGATCTGGCAGGCGGGGGACGAAATCGCGGCGCGGGGCTATGGCCGGTTCACCGCCGACCAGCCGACGAATATCAAGTCGGCGTCGAAATCCATCGTCTCGGCCCTGACCGGGATCGCCATCGGGCGGGGCGTGTTCGCGGGGGTGGACCAGCCCGTGGCGCAGATCCTGCGCGACGACCTGCCCGAAAGCCCCGACCCCCGCCTTGGCCGCGTTACCGTCGGTCACCTGCTGTCCATGCAGGCGGGGCTTGAGCGGAAATCCGGCGCCGCTTACGGGCGTTGGGTGTCCAGCCCGAACTGGGTGCGCGACGCGCTGGCCGCGCCCTTCGTGGCCGAGCCGGGGGGCAGGATGCTTTACTCGACCGCCTCGACCCATCTGCTTTCGGCGGCGCTGACGCGGGCATCGGGGCGATCCACGCTGGAACTGGCGCGCGACTGGCTGGGTCCGGTGCCGGGCTTTGCCATCGCAGGCTGGGATCGCGATCCGCAGGGGATCTACCTGGGCGGCAACCAGATGGCCATGTCCACGCGGTCGCTGCTGGCCTTCGGCGCGCTTTACGCGGCGGGCGGGCTGGCCGGGCAGGAACTGGTCATCCCGCAGGGCTGGATCGGGGAAAGCTGGGTGCGGCGCACGGCCTCGGCCTTCACCGGGGCGGGCTACGGCTACGGCTGGTTCCTGGATCGCATGGCCGGGCGGCAGGTCTGCTACGGCTGGGGTTATGGCGGGCAGATGATCTATGTCGCACCGGCGGAACGCGGTCAGCCGCCCGTCGCCATCGCCGTCACCTCGGACCCCGACGCGCCCTCGGGGCGGACGGGCTATCGCAACCAGTTGCACGATCTGGCGGGGCGATTGCTGGCGCAGCTTTAAGCGCAGATTGACCTTGCGCGCGGGGCAGGGTAGTCGCGCGGCATGGCCCGCGCTCCTTTATTGCAACTCACCGATATTTCGCTGACCTTCGGCGGCGATCCCGTTTTCCACGACCTGAGCCTGACCGTTCAGCAGGGCGACCGCATCGCGCTGGTCGGCCGCAACGGTTCCGGCAAGTCGACGCTGATGAAGGTCATGGCGGGGCTGGTCGAGCCTGACGCGGGCAGCGTGGTCATGCCCGCCGGAACCTCGGCCGGGTATATGGAGCAGGATCCCGACCTTTCGGCCTATCCCACGCTTGGCGATTATGCCGGCGCCGGCCTTCCGCCCGAGGAGGCCTATCGCATCGAAATGGCCGCCGAGGGGTTGAAGTTCGACCCCGACCGCCCCGTCGCCACCGCCTCGGGCGGGGAACGCCGCCGCGCGGCGCTGGCGCGTCTGATGGCGCAGGCGCCCGAGCTGATGCTGCTGGACGAGCCGACCAACCACCTGGACATCGAGGCCATCGCCTGGCTCGAGGAACAGCTTGCCGCTACCCGCGCCGCCTTCGTCCTGATCAGCCACGACCGCGCCTTTCTGCGCGCGCTGACCCGCGCGACCCTGTGGATCGACCGCGGGCAGGTGCGCCGCCAGGACAAGGGTTTCAACGCCTTCGAGGAATGGCGCAAAACCACCTGGGCCGCCGAGGACGAGGCCCGCCACAAGCTGGACCGCAAGATCAAGGCGGAAGCCCGTTGGGCGGTCGAGGGCATCAGCGCCCGGCGCAAGCGCAACCAGGGCCGCCTCCGCGCACTGGCCGACCTGCGCCAGCAGCGCGCCGCCCAGATCCGCCGCCAGGGCACCGCCGCGATGGAGCTGGAAACGGCCCAGCAGTCTGGCCGTCGGGTGATCGACGCGCGCGGGATTTCCAAATCCTTCGGCGACCGGGTGATCCTGCGGCCTTTCGACCTGCGCGTGATGCGCGGCGACCGGCTGGCCTTCGTGGGGCCGAACGGGGCGGGCAAGACGACGCTGATCAAGATGCTGACCGGCGAAATCCCCCCCGACACGGGCGAGGTGAAGCTGGGCACCAATCTGGACATCGCGGTCTTCGACCAGACCCGCAGCGCCATCGACGACAGCGTGACGCTGTGGGACGCGCTGACGGGGGATGCCTTGATGCGTGTTTCGGGGCGGGCCGATCAGGTGATGGTGCGCGGCAATCCGCGTCATGTCGTGGCTTATCTCAAGGACTTCCTGTTCGACGAGGCGCAGGCGCGCGCGCCCGTGGGCAGCCTGTCGGGCGGTGAAAAGGCGCGCCTCTTGCTGGCGAAGATCATGGCTCAGCCCTCGAACCTTCTGGTGCTGGACGAACCGACGAACGACCTGGACGTCGAAACGCTGGACCTGTTGCAGGACCTGCTTGGCGAATATGACGGCACGGTGCTGCTGGTCAGCCACGACCGCGACTTCATCGACCGCGTGGCGACCGCGACCATCGCGATGGAGGGCGACGGGCGCGCGACGCTCTATCCCGGCGGCTGGTCGGATTATCGCGCGCAGCGGCCCGACACCGCCACCCCGGTTGCGCCCGGACCTGCCGCCCGGCCCGCACCGGCCCCGCAGGAAAAGACCCCGCAGGGAAAGACCGGCCTGTCCTTCACCGAAAAGCACCGCCTTGCCGAACTGCCCGCCGTGATCGAACGGCTTGAGGCCGAGATCGGCAAGCTGACCGAGTTCCTCGCCCAACCTGACCTGTTCCAGACCGCCCCGGCCAAGTTCCGCAAGGCCAGCGAGGGGCTGGCCGATCGCCAGGCCGCCCTGGCCGCGGCGGAAGAGGAATGGCTGGAACTGGCGGAAAAGGACGCGGGTTAAGGGGGGGGGGCTTGAACGCCCCTTGACAGGAAGGATGCCGCCATGCCCGATCGCAGCGAACAGGTGCAGGCGGCGCTGGCCGCCCTGCGCGGCATTCTGGGCGAGGGGCTTCTGGCGGTCTGCCTGCACGGCTCGGCCGTATCGGGCGGGCTTCGGCCACAAAGCGACATCGACCTGATCGCGGTGATCGACGATGATCTGGCGGCGGATCCGCGTCGCGATCTTGCGGCGGCGCTGTCGCGGCTTTCGGCCCGCCATCCTGCCAAGCCGGAAGGCCCGCGCTGCCTCGAGGTCATGGTGTTTCGCCGCGCCGACCTTGCCGGGTGCAGCGATCCGGCCCGCGCCGAATTCGTCTATGGCGAATGGCTGCGCGATGCGTTCGAGGCAGGCGAGGCGCCGGTCCCGGCCCACGATCCCGAACATACGCTGGTGCTGGCGCAGGCTTTGCGGGAATCTGTGCCTCTGCTGGGGCCGCCCTTGTCGCGCTTCCTGCCCGAGATCCCGGCCAGCGATGTTCGCCGGGCCATGCGCGCGCTGCTTCCGACCCTGGCGGCGGGGCTGCACGGGGATGAGCGCAACATCCTGCTGACGCTTGCAAGGATGTGGCACACGGCCAGCAGCGGCGCATTCGTCACCAAGGATGCCGCCGCCGCATGGGCCGTGCCGAAAGTCGGCCAGCGCGACGGTGCAACGCTGGAATATGCGCGAAAGGCATATCTGGGCAAGATCGCGGACGACTGGAGCGACCGGCGCGAGGATGCCCGGCACCTGGCTGCGACCCTTGCCCGGCATATCGACAGGGCGCTGTAATGGCCGGGCCATCGCCGGATGGTTGCCGCCATGAAAAAGGCCGCCCCTTGGGGCGGCCTTTCGTGCCTGTGGCGGGCTGCTTACATCATGCCGCCCATGCCACCCATCCCGCCCATGTCGGGCATGCCGCCGCCGGCCGGCTTCGGCTCGGGCTTTTCGGCGATCATGGCTTCGGTGGTGATCAGCAGGCCCGCGA